>NZ_JAHRWW010000029.1 GCF_019104945.1 Thermomonas sp. | reverse complement strand
ACCCTCGCCCAAAAGGCGGTAACTCGGGTGCACGATTTCTAACCCGTGCTGACCAGACCGCGGCATACCGTAAACACGAATCACAGCGCCTTTTACAAACTGCGCCACCTGCGCTGCACGAAAATGGAAGAACCGCAGCGTAAGCGAGCGCAAAGCCTCATCCGCGATCACCACCTTCAGCATCGGGCGGCCGCGAAAACTACGCTCCACTGCCTGCACGCGCCCTTCCACTTGCGCCGCCTGACCTGTGCGCAGCTGCGCCAATGGCGTCAGAACGGTGCGGTCCTCATAGCTGCGCGGCAGGTGGAGCCAGAGATCCTGCAGGGTCATCAAACCCCGCGCCGCAAGTTTTTCTCGCAGTGCAGGGCCTACGCCGGTTAAGGCGGAAATAGGGGTTTGTGCCGCCGGGATGGCAGAAAAAGAAGCAGCCGACATTGCATTAGGATGCCGACTGCTTCCGTTTTACGCCAGCGCTAACGGGAAATTAGAAGCGGTACTGCACTTCCAAACCGTATTCTCGCGGTGCCGAGAGCGAAGCACCCAGCGTGCCGAAGACCGTTGTACCGTATTGCCGTAGCCCCGTGACATAGCGGTTGTCGAACACGTTATTTGCATAGGCCGCAATACTCCAGAACTCCTGTGGTGAACGCCATTGCAGGAATAGATCGGTGCGATTGCTGGCGTTACCAACGCGGAAGGCAGAATACGAAGCACAATTACCCTGCCCCGACGAGGCCGCATTACAGCGCTGCGCACCGCGATAACCATGCCGCACCGATGCCAGCATGCTGCCTGAACTTGCTAGATCAAAGCGGTAGCTGCCGCCCACCGAATACGACAGACGCGGCTCGCCGGTGGGTGCGCCGGTTAGGTTCAAGCCTTCCGGCGTTACATATTGATCATAGGTGGAATTGATCCACCCAAGATTGAAGTCAAACGACAGGCCTTTTGCGGGCTGCCAGCGCGCACTGAACTCTGCACCCGTGGCTTTCAGATCGCTAACATTGGTGACATAACGCGGCACCGACGTGGTTTGATCCAACCAAATCGCTTGACGATTGTCGTATTTGTAGTGGTACAGCGAAGCCTCGTATTCGAAGCGGCCACCGGCAAGCGATTGCTTGATACCCGTCTCCAAGTTCCACACATCTTCATTTTCAAAATGTGCGCCGGGCGAGAACGCGTTATAGCCGCCAGCTTTATAGCCCTTGGCCAAGGACGCAAACACCATGGTGTTGTCGTTGACGTGATAGTCCACCACGAAGCGCGGGCTGAAGTCTCCCCAGCTATTGCTGGCGCGATTGGTGATGCCTTTATTCGCCATCGAAACCGGGTCAGAAAAGGCCAGATCAAACCCCGCCAAGAACTGCGCATCCAGCGGCATCCCCGCCGCCGCACCCACAGCGGCCAAGATTCCCGCCTGATCCAATACCTGCAGTGCTTGATTCAACGCATCCGCACGATGATACGTATTGAACCAAGTAAACTTCTTCTCATCGCGGGTGTAGCGCAAGCCAAAGGTGAGGTTCAACTTGTCGTTGACATGCCAGATCACGTCACCAAACGCCGCATACGACGTCGCCTTCAGCGTGTTGTCATAAGACTCTTGCCAGGTCTGCCCGAGTAATTGCACGGGCACACCGTATTGATCGGCTACCGATTGCAGCACGCTAAACAGCGGCACGCCCAGCGCGTACATTGCCGCGGTATCGACGCTACTGCTATTGAGATCCACCACACTCGACTGCTTCGCATCTTCTTGATACCAGCTGGCACCGGCTACCCAGTCGAGGCGGTCGGTGGAACCACTGAACTTGAATTCCTGATACCACGATTTATTGCGTTCAATATTATTGGTATCAATATACAAACGCTGCAGATTGGTGCCGTCTTCCTCTGCCAAATTCCACGTATCGTAGCGATGCATGGCGGTGGTTGAGGTGAGATGCCCCCACTCAAAATCGTGATCGATGCGCAGCGTACCGCCGTCGTAGTTACGGGTTTCATCGTTCCCCACAACGTCGGTCACCGCCGCCTGTTTGAACGGATCGAGATAGTGCGCCGGGTTGACCGGATACTCAGGCAGCCCCGTGAGCGGATCGATGGCGACAAGGCTCACCATGGGCCGCGAGCGCTGGTTCAGTTTCTCGTGATCCCACGACACTAAGGCGCGGGTGTTCTCACCAAGATTCCAGCTCAGTGCCATCCGCACGGCATCGTTACGGCCATCGTCGAGTGGCTTCCCGGTAACACCATCACGCATATAGCCATCGGTTTGTTCGTGCATGGCATTGATGCGTAGCGCCACGTTCTCGCTCACGGGAACATTGAACATGCCGTCGAAGTGACGCTTGCCGTGGCTGCCGCCGCGCACGCGCGCACGCGTTTCAAACTCACTCCCTGGCAAACGCGTAATGATCGAAATCGCACCCGCTGCGGTATTGCGCCCAAACAGGGTACCCTGCGGCCCCTTCAACACTTCGATACGTTCGACGTCCAAGAACGGCAGCACCGTGCCGCCGCCGCGTCCGGCATAGACGCCGTCCACATACACACCCACCGTGGAATCGGTGCCAATACCAATATCGTCGGTACTTAGTCCGCGCAGGCTGAATCTTGGCTGGGTGGCCTGCGTTTCATCCACTTGCAGACCTGGTACAAAGCTATCAAGATCGCCAATGGTGGTGGCCGCCGTGGTTTCAATGACGCTTGCATCCATCACTTGCAGCGCGATTGGCACGTCTTGTAATTCCTGCTCGCGGCTCTGCGCCGTCACCACGATCTTATCGAGTTCAACCGCGTCTTTTTTTGCCTGCGGCGTGTCTTGCGCCTGCACTGAGAGCGCCGTTGAACTTAGCAGTGCGACCAGAAGCGCTTTTTGAATTCCGCTCGCCAACTGATTGTGTTGCATCTTGTTATCCCCTTCTTATTACGACCGGCCAATGGCTGTGTTTGCATCATGAAGTTATTTATCACACTGCTGCTGCGGCATTGCGGCGATCCAATCGCGGATTAACTGCACACCTTCCTTATGTACCACGCTGCGCCCAAGTTCCGGCATCATCACCCCTGGGTCTTTGCTCTCCATGCGATACACCACGATAGAGTCATCGGGTTTCCCTGGGGCAATATCCCAAGGCCGGTTTCCCGTCCCCTGCCCCGCAGCAATGGGTAATTTGCACTGCCCAAGCCGCGCCAATTCTTGCGTCGCGGCATCAAGCCACATCCCCGACGTGCGTGCTGCGCCTTTCTGGCTATGGCAGTGCCCGCAGTTGATATCGAGATACGAGCGCGCCCTTGCTTCCAGCGATGCATTTGGGTCATTCCACGCCGGGTTTTTGGGCAAATCACCCGCAGGCACACCGGAGAGGTAACCTATTTTTTGCCAGCGTGCGAGCTGGTTCTCTCGCCCATCGACGTACTCGTAATCATGATTGAGATGGCGCACCTTGGGGCCAATGGGATCTACGTCCTTCGACTTCAAATCCACGCTATGGCAGCCCGCGCATTGATTATCGTCTGGCACCATGTAGTTCGCCTGTTCGCGGCGTCCGTCTTCTCCCACTAATGTAAGCGGCACGATCTCCCCACCGCGCATCAGTTTGGCTTCCGTTTGCTCGGCATTCCAGACATAGGGCAAGGTCACCCAGCCATGTTCACGACGCACCAGTAGCCGCGTTTCCACCAAGCGCACTTGATCAAGTGCAAGGCCATCCCCCGTTGCTCCAAGCGCCGCATCTTCTGAACGCAGCACTGTTGCTCCGTCACCACGCCCAGATTTTGTTAACGGGAAATAAAACGTCTTGCTGATGATCGTGCCAACCGGGAACTCCAGCGCTTCGTACTCTCGGTAGCGCGCTGCTTTCTTTTCAGGCATCCATACCGTGCGTAGCTTGTGCGCGTAGTCGGAGAACAAAGGCGTGTCGAGATCGTAAGGCAATACGCCTGTATTGAGGTTGAGCTTGCCGTTGCTCAGATAAAGCACATTCCAGTCGGATAATTTTTCCGGCATGCCCTCAGCAAAGAAATGCACCGGCGCAGGTGCCTGCATACGCGTACAAGAGCCTAGCGATAGGGCAAGCGCCGCGGCCAGAAAAAGTGTACGAAACCGCATCATTCAACCCCGCTTCAAATCGACCACTGGCAACGCCGGCAGCGTGCAATCAAACGGCTTGGCGTCTTTGCTTGGGTGCTTATAGCCGCCCGGCCCATCGGCATTGGCTACGCCCGATACGCCTTGAAAACACAGCTGCGGCCCTTGCTTGCGCTGCGGGTTCACATAGCCATCAAACAGCACGTCTGGAAAACTTCCAGTAAGCCCATACAGCGCCACTTTCAAGGCTTTGAACTCCAGCCGATCTGGCGACCCGCCGCCACCCGACAGGCGGTTATCGTGCACGTAAATGCCTTCTGGGTAGGGGTCAAAATCGTTCGACGTTTCGCGGTCTTTATAACCCGTTGAAAACAGACTCGAGATGATGATATTCGCCGTGTTGTTGTCGGCGATCTCGTTATCAAAAATTTCGATATTGTCATTGGAGTTCACTACCACGCCACTCCCCGCAGGCACGCTGGCAACAGGCGTACCTTCTGCACCAAAGTTGGCCAAATTATTGGCGATCACTTTATTTTTGAATACGCGGATCGCGTCACCTTGCTGGGTGAGTGCGGGCATGTTGAACACCAAAATTCCACCGGTATTGCCCGTGGCGACATTGTCATATACGTCGGCATTGATCGTATTTTCAATTTCGATCCCCGCCACATTGCGTTCGGCGCGGCTGTTACGCACGATCACATCGCGCGACTGCCCCACATAAATCCCCGAATCCGACGCACCAATGGCCACAGAATGTTCGATCAAGACGTTCTGACACAGCACCGGATACAGACCGTAGCCGCCGTTGCTGGTTTTAGGCCCACCCGTCCATTCCACGCGCACGCCGCGCACGGTAACGCGCTTGCACTGGCTAATTTTGAAACCATCACCTTTACTGTCTTCAATCGCCAAGTTTTCTAAGGTGAAGTCATCGGCATTGACCAGCAACCCTTCCGCCCCAGCCTTTTGGCCTTTGAAGCTCAAAATGGTTTTATCCATCCCCTGCCCGCGCAAGGTGATGTTATCGACGCGCAAATTGAGGCTGCGGTCAAAATGGAATGTCCCTGCTGGGATCTCGATCACATCGCCGGGCTTAGCGTCTAACAGTTTTGTGCGCAAAGCGTTTGCCGCATCGGTATCTATCGCCGACGGTGCCGTGGCCGGGGCCTCGCTTTTTCCGCAGCCTACCGCCAACAGCAGCATTCCCACCCACAACGAACAGCGAAGTACGCGCATTCCTGCCTCCCCAAGGCGAAATTTTTTTCAGTGTGTGACTATCTGCATTGGCCTGCATAGGGGCCATTCGCCATAGAATGGGGGTGAAACGGACATTACGCCACTTTATGCCTCCGCGCCCGCGCCGCCTCGACCAACGCCTACCCAGCAGCAACCACTTCCACGGCAATATCGTGGCCGCACTGGTGCAACGGGCGGCCGAGCTCAACGTCGATAGCGCGATCTGGTTTAACGGCCTACGCATGACCAATCGTGCGTTTGTCGCCAACACCGCGCCGCCCACGCTCTCGCACCAAGAGGTGATCTTGCTGCTGCATCGCGCGCTGGCCGCCCTGCCCGGCGAGGGCCACGGGCTGGAGCTGGGGAGCCGTCAGTCGCTCGCCGACTTTGGCGTCCTCGGCCTCGCCATGCTGGCCGCACCTACGTTTGGTGAAGCACTGCGTACTGGCATTCGCTTCGCGCCAATTTCTGGCGCCATGCTAAGCCTTGCACTAGACACCGACCCCGCTGGAGCCGCGCTCACCTTCGAAATGCACAGTGACCAGCCGTCGCTTGAGCCTTATCTCTGTGAAGAATTTTTATCCAGCAGCCTCAACCTCTGCCGCGCCATGCTCGGGCCCGGGTTCAAACCTGAGCGTATTGAATTGCGCTACCCCGCACCGCGCTATTCCGAGCGTTACCAGCAGCTGCTGGGTGGTAGTGTTTTGTTTGGCTGCGCCGACAATCGGCTTGTGCTTGCCCAGCACTGGCTGGATGCGCCTATGCCTGCCGCCAACCCCGCCGCCGCACGTCAGCTGAAAAATCTCTGCGATCAACAAATGCCACCCGGGCAAGGCGAGCGCATCGCCAGCACGATCGAGCAGCGCCTTGCGCTGGACACCTCGCACGCCCCCGCGCTTGGCGAGCTGGCCCGCGAGCTGCATATGACCGAACGCACCCTGCGCCGCCAGCTGCAGGCCGAACACACCAGCTACCGCGCACTGCTCGATCGCGTGCGCGAACGCAACGCGCGCCGTTTATTGTTTGAACGCGAGCTCACACTTACGCAAATTGCGAGTGCGGTGGGCTTTGCCGATGTGCGCGATTTTCGCCGCGCGTTCAAGCGCTGGACCGGCCACCTTCCTCGCGAGCTGCGCCACACGGGCGCAGCCGATACCGCACAGTCGCCGTTACGCTAGCACCATCACAGCGTCCACTTCGAACGCCACGCCTTTCGGTAGCGCCGACACTTCGATCGTCGAGCGCGCCGGATAGGGCTTGGCGAAGTATTCACCCATCACCGTATTGACCGCACCAAACTGCGATAGATCAGTGAGGTAAAGCCCCACGCGCACGATGTCGTCCATGCTGCCGCCTGCGGCTTCGCACACGGCCTTCAAATTATCGAACGCGCGGCGCGCCTGTGCTTCGATATCACCCGCACCCACCACATCACCTGTTGCCGGATCCAGCGGAATTTGGCCGCTGAAGTACACGGTATTACCCGCGCGCGTGGCCTGCGAGTAAGGGCCAATGGCAGCAGGAGCATGGTCGGTATGAATAGCGGTACGGGGCATGGGGATTCCAGTGCAGTTGGAAGAAGCCCCATTCTACGGCGCGCACGCAGCGCCGTCAGCAGCGCTGGATAGACTGCACCGCGTGTAAACGGCGTACGCCGCGAATCACCTCAGCAAGATGGTGATCATCGGTCACATCGATCGCAAAGCGCAGCACCGCGATATTGCTATCTCGCTCGAGGTATTCCACGCGTTCGATATTGGATTCGGCATTGGCAATCGCCGCTGCGATCTGCGCCAGCACACCGGGACGATTTTCTGCTTCGATGCGCACCGCCACGTTGAAATCGCCCGAGACTTCGCGGTCCCAGCCAATCGGCACCCAGCGTTCGGGTGATTTGCGGTATTCGGCCACATTCGGGCATTCCATGCGGTGCACGACAATCCCCTTGCCCGCCGTGTGGTAGCCCATGATCTCATCGCGTGGAATGGGCATGCAGCACTGTGCAAAGCTAATCACGCCGCGCTCGTGCCCGGTAATCAGCATGCGCTCTTGCGGTGCGCGTAGCGCGGTGGCCCCCGGCGCGTGGCTACGCTGCGCCAACGTCACCGCCACCTGCGCAGGCATGCGGTTACCCAGCGCAATATCTGCCAGCAATTCTTCAAGACGGCTATAGCGATTTTCAGCCAGATACGCGTCCACCCGCTCCATTGGCACACGGTCAAGCGCGGTACCCTGCGCGCCTAATGCGCGGTCGAGCATGTAATGCCCAAGCTGCACCGCGTCTTCGTGCTCCAACTGCTTGAGCTGCTGGCGAATCGCTGTGCGCGCTTTGCTGGTCACCACAAATTCTAGCCACTGCGACGACGGTGCCGCCGCCTTGGCGGTAATGATTTCAACCGTCTGCCCGCTCACCAGTTTGGAGCGCAGCGGTGCAAGCTTTTTATCCACCCGCGCAGTCACCGCGTGATTACCCACATCGGTATGCACGGCGTAAGCGAAGTCGAGCACGGTGGAATTGCGCGGCAGCGACAAAATATCGCCCTTGGGTGAGAACAGATACACCTCATCCGGGAACAAATCGACTTTGACGTTTTCCAAAAACTCCAACGACGACCCGGTGGCGCGCTGGCTTTCCACCAGATTCGCGATCCACGCCGCGGCACGGCTTTGCGCGCTATTGCCGCCGCCGTCGGCACCGATCTTGTAGGCCCAATGCGCGGCCACACCGCGCTCGGCGATCAGGTCCATTTCACGGGTGCGAATCTGCACCTCGATGGGCGAGCCATACGGCCCGAATAGCACGGTATGCAGTGACTGATAACCGTTAGCTTTCGGGATCGCAATAAAATCGCGGAACCGCCCATCGAGTGGCTTATAGGCCGCGTGCACCACGCCGAGTGCGTGATAACAGTCGGCCACGGAATCGACCACCACACGAAAGCCAAACACGTCCATGACCTGCGCAAACGTGCGGCCATCGGCGTGCATCTTGGTATAGACGCTCCACGGTGTTTTGATGCGCCCAACCAAGCGATGATCGAGCTTTTCCATTGCCAACCGCTGCGCCAGCCGCGCTTCAATTTGCGCCAGTGCTTCGCGCCGTACCAGCGGTGCGCTGCGGATGCGCTTGGAAATCACCGCGTGCCGCCACGGATGCAAGGCCTGAAAGCCAAGGTCTTGCAGCTCGGCCTTGATCAAGTTCATGCCCAAGCGCTGCGCGATGGGAGCGTAGATTTCCAGTGTTTCAACGGCGATTCGGCGCCGTGCATCGTGCGACTTGGCCCCTAGCGTGCGCATATTGTGCAGACGGTCGGCCAATTTGATCAGCACCACGCGCAAATCACGCGACATCGCCAGCAGCATTTTGCGGAAACTTTCCGCCGCGGCTTCTTGCCGGTCGGCAAAGCGCAGCTTGTCTAGTTTAGTGACGCCATCAACAAGATCGGCCACCGTTTCCCCAAACTGCTCGGCCACATCGGCGCGGGTCAGCGGCGTGTCTTCAATCGTATCGTGCAAGATCGCCGCGATCAGGGTTTCAATATCCAAGCCCTGCTCGGCCAGCACCTGCGCCACCGCCACCGGGTGGGTGATATACGGCTCGCCGGACTTGCGCGTTTGCCCTTCATGCGCCTTGGCGCCTACCACCCAGGCGTGCCGCAGACGCAGCCGCTGCGCATCGTTAAGGTAGTACGCCGCACGCTCCAGCGCCTGCACATAGGGCGGCACCGCGCCCATATTAGGGGCGGTTTCGACCGATGCGGGCGTGGAATCATTTGCAGTCATATGCTGAGCCTAACCTTGCGGCGACATAGCCGCAAACGGTTGCCAAAAAAATCGGCCCCAATGGGGCCGATTCTTCATATCAAGTGCTGAAAAACGCCTCAATCGTCGCCTTTCATGTCGTCTTCGGCAGCCACCACTTCGGCAGCAGCCCATTCCAGCGCCTCGCGCTCTTTACGCTCGCGCTCGGACTTCTCAACGGCGTCGATGAAGTCGGTATTGATGGCGCGGGCAGCAATTTCGCGCAGCGCAAGCACGGTGGGCTTGTCGTTGGCTTCGCTATTGTCGAGCTTGGGCTCGACGTTATTGGCCAGCTGACGCGCGCGTTTGGCCGCCATCAGCACGAGTTCGAAGCGGTTATCCACCACTTGCAGGCAGTCTTCAACGGTAATACGAGCCATATCTGTCCTGCGGCCAGCTAGCCGCGCATGCGTTCAAGGAACCGTGAAGTTTAGCGCAGAGCAAAGCCAACCGCAAGTTAGCCTTGCAAATCAACCGCTTACTTCGGCCCATCTAGTAGAGCGTGAAGCAATTCTGGGCGGCGGGCCTGCTGGTACTCGCGGCGTAAACGGCTGGCCGTGAAGATGCTGCACATTTCCGTTACTGCCGTTTCAAACACTTCATTGACGATGACGTAATCAAACTCACCATAGTGGCTCATCTCTTCACGCGCCGCCGCCAAACGCCGCTGAATCACGGCCTCCGTGTCCTGCCCACGCTTACGCATGCGCTCTTCCAGTGCGGCACGTGAGGGCGGCAAAATAAATACGCTGATCGCGTCCGGCATTTTGGCGCGCACCTGGCGTGCGCCTTGCCAGTCGATCTCGAGCAGCACATCGCGCCCAGCCGCTAGAAACGGCTCCACCGACTGCCGCGCCGTGCCTTTCAGGTCGCCGTGCACCAGTGCGTGTTCGAAGAAATCACCATCCGCCACCATCGCTTCAAATGCTTGCGCAGATACGAAGTGGTAATGCTTGCCCTGCACTTCCCCCGGGCGCGGCGCGCGCGAGGTGAATGAAACCGACAGGCTGATATTGGCATCGCGCGCCAACACCGCATTGACGATGCTGGATTTCCCAGCGCCGGATGGCGCCGCCACGATGTAGAGAGTTCCGCGCATGCTCATTCGATATTCTGGATTTGTTCGCGAATTTGGTCGATCAGCACCTTTAACTCAACCGCCGCATTACTGGTGCGCGCATCCACCGATTTACTACCCAGCGTATTGGCCTCGCGGTTGAACTCTTGCAGCAGAAAATCCAAACGCCGCCCCACGGGCTCTTTACCGCCCTTCAAGATGCGCCGCAGCTCGGTCAAATGGCTGTCCAAACGGTCTAGCTCTTCATCCACATCGAGCTTTTGCAGCCAGATCACGAGCTCTTGTTCGAGCCGCCCTGGCTCGATCGGCTGCCCAAGATCAGCCAGTCGCGCTTCCAACTTTTGCCGCTGCCCGGTGCGAATCTGTGGCACCAACGTGCGCACCTCTGCCGCGATGTTGGCAATGGCCTCGGCGCGCTCGGCAATGACTGCAGCGAGCTTTCCGCCCTCACGCTCGCGCGCGGCGATAAAATCGTCCAGCACGGCATCGAGCAGCGCGAGCGCCTGCTGCTTCAGGGCTTCGCCATCCACCCCACGCGTTTGCAGCACACCGGGGAACTGCAGCACATCAGTAAACTGCACGCGCAGCTGCGGAAATTTGGCATCTAAGCCTGTTGCCAATGTACTTAAGCGCTCGATCAGCGCCTCATCCACCTGCAGCGCATCGCCGCCAGCCGCCGCGCGCAGGCGCAGCACAAGGTCGAGCTTGCCGCGCGACACTCTTGCCGCCACGCGCTCACGCAGCTGCGCTTCAAACGCGCGCAGTTCATCGGGGAGGCGCAAGCCCAGTTCTAAGAAACGGTGATTTACCGCGCGCAGCTCACCAGAAAGCGTTCCCCATTCGGTGGAGCGCTCGCCGGCGGCGAAAGCTGTCATGCTGCGGATCATGTGAAATCCAAAGCCCTCAAAGAGTGAATGGTAATCTAGCCGCCCTCTGATTGCAGAATCTTTCTTCGGAAGCCCCCACATGACCGTCTCTCGCCCCAGCGGCCGCACGCCCAATCAATTGCGCCCTGTTTCCCTGCAGCGCGGCTTTACCCGACACGCCGAAGGCTCGGTTTTGGTGAGTTTTGGCGACACCCGCGTACTGTGCACCGCCAGCGTGGACAACAAGGTTCCCGCGTTTTTGCGCGGCAAAGGCGAAGGCTGGGTGACCGCCGAATACGGCATGCTGCCGCGCGCCACCCACACCCGTTCCGACCGCGAAGCCGCACGCGGCAAACAGGGCGGCCGCACCTTGGAGATTCAGCGTCTCATTGGCCGCAGCCTGCGCGCCTGCGTGGATCGCAGCCTCTTGGGTGAACGCACGATCACCCTAGACTGCGACGTACTGCAGGCCGACGGCGGCACCCGCACGGCAGCCATTACCGGCGCTTACGTGGCGCTGGTGGATGCGATCAACAACCTCATGAAGAAAGGCGACATCAAACGCAACCCCGTCTTTGGCGCGGTTTCTGCCATTTCCGTTGGCATCTATCGCGGCGTTCCGGTACTCGATTTGGATTACGCCGAAGACAGCGACTGCGACACCGATATGAATGTGGTGATGAACGACGGCGGCGGTTTTATCGAGCTACAAGGCACCGCCGAGGGCCATGCCTTCCGCCGCGATGAGTTGGACGCGCTGCTGGCGTTGGCTGAGCAAGGCTGCGCGGAACTGTTTGCGGCGCAACAGGTCGCACTTGCGGTCTAACGCGCCACGGGGCACACGATGGAACTTGTAATTGCGTCCTCCAATACCGGCAAGCTCGCCGAGCTACGCGCGCTTCTCGGTGATGGGTTCATTCTGCGCACCCAGTCGGAACTTGGTGTGCAGGATGCCGAAGAAACCGGCGCCACGTTTATTGAAAACGCCATTTTGAAAGCAAGACACGCCAGCCGCTGCACGGGGCTGCCCGCACTCGCCGACGATTCGGGGTTGTGTGTCGATGCGCTCAATGGCGCGCCAGGCTTATATTCGGCCCGCTACGCGGGGCAGCACGGTGATCATCAGGCCAATATCGATAAGCTGTTACATGAACTGCGCGATACGCCCGATGCCGCACGCAGCGCGCGCTTTGTCTGCGTTATTGCATTGCTACATCACGCCGATGATCCACTACCGTTGGTTGCGCAAGGTACGTGGGAAGGCCGCATTTTGCATGCCCGCAGCGGCGATGGCGGCTTCGGCTATGACCCTGTGTTTTACTCACCTACGCATGGCTGCAGCGCGGCCGAACTTGCGCCTGCAGTCAAAAACCGCGACAGCCACCGGGGCCGTGCGCTGGCCCAACTAAAAACGCTACTTGCCAGCGGCTAAGCGCCGATATAACCCATCTAACGCGGCAACATGCGCGCTTAATGCATCGATACTTTGATCGTTAACCAACACATCGTCGGCAATTGCAAGCCGCTGTTGGCGTGTTGCCTGCGCGGCTAGCATCTTGCGCGCGAGCGTTTCATCAATACCATCTCGCTGCAATAGCCGCATCAGCTGGAGTTCTGCGGCAACATCCACCAACAAAATGCGCTGTAGCCACGGGTAACGGGCGCGCCCACCTTCTGCCAACAAAGGGATCGACGCGATGGCATACGGGCCGCTCGCGGCGCGACAAGCCTGCTCAAGCAAAGCATGCACGCGCGGGTGCACGATCAGCTCGAGCTGTTTTCTTGCCGCATCGTCGGCAAAAATGTGCTGTCGCATCGCTGCGCGGTCTAGGCTACCGTCGGCGGCCAGCACGCCCGCACCAAAGGCCGCAACCACCTCTGCCAGCCCATCACTACCCACGGCCACAGCCTCGCGCGCGGCGTGGTCGGCATCGGCCACCACCACGCCCAAGCGCTGAAAACAGGCTTCCACCGTAGTTTTGCCAGAGGCTACGCCCCCTGTGAGACCCACAATGTATGCGCTCATGGGCTGATTATGCCGCCTCATGCACCCAGTGCTGCGCGCCGCAGCAGTTCGGCAACCACCGGGAGATCCGCTGGCGGCATCGCATAGCCTGAAAGTTTATGCAGCGGCACCCATACCAGCGCCTGCCCTTCTAGCCCGCGCGGCTGGCCCGTGAAGCGCACTTCACGCACATCGAGCAGCAGGTGTTTGCTAGGCATTTGCATTGGCACGCACATCACCGGCGCGCCAACCACCGCGTCAACACCTAGCTCTTCGGCAAGCTCGCGCACCAGCGCCGCTTCCGGCGCTTCGCCGGGCTCAACCTTGCCGCCGGGAAACTCCCAAAGCCCCGCCAAATCGCGCCCTTCGGTGCGCCGCGCCAGCAAAATCCGGCCCAGCGCATCGCGCATTACCGCCGCCACAACGTGAATTTGTTTCATAGTGCGACGGCGGCCATGGCGTGATTAAGCGAGCTGCCCGTGGCAGTGCTTGAACTTCTTACCGCTGCTGCAGGGGCAAGGGTCATTCCGACCAACGTTAGCGAACGCCGCCTGCACTTCTGCTGCCTCTTCGTCGGCGCCCATCCCGCCACTACCCGCGTGCTGGAACTGCATGGCTTTCGATGCGATATCCGCGCGTGCACGCTCCTGTGCTTCGGCCTGCGCCACTTCTTCTTCGCTGCGAATGCGGATACGCGCCAGCAGCGAAGTCACTTCGCGCTTGACCTTTTCCAGCAGCTCGGAGAACAGCTCGAAGGCTTCCTTCTTGTATTCCTGCTTCGGCTGCTTTTGCGCATAGCCGCGCAGGTGGATGCCTTGGCGCAGGTAATCCATGCGCGCCAAATGCTCTTTCCAGTTTTGGTCGAGCACGTTCAGCATGACGTGCTTTTCCAGCATGCGCATGGTGTCGCTACCCACCTGTTCTTCTTTGCTCGCAAACAGCGCGTCCACGGCTTCCACAACCTTGCCGCGAATTTGTAGCGCGTCCAGTTCGGACTCTTGCTTATGCAGGCCAACAAGATCCATCTGCACGCCAAACTGCTCCAAAAGCTCGGCTTCTAGCCCTTGCAGATCCCACTGTTCGTCGATGGAATCTGGCGGCACAAAGCGCTCCACCGTATCGGCCACCACGTCAAAGCGGATGCCATCCACATTGCCCTTGATGCTCTCGGCTTCCAGCAACTCGTTGCGCTGGCCGTAGATCACCTTACGCTGATCGTTATTGACGTCGTCAAAATCCAGCAAGTTTTTACGAATATCAAAGTTATGCGCTTCCACCTTGCGCTGCGCATTCGCAATTTGGCGCGTCACCATCGACGATTCGATGATGTCGTCTTCCTTCAAGCCCATGCGCTCCATCATGTTCTTCACCCAATCGGCGGCGAAGATGCGCATCAGATTATCTTCTAGCGACAGATAGAAACGGCTGGAACCCGGGTCACCCTGACGGCCCGAACGGCCGCGCAGCTGGTTATCGATACGGCGTGATTCGTGGCGCTCGGTACCGATGATATGCAGACCACCAGAGGCCTTCACTGCATCGTGGCGCTGCCGCCATTCGCTCTTCACGCGGTCAATTTCTGCGGGCGAAGCGCCCTCACCCAGCTCGGCGAGCTCTACTTCCAGCGATCCACCCAGCACAATGTCGGTACCACGGCCTGCCATATTGGTGGCGATGGTCACCGAACCCGGTCGGCCGGCCTGCGCCACGATGGTGGCTTCGCGTTCGTGCTGCTTGGCGTTCAGCACTTCGTGGTGAATCCCCGCCTCGCTAAGCGCATCGCCCAGCAGCTCCGACACTTCGATCGAGGTCGTGCCCACCAGCACCGGCTGGCCTTTCGCCACGCATTCTTTGATCTCTGCAATCACCGCGCGGTATTTGCCATTGCGGTTGAGGAAGACCAAGTCCGACATATCTTTACGAATCATCGGCTTATTGGTGGGAATGACCACCACTTCCAGCGCGTAAATGCTCTGGAATTCATAGGCTTCGGTGTCCGCCGTACCGGTCATGCCGGACAGCTTTTTGTACATGCGGAACAGGTTCTGGAAGGTGACCGAGGCCAGCGTCTGGTTTTCACGCTGCACCTGCACGCCTTCTTTGGCTTCGACCGCTTGGTGCAGACCGTCCGACCAGCGCCGGCCCGGCAGGGTGCGCCCGGTGAACTCGTCAACGATGATGACTTCGCCATCGCGCACGATGTAGTCCACATCACGCTGATAGATCGCATGCGCGCGCAGCGCCGCGTTGAGGTGATGCACGACATGGATATTTTGCGCGGCGTACAGGCTTTCTTCGGCGCCCAATACGCCTACTTTGCGGAGCAGTTCCTCTGCATGTACTTGCCCGTCTTCGGACATATGCACTTGCTTTTGCTTTTCATCCACCCAGAAATCACCTTCGCCTTCTTCGGTCTCTTGCCGTGTCAGCGAAGGTACGATCTCATTCACGCGCAGATACAGCTCCGGCGATTCATCGGCCGGGCCAGAAATGATCAGCGGGGTGCGCGCTTCGTCGATCAAGATCGAGTCCACTTCGTCCACGATGCCGAAGTTCAGGCCACGCTGGAACCGGTCTTCTTTGGCCAGCGCCATATTGTCGCGCAGGTAGTCGAAACCAAATTCGTTATTGGTGCCGTAGGTGATGTCGCAGGCGTAGGCCGGACCTTTTTCGGAGTGGTTCATCCCCGGATAGATCACGCCAACGGAAAGCCCCAGCCAGTTGTAGAGCTTGCCCATTTGCGCCGAGTCGCGGCGGGCGAGGTAGTCGTTCACGGTAACAACGTGCACGCCTTTACCTTCCAGCGCGTTCAAATACACGGCACTGGTGGCGGTAAGCGTTTTACCTTCACCGGTGCGCATTTCGGCGATCTTGCCGTGGTGCAGCACCATGCCGCCGATCAGCTGCACGTCGAAGTGGCGCATGCCAAACACACGCACAGACGCCTCACGGCATACGGCAAAGGCTTCGGGGAGCAACTTATCCAGCGTTTCGCCCTTGCCGATGCGTTCACGGAACTCATTGGTTTTCGCCTGCAGCGCTTCATCCGAAAGCGCCTGCATGCTGGGCTCTAACGCGTTGATCTTTTTAACAACGCTGGTGTACTGCTTGAGCAGACGCTCGTTACGGCTGCCAAAAACTGCGGTGAGCAAACTGTTTAACATCGGGTGGAATCCCTTGCGGATGCGCGCCTAGGCGCAGCATCGAAAAAAACGGACAACGAACGGCCCAGCGCAATCGCCAGGAACCGCCTAGTTTAGCGGGTGGTGGCCCCGCGCGTGCGCGGGCCGAGGCTTAGCCGATGAGCGGCCCGTGCCGCGAAAGTGCTTGATGATGACCAAACACAAGGCGCGGCGCAGTAAATACGCCCGCCTGCAATGACGCCAAGGGCCGCGCACTGCCTACCGTAGCGGTGACGGACGCGGCACCGCTACGGGTAGCCGCAGCCTCCGATTGCAGGGCCAAAAAGGCGCGTTCGGGTGCAGGTGATGCCTCTATGTGCTCGCCAATGGCCGTAACGGGGACGGCTTCACAAAGACTCGCGCTGACTTCGATCTGTACCAGCGCAATGACGTGGCGCACGGCTGTACCGCACAGCATCCCCGCCCCAAGCAACAGCGCCAGCGCCGCCCACGAGCGACACAGCAGCCATTCATGGGTACGCCCCGCCTGCACCATTAGGCGCTTGCTGGTAGGGTGTACGCTGTTGGTTTCGGTTACGCGCATGTCTGGTTCACGATCCACATCTGCCAAGGATGCCACGCCTTTGGGTCCGCGTGCAGCCCTTGACGCCCTGTTTTCGGGTGAAAACGGCCATTTATTGCGCCGTGCGCAGTGGTTGGCGAGCATCGATCAGCTGCTGCGGCCGTATCTTGCGCCTGAATTGGCCGCGCACACGCGGCTGGCCAATGTACACAACGGCCGTCTTCACTATGTGGCCGATGCGCCTATTTGGAATAGCAAATTGCGGCTAAATGGCCCTACCCTCGTCGCCGCCGCGCAAAATCTTGGGCTGGATGTCAGCAGTTTGTCCGTGCGTACATCCACTGCGCTGGCAGCGCGCGCCCAGACCGCTGCGCCGCTTCCGTCGATGTCGGCCACGGCGCGTGCTGGGCTGGAAGCCACACTGGCCCTACTCCGCGCCAACGCGGATGAGGTCAGTGCGCCAGCAACGCTTCCCCGTAGTAGGCGGGGCTTTCGCTCGGGCTCTCCGGGAAGCTGACTTTCTCCCATGCTTGGGGGTTTGCTAGCAGCGCGCGCACCAGCACATTGTTCAGCGCATGGCCGGACTTATAACCCTCGTAAGCACCGATAATGGCGTGTCCAGCGAGATAGAGATCACCCACGGCATCGAGAATTTTGTGACGCACGAACTCGTCCACGTAACGCAGACCGTCTTCGTTGAGCACGCGAAATTCGTCTAACACGATCGCGTTATCCATCGAGCCACCAAGGCCCAGATTGCGCTCGCGCATGTATTCAAGGTCACGCATAAACCCGAAGGTACGAGCGCGACTGACTTCGCGGATGTAGTTACGCGTGGAAAAGTCCAGCGTGGCACGCGAGAGCGTTTCGGGAATGGCGGGGTGATTGAACTTCACCGTAAAGTCGAGCTTGAAGCCTTCAAACGGGGTGAATCGCGCGATTTTATCGCCATCGCGTACTTCCACCGGCTCCAAAATACGAATGAAACGCTTGGCGGCGTTTTGCTCAACGATTCCGCCCGATTCCAACAGGAACACGAAGGGGCCGGCCGAGCCATCCATAATCGGCACTTCGGGCGCGGTCAGTTCGACATAGACATTATCTACGCCAAGCCCAGCCAACGCCGACATCAGGTGTTCCACCGTCTGCACTTTTGCGCCGTCAAAACTCAGGCCCGTGCATAGTGTGGTTTCGCTGACCAAGGCGGCTTGCGCAGGCATTTCAACCGCTGGCTCTAAATCGGTACGGCGAAACACGATCCCCGTATCCACCGGCGCCGGACGCAGGGTCAAAAAGACCTTTTCACCGCTGTGAAGACCCACACCGGTGGCGCGAATGACATTTTTGAGGGTACGTTGACGAAGCATCCGTTCAGGTTATCACGCAGGTGGCTGAACCCAGCTGTAAGCATGGCGCAGCGCCGTGTTTCAGAATGTGAAAAAGCCCGCCGAAATGCTCCGGCGCGGCAAAGAGGCGCCGGGCTGGCCGCCCGGCACCAAAGAACATGGACATCATGACCACCGCCCACCTTGACCAAAGCCAAGATGGGCGTTTTGCCTTAATCGGCTTGACGACGCAGGAACGCCGGAATGTCCAAGTAGTCGTCCTTGGGCAGTTCCGCCGCCACCGGCGCAGCGTCGGTATTGCGGCGCAGAGCACTGACGAAGCTCGACGTCGGTGCCGACATGAAGCTATCGGCCACATCGTCGATCGGTAAGCCGGTGGTGCCGTCACGCTTCGCCTGCGTATTGATCAGCTGCACCTGCGGACGGCGCGGCGCCGACTGCTGCGCGGTGTCATAGCGCACGTCGTTGCGGCGGCTGTCGCCCTGCGGCTGACGCAGACCCACAGTCGCCGGGCTGAGACCGGTGGCGACCACGGTGACTTTCACTTCGTCTTGCAGCTGCGGATCCAGCGCGCAGCCGATCACCACAGTGGCGTCTTCAGACGCAAACTCGCTGACCACGCGGCCGATTTCGTCGAACTCCGACATGGTGAGGTCGGAACCGGAAGTGATATTCACCAGTACGCCATTGGCACCGGCCAGATCGACATCGTCCAGCAGCGGGTTGCGGATCGCCGCTTCGGCCGCCGCCTGGGCACGATCGTCGCCGCGTGCGATGCCGGTGCCCATCATGGCAAGCCCCATTTCGCTCATCACTGTGCGCACGTCGGCAAAGTCCACGTTGATGAGGCCCGGATGCACGATCAGATCGGCAATGCCTTGCACCGCGCCCAATAGTACGTCGTTGGCGGCGCGGAAGGCTTGGATCATGGTGGCATTGCGGCCGAGTACGGTGATCAACTTTTCGTTCGGAATGGTGATCAGCGAGTCGCAGTGCTGAGAGAGCTCTTCAATGCCCTTGGCTGCAACCTGCATGCGGCGACGGCCTTCAAATGGGAACGGCTTGGTCACCACCGCCACGGTCAAGATCCCCATTTCCTTCGCCAGCTGCGCCACCACCGGCGCAGCGCCAGTACCGGTGCCGCCGCCCATGCCGGCGGTGATGAACACCATATCCGCGCCCTGCAGCGCGCTCATAATCGCGTCGCGGTCTTCCAGTGCGGCCTGACGGCCAACTTCCGGGTTTGCACCAGCGCCGAGCCCCTTGGTGACGTTGCTCCCCAGCGTCAGCTGCTGGCTGGCGCTGCAATTTTTGATGGCTTGCGAGTCGGTATTGGCGGTGATGAATTCCACCCCATCGACGCTGCTGTTGAGCATATGCGCCACCGCATTGCCGCCGCCGCCGCCCACGCCAATGACTTTAATCACCGCGTTAGGTGCTAATTGTTGAACCAGTTCGAAATGTGCCATGTCCATGTCCTTTAATGTTTTTGTGAATTGATTAACCGTTAAAACTCACCGCGAAACCACTTAAAAAACTTCCCAACCGCGCCACCCACTTTCCCCATAGGCAATACTGGGCGCTTGGGGTTATCCATTTCTGCGCCCATCAGCAAGAGGCCAACCCCGGTGGCATGCACCGGGTTGCCTACCACCTCTCCCAATCCTGAAACATGTTGCGGAATGCCAATACGCACCGGCATTTGCAGCATCTCTTCGGCAAGCTCCACCACGCCTTCCATCTTCGCCGCGCCGCCGGTGAGCACCATGCCCGCGCGTACGCGCTGCTCGAAGCCAGAGCGGCGCAATTCGGCCTGCACCATTTCAAAAATTTCTTCGTACCGTGCCTGTACGGTTTGCGCCAAGGCGTGACGCGGCATTCGGCGCGGCGGACGATCCCCCACGCTTTCCACTTGAATGCTCTCTTCCGCGCGTGCTAATTGCATCAGCGCGCAGGCGTACTTCACTTTAATTTCTTCTGCATGCGGCGTGGGCGTGCGCAGCATATGGGCGATGTCTTCGGTGACCTTATCGCCCGCAATCGGAAGATTGGCCGTGTGGCAGATCGCGCCTTGGGTATAGACCGCGATATCGGTTGTTCCTGCCCCCATATCCACCAACACCACGCCGAGTTCGCGCTCGTCTGCGGTGAGTACGGCCTTGCTTGAGGCCAGCGACGAAAGCACCAATTCATCGACCTGCAAGCTGCAGCGCTGCACGCACTTCATGATGTTCTGCGCCGCCGACTGCGCGCAGGTCACAAGATGCGCGTGCACCTCCAAGCGCACGCCGGTCATCCCCACCGGGTTACGAATGCCTTCTTGCGAATTGTCCAGCACGTATTCGCGTGGGATCGCGTGCAAGATCCGCTGATCAGCGGGAATGGCCACGGCCTTGGCCGCTTCCAACACGCGATCCAGATCGCCGTGGGTCACTTCGCCATCGCGGATCGGCACGATGCCCGGCGAGTTCTGGCACTGAATATGGTTGCCCGAAATCGAGGCATACACGCTGCGTACTTCGCAGCCGGCCATTAGCTCGGCTTCTTCGACGGCGCGCTGGATCGACTCGACCGTCGAGTCGATATCCACCACCACACCGCGGCGCAGCCCACGCGATTCATGGGTGCCGATACCGATCACTTCAATCATTTCGCCAGGCGCGTATTCACCTACCAGCGCGGTGATTTTAGAGGTGCCGATATCGAGACCGACGATGAGGGATTTGTCGCCTTTTCGGTTCATGTACTGGAGCCATTTGTATTTGTTTGAACTTCAGCTTTTCCCCACGTCAGGGCAAAGCCATTCGTATAGCGCAAGTCCGCGCGCAGCACGCGGCGACTCGTGTCCTGCGCCAGCAACTGCGCCAACATCGGGGCAAAGCGTGCCAAGCGCTCATCTGGATCATCGCGCCCAAGCACAAGTTCAGTGCCATCGCGCAAGGTCATCGACCAGCTACCGCGCTTATCAATCATCACGCGCTGCACACCGCCAAACTTGGCCAGCTGATCTTGCGCTTGGTTATAGAGCGCCACGACCTCTTGTACCCGCGTTTCGGGGCCGCCGAGTAATGGAAGCCCTTCTGGCAACTTTAATTTCCCTGCCGGGAACAGATGCCCATGCTCAGAGAGCACTTGATGTTCACCCCAGCGCGCAAACGGACGGTATTCACGAATCTGCAGCTCCAGAATATCAGGCCAGTGTTTACGCACTTCGACCTGTTCCACCCAAGCGACGTGCTCGACTGCGTTTTGCACACCACTCAAATTGACGGCAAAAAACCCGCGCTTCGCCTGCGGCAACACCGCTGCCTGCAGCTGCGCACGATCCACCCGTTTAAGTTCACCCTGCACACGCAAAGTACGCAGCGGCCAGCGCTCGGCGCCGATCCAGCCTTCCACCACGGCCACGACCGGCAGCGCCACAAGCGTGACCGCAAGCAACCAGCCAAGGAGTCGCAGCGCTGCGTTCAAAGTGTCTGCTCCAAAATGCGCCAGCACAGCTCTTCAAACGACACCCCGAGCTGGCGTGCGGCCTTGGGGACCAACGAATGGCTAGTCATGCCCGGAGCGGTATTAACCTCAAGCAGATAGAGCTGGCCATTGGCGCGGCTGCGCATCACATCCACGCGTCCCCAGCCACTGGCACCTGCACTACGAAATGCTTCCAATGCTAGTGCGCGGATCGCAGTTTCTTCTTCGCCTTCTAAACCTGGGCACAGATACTGTGTATCGTCGGCCAAGTATTTTGCGTTGTAGTCGTACCACTCGCCCTTCGGCACGATGCGAAT
>NZ_JAHRWW010000015.1 GCF_019104945.1 Thermomonas sp. | reverse complement strand
GATCGGCGGTTCGGCGGATCTAGCACATTCCAACCTCACCCTGTGGAAGGGCAGCAAGTCGGTGACCAGCACCGATGCCGATGCCAATTACATCCACTCCGGTGTGCGCGAGTTCGGCATGACTGCGATCAGCAATGGTCTGGCCCTGCATGGCGGCTTCATTCCGTATGACGCTACCTTCTTGGTGTTCTCCGACTACGCGCGCAACGCGGTGCGCATGAGCGCGCTGATGGACGTGCGTGCGATCCACGTCTATACCCACGACTCGATCGGTCTCGGCGAAGACGGCCCCACCCACCAGCCGGTGGAGCATGTTTCGTCGCTGCGCTATATCCCCAATAACGACGTATGGCGCCCCTGCGATGCAGTGGAGTCGGCAGTGAGCTGGAAAGCCGCTATTGATCGTGCGGATGGCCCGTCGTGCTTGATCTTCAGCCGTCAAAACCTGCCACACCAAGTGCGCAACGACGCGCAACTGGCCGCAATTGCGCGCGGTGGCTACGTGCTGAAAGACAGCGTTGGCGCGCCTGAGCTGATTCTGCTTGCCACCGGCAGCGAAGTGGCGCTTGCCATGCAAGCCGCCGCGCAGCTGGGCGATGCGGTGCGCGTGGTATCGATGCCCTGCGTGGAAGTATTCGAGCGTCAAGACGCGGCCTATCGTGAGGCCGTGCTACCCAAGGCCTGCCGCAAGCGCGTGGCCGTTGAGGCTGGTGTGACGGGCTTCTGGGGCAAGTATGTGGGCCTTGATGGCGCGGTGATCGGTATTGATACCTTCGGTGCCAGTGCACCGGCGGATCAATTGTTTAACCATTTCGAAATTACCGTGGAAAAGTTGATTGAAGTCAGTAAGGCGCTGTAATTCACTCGCTAACCTAGCTTCAAGATGATGCTGCGCTCGCCACGGTTTTTAGCAGGGATGGTTCGCCTCGCACTGGCGGCTATCTTGCTGATGGCCGTCATGCCAACGGTGAGCCGTTGGCTGGCGAGCAGTATGCCGACGGAAGCCGCGCCGACGCACGACATGGCCGGGATGGCTGGGATGATGGTTGAGTCTCACCATCATCATGCAGGCAACGTGCCTGCACCCGCGCCTGCACCGTCGCCGCATGAGGGCATGCAGCACGACGTCTGCGCGTACTGCCCGCTGCTCGCTTCACTCGCGCCGATCCTGTTACTGGCCTTGGTGCTATTGCCGCCTTCGCGGCAACTGCGCCTACCATTACTGCGCGACTTTGCGCCGCACACCACCCCGCTGCTGCTGGGTCTCGGCGCCAGAGGGCCACCGATTTCGCTCTAACCCACAAGCCGTTTTTTCGCAGGCGTTGGCCTGCTTCCCCCCTTGTGCTTTGGAGCCACCATGAAGTCTTTTTCTTTCGCGACGGCGCTGCCGCCGCGCTGCGTGCTTGCCTGCGCGCTGGCCGCTGTTTTATTTCCCACACATGCTATTGCTGCCGATGATGAGGCCGATGCAAAAACGCTTAGTCGCGTGGTTGTCATCGGCGCGCCGGTGCAGCCACTCAAGTTTGAAACCGATACCAAATTGCCGCGCCAGCCAGTGCCCGCCAGCGATGGTGCAGATTATTTGAAAACAATCCCCGGCTTTACCGCGCTACGTAACGGCGGCAGCAACGGTGACCCGGTACTGCGCGGCATGTTTGGCTCGCGCTTGAATATGCTCACCAACGACGGCGCCATGCCCGGTGCCTGCCCGTCTCGGATGGATAACGCAATGTCGTACGTGGCCCCGGAAACCTTCGACCGGTTGGTGGTGGTGAAAGGCCCGCAGACTGTGCAGTGGGGGCCAGGTGCCTCTGCGGGCACGGTGCGTTTTGAACGCGACACACCGCGCTTTGATGCACCCGGCTGGCGCGCCCAGGCCAGCCTGCTGGGCGGTAGCTTTGGCCGTAACGATCAAATGATTGATGCCACCGCTGGCGCGACGCAGGGCTATGTGCGCGTGGCGGCCAACCGTTCAGAGGCTTCTGATTACGACGACGGTACTGGCGTGCGCGTGCCTTCCGCGTGGAAGAAGTGGAATGCTGACGTAGCGCTTGGCTGGACGCCGGATGCGGACACACTGCTAGAACTTTCGCTGGGTGCCGGTGATGGCCAAGCGCGTTACGGCGGGCGCAGTATGGATGGCTCTAAATTTGAACGCAGCAGCACTACGCTGCGCTTTGAGCGGAGCTTTGCGGGTGTGCTGAGTAAGCTGCAGGCCAGCGCGTATCGCAACTCGGCGGATCACGTGATGGATAACTACACCCTGCGCGATCCCAACCCGGCCAGCAGCATGCCAATGGCGATGGCGTCGAACGTGTACCGCGTTACCGAAGGCGGGCGCGTGGCTTCTATCTGGGCGTGGAATGCGTTTGAACTCACCGCAGGCGTAGATACGCAGGAGAGTCGTCACCGCAAGCGTAGTGCGTCAGGGCGCGATGTGTATCTAACCAAAGCGTGGATGCGCGATGCCACATTGCGCAATACCGGCGTTTTTGCCGAAGGCACATGGTCGCCTGCGAGTGCGCAGCGCGTGGTGGCAGGTGCGCGCATGGACGCGGCGAAGGTCACCGACCATCGCGCGATGCTAGGCATGACAGTCAACCCCACGGCAGGGCAAACGCGCAGTGAGCATCTTCCTGCTGGGTTTATTCGCTACGAGCGTGATGTCAGCAGTAGCGGCTTAGGCTGGTACGCAGGGCTGGGTCACGTTGCGCGCATGCCAGATTATTGGGAGCTGTTTTCCGCCAATAGCGGGCCGATGGGCAGCGCCAATGCGTTTGCGGGCGTGCGCCCAGAAAAAACCACGCAGCTGGATGCGGGCGTTCAGTGGCGCGGAGAGCAAAGCAGCGCTTGGGTCTCCGGCTATGTCGGGAACATCAGCGACTACATTCTGTTTCGCTACATGAGCGGCGGCATGATGGGCAGCACCAGCATGGCCAGCAATGTAGATGCCCGCATCCACGGTGCTGAAGCCGGTGGTGAATGGCGTCCTGCGAAAAACTGGGCGCTGGAAGGGAGCGTGGCGTGGGCATGGGGTAGCAATGAAGACGCGCACGCACCGCTGCCACAGATGACGCCGCTGGAGGGGCGGGTGAGTTTGGCCTACGACAATGGTCGCTGGAGTGGTGGCGCACTGCTGCGCATGGTGGCAGCGCAAACGCGGGTGGCGCTGAGTCAAGGCAATGTCACCGGGCGCGACCTCGGTCCCAGCGCGGGGTTTGCTACCGTGGCCCTTAGCACCGGGTATCGTGTTAGCGAACGCGTGCAACTCACCGCAGGCGTGGACAACGTGTTTAATCGCAACTACAGCGAGCATCTGAACCTCGCAGGTAATGCCGACTTCGGCTACCCCGCGATGCCGGTGCGGATCCACGAACCGGGCCGAAACCTATGGTTGAAACTCAATTTCACGCTATAACGTAAGCAAGAAAACCAGCAGCGCGGTTCCGCCAAGGGGCCGCGCTGGACACGGGAGAACGGTGTGAATATCGCATTGAAAAGCGTGTGTGCTTTTTTACTAGGCTTAGGGGTCACTGCTCCCGTCTATGCACAGCTGCGCGTTGAACAAGCGTGGACACGTGCCACGCCGGTGGTTTCTCCGGTATTAGGTGGGTTCTTGGTGGTGACCAATTCGGGGGATACGCAAGATCGCTTGTTGCGCGTTGAGGCAGCGATTGCGAAGAGTGTTGTGATTCACCAGATGCGTAATGACAACGGCGTGCTGCGGATGCGGGCGGTGAAAGACGGCTTGCCAATTTCCGCACATGGCAAGTTGGAGCTCAAGCCCGGCGGGGCACACTTGATGTTGATGGGTGTGCAGCGGCAGTTGCGTGCGGGTGAGCAGTTCGAAGCCAAGCTGGTGTTTGAACACGCCGGTGAAATACCCGTACGGTTTGATGTGCGGGCTTTAACCGCGGGGAGCTAAATTCAGGACCGATAAGTGCGTTCCGACAAACGGCGCTTGACAGTTGCGTCTACATCTGTAATCTGACAAAAAATTACAGGCGTAAACAATGCAAATTAGCGAAGCCGAATCGGTGGTGATGGACGTTCTCTGGCATCAGCACCCGCTGGGAGCAGACGATGTCCTGAGCGCGCTTTCCGGGCAGCAAGAATGGCAGGAAGCCACCGTCAAAACACTGCTGAACCGCCTGCTCAATAAAGGCGCAATTACGGCACTGAAGGAAGGGCGACGCTACCTCTATTCGCCGGTGCTAAGGCGTGAGGACTGGGTGCTGAAAGAAAGCAGCGGGCTGTTGGACCGCCTGTTTGATGGCCGCGTCGCGCCGCTGGTGGCGCATTTTTCGCAGCATCAAAAACTAAGCCAGAAGGATATTGCAGAGCTGCGCAAACTCTTGCAGGAGATTGACCATGATCAGCCATGAACTGATGCGTGTGCTGGTACACACCAGCGTATTGAGCAGCGTGGCAATAGTGATAGCGCTTTTATTGCGTAAGCCACTGCGCCGCAGCTTCGGCGCGCAGACGGCATATGTCGTGTGGTCACTGGTGCCGGTGGCGCTTGTCAGTAGTGCTTTGCCCGTCCCGATGCGGCAAGGGCAGGCGCTAGAGGCAGTAGTGCAGTTAGCCGCCCCAATGCGCAGCGCGGTGGCGTGGGTGACACCGGCGGGAAGTGCGCCCAATTGGCTGGGTATTGCGGCCCTGCTTTGGCTCTTGGGCAGCGTGGGTTTACTGGTGTGGATGACGTTCGCGCAGCAGCGCTTTATGCGCAGCTTGGGCGAACTGCGGCACGGCAATGGCGGGCAGTGCGCGCAGCATGACGTACCGGGGCTGCCTGCAACAGTGGGGGTGCTGCGCCCTCAGATCGTGTTGCCAACGGATTTTGAAACGCGCTACAGCGCGCAGCAACAAATACTGATACTGGCGCACGAGCGTACCCATATTGCGCGCGGTGATCATTGGATGAATGCCTTTGCGCTGGCGATGCAGTGCGCGTTCTGGTTCAACCCGCTGGTGCATTTGGCACAGCGGTGTTTTCGACAAGATCAAGAGCTTGCCTGCGATGCCAGCGTGCTTGCGCAGCTCCCCATGGTTCGAAGTGCCTATGGCCAGACGCTTCTTCAACAGCAGCTTGCGGCGCAGGCCACGCCGCTGGGCTGCCACTTTGGCTTTAGCCATCCACTCAAGGAGAGACTCCTCATGTTAAACGCAGATCAACCCTCCGCATTACGACGCGGGTTAGGCCGTAGCTGCATGGCCTTGTTATTCGCGGGAATGGTGTTTACCACTTGGGCCGCGCAAAGCGAGCACACGCAGACACATATACTGCAGAAAGACGATATCAACCTAGCCTCACGTTTAGAAAATGCACCGCACTACCCGGCTGACGCCGTGAAAGACGGCAAAGAGGGGACGGTGATTTTGCTTGTCAATTACGATACGCAGGGGCGTGTGACCAATGCAGTGGTAGAGCGCTCGTCTGGAGATGCGCGCCTTGACCAATCCGCCTTGGATGTCGTGCCGAAATGGACGTTCAAACCAGAAATCAAGAACGGCAAGCCCGTTGCAGGGAAGACGCGCGTGCCGGTGGAATTTGCGATGGATGAACCCGGTCAAAAAGCGACATCGGAACACTGATTTCGTGCAATGAAATGCGCGCCCCTTTTGCGCAGCGGCAATGCAAAAGGGGCGCGTGGCGTCAGGCTTATCGCGGCTGCGTTGCCCCTAGCGTTTGATTGAGGAGCACCGCTAGGCGGTCACCAGCAAGGCGAATACGCTGCTCGGCCAGCGGGCGCATTTTATCGAGGTAGGTGTGATCCATCTTGTGCTGATTGTCGGCCGGGTAGAGGCCTGCTTCATCAATCAATGTGCACGATTGTTCTGCCCAATTCAGCGCAACCTGTAACGGGCGCACGGGTGTGGTGCTTGGCGCAGGCCAAGGCTGCTTGTCGAGTAAGTCTGCATATTCTTGGAGCTTCAAGCCACGGCTGGCGGGGATGTAGTAGTCCCACACCGAATGCAGATTGGTGCCCATTACGCCATCAACATATTTGTCGCGTGCGTAAGACTCCGGCGGAATGCTGGTGGTGAGGCTGATCTGAAAACGGTTGCCGCCGCTATCGGTGCGGTTGCCTGCGTGCATTGG
This sequence comes from Thermomonas sp., assembly GCF_019104945.1. Taxonomy (GTDB): domain Bacteria; phylum Pseudomonadota; class Gammaproteobacteria; order Xanthomonadales; family Xanthomonadaceae; genus Thermomonas. The sequence continues at coordinate 29,095 of NZ_JAHRWW010000015.1, read as the reverse complement.
CTGGTGTTCATCACCCACGAGATGCACCACGAATTTCAGCGCATCGCGGCGTGCCTCTAGGGGTTGGCTGCGATCACCAAGAATGGCCAGTTGTTTGTCGATGGCGCCCACCACGCAGGCACCGTCCGGGCAGTCGCGGGTGAGGTCGAAATTGCAGCCACCGCCCTTGGCATTGATGTAGTGCCAGCGCGAGGTGGTTTTGAACCGTGCCGGGTCGGTGTAGCGCAGGGCGTCGGCCCAGGAGGAAATTCCGGCGAGCGTCGGCTCGCTCTCACCTTTTAGCAGTACGGCCACTTCTTGTTGCGCCTTAGGCGTTAAATGCCGCTGCGCCAATTCGCCCACAAGTGCGTGACCAAGGGGGCCCCAAGCCAATGCAGTGCTGGCAGGAAGAAGAGAAATAAGTACAGAAGGAAGTAATTTACGTAGAAAACGGGGCATATCACTGAAAGCTTGGGAGTGAAGCGCTAAAATACCCGGATTCCCGCGCCGTGTCCGGCGCAACATCATTAGGAGTCCCCCAGCGATGGCAATCAAGGTCGGTATCAACGGTTTCGGCCGTATCGGGCGCTGTGTATTTCGTGCGGCGGTTGAAAACTTTGGCAGCGATATCGAAATCGTCGGTATCAATGACCTGCTGGAGCCGGATTATTTGGCCTATATGCTCAAGCACGACTCCGTGCACGGCCGCTTCAAGGGCGATGTACACGTGGAAGGCGGCAATTTGGTGGTCAATGGCAAAGCCATTCGCCTGACTGCTGAGCGTGACCCGGCCAACCTCAAATGGGGCGAGGTCAATGCCGATGTGGTGATCGAGTCCACCGGGCTGTTCCTTACCGCGGAGTCGGCGCAAAAGCATATCGATGCAGGTGCGAAAAAAGTGCTGATGTCGGCACCGTCGAAGGACACCACTCCAATGTTCGTGTATGGCGTGAACCATGCCAAGTACGCGGGCGAGCAGATCATCTCAAATGCTTCTTGCACCACTAACTGCTTGGCCCCGGTGGCCAAGGTGCTGAACGATAAATGGGGCATCAAGCGTGGCCTGATGACCACCGTGCACGCCGCCACCGCCACGCAGAAAACTGTCGATGGCCCGTCGAATAAAGACTGGCGCGGTGGCCGTGGCATTTTGGAGAACATCATCCCGTCGAGCACAGGCGCGGCCAAGGCCGTGGGTGTGGTCATTCCTGAGCTGAACAAAAAGCTCACGGGTATGAGCTTCCGTGTGCCGACCTCCGATGTGTCGGTGGTCGATCTCACCGTAGAGCTGGATAAGCCCGCCACCTACGCCGAAATCTGCGCAGAAATGAAGGCGCAGAGCGAAGGCGCGTTGAAGGGTATTTTGGGTTACACCGAGGACAAGGTAGTGGCCACCGATTTCCGTGGTGATACCCGCACCTCGATCTTCGACGCTGAAGCCGGTATCGCCATGGACGACACCTTCGTCAAACTGGTGAGCTGGTACGACAACGAGTGGGGCTATTCCAACAAGTGCTTGGAAATGATCAAAGTGATGGCGAAGTAATTCGCCCTCCCTGTGGCCCACGCAGAACCCCGCCCAGTGCGGGGTTTTGTCGTTTACCGGGGTACTTATTCGCGCTTGAGCAGCGGTAGCTTATTGGGTTTGCCGTCCCATTCGGCGGCATCAGGGAGCGCTGGCTTTTTCGCGGTGAGCACCGGCCACAGCGGTGCAAGCTCGGCATTGATGCCTAAGAAATGTTCTTGCCCTGCAGGGACGTCATCCTCGGGGAAGATCGCACCCACCGGGCATTCGGCCACGCATAAGGTGCAGTCAATGCAGCTTTCTGGATCAATGACGAGGAAGTTTGGGCCTTCGTGAAAGCAGTCCACCGGGCACACTTCGACGCAGTCGGTGTGTTTGCAGTTGATGCAGTTTTCGGTAACAACGTGGGTCATGTCATCGTCCGCGCGGGTCTCTTATTTTTGCGCCAAGGTGCTTAGCCTATGCTGATTCATGTCAAGAAAATGTGCTGAAGCTTGACGCGAATCACCGGATAATGGGCTATGCAAACCGATACCCCCACCGAAGCAATTCCCGATTTTGACCAGATTGAACGCCTGGTTGATCGTTTTTACGACCGCATCCAAGTACACCCTACGCTGGGGCCGGTCTTCAATGCGTTTGTTCACGACTGGCCTGCGCACAAGCGCCTGCTGACTTCGTTTTGGACATCGGTCATTTTGCGTGCAGGCACCTATCGGGGCAACCCGATGGTGGCCCATTTCAACCGGGGCATTACCACGCAGCACTTTGTGGAGTGGTTGGCGCTGTGGCGGGACACCGCCGATCAAGTGCTTGCACCCGCACAAGCGCAGCTGGTGCATGAGTACGCCAACCGCATTGGCCGCAGTCTACGCTACGGCATGGGCCTGCCAGAGCCGGGGGCGCATGCGATTGATCTTCCCGTGTTAGATGCACAGGCCCCACGCGCACCGCGTGAACGCCTGCCGCGCGGGTCTCAGACGTAAAACATTAGCTTGGCCAGAATCACAATACCGATCATCAGGCTCAATACGATGCGATGGGTATAGCGAAAGCGACAGGGATCCATGCCGCCGCGCATACCGGCACGAATCGCGCTGATAAACACGCCCAGCACACCGAACGCGAGCAGCACCTTCAATAGCAATAACCAGCCCCAGCCGAACTGAGGCTGGATGCAACTAAAGCCATTGCAGCGAATATCAAACAGGGCGAAGCCGCTGAGAAACAGTAATACAACGATCACTGGCATGAACGTTCGCACCCGCGCCATAACCGCGGCTTCAATCTTCTCCATCAGCGCGTGGTCAAACTGACGATGGAATGACTCCAGCACCAGCACTTCGAAACAGACGGCGCCGACAAACACGATTGCACAGGAAAGGTGCAATAAAACGATCAGGGGATACCAGTGTGCCATGACGAAAGGGTATGCCTGTTCAAATCAAAATCACGTGATCTGCGTCAATTGATTGCGCATAACAGCATTTGTCATGATAGAAAGCGTTAATGGATGATTCCGCCGCCACTTCCGGCTGGAGCCTGCGCCGACGCCTCGCCCAAGTGCTGGTGTCCACGGCGCTTTTGCCCGTGTTGCTGTTTAGTGCGGCGCTGCTCTGGAGCCAGTGGAAGAACGACAAAGACGATCTGCAGATGCGGCTGGACTCAAATACGCGGCTCAATGCGGAAAGTTTGGAGGCATTTTTAGACGCGCAGCTGGCGGGCGTACAGTTGTTGGCGGATCGTTTGCCCGAAAATGCAGCGGCGCGTGATGAAGATATGGCCAGCCTGCTATCGGCCTATCCTTCGGCGTTGCGGGTGTTGGCAGTGGGGAGCGATGGCCATGTTTTGGCGGCACGCGATGCGCGCTGGCGCAGCCCATCGGCACAAAGCAGCGTGGTGGATACGGGCTGGTTCAAAGAGGCGCGCGACAAATTTCGTGTGCAAATTTCAGACGTGTACCGCAATGCGGCCTACGGTAATGAAACCGTGGTGACGCTATCTGCGCCGATGCTGCGTGGCGCCCACTTTGCTGGCGCGCTGGCGGTGGACGTGCCCGTGGAGAGTTTTGCGCGGGTCATGGCCGAAAGCCTGCTGCGGCGAAATCTTTCGATGCTGCTGCTCGATCGCAGTAATCGGGTGATCTATGCGCAGGGCGGGCTGCGCTGGGCGCAGTTGGATCAGGCCGGAGCTGTAGGTGCTCGGCTTCGCAATAACGCGATGTCTGCAGAGAAAGCGGGGCGGGTATTGCTGTTGGGCGGCGTGCTGCAGGGCGATGGCTTGGCCTATGTCAGCACGGTGCGTTTGCGCAATGGCTGGGTGCTTGCTTTGGTGGCGCCGAGGTCTGTATTGCTAAAGCCGCTGGTGCCGCGTCTGCTGCTGTTGGGGGTGCTGGTGGTGGTGACATTGATGGGCCTTGGGCTTGCGCTATGGCAGCAGCGGCAGCTCTTGCACAAGAGCATTGGGTTTATGTTGAACAGCTTGCGCGGCTATGCGCTGGGTGGGCGCATGAACCCAGCGCAGGTCGATCTCATGCCCGACGAGCTGCAGCCACTGGCGCAGGGTATTGGCGACTTGGGTGGCCGCATGAACGCGGCTTATGCGGAGCTGCAAGATGTTCTAGATCGGCGCGAACAAGAAATTACCGAACGCACGACTTCACTACGTGAGGCTGTGGCCAATCTCGACCGAATCAGCCGCACCGACGCGCTCACCGGCTGCCTCAATTATCGTGGATTTACCGAAGCGGGCGATAGGCTGTGGAATCAGGCGCGCGAGCAGGCGCAGCCGTTGTCGGTACTGGCCTTGGATATCGATCACTTCAAGCTCTACAACGACCTCTATGGCCATGCCGAAGGCGATAGCGTGCTGCGCCGCTTTGCCGGTGCCGTGCGCAGCGCGCTGCTGCATAGCGATGACGTGTTGGCGCGGCCGGGCGGCGAAGAGTTCACCGTGTTTTTGCCCAACACCACCCATGTCCAAGCGCTGCATGTCGGTGCGCGCGTGGTTCAGCGCGTGCGCGATGCCGATATCGTGCATGCCGGTTCACTGAAAGGGCATCTCACCGTAAGCGTGGGTGTGGCGAGCCTAGAGCCGGATGATTTAGAGCTAGAAGATATTTTGAAGCGGGCCGATGCGGCGCTGTATCGGGCTAAAGGTGCGGGCCGCGACGGGTTTTGCGACTAAAATAGCCGCTTCTTTCCCCACTGCTGCGTGCTGCCCATGACTATTTTGCGCATGACCGATCTTGACCTTGCCGGTAAGCGGGTGCTGATTCGCCAAGACCTCAATGTGCCTATCAACGAACAGGGCCATATTACGTCCGAGCAGCGTATTTTGGCGTCTGTGCCAACGCTGAAACTGGCGCTGGAAAAAGGCGCAGCGGTGATGGTGACGTCCCACCTTGGCCGCCCCAAGGAAGGTGCGTGGAGCGCCGCAGACTCGCTGGCTCCGGTTGCAACGCGCCTGTCCGAACTGCTGGGTGTCGACGTGCCGCTGCTGAAAGAGTGGGTGAACGGCGTTTCAGTTGCGCCGGGGCAGCTGGTGCTGCTGGAAAACTGCCGCATGAACGTGGGCGAGAAGGCCGACGACGAGGCACTGTCGAAGAAGTACGCCGCGCTGTGCGACGTGTTCGTCATGGACGCCTTTGGCACCGCGCACCGTGCGCAGGCGTCCACGCACGGCGTGATTCGCTTTGCCCCCGTGGCCTGCGGCGGCCCGCTGCTGATGGCCGAGCTCGATGCGCTGGATAAAGCGCTCGCCAATCCCGCCCATCCGCTGTTGGCCATCGTGGCCGGTAGCAAGGTGTCCACCAAGCTTGAACTGCTGGGCAATCTGGTCAATAAGGTGGATCAGCTGATCGTGGGCGGTGGTATTGCCAATACCTTCATCGCTGCGCTTGGCCACGGCGTGGGTAAGTCGCTGGTGGAAATGGACCTGCTTGATACCGCCAAAAAGATCATGGCCGATGCCAAAGCGCGCGGCGCGGAAATTCCGTTGCCGGTGGACGTAGTGGTGGCCCCGGCCTTTGCCGCGGATGCGCCTGCAACGATCAAAGGCATTGCCGAGGTAGGCCCCGAGGACATGATCCTAGATATCGGCCCGCAAACCGCCACGCAGTATGCCGAGCGCATTGCGAAAGCAGGCACGGTGGTGTGGAACGGCCCGGTAGGCGTGTTCGAATTTGACGCCTTTGCCGACGGCACAGAGGCCGTGGCGCACGCCGTGGCGGCATCGAAGGCATTCTCAATTGCCGGTGGTGGCGACACGCTGGCAGCGGTCGATAAATATCAAATCGCCGACGACGTGTCTTATATCTCCACCGGTGGCGGCGCCTTCCTCGAATTTCTGGAGGGCAAAACCCTGCCCGCAGTAGCGGCGCTGGCGGCGCGCGCCGGATAACCCTTGTGGGGGCAAAGGGCGCGTTGTTATGAAAACGATGACAACGATGTCATTTGGTGGTTGCGAAAGCCTTCGGCTGTGGTAGCGTGAGCGGAATACCTAAATCACCGCTCACACCGCCGCATATGACAACGTCACCGGAAAAACGCCGCCACACCCGCATTGTTGCCACCCTAGGCCCCGCAACGGATCAGCCGGGCGTCTTGGAGGCGATCTTGCGCGCCGGTGTTGATGTGGTGCGGCTGAACTTCTCCCACGGCGACCCCGCAGGGCAAGTGGCGCGCGGTGAAGCCGTGCGCGCAATGGCGGCAAAAATCGGCCGCGAGGTCGGCATTCTGGCCGACTTGCCAGGCCCGAAGATCCGTATCGAAACCTTTGCCGAAGGCAAAGTGCAGCTCAAGGCCGGGCACCGATTTGACCTTGTCGCCAGTCTCGATGCGCCTTTGGGTGATGAGCACCAAGTGGGCGTGAGCTATTTGGAGCTTCCGGCCGACGTCAAGCCGAGCGACGTCTTGCTACTTGATGACGGGATGGTTCAGTTGCGCGTGGAAGCCGTGGAAGGTGAGCGCATCATTACCAGTGTGCTCAATGATGGCGTGCTGTCCAATCGCAAGGGGCTGAATAAGCAAGGCGGCGGGTTGTCGCTAGGGGCGATTACTGAGCGTGACCGCGAGTTGATCGCAGTGGCGGCCAGCATGGATGTGGACTTTATCGCGGTGTCGTTTTGCCGCAATGCCGAAGATATGCACGAGGCGCGCCGAGTGGCGCGGGCACACGGCTGCAAAGCTGGGCTGGTGTCGAAGATCGAGCGTGCCGAGGCCATCGAAAATCTGGCTGAGATCGTGGATGCCAGCGATGTAGTCATGGTGGCGCGTGGTGATCTGGGTGTAGAAATTGGTGACGCCGAATTGCCGGGTCTGCAGAAAAAAATCATCCGCGAAGCGGTGGCGCGCGAGAAGATCGTGATCACCGCCACGCAGATGTTGCAGTCGATGGTGGAAAGCCCCATGCCGACACGCGCCGAAGTATTGGACGTGGCTAATGCGGTGATCGACGGCACCGATGCCGTGATGCTGTCGCAGGAATCAGCAGCAGGAAATTGGCCGGTGCGTTCGGTGGAAACCATGGCGCGCATTTGCTTTGGCGCGGAGCGCCAATTCATTCACGATACCGATTTTGAGCAGGCCCGCCGCGGTCTTGAACGCGCCGACCAAGCGATTGCAATGGCGACGATGTTCTTATGCGAACACGTCGGTGTGCGCGCGGTGGTGGCGATGACCGAGTCGGGTGGCACGGCGCGCTATCTGTCGCGCTTTCGTTCGGCGGTGCCGATCTATGCGTTCTCGCACCACGAGCACGCGCGTCGGCGTATGGCGCTGATGCGCGATGTGTTCCCAATGGATTACGACAGCCGTGGGCAAACCCCGCGCGAGTCTGCGCGTGGCAGTATCCGCCTGTTGGTAGAAGCGGGCCTGTTGGTGCCGGGCGACCGCGTGGTGTTCACCAGCGGTGAGCATATGCAAACGCGCGGCGCCACCAACACGCTGCGTTTGCTTGAAGTGGGGCCAGACGGCCACGCCACTGGGCTTGGTGAGCTGTAATTCAGTACGGTGGCGCAGGATCTGCGCCACCTAGCGGGCCAGTTAATCGATGCCCAGTTTTTTCAGCTTGTAGCGCAGCGCACGGAATGTAATACCGAGCTGCGCCGCGGCTTTAGTTTTGTTAAAGCGGTTATCCATCAGCGCTTGCTCAATCGCTTTGCGCTCGATTTCTTCAATGAACTCGGGCAGGGCACTGGAGGCAGTGTCGCGCGGGCTGAGCATGCCAGGATCCATCGCCGCCGCCGCTGCGGCAGCCTGCGCGGTGATGTTGGCGGTGGTGTTGCCACGCGACTCGGGTAGGCGTAGATCGTTGGCGCGAATACCGTCTTCATCGGCCAAGGCAAACGCGCGTTCCAAGATATTTTCCAGCTCGCGCACATTGCCGGGGAAGCTATAGTGGGCCAGCGCTTCAATCGCTTCGACATGCAAAATGGGCTTGTCGCGATGTTGCGCAGCGGCGAGGCGGGTCAAAATCGCGTCGATCAGCAGCGGCAAGTCTTCGCGGCGGTCGCGTAGTGGCGGAACGTGCAACTCGATGACGTTGATGCGGTAGTACAGGTCGTGGCGGAATTTGCTTTCTTCCACCAGCGCCGCCAAATCTTTATGGGTGGCCGAAAGAATGCGCACATCCACCGGAAGTTCGGCATTAGCACCCACCGGACGTACCGATTTTTCTTGGATGGCGCGCAGCAGCTTGACCTGCATCTGCATGGGCAGTTCGGCCACTTCGTCCAAGAATAAAGTGCCACCTTGAGCGGCTTGGAATAGGCCTACTTTATCGGCATGCGCGCCGGTAAAGCTGCCCTTTTTATGGCCGAAAAATTCGCTTTCCATCAGCTCGGCGGGAATGGCGCCGCAGTTAACGGGAATAAACGGGCCAGATGCGCGTGCGCCTTCGGCGTGGATGGTGCGGGCCACGAGCTCTTTACCCGTGCCAGATTCACCCGCGATATACACAGGCGCTTGGCTGCGTGCCACTTTTGCCAGTGTTGCGCGCAGTTCGGCCATAGCTGCCGACTGCCCTAACAGGCGCGAAGCAAACGTACCCGTAGTGGCGCTGGCTTTGCCAACCGGCTTGGGCGTTTGCGGATCGAGGTTGAGTGAGTGTTGTACAAGGCCGCGCAAAATGGTGAGGTCCACCGGCTTGCTGACAAAATCGAATGCGCCTGCTTTAAGCGCTTCCACGGCCGCTTCTTGATTGCCAAAGGCGGTGATCATCGCCACCGGGGTGTGCGGATAGAGTTGGGTGATTTCTTGCACCAAATCAATGCCGGAACCGTCGGACAGGCGCATATCGGTGAGACAGAGGGAGTAATGGTGCTGGCGCAGTAACTCGCGGGCATCGCGTAGGGAGGCGGCGGTATCGCAGCGCACGCCCATACGGCCTAATGTCATAACGAGTAATTCGCGGATATCGCGCTCATCATCAACGATGAGGGCGGTGGGCTGGCTGGGTGTGCTGGCGGTATTCATCTGGGTGAAACAATACCGCGTTATGAGGTTGCGTCCAAGTGCGCCGAATAGGGCCAAATCTTGATTTTGTGCGTCAGTTTGCGCAAAAAATTAGTGGGTATTGATCGCGTGCGCGCCAGCCAGCCGAATCCGGAAGCAGGCGCCGCCTGCAGGAAGGGCAACGTAGCTGAGATCGGCTTGGTTGGCGAGACACATTTCCTTGGCGATATATAAGCCAAGGCCCGTGCCGTGGCTGGAGGTTGTGAAAAAAGGCCGGAACAACTGCGCGCTGACCGCATCCGGGATGCCGGGGCCGCGATCCACTATGTCCAGCAGCGGAACATCTTGTGCGCTGCGGTGGGCGTGCAGGGTAATATGCGCGGGCTCGCCGGGGATGCGGCCATAGACTTGGGCGTTATGCACCAACACGGTGACCACCTGTTGAAGCTGGCGCGCATCCACTAGGCAGGCAATGCTGCCGGGCTCGGTTTTGGCGGTGAGGGTATCTGGCTCCAACGGGTGGCTGCCGCAGTATTCCTGCACAAATTGGCGGGCAAATTCGCAGAGTTCTACGTGCTCGGGCTGGGCGCGCTCGCGCCGGGCGAGGCCCAGTACGTTCTCGATGATGCCGTTCATGCGCCGAGTTTGTTGGTAGATGATTTCCAGAAGTCGGCGGTCGGATTCGGGTATTTCTTTGGATTCTTCCAGCAATTGCGTGGCGTAGCTGATCGCCGCCAGCGGGTTGCGAATTTCGTGAGCCAGACTGGCCGAAAAGCGCCCTAATGTGGCCAAGGTAAGGGTTTCGGCGCGGCGCGAGGCCAGCTCAACGTCGTCTAGAAAGACCAGCACCTGCTCGCCGCCGGCCAACAATTTGGCAAAGCGCGGCAGCACTTCCGGCAGGCCGCTGGCCAGCTGTAGCGGCGTGGCATCGAGCTTGCCGGTGCGCTCCCACAGGCGTAGGCGTTTATCGAGTTCGGGTGCGGCGGCGGCAAGCAAACGCCGCCCTTCACCCGCTTCACCAAGGTGCAACATGGCCGACTCGTTGGCGAGGCGAATTTCGCCATCGCCATCGACCAAGAGCACGCCGGTGCGCATGCGGCGAATGATAAGTTCATTCACTTCAGCCAAATTGGCGATCTGGCTGCCACGATGCTCCGCCAGCGCTTGGCTGGTGCGCATTTGTTTACCCAAAACACTGGTGACACTGGCAACAGCGAGATAGCTGATGGAAAACATCAGCACTTCGGTGGTACGGCGGGCGCTTTCGTTATCGTCGAACAATGTCCATACGTGCAGCACGAGCAAGGCCGTGGTCGCGGCCCCGGCGGCGGTTAGCCCGCTGCGTAGCGGCAGCAGCAGCGCGGCGGCACCGACGTTGAACAGCAGCATCATGGCAAGGCCCGAAGCGATACCGGGCAGGGCAGCGATGGCGAGGACCGTGGCGAAAATGTCGCAGCCAATGCCGAAAATAACCTGCGGCTGAACGGCGCGCTGCCGTGAGGCGGAAAACAGCAGGCCGGCGGCCAATAGGTACAGCAGCGCCACGCTCCCGGCCAGAATGGGGTGGCTGGGCATGCTGATCGTTTGCCCGATGGGGCTGAAGATGGCAAGGCACAGCAAAGCGGCCTCGAGTAGCCGATAGAGCGCAAAATAGTGCAGCTCGCGGCGAATGGCGGCTTGTAATTCGGGGGCTTCGGGTGGGGTTGGGGCGGGCGGCATGGAAGAAGTATGCGTTATTGCGACAGGCGGCGCGGCATGATGCGTCGCAACACGCTAAAATAGGGGTTCGCTCGCGCTTGGCTGGAGTTGTCCAGCGGGCCGGGCCTATCCGTTTTCTCCCCTGGGTGACCCATGAATTTCCACGAGTATCAGGCGAAGCAGTTGTTTGCCGATTACGGCATTGCAGTCCCGGTTGGTCGCGTTGCGCGCACGCCGGAGGAGGCCGTTGACGCGGCCAAGACCATTCCTGGTGACCTTTGGGTCATCAAGGCACAGATCCACGCCGGTGGCCGTGGTAAAGCGGGCGGCGTGAAGCTCGCTAAGAACTATGACGAAGTGCGCGAGTACGCCAAGGCGATGCTGGGCACCAAGATGGCCACCTATCAAACCGCTGGCGTCGAGCTGCCGATCGATTCGGTGCTGGTGTGCGAAGGCACCGACATCGCCAAAGAACTGTATCTGTCGGTCTTGGTGGACCGTGACAGCCGTTCGATCACCTTCATCGCCTCGGCTGAAGGCGGTATGGATATCGAGCAAGTGGCGCACGAAAAGCCGGAAGCGATCAAGACTCTGCACGTCAATTATGTGCAAGGCCTGCAGGCATATGAATGCCGCAACCTCGGCTTCGCGCTGGGCTTGACCGCCAAGCAAGTAGGCCAGCTGACCAAGATCATGCTGGGCCTGTACAAGCTGTTCAACGAAAAAGATCTGGCGCTGGTGGAACTGAACCCGCTGGCCATCCTCACCGACGGCAACCTCGCGGTGCTCGATGGCAAGATCAATTCCGATGACAACGCCACCTTCCGTCATGCCGACCTTGCCGCGATGCGCGACATTCGTCAGGAAGATGAAACCGAAGTGCGCGCCAGCCAGTACGACCTGAACTACGTCACCATGGACGGCAACATCGGCTGCATGGTCAACGGCGCCGGTCTGGCCATGGCCACCATGGACGTGATCAAGCTCAACGGCGGCGAGCCTGCGAACTTCCTCGACGTGGGCGGCGGTGCGACGAAAGAGCGCGTCACCGAAGCGTTCAAACTGATCCTGTCGTCGGATAAGGTGAAGGCGATTTTCGTCAACATCTTCGGCGGTATCGTGCGCTGCGACATGATCGCCGAAGGCATCATTGCGGCGGTGAAGGACGTGGGCGTGAAGATCCCGGTGATCGTGCGCCTAGCGGGCACCAACGTGGAGGCCGGTAAGGAGCTGCTGAAGAACTCCGGTTTGGCCATCATTCCGGCCGATGACATCAACGACGGCGCGAAGAAGTCCGTCGCGGCCGTCGCCTGATCGAACTAAAGGATTTCAACATGTCTGTTTTGATCAATAAAGATACCAAGGTGATCGTGCAGGGCTTTACCGGCTCGCAGGGCACCTTCCACGCCCAGCAGATGCTGGATTACGGCACCAAGGTTGTGGGTGGTGTGACCCCCGGTAAGGGCGGCACTGAGCACCTTGGCCTGCCAGTGTTCAACACCGTGGCGGATGCGGTGAGCAAAACTGGCGCGAATGCGTCGGTGATCTACGTGCCGCCGCCGTTTGCTGCGGACGCCATTCTTGAAGCCGCCGACGCGGGCATCAAGGTAATTGTGTGCATCACCGAGGGCATTCCGGTGCTGGACATGCTGCGCGTGAAGAACGTGCTGAAGGGCTACCCCGAAACCGTGCTGATCGGCCCGAACTGCCCCGGCGTGATTACCCCGGGCGAATGCAAGATCGGCATCATGCCGGGGCATATTCATATGCCGGGCAAGGTGGGCATTGTGTCGCGTTCGGGCACCTTGACCTATGAAGCAGTGAAGCAAACCACGGACGTTGGCTTAGGCCAGAGCACCTGCATTGGTATTGGCGGCGACCCGATCAACGGCACCAATTTCATTGATGCGCTGAAGCTGTTCCAGAACGACCCGCAGACCGAAGGCATCATCATGGTGGGCGAAATCGGTGGTAGCGCGGAAGAAGAAGCCGCTGAGTTCATCGCCAAGCACGTCACCAAGCCGGTGGTGGGCTTTATCGCCGGTGCGTCGGCGCCGAAGGGCAAGCGCATGGGCCACGCCGGTGCGATTGCGTCGGGCGGTTCGGGTACGGCGGAAGGCAAGTTTGCCGCGATGGAAAAAGCCGGTGTGACCACGGTGAAATCACCGGGCGACCTCGGCGCGGCCATTGCCAAGCGCTTGGCGAAGTAAGCCAAGTCGCGCAAGGTGTTAAAAGAACGGCGGCCATCAAGGCCGCCGTTTTTGCTGGCACCGTGGGCGCAGCGGCTATTGCTCTGCCGGTGCGTTGTCCACGTCGGCGTCGTTCACCACGGCCGTGTCTTCTTCCGCCACCGGTGTTTCGGTGGCGGCCTCAGCTGGCGCGGCGTCAGTGGCAACCGCGCTCATGGCCGGTGCGGAGATCGCAGGCGGGTTGGGCTGCTGGTCACTCGCGGTAACTGGCAGCAGCGGCACGATGAGTAGCGCCACAATATTGATGATCTTGATCAGCGGGTTCACCGCCGGGCCTGCAGTGTCCTTGTAGGGGTCGCCCACGGTGTCGCCGGTCACCGCGGCTTTGTGCGCATCGGACCCCTTGCCGCCAAAATGACCATCTTCGATATATTTCTTGGCGTTATCCCAAGCGCCGCCGCCGGTGGTCATGGAAATGGCCACGAAGATGCCGGTGACAATCGTGCCGATCAGCAGGCCGCCCAGCGCTTGCGGGCCAAGCGCCAAGCCCACAACGACCGGAACGGCCACAGGTAGTAGCGAGGGCACGATCATTTCTTTGATCGCCGACTTGGTCAGCATGTCCACGGCTTTGTCGTACTGCGGTTTGCCGCTGCCGTCCATGATGCCTTTGATCTCGCGGAACTGACGGCGCACTTCTTCCACTACCGCACCCGCCGCGCGGCCCACCGCTTCCATCGCCATGGCGCCGAACAAATAGGGAATCAAGCCACCAATCAGCAGGCCGATGATCACCATATGGTTGGACAGATCGAAGGTGAACTGCACGTCTGGGTGTGCGGTTTGCAGGTTGTGGGTGTAGTCGGCGAATAGGACGAGGGCGGCCAGCGCAGCCGAACCAATCGCATAGCCCTTGGTCACCGCCTTGGTGGTGTTGCCCACGGCGTCCAGCGGGTCGGTGACGTCGCGCACCTCGCTGGGCAGTTCGCTCATTTCAGCGATGCCGCCAGCGTTGTCGGTGATCGGGCCGTACGCGTCCAAGGCCACGATCATGCCCGCCATCGACAGCATCGACGTGGCGGCGATCGCGATTCCGTACAGGCCACCAAGGTGGTGGGCACCCAGAATCGCAATACACACGGCCAATACCGGCAGCGCGGTGGACTTCATCGACACACCAAGGCCCGCGATGATATTGGTGCCGTGGCCAGTGGTGGAGGCTTGCGCAACGTGCTTCACCGGTGCGTACTGAGTACCGGTGTAATACTCGGTGACCCATACGATGACGCCGGTGAGCACCAGCCCAATCAGCGCGCAACCAAACAGATTCATCGCGCCGAAGCTTGAGTCGGCCATCATCTGCGTGGTGATGGGATAGAACGCCACCGCCGCCAGTACTGCCGAGACAATCACGCCGCGATACAGCGCGCCCATGATGTTGGGGTTGCTGCCGGATACTTTGACAAAGAACGCGCCGATGATCGAAGCGATGATCGAGGCGCCACCCAATACCAGCGGATACAGCACCGCGTTATGCCCCACGGTACTGGCCATCAGGCCACCTAAGAGCATGGTGGCGATGACGGTGACCGCATAGGTTTCGAATAAGTCAGCGGCCATGCCCGCGCAATCGCCGACGTTATCGCCCACGTTATCGGCGATCACCGCCGGGTTGCGCGGGTCGTCTTCAGGAATACCTGCCTCTACTTTGCCCACGAGATCGGCACCCACGTCGGCACCCTTGGTGAAAATACCGCCGCCGAGGCGCGCAAAAATTGAGATTAGCGAACTACCGAAGGCAAGCCCCACCAGTGCGTGCAGTGCTTCGCTTTGGCTGGCATTGAGATAGCCAGTGAGCAGCCCGTAGTAGCCAGCAACGCCCAGCAGGCCGAGGCCCACGACCAGCATGCCGGTGATCGCGCCGCCTTTGAAGGCGACGTTCATCGCCGGGCCCATGCCTTGGCGCGCGGCTTCGGCGGTGCGCACATTGGCGCGTACCGACACGTTCATGCCGATATAGCCTGCCGCACCTGAGAGCACCGCCCCGATGAGGAAGCCGATTGCGGTATGCCAGCTGATAAAGATGCCAATGAGCACCAACAAAACGACGCCTGCCACGGCGATCGTGGTGTATTGGCGGTTGAGATACGCGGCAGCGCCTTCTTGAATGGCCCCCGCAATTTCCTGCATGCGCTCGTTGCCTGCAGGTTGTCGATTGATCCAGGCCGCTGCCCACAGGCCGTAGATGATTGCAATAACGGCGCAAACCAGCGCCAAAACCAAACCGTATTGCTCCAGCATGAAACCCCTCCCCGGAGTGACGTGGAAAAACGAAGGTTGATCTGCCTGCCTGCAGGCAGCGTCATGACTATCGCACACGCATGGGGGTTTGCGTGTATAGAAGCAGCGGATTTTTTGCGCGAAGGCGGTTTAATCTGGAATCGTGATGCGCTTAAGGCGGCTACCCGCGCCGGTTTTGATGTCGATATTCGCTTTTGTGCAGCCAAATTGTTTGGCGATCAGCGCGATGAGTTCGGCATTGGCCTTGCCATCTACGGGCGGGGATTTGAGCTGCGCCAGCCAAGTGCCGTCCTCTTGCTGGGTGAGCGCGCTCGCGCGGGAGTTCGGCTTGGCTTTGACAAGAATGACCGGCATGGGCACAGGATCGCATGTGCGCCTAAGTTAGAAAAGCAAACGCCCGGATGGGCCGGGCGTTTGTAGGGGGAGGTGCGGGGGATGGAGTCAGTCGCCCACTTTCAGCTTGCCGCCTTTGCCTAAGCCGCCTTGCACCTGCTGCGGCGTGTAGTCGCGCATCGCAATAACGAGGTTGTTGTAAGCGTTGGCGAACGCCGCTGCCAGCGCCTTGCCTTCCGGTGTATTGCTATAGCCGCCTAGTGCGCCGAAGCCGCTACTGCCACCGCCACCAATACCGAGACCGAAATCGGTCTTGGTGGCATTGCCTTGGGCCACGCCGATCTGTACGCCGGAGCGGTTGTCGATCATGGTCAGCATGGTTTCGGCTTTCTTGAACTTCAGGCCGCCCGCAATCGCGCCAATCGCGCCCAGCTTGCCCCCAAACGCACCCAGTACGCCGCCAATGCCGCCCGCGTTACTTTGCGAGAAGTTGATGCTGGGGTTCATGGTGTAATCGGCGGCAACCATTTTGCCTTTGCCGAAGTCGCTACCTTGGCGCAGCTCGCCGCTGTCCATCAGAGCGCGTTCTTGCATCATGTTCTGCATGGCGCGGCCGCGTTCAACCACCACGAAGCAGTTCGACTGCTGGATCAGCATGCGAATCACCGGCACCGTAGACGGCAGGCGCAGGTCGGTGGAGAGGTAGCGATACCAGTCGCCTTCTTGCTCTTCCACCACGGCAATCGTGCCCATCGGCTCGTCGCAGTGTTCTAGGTTGAGGGCGGCACCTTTGGAGTTTGCACCCGCCGCAGCACCTTGAGGGTCGTTCTTTTTCTTGCTCCATTGGGCATGCGCAGGCGCGCTGATGGAGGCCGCAAGAAAGGCGAGTACAGCAGTAGCAAGTACAGTTTTCATGGTGTCTTTCGTCCTGTGAATGAGCAAAACGGTCAAAGTGTAAAGGCGCTTGGCGTTACTTGCCTGTCCATTTGGGCAGTTTACGCGTGAGCGTGCGCATAGTAGGGGTAACGTAATTAGGCACCCCATTCCGGCCATAAGGCGGAGGGGCTTCGCCGCTGATCAGTGGCGCCAGATAGCGGCGTGCAGCGATGGTAATGCCATAGCCATCCTTACGAATAAAGCCTTTTGGCATGGTTTTTTCACGATTGGCAATGTGCGCAAGCGGGGCAATATCGATATGCCAGTGATACGGTTCATCCGCATCACGCACGATCACCGGCATCACTGCGTTCTGTCCGGCCAACGCGCTTTCTACTGCGGCGCGGCCCACCGCCATAGCCTGTTCGACGTCGGTTTTGCTGGCCAGATGCCGCGCCGAGCGCTGCAGGTAATCGGGCAGTGCCCAGTGTACTTTGTAGCCCAGCGTATCTTTGACGCGCCCGGCCAAATGCGAGGCCACGCCGCCCAGTTGGGTGTGGCCGAAGCTATCCTTGCCGCCGCCCGCGTCGGCCACAAAACTGCCGTCTGCGCGGCGAATGCCTTCGCTCGCCACCACCACGCAATAGCCCACGCGTTTGACGATGGCATCGACCTTGGCCATGAAATCGGCCTCATCAAAGACGCGTTCGGGGAAGAGAATGATGTGCGGCGCGTCGTTTTTATCTTCTCCCGCCAGTCCGGCCGCTGCGGCCAGCCAGCCCGCGTGGCGGCCCATGGCTTCATACACAAAGACCTTGGTGGACGTTTCTGCCATGGCGGCCACGTCAAGCGCACACTCGCGCACCGACACGGCAGTGAATTTGGCGGCAGAGCCGAAGCCGGGGCAGCAATCGGTAACGGCTAGGTCGTTATCAACGGTCTTCGGTACCCCGACGCAGGTCAATGGGTAGCCAAACTCTTCGGCCAGTTGTGAGACTTTGAGCGCGGTATCGGCAGAATCGTTGCCGCCGTTATAGAGAAACCAGCGGATATCATGGGCCTTGAACACCTCCAGCAGGCGCTCGTATTTGGCGCGGTCGTCAGCGAGCGACTTCAGCTTGAGGCGGCAGCTGCCAAACGCGCCGCCGGGGGTGTGGGCGAGGCCTTTGACTTCGGCCGCGGTAAGGGTGGTGGTGTCGATCAATTCCTCACGCAACGCACCTAAAATACCGTTGCGGGCGGCCAGGACGCGCACCTTTTTGGCGCGTGCAGCCTGTAAAACGGCGGAGGCGGTGGCATTGATCACGGCAGTGACACCGCCGCTTTGGGCATACAGCAAGTTGCCTGTTGGCATGGGAAATTCCTTCAATTTGGCCCCTGAAATAGGCCCAAGATGCGTTAAGCTGACAGGGTTAAGGGTGTGTGCAGTCTAACGCCGCCCGTTCTTCATTTTGTACTGGAGTAAATCGATGCGATTGGTTTTATTGGGGGCACCGGGATCCGGCAAGGGGACACAGGCCGCGCGCCTGAAGGAACATCTGCAAGTACCGCATATTTCCACCGGCGATCTGCTGCGCGCAGAAGTCGCGGCAGGGAGTCCTCTGGGCCTTCAAGCCAAAGCCGTGATGGAGCGCGGCGATCTGGTTAGTGATGAGATTTTGCTGGGGATGCTGAAAGACCGCTTCTCGCGCGCAGACACCCAAGCGGGCTTCATTTTGGACGGCTACCCGCGCAATCTGGCGCAGGCCGATGCGCTGGGTAAGCTGCTCGAAAGCCTCGGCCAGAAGTTTGACGCGGCGGTGCAGCTGGTGGTGGATAACGAACAGATCATCGAGCGTTTGGCCGGTCGCGCACAAGCCGAAGGCCGCACCGACGATACCCCCGAAGCGGTGCGCCATCGTCTGAACGTGTATGACGAAAAAACCGCGCCGGTGATCGAGTTCTACCGCCAACAAGGGCAGCTGACCTGCGTCAACGGCGTGGGTGCACTGGATGATGTGTTTACCCGCATCATCGAAGCCATTCAGCACGGGCACGACGTCGGTTAAAAAACGTGAAACTGCATATCCTCGGCATCGCCGGGACATTTATGGGCGGCGTGGCCGCCCTTGCACGCGAGCTGGGGCATGCCGTTGAAGGCAGCGACCAGAACATCTACCCACCGATGTCCACCCAGCTAGAAACGCTGGGGATCGCGCTGAAGCAAGGCTATAGCGCGGACAATATCGTGCTTGGCTGTGATGAGATCATCGTGGGAAATGCCCTTTCCCGCGGTAATCCTGCGGTGGAGCACGTGCTCAATGCGGGCCTTAGCTACACCTCGGGCGCGCAGTGGTTAAGTGAGCAGGTGCTGCCGGGGCGCGATACCTTGGCCGTGGCAGGCACCCATGGCAAAACCACGACCACGACGATCTTGGCCTATTTGCTGGATCGCGCCGAGCGTGCACCGGGCTTTTTGATTGGCGGGGTGGCAGAAGATTTCGGCGTGTCGGCGCGGCTGGGTGCAGGGCGGGAGTTTGTCGTTGAAGCCGACGAGTACGACACCGCGTTTTTCGATAAACGCAGCAAGTTTGTGCACTACCGGCCGCTGGTGGCCATTCTCAATAATTTGGAATATGACCACGCCGATATTTTCCCCGATGTCGCCGCGATCCAGCGCCAGTTCCACCATTTAGTGCGTACCGTGCCGTCGCGCGGACGGTTGATCGTCAATGGCCACGACGAGCGCTTGCGCGAAGTGCTGGCGATGGGGTGCTGGACACCGGTGGAGCGTTTTGGTTTTGAACCGGCGTTTGAGTGGAGCGCGCGTAAGCTGAGCGAAGACGGTAGCCGTTTTGCGGTGCTGCGCGATGGGCAGGAGATCGGTGCAGTTGAATGGTCACTGCTGGGCGACCACAACGTATTAAACGGACTGGCGGCGCTGGCGGCCTGCGCGGCGGTGGGCGTGGACGTGGCTGCGGTCATCCCAACGTTGGCGCAGTTCAGCAGCGTCAAGCGCAGGCTCGAGGTGATTGGTGAGCACGCGGGGGTTACCGTGTATGACGATTTTGCCCACCACCCAACGGCGATCCACACCACGCTCGCCGGGCTCCGCGCCAAGGTGGGGGCGGCACGGATCATGGTTGCGATGGAGCCGCGCAGTAATTCCATGCGGCTCGGTGCGCATGCCGATGCGTTAGCACCGTCGCTGGCGTTGGCCGATGAAGTGGTGTTTTTGGCGCGGCCAGAGCTGCCGTGGGATGCGGGGCGGGTGATTGCCGCACTGCACGGGCACGGACATGCGGTTGCCAGCGTCGATGCACTGCTGGTTGAACTGCAGGCGCGGGTACAGCCCGGTGACCACGTGGTGTTTATGTCCAACGGCGGCTTCGATGGCGCGCCGAGGCGGTTTTTTTCTGCATTGCAGAATGGGTAGCCACTAGCCGCGCGGGTGGATCAATACGCGCAGCCCCGGTTGCTGCGTCAGCGTTTGCAAGTCTGTCGGAAGCGTATGCGTCGGCGGCTGCGGCTTCCAAAAGGTGAGTAAGTGCAGTGAACGCTGCAAATGCATCACGTCGTAGCGCGCCACCCAAAGTGGCGCGTCATTGTTGAGCCGCGCCGGTGCGGGCCAGACGCGCAAGACCTCGATATGGCGTGGGTTGTTGGGGTCGACGCGGCGCATCAATAGGCGTTCGGGGTGGGCATCGAGCGCCAGCGGCAACACGGCGCGCTCCTGCGGAGCAAGGCTGTCGTCTAATAGGTTGAGCGTGTCTAACCAATCGGCAGCGGGCTGCGCCTGCCAGCCGTTTTCGAGTAAGTATTCGCGCAGCAGGATCACTTCGCCCGCGATCTCAATATCAAACCGCGCGTGATGGCGTTGGATGCCGTGCGCCTGCCACTGCGCCAGTGACAGTGTTTCAGTGGGGGGGGGCGGTACAAATTGGGCAAGCGTTTCTGGGGCGTGGCGCGGGGCGTACCAAGCGGCCACAAGAACGAAGCAGCCGTAGAAGGTCCAGCCTAAAGGCCGCATCCAGAAGGAGCGTTCGCTGTGGCGGCGGTAAGCAATGCCAATCACCAGCACCCAAATAGCGCCCAAGAGCATGCTGCCAATAATGTCAGACAACCAGTGCGCGCCAAGATACAGGCGCGCAAATCCAACAACAGTGGTCGCAATTCCGGTGAGTAGATAGGGCCAAATGCGCTGGCGCCCCGGGAGTTCGCGCGCAATCAAAACAGCGAAGAAGCCGAACACCACGGTGGTCATGGTGACGGCGATCGAAGGAAAACCAAAGCCAGCGCTTGCGGTGGGTGGGCGCGGCATCGTCACCACCGCGGCCAAGGCTTCGGTGAGCGCTAGCCCTACGCCGATCGCGGCCAGCCAGTGGGCGGCGGCCATCCAGCGCCTGCGCCACAGCAGCCACAGCAGTGCAGCCAGCGAGGCGATGCCCAGAACCGGAGCGCTGCCAAGCTCCGATAGCGTGGCCATGAGCCGGTCGGCCAAGGGGTTACGCAGGGTGAACATCAGCGCGTGCACGTCGCGGTCAAGCTGCAACTGGCCGCCGTGGGCCAGCAGGGTGGCGCTTAGCCACGCCCACGCCCAAGAAAAGCCAAATAAACAGGCGGCCAGTAGCAGCAAGGGGGCGGTTTCTGGGCGACGCTTGTCCATCAATGCCGCCGCGTGACGCCCAAAGCGGGGGTGCTTCTGCGTCCACGTAGCGATGCGGGCCAGCAGCGTATCGGCGTTGAGCGCAAACCAACGCCATGTGTAGATCACCATCGCCCACGCCAATGCAAGCGCAGCGAGCAGTCCCAACAGGGCCAGTGCAAGCTTGTCGGCCACAGCGGCCACGGCATCGTAGGCTTGGCCCAGCGCCCAGCCCGGTAGCAGAAACAGCACCGCCCACGACAGGCAGGCTGCGCCACTGGCTTGCAGGTAGCGGTATGGCGGCATTTTTGCCATGCCCGCAATGGCCGGTACAAACGGTCGCACAGCCCCCACATAGCGGGCAATGAAAATGCTTTTCAGTGCATTGCGGCGAAACAATACCTCGCCGCGATCAAGCAGCTGCGGGTAGCGCCGAAAGGGCCATACCCCGCGCAAAGTATCGCCCCAACGCCGTCCCACCCAGTAACTCAATCCATCACCCGCCAGTGCGCCCAAGGCCGCGCAGGCAACCGCATAGGGGCCGGAGATTTCGCCCATGCCAATCAGAACACCAATGGCAATCATCAGCGGCAGTGCGGGCACCAGCGCGCCAAGTACAATCACCGCGTCGCTAAACGCGATCAGGGCAATCAATAGCCCGGCCGCCACAGGGTGGGCGCCGATCCAGGCTACGGTGTTGTCAAACCATACGCTTTGCATCAGCGGATTATAGGCGGCGAGGCTACACTTCACCCTTTCTAATGTCAGGAAGAATTCATATGACAACGCTTGCAGGGAAAACCCTATTCATCACCGGTGCCTCGCGTGGCATCGGTCTCGCTATTGCCCTGCGTGCGGCGCAAGACGGTGCCAACGTGGTGATCGCGGCAAAATCCGATACGCCCAACCCCAAACTACCGGGCACCATTCACACCGCTGCGAAGGCGGTTGAAGAGGCGGGTGGCCGCGCGTTGGCGATTAAATGCGATATTCGTGAAGAAGACCAAGTGCAGGCCGCCGTCGCCGAAACGGTGGAAACCTTCGGCGGCATCGATATTTTGATCAATAACGCCAGCGCCATCTGGCTACGCGGCACGCTGGATACGCCGATGAAGCGCTTCGACCTGATGACGCAGGTCAATAGCCGCGGCAGCTTCTTGTGCGCGCAGGCCTGCTTGCCGCATCTGTTGAAAGCGCAGAACCCGCATATTTTGACCCTATGCCCGCCGCCGTCGCTCAATCCGAAATGGTGGGGGCCGCACACTGCCTACACCTTGGCGAAAATGGGGATGAGCTTTGTCACCCTCGGTTTGGCTGCTGAATTTGGCGCGCAGGGCGTCGCCGTGAATGCACTTTGGCCGCGCACGCTGATCGCTACCGATGCGCTCAATATGATCCCCGGCGTGAGCGCGGGTAATGGCCGCAAGCCAACAATTATGGGCGACGCCGCGCATGCCATCTTGACCCGTCAAGCGCGCGGGTTTGCTGGGCACTTCCTCATTGATGATGAAGTGCTGCGCGAGGCCGGTGTCACCGATCTGTCTGTCTATGCGGAAGATCCGTCGATGCCGCTGCTGCCGGACCTTTACCTAGACGCTTAAGCAACTGCATTCGTTTCCTCCCCCAAAAGGATGTTGTTATGAAATATCTGCACAGCATGGTGCGCGTGCGCGACCTCGACGCCTCCCTGCGCTTTTATTGTGAAGGGCTTGGCCTGCGCGAGGTGCGGCGCATGGAAAGCGAGCAAGGGCGCTTCACCTTGGTGTATCTGGCGGCCGATGAAACGCCGGATTTTGAAATCGAGCTCACCCTGAATTGGGGCTCGGAAGAAGACTACGGCACTGCTCGCAACTTTGGCCATCTCGCTTTCCGCGTGGCTGATATCTACGCCACCTGCCAGCACCTACACGACATGGGGTACACCATCAACCGCCCGCCGCGCGATGGCCATATGGCGTTTGTGCGCTCGCCCGATCTCATCTCGGTGGAGCTGCTGCAAGAAGGCCGCCTGCCACCGCAGGAACCGTGGGCGTCGATGCCCAACACAGGAGAGTGGTGACATGACGCAAGCAACCGCACATGCGCTGCTCGCGATGGGGCGAGACAGTTTTTTGCCTATCTACAAACCGCGCGAAATGGTGCTTGAGCGCGGCCTCGGTTCACGCGTTTGGGATAGCGAAGGGCGTGAATATGTGGATTTCGCCGCCGGCATCGCCGTGTGCAGCCTTGGACATTGCGATCCGGAATTAAATGTAGCGCTGCTCGAGCAGGCGAGCAAGCTATGGCATACCAGCAACGTGTTCTATAGCGAGCCGCCGATTCGCTTGGCGCAAGAGCTCGTTGCAGCATCGCGGTTTGCCGAGCGCGTGTTTCTGTGTAACTCCGGTACTGAAGCGAACGAAGCGGCGATCAAGCTGGTGCGCAAATGGGCCAGCGTGCAAGGGCGTGGCCCCGAGCGCCGCGTCATTATCACCTGCAAGGGCAGCTTTCACGGCCGCACGCTAGCGTCGGTAACGGCCACCGCGCAACCCAAATACCAACAAGGCTACGAGCCGTTACCGGGTGGGTTTCGTTACGTCGATTTCAACGATATTGCGCAGCTAGAAGCCGCGATGGCGGCAGGTGATGTGGCCGCCGTGATGCTGGAGCCGATACAGGGCGAAGGTGGCGTGATGCCTGCTGCTCCCGGTTACTTGCAGGCGGTGCGCGCGCTGTGTGATCAACACGACGCACTCTTGGTATTGGATGAAATTCAGTGCGGCATGGGGCGCAGCGGCAGCCTGTTTGCACATTGGCAAGACGGCATTGAGCCCGATATCGTGACGCTCGCAAAAGCACTCGGCGCAGGCTTTCCTATCGGGGCCATGCTGGTGGGCGCAAAAGCCGCGCAAGCGATGCAATTTGGCGCACACGGCACCACTTTTGGCGGAAACCCACTGGCAGCAGCGGTAGCACGCGTGGCACTGAAGCGTTTGACGTCGGAAGAGATTGTGGCGAATGTGCAGCGGCAGTCGCAGGCGCTGCGTGAGGGTATCGAAACCATCAATGGTGAGTTGAATCTGTTTACCGAAGTGCGTGGGCGCGGCCTGATGTTGGGCGCTGTGTTGAAGCCGCAGTACGCCGAACGTGCGGGTGAAATGTTAGACCTTGCCGTCGAACACGGCTTGTTGCTGCTGTCTGCAGGTGTCGGTGTGTTGCGTCTCGTGCCAGCGCTCAATATCCGTGACGACGAAGTAGCCGAAGGTCTTGCACGCCTACGCGACGCACTACAGGCGTTTGTTGCGCGCGCTATCTAACAGAGTGAAACAAACAAACAGCGCCCTTGAAGAAGGGGCGCTGTTTGTGAAGGTAGAAATCAGCCGGCTTTACGCAGCACGGCCGCGCGAAGATTACTTCGCCTTATCCGGGAATTGTTTGGCAAGGCCATCGGCCAGCGCATCCGCAATCGTGTTCATATGATCTTGCATCGACTGCCAAGTAACGGCTTCACCCTTGCTGTCGCCCGCCATGATTTGCGCAATCTGCGCCTTATGCCCCGCAACGTGGCCAAGCAGCAGCCCTTCTACCGCATCTTGTGGCCAATTGTTCGGGTTGGCGGTGTGCAAGAACTTGGCAAGGTCAGCCGCATTGGCGGTGAGGTCTTGCATCGCCTTATCCACACCCGCCGCGTTATTGGCGTGCTGCGCGTCGGTCATGGCCTTGACGCCTGCCCAGTGGCCGCCCAGCAGCTTTAGCACGCCATCACCACCGGCTTGCCCATAAAACCCTGCAACAGCATTGGCAATGTCTTTGGCATTGGCCACGGTAGCGTCGGCGGCTTTTGTAGCAGCTTCAGCGTCGCCCTTGTGAACGGCAAAAGCATAATCGCGCGTCGCAACGATATGGCCATGCCACAGGCTGCGTAATGCCTTGTGTAGCTCAGGTGCAGTTTGAGCGGTGGCAGCTTCCGCTTTCTTTGCGGTGTGATGTGCAGTCGTCGCGTGCTCGTGCTGCGCTGGCTTTGCTTGTTGCGGAAGCGCTGTTGCGGAAACGGCAAAAGGAACAGATACCGCCAGCGCGACAGCGCCAGCAAGAAGACGAAGTTTCATGGTGTGAACTCCAGGATAGCGTCGTGGAGCTACGGCCCCGTTGCCCTGCACGACATGCAGCCACCATAAAAACCCGCATGTGTAGGCCGCGTGAGCACACGGCGGTGAATTTGCTAATTCAAATCGCTACCGGCATGCGGCAATGCCGTTCCACATTTGCGGCAATACCATGCGTCGATATTGTGCTCGTTGAGGCTGCATTGCGAACAGCGCACCTGCTTGCGTCCATGCCCGCGGATATTGCGCGCTAGCTCAGCGCTATAGATGCCGGTGGGCACAACAATGATGCTGTAACCGATGATGATCAGCGCCGAGGTGAGAAAACGCCCCAGCCCCGTGCCCGGAGAAAGATCGCCATAGCCCACAGTGGCCATCGTCACAATCGCCCAGTAGACCCCAGTAGGAATGCTGTCAAAGCCGTGTTCAGGGCCTTCCACCAAATACATCAATGCACCGAAGATCACCGCAATGGTGATAAGCGTGGTTACGAAAATTAAAATTTTTCGCCGACTGCGAATCAATGATTGAATCAGCAGGCCCGCTTCATCCGAGTATTTGACCAGCTTCAAAATGCGGAAAATACGTAGAAGCCGCAGAATGCGGATCACCGTCAGCGACACGCTCGCCGGAAACAGCAGCGCTAGAAACGTGGGCAAAATCGCGAGCAGGTCAACAATGCCCAAGAAGCTGTTGGCATAGCGTAGCGGGGCGCGCAGCACCCAAATACGCACGGCATATTCCACGGTAAATAGCAGCGTAAAAATCCACTCGGCAACAAAGAGCCACGTATGCCAGCGCGCCTTGATCGAAGCCTCACTATCCAGCATCACCACCAGTACGCTGGCGATGATGATGACGGTGAGCGCAAGGTCAAAGTTGCGCTCATCGCGTGACTCATGATGAAACAGCAGCCGGTACAGCCGATAGCGCAATCCCTCCCGGCTGGCCGGTTGCAGATTGCGCTCAAAGAAACTGTTTTTTTCGCCTTGGACGACCGGCTGCTCGGGTTCGAACATCACCCCTCCCGGGCGATCTTGAAGGCTTCGCGCGCGGCAGCAATCGTGGCGGCGATGACATCATCGTCATGCGCGCTGGAAAGAAAGCCCGCCTCAAACGCGCTAGGGGCCAAGTACACGCCGCGCTCGCGCATGGCGTGGAAGAAGCGGTTGAACGCCGCGCTATCGCAGGCCATCGCTTGGGCGTAGGTATCCACGGTTTCGCTGCTGAAGAACATCCCGAACATGCCGCCCACACGCTGAGTGGTGAAGGCCACGCCCGCTTCGCGCGCGGCCGCTTCTAGCCCGTCGCATAGTGCATTTGTCTTGGCTTCCAGCGCCGCGTAAAAGCCCGGTACTTGGATCAGTTCCAGCATCGCAAGCCCGGCTGCCATCGCCACCGGATTACCAGACAGGGTGCCGGCCTGATAGATCGGCCCACTCGGCGCGATCTGCTGCATTAACTCGCGGCGGCCACCATACGCGCCTACTGGCATGCCGCCACCGATCACCTTGCCGAAGGTGGACAGGTCCGGGGTAATGCCATAGCGCGCCTGCGCACCGCCTAGCGCCACGCGAAAGCCGGTCATTACTTCATCAAAGATCAGCAGCGCCCCATGCTGCGTGCACAGAGCGCGCAGGTGCTGCAAGTAGCCTTCACGTGGTGGCAGGCAGTTGGCATTGCCCACTACGGGCTCGATGATGAGCCCCGCAATCTCGCTGCCGCATTCGGCAAACAGTGCGGTGGCGGCGTCGAAATCGTTATAGGGAAGCGTGAGCGTTAGGTCCGCCAGTGTTTTCGGCACACCCGGTGATGTGGGTACACCAAAGGTCAGCGCGCCGCTGCCTGCTTTCACTAGGAAGCTGTCGCCGTGGCCGTGGTAGCAGCCTTCAAACTTCACAATTTTGCTGCGTCCAGTTGCACCGCGCGCAAGACGAATCGCCGAGAGCGTGGCTTCGGTACCGGAGTTCACCATGCGCACCATTTCACAGCTTGGAATCAGGCGCGTGATGGTCTCGGCCATCGTTACTTCCAGCGGATTCGGCGTGCCGAAACTCAGGCCATGCTTGGCGGTTTCAATCACCGCATCGAGGACCTTTGGGTGGTTGTGGCCAACGATCATCGGCCCCCACGAACCCACATAATCGATATAGCGGTTGTCGTCGGCATCAAACAAATAGGGGCCGTCGGCGCGCTGCACGAAAAATGGTTCACCACCCACCGATTTGAACGCGCGTACGGGTGAGTTGACGCCGCCGGGCATCAGGGTTTGGGCTTGGGTAAACAGGGCGTGGGAGCGTTCGGTGTTCATGAGTTCAACTTAAAAGCAGGAAAGGTAGGCGCGCGCAGCGGCGGTGATATCAGGGGCATCAAACACACCGCTGATCGAAGCCAAAACATCGGCTCCTGCCGCCACAAGTGCTGCGCCATTGTCGGCGGTGATGCCGCCAATAGCCACACGCGGCAGTTCCAGAACGGCGCTTTCGGCGAATAGTTCATGCGGAATGGGCTTAGCCTGTGGCAGCGTAGGCGAGGCATAGCACACGCCAAATGAGATATAGCTCGCACCCACGGCCAGCGCTAACTGCGCCGTAGTGAGCGAGCTTTTGCACGAAAGCCCTACGATTGCCTGCGGGCCTAGCGCAGCGCGAGCCGTAGTGGCGTCTTCAATCGTATGCACATGTACGCCGTCGGCATTGCAGGCTTGCGCCAGTGCACAATCGTTATCGATCACCAGCGGGATGTTGTGCGCGTGGCAAAGCTGCGCCAGCGCGCTGGCTTCTTGCAAACGTCGCGTGTGGTCCTGTGTGGTGTCGCGGTACTGGATGCAGGCGGCGCCGCCATCAAGAGCCGCGGAAACCGCAGTGATCAGGTCGGGCCTAGGGCCATTGGTGATGGCGTATAGGCCGCGCACGGGAAAAGAACGGGACATGCCGGTTTACTTCGCAACGGGGATGTTAGGACCAAAGGTGAGCTTAGCTCCATCTTTAAGCTGCATTTTTTCTGCTTGCCCAGCATTGAGCTCAAGCACATAACGCGCAGGCGCATTGCTGGGGTAGGGCGGGCAGGCGTCGCCTAGCGAGCAGGGCGGTACTCCGCGCTGCTGCGAAACCAAATTGCGGTCGTTATCGAAGTACAAAATATCCAGCGGAATCTTGGTGTTCTTCATCCAATACGCCTGCGGCGCTTGGGTGTCATGAATGAAAAGCATGCCGTGGCCGTCTTCCAACACGTCACGAAACATCAAACCGCGCGCACGTTCGGCATCGTCATTGGCAATTTCCACCTGATAGCGTTGGCCGCCTAGCTCCACCCAAGGTTGGCTGGCGCTCGCGCAGCTGGAAAGCGAGAGGATGAGGGCTGGAAGTAAGGCGTGCAGGCGCATGTAGGCTCCAAAGTAGTAAAAGCAATCGCGCACGATGCGCGTATTGCACGGGATCCGTCAACACGTCAAGACTTCCCAAAACCGAAAAACAGGCGCATGATTCGCCTCCCTTCTGCAGCGGGCTGCGGTTTGCAGCGGAAGGGGTCGGCAAGGCGGCGAAATGAAGTGTTGACAAACACGGAAAGTTCGCTAAGATGTGCGGCTCGCTCAGGCGCTTCGGCGGTTTGAGAGAAACGAAAAAAATCGCTCCGGCGTGTTGACAAGTTGAAAAACTTCGGCATAATGGGCGGCTCACTCGGACGCTACGGCGACGGGGTGAAAAGGGAAAGGCGCTGAGGCCCAACCCGCTGATCTTTGACAGTGTGCGCAGGTAACTTGTGCGGGCGTCTGGTAATGGATAGTTGTCCATAGCAGACGTTCGAACAGAACCTCAATTCTTATTAAGTATTCGTACGCAAGTACAACGTACAGCGAGTAATTGGGACTGGGAGAAATTCTGCATTTCTAAGCATTAGAAGCTTCGGCTTCGAAAACTTTAAGTGAAGAGTTTGATCCTGGCTCAGAGTGAACGCTGGCGGCAGGCCTAATACATGCAAGTCGAACGGCAGCACAGCTTAAGCTTGCTTAAGTGGGTGGCGAGTGGCGG
>NZ_JAHRWW010000003.1 GCF_019104945.1 Thermomonas sp. | reverse complement strand
CTGGTCGGAAGTGCTGGGCGCCAACACCACCCAATGGATCCGCAACAACGGCGGCCTGACGCTGGAAAACGGCGACCGCGTGCGTGCGAAGGTACTTGCTCCGGGCGGCGAAATCGCCCCCGGCAAGCTGTTCCCGAACCTGTCGGGCTACGAGGCCAAGATCGAACCGCTGCTGGAAGCGCGTGGCTTAGATACCAAGTAACAGCCCCGAACTTCGTAGACTCACTCAGGCCCCCGCATGTTTGCGGGGGCTTTTTGTCGAGGAATTGCAAATGTGTATTTGTGTGTATAATCATCCATGAATAGTGCAGCCCTTATCCGAAAGCTAAAGGCAGAAGGCTGGAAGCTAGTACACGTCAACGGCTCGCACCACAAGTTCAAGCACGCAAATAAGCTAGGCCATGTCACAGTGCCACACCCCAAACATGACCTGCCTATCGGGACAGTTCGCAGTATTTATCGACAAGCTGGCTGGGATTGGAAATAGGAGACCGTTATGCTCTACCCCCTCTATGTACATCACGAAGAAGGCAGCGCTTGGGGCGGCGAATTTCCCGATATTCCAGGCTGTTTTACTGCGGCCGATGATTTAGCAGACCTTCCCCGTATGGCGCAGGAAGCGGTTGAGGCACATTTCCACGGCGAAGCCCTATCCATCCCGGAGCCTAGTAGCATCGAGCAATGGGTCAACGATGCAATCTATACCAACGGCGTTTGGATGCTGGTCGAAATTGACCTAGCCAAAGTGAACACAAAACCCATCAGGTTGAATATTTCATTACCTGCAAACCTAGTACAGCGCATTGACCGCGCCGCCGAAGCCGCGCATATGAGCCGCAGCGGCTTCCTAGCCAAAGCAGCACAGCAGGCAATGGCGTCTTAACCGCCCAACTTCTTGGGGGCAGTTCATTGCGGGGTTTTTTAATTTTGTGCCGATTGCACAATCCACACCATTCAGAAATGGAAGTGCATCCAATCTAGGTCGTTACGGCCAAATACATCGGTAATATCGTATCGCTGCACCAGTGTCCGCCCATCCGCGCATTGATATTCCAGCACGTCGAACCGCCGTCCGCCATCCGTTTCCGTACTCTGACTCACGACCTCCATTTCTCCATGCACAGCCTCAATGATCGGCTGCACTGCCCGCACCATCGCAGCGGCACACGGCATACCGGGGCGATGCGTAATCGTCACGGAATCGACACCGAACCGCTCCGGCACAGGGAGCCCCAGCCCCCAGTCGTCCGCAAATACTTGCCAGAGGTCGCGCTGATAGGACGGGTTTGCAAGTTCCATTGCCCCTCTGCCATACCACGCCACAATCTCCGTAAACAGCGCGCTGTCATCGTCCCCCTCTTTCATACCAACATGTCTCAGCCGTGCATCAAGATGATGCGAAGCTTTGATACAAGCGCCATTGAGCACCGCGATATTCCTGCGGCTTGGCAGTACTCTAGGAAGAAAATCACCTCCAGATGGCCCACCCTCACCATCACATACATTGAAGAACCAATCGCCGTCTTGTGCAGGCTGGTACTTCCGCACGTTTTCCGGGCAATACTTGAACAAATGGCCGATCGTGTTACCTGCACTCATCTGCATCACCAGATACCGGCCAGACACCCAAAATTGCGTCACCTCGAAAGGCTTGGAGAAAATGCGATGCAGGACTTCCATTTGGCGCTCTCCTAAAAGGAACTGGATTCAGAATTCGTCCCCTCACCATCACCGCTCTCGAAACAAGAGCCGCACTGACTCCCCTGCAACAACTAGGCTCATGACAAACTCGGCGGGGACTTTCTTGTTTTTCTTCGGCAAGGATAGCTGCACATCGCCTATCACCAGTTCACCGGGCGAAAGCGTATTGGTCTTGAACGCTCTGTCTTTCAATTCCAGTCTTGCGAACTTGGCACTCGCCGCTTGCATCTCGCTTAATTGTTGACTCCGCATCTGAGCTAGCGTTTGCGCTTGATAAGCAGCCGTTGAGTCGTAAGTTTTTTCGGAATATGTGCCACTAAAGGATGACCTGCCCACCGAACCGGTATACGACCCTTTTGTTTCGCTATAGCCAGCAGCACCCGCGTTGTAACCATCCGCCGCTGCGGCCATTCCTAAAGCGATATTCGCCCACATGGCTTCACGCTTTTGCGCTTTCAATCGCTCGGCATAGGTCGCAACCTCCAATGGCTCCTGCCCGGAAGCTGCGGTGATATCGGACTCGCTGACGGTGAACGACGCGCCACCAATATTCCTCAGCTCGATCTTGACCAGACAGGATTTCTTGTCGCGCGGAATGTAGGACGCCACGACGAACGCCCGCTCCGTCCTTGCAAGCAGCACCGGATTTCCATCATCGTATTCGACCGCCTGCTCTCCCACCGCGACCGGCACGAAATTACGCTCCGCCGCCATCAGCGGAAACACCATCCCGGCAAGCACCATCAGAACAGCAAATCTCCCCGAAAACTGCTTCATGTATTTCTCCGCTTCATGGAACCAATCATTAGCACTCAAAACTCGTCAGCGGCAAGAGCATACGTGTGGAAATTGCCATCCCGCACCTTGTACAGCGTCATGGTCATGCTGCTGTATTCGATACCGGTCGCCGTGCGCCGTTCCTCGATCTCGAACGATTCGGAGCGCGAGAGTTTTCCCGTCGCAAGATCGAGATAGCGCAAGTCGTACTGACCCGCATCCACCTTGTTCATGGTGAACTTCGCGCCGGACGGGATATAGAACTGTCTGACCGGATAGGCGGTTTCACCTTCCAGCGATACCAGCTTGACGAACACGTCTGCATCGTTTTGCGTATTGTCCACCGTCACTTCGGAGCGCCCTTCGCGGTTGCTGATGGGATAGCCCCTCACATAGTCGGCACGGGTGGGCCATGCACTCCCATTGGGAGCTGTGGCCGGCCGGATATGGGCCGGCTTGGCGGGAGCGGGAGCAGGTGAAGGAGTTACGGGCGCAGCCGCCTGATAAGGCTTCGGCCCCGGCGGCGGCGGGCGATCCGGCGTCACCGCATTCCATAACCAGATGCCACCAAGCAGCAGACCCAGCACCGTCAACCGGGGCGCGAACTCAAAAAGAGCAGCTAACAACCTGACGGGCAACAGCAACAGCGTGGAAAGCCAGTGTTTGGACGCTGGCGAGGGAGGCAGAGACGGTTCCGGCTGCTGCCATTGCGGCGGGATCGGCGGGGATTGCGGCTGGGCTTGGGCCTTGAGTTTCGCTTCTTCCCGCGCGATCCATGCGTCGTGTTCGCGCCGCCGTTCCGGGTCGGACAGCACGTCGTAGGATTGGTTGATGAGGGACATGACCCGCGCAGCGCGCGCGTCGTCGGGATTCTTGTCCGGGTGGTATTTCTGGCTCAGCGTCTTGTACGCGGCGCGGATGACGAAATCCGGGGCGTCGCGGGCGACTTTCAGGTTGTCGTAGTGGGTGCGGAGCTTGGTCATGATCAATTGCTATGACTGCTCTTTTCCAACCACCATGCCGCCGGCAAAGCCAACCACCGCCATCAACAAACCAGAGAAGGCCTGCCCTGGAAGAAAGCCAGAGATCAAAGCAATGCAGCCAAAGGAAATCGCCAAAATCACCACAAGCACAGATGTGTTATAGCGACCAAATCCCGACGTTTTTGTTATGAAAAATCCACAGAGAGCAATGGCGCTCAAGGCAGTCACTACCAACAACACGCATCCATGATGTGAAATCGCCATGTCATTCATTTGCAAACCGCCTCCATGATTGCTTCGCCCACAGTCCCAGGCTGAATGCTTCCCCGATCTTGTTCGTAGCTTTTGTATTCGTGACTCCAAACCAAACTTCCACGAAGCCTCTGCGAAAAAAACTTCGTCGTGCTTTGACGACTTGCGCAGTGATAGGCATCGAGCCTCAGTTCTTCGTCGTAGGTGTCTCCGGCCTTATCGGTTTTCGGCCTGTCCAATACGAACTTCGTCCAAACAGTGACATCCGTGCCGTTGCGTTGAAGGGTCTGTGTATCAACGTATGCAGTGGATAAATCACTACTACCGACCTCAACCCAGCGGCTTCGTGGCGATGCGGGCTTTTCTACAGGCTGCGGCACAGGCTCCAGCGTACGCGCAGCTGGCTGCACGTTGTTTTTCCCAACTTCCGGCACCGATGCAATCAACTCCGCCGGGATGGCAAAGTTCAGGTTCTGCCCGTCTTTCAGGTACATCGTGGTGATGCCGACCAGCCGCCCCTGCGCATCGAACAGGCCGCCACCGCTGGAACCTTGGGAAATCGGCGCGGTGGTCTGGATGTATTCGGTGCCTTTGTACTCACGGATGCCGGACACCAGACCGTTCGACAAGGTCAACTCCAGGCCTTGCGGCGCACCGATGGCATAAACCGGATCACCAACCTCCAGCCATTGCGAAGAGGCAACACGTACCGTCGGGAGCTTCTTGTAGATGACCTTGCCGTCTTTACCAACTTTTATGGAGCTGCCTTTATTCTCCCCAAGACCATCCGGGAAAAGAGTATTGATTAAGCACAAATCCCTTTCAGCATCCCTGCCTTTCATAAACCCAATTCCACTACTTTCTCCATGCCTGACCAGAAATATTCCATCGTCAGACTTGTCCGTCAGATGGCAGTTGGTAGCAACCAGATTTCCATTTTCGGAACGACTCGGAACAATGACACCACTGCCCGACGCAACCAACCGGGAAGGCTTCCCCTCCGGGTATTCCCTAACTTCGATCACCACCACACTTGGCGATACCTGCTTGAACACTTCCTGCGCCGAAAGCTCCTGCGCTCCCGCACCGGACGCAAGTGCCAGCCACATTACCGGCATAGCCACGAAAAACAGTCCCATCTTCATGGCAGACTCCATCACTTGAATACCTTTTCGACGTCACAAACCGTGCCGTTGTCGAAAATCAGCTTGTTTTCGTAGGAATACCGCTCGTACCTGAGCACGGCGTCGTCGCCGTAGGCGTATTCGTAGCAATACTTCGTCTGGATATAGACGCCATCGCTGGTTTTGTATAAATCCTTGTCGATTCGCCGAACATTGACTTTATACATCTCTGCACTTACTGCACCTGTCAAAACCAGCAGCACGATAGCTATCACTGCGCGCAGCGCAGGTAAATTACCCTTATTCATATCCAACTTCATCCTTGGGTTGTCCTTTAACACCTTGCCATCTAAGCATTACTTAGATGTGGACACAAGAAGAATTGCCGACCCTATCCAGTCTGTTCTGGAAAGGTTGTCTGTTTCTTGCCCAAGCGCGCAACGTCAAACGATTTACTGGGAATCGTGGCTTTGCGCCTGCGACAGGCGCGCGAGGCCGCTGGTTTATCCCAACGGCAACTGGGCATCGTTGCAGAGTTAGACATTACGGTAGCCTCGCCCCGTATCAATCAGTACGAACAAGGCCGACACATGCCGAACCTGCGCATGTTGGAGCGCTTGGGCGAAATTCTTGATCGCCCGCTGCCTTGGTTTTTTGCCGTGGATGACGACACGGCAGCTTTACTGCTGGCATGGCATCAGGCCAGCTCGTTAAAGCGGAAACGCTTACTGAAGAAAGCAGCGGAACCCTAAAGGCTGTTTATGCACGCACCTTGCTTGCCTGCAAAAGCCGCTGAAAATGTTATGACCTGACACAACAAACCCCGCCTCAGCGGGGTTTGTTGTATGGGGTGCATGAAGCGGTGGTTAGTCGCCCATCTGCTTTTGCCGGTGTTCCCAGCGCTCTTGGGCGTCGATAGTGCGCTCTGCGGTGAGGCGGGCGTCCATGCGTTCCAAGCCGATTTCTTCGCCGGTATCCACACAGAAACCGTATTCGCCGCTGTCCACACGTTTGAGCGTGCTGTCGATCTTGCCAATCAGCTTGCGGTAGCGGTCGCGGGTGCGCAGTTCCAAGGAGTTTTCGGTTTCACGGGTCGCACGCTCGGCTTCGTCGCCAATATCGCGCACCTCGTCTTTCAGGTTTTCGATGGTCTGCTTGGACTCTTCCACCAGATCCGCGCGCCATTGCAACAGGCGCTGACGGAAGTATTCCAGCTGCAGCGGGCTCATGTACTCTTCATCTGCCGAAGGTTTGTAGCCCTCTGGCAAAATGGGACGCCCGGTAGCATCGTCGGTCTTAAAGTCGATCACCTTGAACTTGCTCTTTGCCACCGGTTTGCTTTCCGGCTTGTTCGTTTTCACCACTGCCACCATTACTTTCCCTACTGTCTTGGCTGCGGCAGGTTTTTTAACTTCCACCGGCGCGGCCACAGCCTTCTGCACACCCGGTGTTGGGGCCACGGTTTTTTGAACCTTGGCCGGTTGTACTTTAACCCCTGCCGCAGGCGTTGGCGTTTTTGCCGGTGCGGCAGCGACCTTTTCAGGCTTCGCCTTGCTTGCGGCCGAAGGTTTCGCTACTACTGGCTTCGCCACCGGCTTTGCAGCAGGCTTTGTCGCTACGGGTTTCACCGCTGCGGCTTTGGCTGGCGCTTTTACTGGCGCCTTCGCAGGTGCTTTTACCGGTGCCTTAGCCACGGTTTTGGCCACAGGCTTCGCAACCTTTGTGGCTGGCTTCTTTACTGCGGAAACTGTTCCACCCCCTGTTTTCTTAACCGCTGCGACTTTTTTCGCCACGGGCGCTTTTACTGCTGCTGCTTTTTTAGCAACAACAGGCTTTTTAGCCGGAGTTACCGCCTTTTTAGCAGCAACAGACTTTGCAGGTGTTTTCGCCGCGGCCTTTTTAACAGGCACGGGCTTTTTCACCGGAACGGTTTTCTTGGCCGTCTTAACGGCTTTTTTCACTGGTTTCTTCGCTGCCACGTTCAAGTTTCCCTCGGTTGTCCCTTGAGGCGGGAAGGCGCGCTGTTATACCCTGTCACGCGCATGGGGGCAACCGTAACACGTTCAGCCTCATAATTTCGCTTCTTGTGAGCGTTTGTGATCAATAAATTTCTCATCGCGCTGGTGCAAGGCTACAGGCGCTTTATTAGCCCACTTTTGGGGCCGAACTGCCGTTTTTATCCCACATGCTCCCAATACGCCATCGAGGCGTTAGAGCGCTTCGGTGCGCTTAAAGGCAGCTGGCTGGCCGCACGTCGCATTGCGCGCTGCCACCCCCTGCATCCCGGCGGGCACGACCCCGTCCCTTCTAAAAAGGATTCCCCATGACTTCTACCCTCATCGTCAACGCCCGCCTTGTGAACGAAGGCCGCGAATTTGACGGCAATCTGCGCTTTGCAGACGGCCGCATCCAACAGATTGGCAGCGGCCTTACCGGTAAACCCGGCGAAACCGTGATCGACGCCAAGGGCGCGCGCCTGCTGCCGGGCATGATCGACGACCAAGTGCACTTCCGCGAGCCGGGCATGGAATACAAGGCCGATATGGCCACCGAATCCGCCGCGGCCGTGGCCGGGGGGCTGACCAGCTTCATGGACATGCCCAATACCAAGCCGCCAACCCTGGATAGCGCAGCACTAGAGGATAAATACCACCGCGCGGCGGGCCGTGCTTGGGCTAATTACGGCTTCTACCATGGCGCGTCCAATGACAATCTGGAGGCGATTCGCGCGCTTGACCCAAAAGCCGCACCTGGCATCAAGGTGTTTATGGGCGCATCGACCGGCAATATGTTGGTGGATAACCCGGAAACACTGGACGCGATCTTCCGCGACACACCGGTGCCAATCATCACCCATTGCGAAGACACCCCGATGATCGACGCCAACCTTGCCCGCTATCAGGCGCAGTACGGCGACAACATCCCGGTGGAATGCCACCCTGATATCCGCAGCCGCGAAGCCTGCATCAAGTCCACCCGGCTGGCGATGGAGCTGGCGCGCCGCCACGGCACCCGCCTGCATGTGCTGCATATTTCCACCGCCGACGAGCTGGCCCTGTTTGAAAAAGGCCCACTCATCCGCGCCGATGGCAGCCGCAAGCAGATCACCGCCGAAACCTGCGTGCATTTTCTGCATTTCGCCCGCCCCGACTACGCCCGTCTTGGCAACTGGATCAAATGTAACCCGGCGATCAAAGACGAGGCCGACCGCGCCGCGATTATCCAAGCCCTTGCCGATGACGTGCTGGACGTGCTCGCCACCGATCACGCCCCGCATACGCTGGAAGAAAAGGCCAAGCCGTATGCTAGTGCGCCCAGCGGCCTACCGCTGGTGCAGTACGCACTGAACCTAGCACTAGAAAAGGTGTTTGACGGCAAGCTCAGCACCGCGCAGGTGGTGCAAAAATTCGCCCATGCCCCAGCCCAGCTGTTTGACGTGGAAAGCCGCGGCTTTCTGCGCGAAGGCTACGCCGCCGATCTAGTGCTGGTAGAAGACCGCCCGTTTACCGTGCAGCGCTCCGACGTGCTCAGCAAATGCGGTTGGTCGCCGTTTGAAGGCTTCACCTTCCGCTCGCGCATCGCCTCCACTTGGGTCAACGGCGTGCAGGTGTGGGACGGCAGCACGCTGGTGAACGGCCCGCAGGGGCAACGTATGACGTATGCCCGATGACACAAACACCTCGCCAGTTATCTATTGGCCTACTGCTGGGAATCGGCCTCAATGGTTGCGCGCAGCATATCCAAACGGATCAACCACCTGTCATTGACACGACACTCCAAGACATGTCCAACAAAGAGGTTTTTCCTCAGTCAATCAGCCCATCACCACCTTTCGCTCCAGCACTGCCGCCCGGTGAGCGGCAGTCGGGTCAGCACATCGCTATCCCGCATATGGTCAAAGCGGGCAAACCATTCAACGGAGCGGTGCCAGTAGGCAGCCACCTGACAATTGAAGGACAAGCGATCGAATTGGATACGGCGGGCCACTTCAGTTGGAGCGTCCCATCATCCACTCGCGGCACACTTACACTCATCCTTCACAGACCCGGCAGATCGGCCCCCATGAGATTCAAGGTGACAATTATCGAGTGATTTCAACACACAAATAACACGTCCGACACTTGTACTAGCAAATACAGCGCCCTAATTGGTCACAATTATTTGCAAAATATCAGATTTGTGTTAAAAATTGAGGGTTTATTAACTCTGCATTCATCTGCAAAGCAGATATGCAGCCTCAATTTTTAATACATTCAGGACACTATGAAAATCACGCCCAATCACATTCTTCGCTCTCGTCTGTTCCACGCAATTTCAGCCAGTTTAGTTTTGGGGATTGGCGCGACTGCTTCGGTGCAAGCCAAAGCTACCGTGCACTCCATCAACACACAAGCCTCTGCATGCAGCGCCATTGATGGCACCCAAGCCAAGCGCACATGTGAATCCGCACAGGCGGCCTATTTGCAAACCAAGCATGTTGCATTACCTGCCGCAACTACGCATTCGGTAGTAGTGCAAACCAGCGATCCAGGAGCAATCGGCAACCCTGATAGCTGGCGCACCGACGAATTTGAACAAGACTGGGGCCTAGCCGCTATCAATGCCCAATATGCCTATGCACGTGGCTTAACTGGCAAGGGCATCCGTATCGGATTATTCGACTCCGGCGCCGGGCTGGAACACCCAGAATTTGCTGGCAAGAATCATCATGGCTTACACATTGGTGATATCGACGCTGATGGCAATCGCTGCGCTGCCAATAGTTACATTTTAGGCGACACTACGTGCTTCGGAACCGATGGCGGCACCCCACAGCTCGATGCCACTTATTTCGATGAAACTTTTGCCAACTATTCAGTTACCAAGCACCTAGCGGGCAAGGTGGTTTACACCTACGGCGCACACGGCACCCACGTCGCCGGCACAATGGCCGCCAACCGGGATGGTGAGGGAATGCATGGCGTCGCGTTCGACGCCAACTTCAGCTCCGCGCGCTTGTTTGCCGATAGCCTAACTTTCGTCACCGTACGGAATGGCTATATCACTTCGCTTGGCGCACTGAGCATGCAGCCTTCGGCGTCGGCTTTTGTTGACATGTATTCACAAATGAATGCGGATGGCGTGCGTGCACTAAACCATAGCTGGGGATTGGCAAATGAACCCAGCAACGCCGCAGGTCAAAATGCGATCTTCAACAATCCGGCGATGCAAGAACGCTTCAACGCAATGCGCGACGGATCGCTAGCTAAGGGAATGATCCAAGTCTGGGCCGCAGGCAATACAAAGTCGGTGATTTCCACCCCCACACAAAGTCCAATTGCCGGTATCTACGCTTCATTGCCGCGCTTTATGCCTGAACTCGAGGAATTTTGGCTTAGCGTGGTTAACGTCAGCCAAACCGACAATCCAGATGCGCCATACGTCCTGAGCAACCGTTCGATGAAGTGCGGCCTCAGCGCCAACTGGTGTCTTGCAGCCCCCGGCACCGACATCACATCCACTGTGTACGGTGTGCAAGATCCGGATTCCTTTTGGGGCGGGTGGATCGGTGGCAATCTCGACGACCTGATGCCGGATGAAGATGGCAACTTCAGCTTAGATCCGAGTGGCCTGACACCAACGTATGATTACGATGTCTACAGCGGCACCTCCATGGCGGCTCCTCACGTCACCGGTGCCCTAGCGCTCTTGTTCGAACGCTACCCCTATCTGAGCAACCCACAAATCCGCGACATCATGCTGACCACGGCCACGGATATGGGTGCGCCAGGTGTCGATGAAATCTATGGCTGGGGCATGCTGAACCTGAAAAAAGCAATCGAAGGCTTTGGCCAGTTCCGTGTCGATACCGATGTTGTAATGAATACCAAGGCAGGCGGATTGCGCGTCTGGAGCGATGCGCGCATCTGGGATGACTGGACCAACGATATCGGCGGCCCTGGCCGCCTTTCCTTCGCTAGCGTGAACGGCGGTTGGCTGCGCTTGTCTGGTGACAACAGCTTCAACGGCATCAGCATCAAGAGCGGCACGCTAGAATTGTCGGGCAACAATGCCTTGACTGATGATGTCACCGTGAACGGCGGCGTCTTCCGCCTGACCGGGAACCTCACGGGAAGCAATCTGAACATCGTCGGCGGAACCGCTGTCATCAATGGCCAACTCAGCGGCGGTGATACCTTCGTCGGTACAGGTGGCATTCTTGGCGGCAGCGGTAGCCTAGGCAATACTACCGTAGCGGGCACGATCGCGCCGGGCAATTCCATTGGCAACTTGACGATCAATGGCAATTATGTGCAGCAGGCAGGCTCGAAATTCCTTGTCGAAATGCAGCCACCAAGCGCCAATGACACGATAACTATCAATGGCACGGCCACCTTGAACGGTGGCACGGTTGTCGCGTTGCGCACGGCCGGGGTATATGGGCTGGGTCAAAGCTACAACTTCCTCACCGCCACCCAAGGCATCTCTGGCACGTTTGCAGGCGTGGACAATAGCTTGTTCAGCCCGTTTGCGAAAATGCAGCTTCGCTACAGCGCAAACAGCGCTTACGCTGACGTCGTTCGCGCTGCAGCTCTCGCTTCGGTGGCAACAACTGCGAACCAGCACCAAACAGCCGGTGCAATTGATGCACTTTCCACCACCAATTCACTGCTTCAAAAAATGGTCTTCCTAGATGCGACAAACGCGTTGAAAGCGTTCGATCAGCTTTCCGGTGATCTGCACCCCAGCCTACGCAACGTATTACTGGAAGACGGCCGACAAGTGCGTCAAGCTGCATTGGCGCGTGCTGGTAGTGGTCACGACGCATTTAGCAGCCAGTCCACTGCACCCGGCGCAACCTTGTGGGTCGACATTCTCGGCAACGGAAACCAGCTAGAAAGTGACGGCAATGCCACAGGGCTTCGCTCAACCGGAAATCAAACGCTGGTGGGGGGGGATTATCAATTCGATAATGGTCTGCGCATCGGTGCGCTAGGCGGCACCAGTCGCAACGACGCCACCACAGTCGCTCATATGGCCAAAGGCAAAGTCACCAGCCGCACTTTCGCTCTCCTCGGTGGACAGCGCTGGGGTGCATTCGGATTGCATGGGGGCGCCAGTCTAACCAGTCATGACATCAGTACTCAGCGTAGTGTAAATGTACCTGGCGTAGCGCAAGCGCTGCAAGGTCAATACGACAGTCGCACCCAGCAATTGTTTATCGAGGGTGGCTACCAGTTCAGCAACACCAGCTGGCAACTTGAGCCCTATGTGCAGTATGCCTATGTGAAAGCCGAATCCGATGCCTTTACCGAAACTGGTGGTGATGCAGCGCTCAGTGCTCGTAAATCCAGCAACACGGTAGACCTAACCACAATGGGCTTGCGTGGCGCCATGAACCTCAAGGGTTCACAGCAAGAACAGTCGTGGCTCAGCCTGCGCGCGGGCCTAGCCTACCGTTTTGCATCAGCTGATCGAACCCCAGCAACCAGCATGGCCTTTGGCAACGGTGCAACCTTCACTACTTGGGGCGCCCCCATTGCCGACAAAGCCACATTGGTCGAACTCGGTCTTGCGGCACGTATGAGTGAGCGCGTGATGCTAGAAGTTGGCTATAACGGCCAATACTCCGATGAAGGCCGCGACCATGCCGCCAACCTGCGGTTGTCGTTCCAGTTCTAATCAAATAGCTGACACCTAGAGTAAAGCTGGGGCAACATCTTGATGGCGTTGCCCCATTTCAGCGAGTCCGGTCTATCCCCGGACTTGTTTTTTTATTACCCGTTTGTCACAGTATGAACGGCGGCACGAAAGCAGTCGAACTAATCACGAAGCGAGTTCAGTCTGAGCGTACTGCTGGATTGCGTCCGCTGACGCTTGCCACCGCGTCGTGCGGGTGCAGGCTTTCAAAATGTGCGACGCGGGCGTTCCATGCGGCTACGCGGCTATCGCTTGCCAACACCGAGGCAACACGACGCGCAGCGTCTTCGCAGAACAGCAGATTGGCCGCATTGGCGCAGGCGAAGGCCTGCTCGTCTTCGCGCTTCACTGCGGTTTGCACAGGGGTGCCGAGGGCCGCTTCGATGGCGTCCACCAGTGCTACCAGCGGTAGTTCGTCGAACGCGGGTTTTAGCTCCACCCGCACCTCGGCGCGACTGCGCTGGGCATGTGGGGTGGCGGCCATACCGCGCTCGCTTTCCAGCCATGCTTGCACGTCGGTGGGGGCAAGGCTGGTGGTTGCGGAAAAGTCTTCACCAAACCGCGCCGCATTGGCCTGCCGCGACAGTGCCGCCGAGGCCGGACAAGTGCTGGAATACTCCACCGAAAACGCCAGCGTCAAGCGCAGGTGGCCGTCGTGCAATTCGGCTTCCACCTCCACCGGGTAGCGCTTCCAGCCAGTGTTATCGCTGAGCAAGGCTTTGCGCAGCAGCAATTGGTCGTAGCGCAGGCGCAGGCGCGCGTGGGTGGCAAGGCCTTTTTGCGAAGTGATACAGGCATCTAACAGGCGGCGCAGCGAGGGCGCACCAAGGGCTTCATTGGCCAACCCCGCCTGCAGCTGCAGGTATAGCCGCGACATATGGATGCCGCGCGCATCGGGCTTGCTTAAGTTGACTGCCACGTCCACTGTTGCGGGCACCAACATGCCCTGCCCGTCTGCGCTGTGTAGGCGAATGGGTAGGGCCATGCCTTCCATGCCAACCCAGTCGAGCGGGCGCGCCAGCGCAACAGCATCGAAGGCGACATCGGGTAAAAGCGAATGCGTTGCGTTCTTGTGCATCCGTGTATTGTACCGGGCTGGATGTGACTATCGCTGCAACGCTGTAGTGCAGATGCCGGGTTAGCCGCGCGCCGCCTGCCAACTGGCCCAGAGAGCGCGCCAGCGCGGTGTTGCGCCTTCTTGATTGGCCACACGGCGCTGCAAGCGCCAGCGCAGCAGGGCGGCGTGGATGCGCTCGGGCCGGGTGCCGCCGGGCAGACGCGGCTGTTCTAACAGGCCACGCGCGCTCAATTCCCCCTGTACTCCGCTGGGCGGCTGGCGCAGCGCGCGTTCGGCCAGCAGGGTAATGGCCACATCCTGCGGCTCTGCGGGCGTGCCTTCAAACAGCACGGCAGCGGTTTCGGTGAGCCCTTGGGCCACGGTATTGAGGCTGCGCACCGCCGAGGCCAGATCGCCTTCTAGCGTGCGGCTAGAGCCTAGCGCGGGCAGGCGCGCGGCCAGTGTGGACCATGCCACCGGCTTGCTTTGCAGCAGCCCGCCCAGCGGATGGCGGTGCGCCCCCTGCGACCAGCCCTGCAGCTCTTCCACCCACCAACCTAGTTTGGCTGCGCCCGGCGTTGGGTCTTGCCCGGCCCAGGCTGCGTCGGCCCATTCGCCGCGCAGTGCCAGCCACGCCCGCGCCAGCTCGCGCTGCGGTTCGGGAATAAAGGCTTCGGCTACGGCCCATTCTGGCCACCACGTCTGCCATTTATTCAAAAAACTTTGCCACGTCTCGCGCTCGCTCACGGCAGCGCCTCCCAAAATTTAGGCTGCAATAAATCAGCGGCGGCAGACGCCATCGCGCTGCCTCCCCATGTCTGCGGGTCATCCCCTTCCGGGCGATAGCCCCATAGCGCCACGATGCTGCGCATATTGGCCGCGCGCGCCGCGTCGATATCGCGCTGGTCGTCCCCCACATACACACAATCCATGACGTCAACCGCCAAGGCTTCCAGCGCGTGCAGCAACGGCAGCGGATGCGGCTTGCGCTGCGGCAGCGTGTCGCCACCAATCAAAATGGCGCTGCGTGTGTCCCAACCGAGTTTGGGCAGAATTTTGCGCGCCAAGTATTCGGGTTTGTTGGTCACGATGCCCCAACGACTGCCCGCGGTTTCGACGGCGTCAAGCAACTCCGGCACGCCCGCAAATAGCGTGCTGTTCTCGCCGAGTACCTGCTCGTAAATCGCTAGAAACTCAGCGATCAATTCGCCCGGCACCTCTCCACCCAGCTCTGGAAAGGCTATCGCGCTCATCGCGCGCGCGCCTTTCGATACCTGTGGCCGCAGCGTCTCTAAGGCCAT
Organism: Thermomonas sp.; assembly: GCF_019104945.1. Taxonomy (GTDB): domain Bacteria; phylum Pseudomonadota; class Gammaproteobacteria; order Xanthomonadales; family Xanthomonadaceae; genus Thermomonas. Next base: position 28,508 of record NZ_JAHRWW010000003.1, on the reverse strand, counting down.
AGACCCATGCCCACGCGCCGCGCGCATGCGGTTAACCGTGGCCAGCATATCGGGGGCACTATCGAGCAGGGTCCCATCTAAATCAAACAACACCAGCTTGGGAAACATCACATCGCTCATTCGGGTTTGCGTGCACACGCAAGATAGTTCACATCCACGCGCGTGCTCAGCCGCGCGGCATTGCGCCACGGTTGATACATCAACCCACTCACGTCTTCTAAATCTAGCTTGGCTTCACGCAGCAGACGCGCCAGCTCCGCTGGCTTGATGAAGTCGCGGTATTGGTGGGTGCCCTTGGGCAGCAGGCGCGCGATGTACTCCGCCCCCACAATCGCCAGCGCAAAGGCCACCGGAGTACGGTTCAAAGTGGACAGGAACAGCCGACCACCGGGCTTGAGCAAGGTGGCGCAAGCGCGCACAACGGAAGCGGGGTCAGGCACATGCTCCAGCATTTCCATGCACGTTACCGCATCGAAACTCCCCGGCGCTTCTTGCGCAAGCTGCTCCACCGGCAGCTGCCGATAGTGCACTTTGATGCCCGACTCCAACCCGTGCAGACGCGCAACTTTCAGCAGGTTCGGCGCTAGATCAATCGCGGTTACCTGCGCACCGGCCTTGGCCAGTGCCTCACTCAGCAAACCACCACCGCAGCCAACGTCCAGCACGGCTGCACCCGCTAATGAGGTGCGCTGGGCTACGTAATCCAGCCGCACCGGGTTCAGTGCATGCAGGGCTTTTTGCGGGCCATTTGGGTCCCACCAGCGCTGTGCCAGTTCGTCGAACTTATCCAGTTCGGCCTGATGAAAATTGGAATGCGAAGAAGTCGTGGTCATGATGCGCGTTCAATCCCGGCAATGCGCTGCCGCCACTGCTTGGCGTTGGCGATGATGGCGTCCATATCCATATCCACTAAGACGCGTTGACGCAGTTTGGCCACGCCGTTGATCCACACATCGCTCACCTGCTGGCGCCCTGCGGCGTACACCAACTGCGAGACCACGTGATGCAGTGGCTGGGTTTCCAGCTGCGCGAGATCCACGCAGACGAGATCGGCTTGTTTGCCAACTTCCAGCGAACCGACCTTATCGCCAAAGCCCAACGCGTTTGCCCCACCCAAGGTGGCCGCACGCAGCGCCTCATGCGCAGAAAAACCTGCAGCATCGTTGGCCACAGCCTTACCTAGCAGCGCAGCGGTGCGGGTTTCGCCGAACATATCCAAGTCATTATTGGACGCGCAGCCATCGGTACCGATCGCAAGATTTACCCCAGCTTTGAGTAGTGCGCAGGCTGGGCAGAAGCCCGAAGCCAGCTTGAGGTTGGACTCCGGGCAATGCACCACGCTCACGCCGCGTTCGGCGCAGAGTGCGATCTCGGCCTCGGTGAGCTGGGTCATGTGCACGGCGATTAGGCGGTCGTTGACCAGCCCCAAGCGATCTAACCGCGCCAGCGGGCGCTGGCCGTGCAGCTTGATGGAATCAGCGATTTCCTGCGCGGTTTCGTGGGTGTGCAGATGCACCAGCACGTCGAGCTGATCGGCCAGCATGCGTACGCGTTCGAAGTTCGCATCGCTTACCGTATACGGCGCATGCGGGGCAAATGCAGTGCCAACAAGAGCATCGCCATGCCAAGCGTCGTGCAGCTCGCAGGCGCGGTCGAAGTATTCGTCATCGGTTTTCGCCCAAGCGCTGGGGAAATCGATGATGACCGAGCCCACCAAGGCGCGGAAACCATGTTTTTTATAAACAGCGGCGGCCACATCAGCGAAGAAATAATTTTCGTTCGCGCAGGTAGTGCCTCCACGCAGCATTTCCGCAATCGCCAGCGTAGTGCCATCGGCCACAAACTCCGGCCCCATGACCGCGCCTTCTACCGGCCAGATGTGCTCGCGCAGCCACGTCATCAACGGCAGATCGTCGGCCACCCCGCGCAGCAGGGTCATTGGGTTATGCGTATGTGCATTGACCAGCCCAGGAATCAGCGCGGCCTCGGGGCGGGCCACGGTTTCTTTCGGCACAAACTGCGCGCGCGCCTCATGGATCGGGAGAATGGCTTGGATGCGCCCGTTAGATACAGCAACGGCGTGATCGGTGAGGACCACGCCGTGCGGCACCACAGGCACCACCCAGCCGGCTTCGATCAACAGATCGCAGGGCTGTGGGGTGAGGTCGGTCATGATTTATTTCACACGCGAAACGTATTCGCCGCTGCGGGTATCGACCTTGATGATTTCATCTTGGCCCACGAACAGCGGCACGCGCACCACAGCGCCGGTTTCCAGCGTCGCCGGCTTGCCGCCGCCACCAGAGGTATCGCCGCGCACGCCCGGATCGGTCTCAACGATCTTCAGCTCGACGAAGTTCGGCGGGGTGACTTGAATCGGGCTGCCGTTGAACAACGTGACCACGCATTCTTCTTCACCCTTCAGCCACTTCGCGGCATCACCCATGCCGGCCTTGTCGGCCTGCACCTGCTCGAAGGTTTCCTGATTCATGAAGTGCCAGTATTCGCCGTCAGCGTATAGGTACTGCATATCGGTATCCACCACATCAGCGGCTTCCACCGAGTCGGTGGACTTCATGGTGATTTCCTGCACGCGACCGGTGCGGATCTGGCGGTAACGCACGCGGGTAAAGGCTTGGCCCTTGCCCGGCTTCACATAATCGGTTTCGGTGATGATGGAAGGCTCGTTGTTGACGAGGATCTTTTGCCCGTTTTTAACGTCGTTCATGCCGAGGGTGGCCATGGGTACTCCTTGGGGCCACCCGGCAGGGCGGCTAAACTATAGGGATATGGAAATTCCGACATTCGCCGGAACCTGTTGTGCAGCCGCCTATGATACCCGCAGCCCCCCCTTTCTTGCAGCACCCCACCCCAAGCCGCTGGCAGGCCGCATGGCGGCAAGCCGTGCGTGACCCGCGAGAGCTTTTGAATTTACTGGATTTACCGGACTTGGCCGCGCATATTTCCGACGCCGCCGCGCAGCAGTTTCCGCTGCGGGTGCCGCGTGGTTTCGTGGCACGGATGCGTAAAGGCGACCCCAGCGACCCCTTGCTGCGGCAAGTGCTGCCGGTGCTGGAGGAAGACCGCATCGTGCCCGGTTTCGAGCTGGACGCCGTGGGTGATCACGCCGCGCGCAGCGGCCACGGGGTGATTCAAAAATACAACGGCCGCGCCTTGTTGATCGCCACCGGAAGCTGCGCGGTGAACTGCCGCTACTGCTTCCGTCGCTACTATCCGTATGCTGAAGACACCGCCGCTGCCGCAGGTTGGCGCGAAGCGGTGGAGGTAATTCGCCACGACGCCAGCATCCACGAGGTCATTTTATCGGGCGGCGACCCGCTCTCGCTGGCCGACCACAAGCTGGCCGAACTCACCGACGCGCTGCGCGATATCCCCCATCTGCGCCGCCTGCGCATCCATTCGCGCCTCCCCATCGTACTGCCCGAGCGCGTGGACGAAGGCCTGCTGGCGTGGCTGCGCGGCCTGCCTTGGCCCACTGTACTGGTGGTGCACGCCAACCACGCCAACGAGTTTGACCCCAGCGTGGATGCCGCCATCGCCGCCCTACGTGCGATCAACGTCACCGTTTTGAATCAAGCTGTTTTGCTGCGCGGCGTGAACGATTCGGTGGACGCCCTCGCCAACCTGTGCGAACGCGGCCTTCAAGCGGGCGTGCTGCCCTATTACCTGCACCAGCTCGACCGCGTGGCCGGAACGGCGCATTTTGAAGTCGAGGACGCGCGCGCGCTGGCCCTGCATACCGCGCTCTCGGCTAGGCTTTCCGGCTATCTGGTGCCCCGGTTGGTGCGCGAAATTCCCGGCCAGCCCGGCAAGACCCCCCTTGCGCAAACCATTGCCAGACGCGCTGAATGATGTAGCCTGTCTGTAATAACGCCAACGACTTTCCCCCGACGCATGGCCCAGAAAAAAGACACTGCCCTCCGCCTGATGCTGGTTGCCGACTTGGTCAACGAGGCCGAAGCCGTGGTCAGCCGCTTGCGCAACGCGGGCATTGCGGTGCGCCCGCTGCGCCCCGAATCCATGGACGACCTTGCCGACATGCTCGCCGGGCAGCCGGTGGACATGCTGCTGGCCGACTATGCCGCCGTGGTCCTACCGTTTGAACAAGTGGCCAAAGCGGTGATGGGCTGCGGTAAAGACGTACCGCTGCTGGCCATGCTCGACGGCATTACCGACGACATCTTGGAAAACGTGCAAGCACTGGGTGCACAGGCCGTGGCCCTGCGCGACCGCCCGCAGCAATTTTTGAAGAACGTGCAAACCGAGTGGAACGACTTGGAAGCACGCCGCTCACAGCGCCGCTTGGAAGCGCAGATGCGCGAAACCCAGCGCCGCTGCGACATGTTGATCGACTCCTCACGCGAGCCCATCGCCTATATCCACGAAGGCATGCATATCCGCGCTAATCAGGCGTATTTGGAGATGTTTGGCTACGAATCGTTCGACGATATTGAAGGCATGTCACTGCTCGACCTTGTCGCCCCCGGCGATGTGGATGCGTTCAAAACCTTGCTGAAGAGTCTTTCCAAAGGGGAAGAAGCCCCTCCGCGCTATGAACTCACGGCGCGCGACAGTGAAGGCAATAGTTTCCCCGCCGTCATGGAGTTCAGCCCCGCCGAATATCAGGGCGAACACTGCCAGCAGGTGATCTTCCGCCATCAAGCCGTCGAGGTGGACCCTGAACTCGCGCGCGAACTGGAAGAACTACGCAAGCGCGATCAGGCTACCGGCCTACTCAACCGCCCCACCTTCTTGCACACATTAGAAGAGGCCGTGGTGGATGCCGCACAGAGCCGCCAACAATACGGCCTGCTGCTATTAGAGCCAGATAACTACCAGCGCTATTTGAATGAGATTGGCCTTGATAGCGCCGATGACCTGCTCGCCGCCATCGCCCACGGCCTGCAAAGCACCATCGACACCCAACAGCTTGCGGAAAACAGCGTGCACGTCGCGCGCTTTGGTGAGCACAGCTTTGCCGTATTGATTCGCGGTGACCACACCGTCACCACAACACTTGCCGAACGCATCCGCATCGCCGCATCTGAACAAGTGTTTGAAGTTGGCGGAAAGTCCGGCACCATCACCGCCAGCATTGGCGGCGTTCAGATTGGCGAGAAAAACGCCAGCGTTACCCAAGCCATGGCGAAGGCCAGCCAGTGTTTGCAATCGTCTTTGGGCGTGGGCGGCAACCACATCGAAATTTTTGATCCCAGCGCGGTGGACCGCGCCGAAGAAGAGCGTATTCAAGCCTGGGTGGAACGCCTGCGCGATGCCCTGATCAACGATCGTTTCTTGCTGCACTACCAGCCCATTATTCACCTAATGGGCGAACCGCGCCCCATCTACGAAGGCTATCTGCGGCTGGATTTCGGCACCGGCGAAACGGTGTCCCCCAGCAGCTTCATGCACATTGCCGAAGAGCACGGCCTCTTGGGTGAGATCGACCGCTGGGTCATTCGTCACGCGATTGACGCGATTGCCGAACGCAAGCAGGCCGGAAAAGACGTTACTGTGCTGCTGAAGATCACCCAGTCCTCACTGCAAGACGACACCCTGCCCGGCTTTATTGGCGAACGCCTCGCCGAACACGGTCTCAGTGGAAGCGCACTACTACTGCAAGTTCCGGAATCCAAAGTATTTATCAACCTGCGTGCGGTGCAAGATTTTGCCACCGCGATCGGCCAGTATGGCTGCCAAATGGTGTTGGAGCAGTTCGGCGCGGGCCTCGATTCATTCCAGCTGCTTACCCACTTCCAGCCGAGCTTCATCAAGATCGATCGCAGCTTCACCGAAGACTTGGCCAAGAACAGCAGCAACCAGCAGCGCATCCGCGAGCTGGCACAAAAGGCCCACGACATGGGCATTCAAAGTATTGCTGAATTTGTGCAAGACGCTGCCAGCATGACCATACTGTTTGCCAGCGGTATTAGCTACGCAGAAGGCGACTTCCTCGCTGTAGCTGCGCCCACGATGAATTACGACTTCGATCTATAACTCTTACGGCGCGGTTCTCGCGCCGTTTTCCTCTGCGTTTGGTGTAGCCTTATTTGTGCCGCCCACATTTGCTACCAGCGCATGGGCTGATGTTTCGCTGGTCCAGCGCCGTACCGCGCGCTGGAAGAAGTGGCTATTCGGCACGCGCAATACGCTGCTGCTACCGTCCAAATGGGTTTCCTGCAGGGTGACGTAGATCAGATTGATATCCACCACCTGCCCACGCAGGCCGCGTTTTTCGCCGTCGTCCAAAAGTTCGATGTAATCGTGCAGGCGGAACGGGCGCGTAGTCAAAATGAGGAACGAGCAGAAGATATTGGTCAGCACGCTCCACGCGGCAAAAAATGCCACGGCCGCCACCGTTGCAAAGCCGGTAAACGCGCCCCACAGCACGCCCGCCGATACGCCCAGCTGCTGCAGCACCGCCAGCAGCGTGGCCAGCGAGATCAAGAACGTGGACACCCGCCGCGAGGCCATCACCACCATCGGTGGCAGGTCGTAGCGCATCGTGAGCCGGGCGATCAAACGCAGCACCAGCCAGCGCAGCGTCCAGCCCACTAACAGCACCAAAAGAATATGTAGCGCTGGCACCAACACGTCTAACCAAGGGCGCAGCCAAGTAGGAAGATAAGCCGTCATCACTCAATAATACCTTGCGGCTGGCAAGCCGTAGCGTGCGCGTGTACGCCGCGTACAGGCGGCGTCCACTATCATGTGCGCATGTCTGACGTACTTCCGCTTCCACAGCTTGACCCACGCCCGCAGCCTCCCGAGCGTCCACTACCTTCTGACTGCTGCGATAGCGGATGCCCCAGCTGCGTGCACGATGCGTACGCCGAAGAAATGGACTACTACCGCAAGATGCTGGCCGCGTGGAAAGCCAGACACCCTGACGCGACAGAGTAAGCCGCTTACGCAACGGCAGGCGTGAGTGGCGGCACCTGTACCGGACGGCCGCGACCATCGAGCGCAATCATGGTAAAGCGTCCGCGCGTGCACAGCTCGCGCTCACCCTGCAGCAGGTCTTCGGCAATGAGCTCAACTTCCACCTGCATGGAACTACGCCCTACCTCCACAATCCGCGCCACCACTTCCACCAGCTGGCCTTGGCGAATGGGTAGGCGAAAATCTACCTGTTCCGAACGTGCAGTCACCACGGTTTTACGCGCATAGCGCGAGGCGGCAATAAACGCGGCTTTATCCATCCACGCCAGCGCTTGCCCGCCGAATAAGGTACCCAAGTGGTTGGCATGATCGGGGAATACGATCTCTTGTAGGCGCGCCTCGGTGGGCGGAATAGTCTCTGCCGTGGCGTCAACGCCGGGCGCGTGTGCATCCAATGCTGGCAACATGTGTCTTCTCCAAAAATCGCGCTACACCTTAAAGGGAATTATCGGCGCGATCAATCCAGCACTGATGCCGCCTGCGCATAACGCCAGTAATGTGGCGTCTGCAGCTGCGGCGTCTCCACGAGTTCAAGCTGCGCGCTTGCCGCGAGCGCCAACGCCAGCGCGCCATCCTGCCAAACCCAACTTCGCGCCTCGCTTTCGGCAGGCATACAGACCAAGGCCGAAACCTTCCGCGCCGCCTGCGGCAGCAGCCCTTCTCCGCTGCGCTTGCCGCGTGCTTCTTTCAATGTCCACAGGGTATGAAACACCGTGCGCTGCTGTGCTGGCTCGGCGCAGCAAACTCGCTGGCTTTCCTCTTCCGAAAACGTAAACGCCGCCAGCGCCTCCCAGTTGCGCTCACGCTGCGGTAGTTCGATATCCACCCCCACGGCAGCATCACTTAGCGCCAGCGCCAGCCAGCCGCCGCTATGGCTAAGCGATAGCGACAGCGGCAGCGTATCGCCACCTCTTAACAACAACGGACGTCCATCGGGATGCGCCGCCAGCGTGAGGGTGGCAGACGCCTCGCCCAGCCAGCGCGCGGCCAACTGCCGGGCCAGCCAGTGCCCGGCGATAAAGCTCTCCCGACGAGGTGCGGCCTGCATGGCTGCAAGCCGCTGCTGCTCAAGCGCCGTAAGCCAGCCCAAGCCCTCGGATTGTGCACGCGCTGCGGTGTCGGCCACCTTAGCCAGCTGCAGCCACGCCTTTGCAGCCACGGTTTAGTCCACCAAAGCGGGCAGCAGCTTCTCCGGCTCGGCCTGCACGTCCAAGGTCAGCTCGCCATCCGCCGCATCCACTGTGACCCGGCCGCCGTCCACCAGCTTGCCAAACAGTAGCTCGTCGGCCAGTGGGCGCTTGATCTTGTCCAAAATCAGCCGTGCCATCGGGCGTGCGCCCATCAGTGGATCAAAGCCGTTATGCCCCAGCCATTCGCGCGCCGCAGGCGTGGTGCTGAGCGCCACATGTTTTTCATGCAGCTGAAGCTCAAGCTCAATCAAGAACTTATCCACCACGCGCAGGATATGTTCAAAGCCCAAGGCTTGGAACTGCACGATGGCATCTAAGCGGTTGCGGAACTCGGGGGTAAAACCGCGCCGAATGGCTTCCATCGCATCCGGGCTATGGTCTTGCTTGGTGAAGCCAATGCTGCGCCGCGCTGCTTGAGTTGCGCCGATATTGGTGGTCATCACCACAATGACATTACGGAAGTTAGCCTCGCGCCCATTGGTATCGGTAAGCGTGCCGCGATCCATCACCTGCAGCAGGATATTGAAAATATCCGGATGGGCTTTTTCAATTTCATCCAGCAGCAACACGCAGTGCGGGGTTTTGACGATTTTCTCGGTCAGCAGGCCACCCTGATCGAAACCCACATAGCCCGGAGGAGCGCCAATCAAACGCGACACCGAATGCGGCTCCATGTATTCGCTCATATCGAAGCGAATCAGCTCAATGCCCAGTTGCATCGCCAGCTGCCGGGTGACTTCCGTCTTGCCCACACCGGTGGGACCTGCAAACAGGAAGCTGCCGATGGGTTTATCGGGGTTGCCAAGGCCCGAGCGCGCCAGTTTGATTGCGCTGGCAAGGGTGTCAATTGCCGGGTCTTGGCCGAAGATCACCATGCGCAAATTGCGGTCGAGGTGGCGTAGCACATCTTTATCCGACGCCGAGACTTGCTTGGCTGGAATGCGCGCCATCTTCGCCACTATGGTTTCAATCTCTTCCACGTCAATCAGATGCTTGCGCGTTTCCGTCGGTTGCAAACGCTGACGCGCACCAGCCTCGTCGATCACGTCAATCGCTTTGTCTGGCAATAAACGGTCACCAATATGCTTCACCGACAAATCCACAGCGGCCTGGATCGCGTCATCGGCATAGCTCACCTCGTGGTGGGCTTCATACTTCGGCCGCAAGCCCTTCAAAATTTCCACGGCCTCGCCTACGGTGGGCTCAACCACGTCGATCTTTTGAAAGCGCCGCGCCAGTGCGCGGTCTTTTTCAAACACACCGCGATATTCTTGGAAGGTGGTGGAACCAATGCAGCGCAGCTCGCCGTTGGCCAGCACTGGCTTGATGAGGTTCGACGCATCCATCGTGCCGCCACTGGCCGAACCCGCACCAATAATGGTGTGAATTTCGTCGATAAATAGAATTGCGTTGGGCTGTTTCTTCAATGACGCCAGCACGCCTTTCAAGCGCTTTTCAAAATCACCGCGATACTTGGTGCCTGCTACCAGCGCGCCTAAGTCGAGTGCGTAGATCACCGCTTCACTGAGCACGTCTGGCACTTCGCCATCCACAATGCGCTTGGCCAAACCTTCGGCCAGCGCGGTTTTGCCCACGCCAGATTCGCCCACATACAGCGGGTTGTTCTTGCGACGGCGGCAGAGCACCTGCACGGTGCGCTCAATTTCTTCTGCGCGCCCCACCAGCGGGTCGATCTTACCCGCGAGTGCAGTTTCGTTGAGGTTACTGGCAAACTCGGTGAGCGGGTCGCCTTTTGGCTCACCTTCGCCCTCGCTACGCGCCTCATTCTCCGGCGCAGGCTGCCCGGGTGCATCGTCGGTCTTGGCGATGCCATGGGAGATGTAATTGACCACATCGAGGCGATGCACGTCTTGCTGATTGAGGAAATACACCGCGTGCGAGTCTTTTTCGCCAAAAATGGCGACCAGCACATTTGCCCCGGTAACTTCCTTCTTTCCCGACGACTGCACGTGATACACCGCACGCTGCAGCACGCGCTGGAAGCCTAGCGTGGGCTGGGTATCGCGGCCGTCATCTTCTGGCAGACGGCCTACCGACACTTCAATGGCGTTTTCTAATTCCAACCGCAGCCGCGCCATATCCGCACCCACGGCGTGCAGCACGGCTTCAGCGGATGGATTGTCGAGCAGCGCCAGCAATAGGTGCTCAACCGTCATGTACTCATAGCGCGCCTCACGGGTGCGCTTGTAGCACTGGCCAATGGTTTGCTCGAGATCCTTGCTAAACATGGGGGGTAGCCCTCCGTTACTTCTTGCTTCCTATGTAAGGTGCAATCGGCCTTAGAGCAAGAGTCTTGAGCATACGCTAACGAAACAGTGCTTTCCTGCACTGTTTTACCACTTGGTTCAGGCGGGCTCCATGGTGCATAGCAGCGGGTGTTGGTTCAGCCGCGCATATTCGTTGACCATGGCCACCTTGGTTTCAGCAATTTCGCGGGTAAATACCCCGCACACGCCTTTGCCGCGGGTATGTACGTGCAGCATCACCTGCGTGGCCTGTTCCAGCCCCATCGAAAAATACTGAACCAGTACGTCCACTACGAAGTCCATCGGGGTGTAATCGTCGTTCAGCAGCAGCACGGTATAAAGCGGCGGACGCGCCAGCGCCGGTTTCGCCGGTGCCACCGCCACGCCGTGTTCATGCTGATGCTGCGGATTTTCAGGAATTTGAGCCATCCGCCCATTATACGAATCCTGCCCTGCATAGACGCTTACGGCTTCAGCAGAGACAATGCCCCTATGCGAATTGAACAGCCCAAACTCTCCGAGAGCGCCGTTTGGCAGCCCGATGTCACCGTTGCCACCATCGTGATGCGTGATGGCCGCTTGCTTTGCGTGGAAGAACAGGCCCAAGGCCAAACGGTGATCAACCAACCCGCCGGGCATTTAGAGCCCAATGAAAGCCTGCAAGAAGCCGCGCTGCGCGAAACGCGCGAAGAAACCGGCTGGGAGGTGCGCCTCACCCACGTTGTCGGGGCTTACCAATGGCAAGCGCCGGTGGCACCCGATGGCAGCGGGGGGCGCCACTATTTGCGCTTCACGTTCGCCGCCGAACCCATAGCGCCCATTCCTGGCGCCACGCTGGATGAAGGCATCGTGCAGGCGCTCTGGCTTACCCCAGAGGAGCTGCAGGCAGAAGCTGCGCGCCACCGCAGCCCGCTGGTATGGAAGGTGGTCTCCGACTACCTAGACGGCTGTCGCTACCCGCTCTCATTTGCGCAGCAGCTGCGATGAGCGCTGGCAAGATCATCGTTGGCGTCTCTGGCGGCGTGGACTCGTCGGTGGCCGCGCTGTGTCTGAAAGACGCAGGCTTTGAGGTAACCGGCCTGTTTATGCAGAACTGGAACGACGACGGCAGTGGTGACTGCCGCGCCGAAGATGACCGCCGCGACGCGGTGTCTGTCTGCGGCGCGCTAGGCATCCCGATTCGCTTCCGCGACTTCTCCCGCGAGTATTGGGACGGTGTTTTCCAGCATTTTCTTGCCGAATATGCGGCCGGTCGCACCCCCAACCCCGACGTGTTGTGCAACCGCGAGATCAAATTCAAACACTTTCTCGATGCAGCGCGGGAACTGGGCGCGGAGGCGATCGCTACCGGCCACTATGCACGCGTCTGGCAACGCAACGGCAAATTTTGCCTGCTGCGTGCGGTAGATCGCAGCAAAGATCAAAGCTATTTTTTGCACCAGCTCGGCCAAGCACAGCTTGCCTTTACGCGTTTTCCTTTAGGAGAAATGCACAAAGACGAGGTGCGTAAAATCGCGGCGATGCACAGCCTTCGCACTGCTGACAAAAAAGATTCCACCGGCATTTGTTTTATTGGCGAACGTGACTTCCGCGAATTTCTTTCGCACTACCTTCCCAGCCAACCCGGCGATATGCGCACCCCCGATGGTGCGCGCATTGGCGAGCACCCGGGTGTGTTTTATTACACCTTAGGCCAGCGCGAAGGGCTGAATATCGGCGGCGTGCGTGGTCGCCCACAGGCGCCTTGGTTTGTTGTCGGCAAAGACGTGCAGCGCAATATTTTGTATGTGGATCAAGGCCACGATAGCCCGTGGCTGCAGTCCACCACGCTGCAAAGTGAAGCTGCGCACTGGATCGCGGGCGCGCCGCCTGCACAGCACTTTACTTGCACCGCGCAAACCCGCTATCGCCAGCCCGACGAAGCATGTGAAGTCACGGTAAATAGCGACGGCACGCTGTCAGTTCGCTTCGAGCGTGCGCAGCGTGCGGTCACGCCCGGTCAATCACTGGTGCTTTACGATGGCGACAACTGTTTAGGCGGCGCCGTCATTCACAGTACGAACGCCCCTTTCCCTACGTTATTTGCATGAGCTAGTGACTGCATGAGCAACTCCATCGACGACCGCGTCCTCGCCCTCGCCGGATTACTGCAAGCCTTGGCGCAAGTGCGCCGCATTGCAGAAACCGGGCAACCCGACAGCGCGCAGGTGCAATACTCCCTCGACACCGTGTTCCGCATTGACGCCGCCTCAGCGGAAGCCGTGTACGGTGACGCCAGTACCCTACGTCCGGGGCTGCGCCAGCTGCGTGACTATTTATCCAAAGGTAATAAAGACGAAGCGCTGGGGCGGCTTACGCTGGCCGTCTTGCAACTTGAACGCCGCTTTGTGCGCAATGACGCCATGACCAACACCGTGCAGACGCGACTAAAGCAGCTCTCAAGCACAGCGCAAACACAGGGCAGCACCGCCCCTGAAGTGGTCACCGATCTTGCCAAGCTCTACACCGATACAGTGAGCCAGCTGCGCCCACGGGTGATGGTGCAAGGCAACCCACATTATTTGGGCCAGGCGAGCGTGGTCGCGGAGATTCGCTCGCTACTGATGGCCGCCGTGCGTTCTGCCGTGCTGTGGCGGCAGATGGGCGGAAGTCTGTGGGATTTTGTGTTCCAACGCCGCGCAATGGCTGCGGCGGTGGACGCACGTATCGGCTAAGCGCAACACCTAGAACCGATACATTCCCCAAAGCATCGCCCCTTCATCGCGCCCCCACAAACCGGCGCGATGTGACAGATCAAACCGTAGCATCAGGTTCGGGCTCCAGCGCGCGCTTAGCCCCAACCCATAGAGCTGGCTGCGTGAAGGCAGGGCCATGCCCTGCAACGGCGCCCATTGCTCAATGCCGGTAAAACTCGCATTGAACAATGCCCCACTTGTTGCAAGGTTACGCTGCCATTCCGCACGCGCATCGGCGCGCAGCTCAACACCACCCAGCCGCCAACCGCGCTCGGCACGAACACCCGCCAAACCCTGCCAGTAGCGGCTCGTCCAAGCATTCGCGCGCAGCCCAAACCCAGATTCACCCGACTCAATAAAGCTGTCATTGTCGATGCGCAAATACTGCGTCCCAAGATACGGAGTAAGCCCCATCTGGCCGAAGGAAAAGCGACGCCCAACTTCCGCAAACGCGCTTTGATAACGCCCACTAAGCTGCGTCGCGGCCGTTTCCGTCAATGCGCCAAGCAGTAATTCACGCTGCATCTGCCGCTGGAAGCTACCCAGTGCAAATTGCGTTTGCAGCTGCCAACCTGCGCGTTGTGTGGCGGTGTAGAACTGAACTTCACGTTGATGCCCACGGCTTTGATCGCCGCGCATATGTTGCCAACCCAGCTGCTCCACGCGATTCATCGCAAGCCCGGCAACCGCGTGATCACCCACCCGCCAATCGCTACCAATGAGGGTGCCGCGGCTATCCATTCCCATCGCCGCACCACCCAACTGCGCCAGCTGGCCGCTGCTGTTTAAGTCACGCGCCCAGCCGCCTACGCGCGCGGGCCGCTGCAATACCTCATCAAGGCGGGTATCTAGCATCTGCCGGGCGCTGTCGAGCGCTGCCACGGTTTGCGCCGCACTTGCCGCATGGAGTTCACCAGAGAGGCTACGCAGTGAAGCCTCGGCCTGCGCTGCGCTGGCAACTTGCTGAAACGCTCCGGCAGCATCAATAAAGGCCGAACCAATGCCAGTAAAGCCACCGCTGAGCTGGCCATCAATCGCTTGCATGGCCTGCTCCACTCGTGTTGCAGCCGCAAGGCTCATCCCGGTGATGCCCATGCCCGCGGTCGCCTTACTCACATCAATACGGTTGATGTTGAGGAAGACGTTATTCGGGTCATAGCCCAGCGAAGCATCCAAAAAGACATTTGGTGCCGCTTTGACCGTACTGAAGGTTCCCGTGACTCCACCATTGGCGTTGAGCAGCGTCTCTTTGGCCGTTGTGGTGTAGCCCGACTTCACCCCCAAAATCGACACTGTGCCATTGAGCGCTGCACTGCCATCCACATGCAGCGCACTTCCCAGCCACACACCGAGATTTCCGGCGCTGGTTTGCGAGTAATTGCCGGAAATACGCGCTGGCGTCGTTGCACCATTCAAGAACCGCCCGCTATTGCTCACATTGCCACCAAAAACACCGCTCCCCCACACAGTGCCTGCGCCTGCAATCGTCAGGTTGGATGCAGACAAGCCTTTATGTAGTGCCAGCCCGCCTGAATTGACTTGGGTTGCGCCAGTAAACTTGCCTGCTTCAGTCAGCGTCAGCGTTCCAGAGCCGTTTTTGATCAACCCGCCACTGCCGGTAATTTCATTACGCCAAACCGAATTCCCAGAGAACGACACGCTAAAGTCGCCCCAAGCAAATTGGCTTGGCCCCATCGCCGCCTTGGTGACATCCAGCAAGCCCCAGCCAAACACGGCGTCCACGCCCGGCGCACCCAAATCTTTAGCCCCCCCCAGCAAAGCCTGCCGCACTTGGTCATTGGTGAAATACGGGAATGCCGACCACACTACCGCCGCCGCCCCCGACACCAGCGGCGCGGCATACGATGTGCCGCCGCCCTGATAGAGCTTGTAAGAGGCATCGCTTACTTTCGCCTGCGGGTCGATAAACACATCGTTGCCAGGCGCCACAAGGCAATAGTTCATTGCGCTACCGCATTTTTGCGAATAGCTGGTGAGTTGGGTCGGGTTATCGTTATCCAGTGCGCCTACCGTCAGCCAACCTTTTTCCAACTGCGCATCGTTGGCCAAGGTAGGCAAGCGCGCGTTATCGGAAGGCTCATTGGCAAAGCGCGCATCGTCACCGCTGTTGCCGTTGGCAAACACCACGATACCGCCGCGATTTAACACAAAGTCTTTCCATGCAGCGGCAAGCTCGGTGGTCAACGCCGGGTCGTTCCAGTACAACCCACCCCATGAGTTATTGATGATTTTGGCGCCTGCATCGGCCAGCTCTTTATTGATGCCTTTGAAGAAATCGCCATAGCCGTCACCAGCATGAATTTCATTTCCTGCACCGGAGCCATCATCGGTGGGACGCTTATCGCCAATGATGCGCGAGGACACGATATTGGCGCTTTGCGCCACGCCGCCGCCCCAGTTTCCGGTTTGCCCGCCACTATAGGTACCCACGGTGGGGCGACCTGCAGCGAGCGAGGCCACCGTGGTGCCGTGCCCCACCACATCGTCCACGCTGGTGTTGTTGGTGTTGGGGTCAATGTGAATGAAGCTCGCCGTGACCCGCCCATTCAGTGCCGGGTGGCTACGGTTTACCCCCGAATCCACAAAGCCAATAGTGACGCCGCTGCCGGTCAAACCCGCACCCAGTGCACCGTTGGCATTGATAAGGCTGAGATGCTTATTGATCGAAAGATCTGTGAAGGTGCGCGGTGCACCTAAGCTTGGCACGCTGGGCGGGTTGACGACCAGCGAGGCGTCATTGGCTACATTGGGAGTGAACCCCAGCCCCCCCGGCGGTGTCGGCGGTGTTTGCGGCGTGGGCCGCACATTGGCCCCACCGCCCCCACCACCACAGGCAGCAAGCGTCAGCGCTATGGCTGCGGGCAATACCGCTAACGTAATTCGACGAAACCCCGTGGCGCAATGATGTGTGTGCATGTGGAATCCCCATTCCCTGTGATCAGCGCAGCGATCGGCGCCTTCGATACCCCATGTTGTAAGCCGAACGCCGTCAACACGCAACGGGGCATGGCGCATACCGAGATGAATGCGGCAATGCAGCATCCGCATACGTTTCGAGCGATAATCGGGGTTTCGCCGGTTTTCGGCCCCACCTAGTTTCGGAGCTTTCCATGAGCGACGTCGTTATCGTCGGTGCCAAGCGCACTGCCATCGGTTCTTTCCTCGGCCAATTCACCGGCACCCCCACGCCCGCACTGGGCAGCGCAGCGATCCAAGGTGCGCTTGCGCACGCCGGCCTTGCTGCCGACAAGGTGGACGAGGTCATCATGGGCTGCGTGCTGCCTGCCGGCCTTGGCCAAGCACCCGCCCGCCAAGCCTCGCGCGCCGCGGGCATCCCCGATGCAGCGGGCTGCACCACCATCAATAAAGTTTGCGGCTCGGGCATGAAGGCGGTGATGCTGGCCCACGACATCATCAAAGCAGGTTCCGCACAGACTGTGATCGCAGGCGGCATGGAGTCGATGACCAATGCCCCGCATCTGCTCAACGGCTCGCGCACAGGCGTGCGCTATGGCAGCGCCGAATTTTTGGACCATATGGCCTATGACGGCCTCACCAACCCCTATGACGGCAAGGCCATGGGCGTGTTTGGTGACGCCGCCTGCGCCAAGTATGGCTACGACCGCGCCACCGTTGATGCGTTTGCTGCTGAAAGCGCCCGCCGCGCACAAGAAGCGCAAGCCTCGGGTGCGTTTGCTGCCGAAATCACCCCGGTGACGGTGAAAACCCGCAAGGGCGAGGTGGTGGTGGATCAGGACGAGGAGCCGGGCAAGATTGACGCGGCCAAGATCCCCACACTGCGCCCCGCCTTTGGTAAGGAAGGCGTGCTCACCGCGGCCTCCTCGTCGAAGATCTCCGACGGTGCCGCCGCGCTGGTGGTGATGTCCTCCGACGCCGCTGCGGCCGCAGGTGTGGCCCCACTGGCCAAGATCGTGGCCCACGCCACCCATTCACAAGCCCCCGAATGGTTCACCACAGCCCCGGTTGCCGCCGTGCAAAACGTGCTGACCAAGGCCGGCTGGAAGGTCGAGGACGTGGATCTTTTTGAGATCAATGAAGCCTTCGCCTGCGTCGCCATGGCACCGATGTCGGACCTTGGAATTGCGCAAAATAAGCTAAATGTGAATGGGGGAGCCCTTGCACTGGGTCACCCGATTGGCTGCAGCGGCGCCCGCCTTTTGGTCACTTTAATACATGCCCTAAAAGCCCGCGGAGCTAAGCGTGGCGTGGCTTCGCTGTGCATTGGGGGGGGCGAGGCAACCGCCGTTGCAATCGAACTTGCATAAGGGCATTCCAACGGCAAATCAAAAAAAAACCGGCCAAACTCTTGACACCGGAAACGGAGTTGCCATCATGTTGTGGCACGCAATGTTTGCGTTGCCCCGAATTTCAACGACGAGGAACCGTATCATGTCCATCAACAAGATCCTGCTCGCAATGGCGCTGGGCCTGGCTCTGACCGCTTGCAGCAAGACCGAAGCTCCGGCCGACGCTTCTGCTGAAGCCGCTGCTCCGGCCGCTGAAGAAGCCCCGGCTGCTGACGCCGCTGCCGACGCTTCGGCTCCGGCTGCTGACGCCGCTGCTCCGGCTGAAGCCCCGGCTGACGCCGCTGCTGCTCCGGCCGACGCCGCTGCTGCTCCGGCCGCTGACGCTGCCGCTGCTCCGGCCGCCGACGCTGCTGCTCCGGCTGCTGAAGAAGCCAAGAAGTAATCGACGCGGCGATTCTTCGCCGCTAGGTACTTCAAAACAAGAAAGCCGCTGGTTCGCCAGCGGCTTTTTTGTTGCCTCACTTACACCGCCTGCTGCCGCAGCGCCGCAATGCGATCTTCCAGCTGAGGGTGGCTACTCAACAAGCCGCGCATACCGCCACTAATACCAAATGCGGCCACCTGCTTGGGCAGGCTGCTCTCACCGTGCATCTGCGCTAAACGCTCTAGGGCTGCGATCATCTTTTGACGGCCGGCAAGCTTTGCACCACCTTCGTCTGCACGGAACTCACGGTAACGCGAGAACCACATCGCGATGATCGAGGCGAATACGCCAAAAATCATTTCCAGCACAAACACGATGATGAAATAGCCGAAGCCCGGCCCATCGTTTTCACGATTGCCGCTGATCGCCCCATCCACCACGCGCCCAACCACGCGCGCCAACACGATAACGAAGGTATTGAGCACGCCCTGTAGCAGCGCCATGGTCACCATATCGCCATTGGCGACGTGACTTACTTCGTGGCCCAGCACGGCTTCTGCTTCATCGCGACTCATCGCCCGCAGCAGGCCCGTGGACACGGCCACCAGCGCATTATTGCGGTTCGCACCCGTGGCGAAGGCATTGATTTCCGGCGCTTCGTAGATGGCCACTTCGGGCATCCCAATGCCCGCCGCTTCCGCCTGACGGCGCACCGTCGTAACCAGCCACTGCTCGGCTTCGTTACGCGGCGTTTCAATGACCTGCGCGCCGGTGGTGCGTTTGGCGATCCATTTCGACATCAAGAGCGAGATAATCGAGCCGCCAAAGCCAAACAGCGCTGCCATAATCAGCAAGCCGCCAAATTGTTGTGAATTGACCCCCAACACCGACATGACGATGCTAACCAGCGCCAAGACGGCCATATTGGTGGCAAGAAAAAGGAACATGCGTTTGAACATGGAAAATTTCGATCCTTCCGCACAGGAGATGCGGTCTTATCCGGTAGTGTGGGGCATCTTCTCCGATTTCAATCGGCGTTCCTGAACAAAATGTTCAAACTTCCCTACCGCGGCCGCTTCGCGCCATCGCCTACCGGGCCACTGCACGCCGGCTCGCTGCTGGCAGCCTTTGGTAGTTGGCTATTGGCCCGCCAAGCAGGGGGTCAGTGGCTTGTGCGTATTGAAGACGTTGACCCACCGCGTGAAGTACCGGGTGCGGCGCAACAGCAGCTGCAAACACTTGCGGCATTTGGCCTGCATGCCGATGGTGAGGTCGTGCTGCAAAGTCAGCGTAGCGCGCACTATCAGCAGGCACTCGATACCCTGCTCGCCTCAGGCCAAGCCTTTGAATGCCACTGCAGCCGCAGCGCTCTGGCGGCCACCCAAGGCATCCACCGCCGCTGCGTCAACACGCACACGCGCCCTGACCCTGCCATTCGCCTACGCGTCCCAGAGGGCTGCGTGATGCATTTTAATGATGCTGTGTTTGGCCGCTACCAGCAGCGCGTGGATAGCGCCGTAGGCGACTTTGTGCTGCGCCGTAGCGATGGCCTATGGGCTTACCAATTGGCGGTGGTGGTGGACGATGCACTGCAAGGCATCAGCCATGTGGTACGCGGCGCCGACCTGCTTGACTCCACGCCGCGCCAGATTCTGCTGCAGCAGGCGCTCGCGCTCCCCACGCCCAGCTATACGCACTTACCCCTCTTACTCGACGCTTCTGGCAAGAAACTTTCCAAATCTAGCGCGGCGCTACCGGTGGACAGCGCGCAGCCACAGGCGGTATTACGCAGGTTATGGGGCTATCTTGGGCAACCCCCATTGCCTTCCACCAACACGCTTGAAGCCTTTCTCAATCTCGCCGCGCTACGCTTTCAAGCAGACAAAATACCCACCCAAGTGCGGCCAGTTTGCGCAGCGCACAACACAATCATCACAACTCGTGCATAGAATCCATACATCACTCTGTGACATCGTCTTTTTTCATCATTGCAAGGGGTAGCACATGACATCACGCGTAGCACTTGTCACCGGCGGCACTGGCGGTATCGGCACGGCCATCGTCAAACGTCTTGCCGATATGGGGCATAAGGTGGCCAGCAATTATCGCAACGAAGAAAAGGCCAAGGCCTGGCAAGCCAAAATGAAGGCCGATGGCTACGACATCTTCATTGCCAAGGGGGATGTCACCTCACCACAAGAGGCCGAGGCCATGGTGCACACCGTAGAAGCTGCGCTTGGCCCAATTGAAATTTTGGTGAACAACGCTGGTATTACCCGCGACGGCACCTTTCACAAAATGAAATATGAGCAGTGGCAGGATGTGATCAATACCAACCTCAACTCCTGTTTCAATGTGACGCGCCAAGTGATCGAGGGGATGCGCGAACGCAAATGGGGGCGCATTATTCAAATCAGTTCGATCAATGGTTTGAAGGGCCAGTACGGCCAGGCTAACTATGCCGCGGCGAAAGCGGGCATGCACGGCTTCACCATTTCACTGGCGCGTGAGAATGCGCGTAACGGCATTACCGTCAACACGATCTCGCCGGGCTATATCGCCACCGACATGGTGATGGCGGTGCCGGAAGAAGTGCGCGCCAAGATCGTGGCCGACATCCCCACCGGGCGTTTGGGCACACCGGAAGAGATCGCCTACGGCGTTGGCTTCCTTGCCGATGAGCAGGCCAGCTGGATCACCGGCTCCAATTTAGACATCAATGGTGGGCATCATATGGGTTGGTAAGGTACGCTTTACCTGCTCCCCAACTTTCATCACTTTCGGAGATTCAATGTCCACACCCGACCCAACCCCGAAACAAGACGCCAAACCGCGTTCCAATGGCGGCCGTTATCTGTTTATGTTGATCCTTGGCCTTGTGATTGGCGTGGTGGCCACCGTCATGCTGCTGAATGCACTGAATGCACGCAAAGACAAGTTCCCCGATGCGCTGATGGAAGTACAAGGCTGGCATATGGGGCAGCTCAAATCTGCAATGGAGCAAAACCGCTGCGCGGCCACCGATGCACTGCCACACCTGCAGGCGCTGCGGATGACCTCAAACGATCTTGAAGCCGCCTTCCCGGGGCTGAAGGACGATGAGCGTTTCCGCAACGCGGCCTCCGCCATGCGTGGTGCGGTGGATAAAGCCATCGCCGCACCGCCACTGAGCTGCGAAAGCCTTGCTGGCACGATGAAATCCATCGGCGACACATGCAAGGGCTGTCACCGCGACTTCAAAGGCTAAGCCTTACACCATCGCTGCAAACACTCCACCCGGGCCGCTGCTACAGCGCCCGGGTTTTCTTTAACCGCTCACGTCGCCATGACCCTGACCATACTTTTGTATCTACTGGCCGCGCTGCTCGTCCTCGTTGGCTTTGCTGGCATTATCCTGCCCGCGCTGCCGGGCACGCCGCTGATCTTTGCCGGGCTGTTGGTTGCCGCGTGGGCCGATGGTTTTGCCCATATCGGCACCACCACGGTAATCGCACTTGCGGTGCTCACGCTGCTGTCTATCTTGGTCGATTTTTGGGCCACCGCGCACGGCGCTAAGCGCGTAGGCGCCAGCCGCCCTGCCATGCTCGGCGCGGTGATTGGCACAGTGGTAGGCCTGTTCTTCGCCCTTCCCGGCCTACTCTTTGGCCCGTTCTTTGGCGCACTTGCGGGCGAACTGCTGCACCGGCGCAGCCTAAACGCGCTGGGCCACGCAACCAAGGTGGGCATTGGAACGTGGCTAGGCTTGCTGTTTGGCACCGTTCTCAAACTTGCCCTCGCCTTCACCATGCTGGGCTGGTTTGCCCTTGCATGGTGGTTTTAGCATTCGCCCGCGCTAATGCATCCCCGCGCTCGCGGTTTCGCAGAATTTTTGCCGATACTCCAGCGCCTTAGGCATCAATGCTTGTAAACGTTGGATACGGGTGTCGGCACTGGGGTGGGTTGAAGCAAATTCAGGCGTCGATTTTCCACCGGCACTTTGGTTCATGCGCTGCCACAGCGGCACCGCTTCACGCGGATCAAAACAGGCCGCCGCAGCCAACATCAGCCCCAATTCGTCGGCCTGCGACTCTTGCCCGCGCGCGTAGGGCAATGCACTGCCGTAGCCGTAGGCCGACATCACTGTTTGCAGCGTGCTTTGATCCATACCGCTGGCCGCCCCCGCCATTTGCCCAAGCTGCTCCAGCTTGCCACGGGTCATGCGCTGCGCACCGTGGCGCAGCAGCGCGTGCGAAATTTCATGCCCCATCACCACGGCCACCGCATCGGCGTTTTGCGCCACCGGCAACAGGCCGGTGTACACCGCCATTTTTCCACCCGGCAAACAAAATGCATTGACCTGATCCGACTGCAGCACGGTCACCGCCCAGTCAAAACTTTTCTCAACATGGTTCGCCTGCATGCCGTGCTCGGCCGCCAGCGCATCGGAGACTTCCGGAACTTTAGCAATGAGCCGCTGCGCGATGGCTTCTACCTGTTTGGAAACCTTGGCATCGGCGGGCAACGGGCGTTCTTGTTGCAGAATTTGTTGGTACGACTGCAGCCCTAATGCCTTTTCTTGATCCGGCGACAGGTCTTTGTCGATCATCACGGTTTCTCCCGTGAGTGGGTCCACGCTGCGATTAGAAAACCAATACCAGCCGGCGTACAGCACAAAGGCCAGCACTACCCAAATGCGCAAGCCACCTTGTCGATTATTCATGCCCATGCTGTTCTCCACATTTCTTGATTCAGCAACACCATCGCCTTATTACAGTTGACGCACCAGCCGGAACCCGACCCTCGCGCTGGTAATGTCCACGCCCCCTGCCATGCGCCACGCCGAACGCACCTGCGCGGGCGCACTTGACCACGCGCCGCCGCGATACATGCGTGTGCGGCAACCGGGGTTGACCCACGCAGCGCCGTTAGACGGCGCGCGGCGGTAGCCCTTATGCCAGCAGTCGGTGACCCATTCGCTGACATTGCCGCCCATATCGTGCAGACCAAACGCATTGGCCATAAAGCTTCCCACCGGCGCTGGCCCCCACCAGCCGTCGCCATAGCCTGGGAACGCGTTATTCCAATGGCGTTTTTGTGGCGACACATCACGCCCACCGGCGAGGTTTTCAACATCTTCCGGTGGCCCACTATTGCCCCATGGGTACAGCCCGGTTCCGCCCGCGCGCAGCGCATATTCAAATTCGGCTTCGCTGGGTAACCGATAATGCGCACCCGTTTGTTCGGATAGCCACGCGGCATAGGCTTCTGCGTCATACGCGGTGACGTGGATCACCGGCATTGTGTCGCCAGCAGGCCTACCGTCATAGCTTGAACGCCAATCAATACCGCTGCCGCGTACAAAATTGCCACTGCGTGCATCGTACGCCAGCGAATGCCCGCGCTGGGTTGCACGCGGCACATAGCCAGTTGCTTCAATGAAACGACGGAACTGCCCCACCGTAATTTCAAAACGCCCCATCGCGAAACCACGCTCAAAGCGGATGGGATGTTGCGGCTGTTCGTCTGCGCTGGCGCCCGGTTCTCCTTCTTCCGCCCCCATCATGAAAGAACCCATCGACAGCACCCGCAGCGACGGCCCACGACTGCCGTCCGGCAACGCATCGGTAAACACTTGCCCGGGCCGGAATAATCCGTAATGGCTCACTAAGTCGATACGCTGACGCAGCTCAATACTTTTTTGATTGCCGGGCTTGGCGATACGCAGCATTTCGGCCAAACGCACGCGCGCAAAATCGAGGTCTTCATCGCCCAGCGCCATCAACCCTTCATCGCCCAAGCGCCGAATGCGGTCATCGCGCATCGTCTCGATACGCTGCGTGGCGGCCGTAATAAGTGCTGCGTTTCGCTCCGCGCGACGTGCGCGCGCAATTTCGACATAGGCACGGTCAAACTCCCCTTTTCGTGCTTCGGTAAATGCTGCAGCAATGAGCCGCGCTTCAACTTCTGCCACCCCAGCTTGTGCATGTACCTGTTCTGGCCAAACCGCCAGCGCCTTGCGAAAGTAATCCAGCGCACTGCCCGCGCCATCCAACCGCCCGGCTTGTAGTGCACGTTGCCCTTGCTGGGTTAGCTCGAACGCGCGCCCCACACGATCCACGGCGGCTTGATAATCCTTCACCTCGGGTAAGTCTGGCCACAACGTGCGCAGCACCGTGCCGTGGCGCTGCGCAAATTGCAGCGAAGCGACATCATCATCCACCGATAGCGCAATCCACGCTTGCGATAACAGCGCGGCCTGCGCCTCCGCGAGCAGCTTTGCATCTTGTGTATTGCCCGGTGCGGCGGCTTGCAGCGCCAGCAGAATAGGAATGGCCGAATGCTCGGTTTCAAATAGATCGCCATGAGCAAGCGCCTTGCGTGCCTGCGCGCGCGCGCGCGATGGGTTTTCAATTTTGACCTTCGGCAACGACCAGCTCAGCACACCAGATAGCGCATCATCACCGCTCACACGCACCCTTCCCTCGCGTGGCGACAGCGGCTTGGGCAGGGGCATAAGCTCCAGCTGATGCTGGTTTTTGTCTTGGCGCGCAGCCGCCTCCGGCTGAGGTTTACACCCCGCCAGCGCGATCACCGCAACAACAAGCCAAGCCGTTTTACCCAAAGCCCACTCCATGAACCTCCGCTCACACGAAATCGCGAATATGTGACGTTAGGGCATGCACACCGGATCGGCAACCGCATAATGTGCGGATGACACATTGGATCAACACCCCCGACGCGCTGCGCGCGCGCATCTCCCGCCTTCCTGCCAGTATTGGTTTGGATACTGAATTTATTCGCGAGCGTACCTATTGGCCACAGCTCGCGCTGGTGCAAATCGCCCTTAGCCCTGCTGAGGACGACATTTTACTGGTCGATCCGCTGGCCGCAGGCATGGCCGAAGCCCTTGTGCCGCTGTTGACCGACACCCGCGTACTAAAACTAATGCACAGCCCCAGCGAAGACTTGGTGGCCTTTCAGCATACCTGTGGCACCTTACCCGCCCCGCTATTTGACACCCAAGCCGCCGCGGCCCTGTGCGGCATGGGGGCTGGGCTGAGTTATCAAAAACTGGTGGTCTCGGTGACAGGCATTGAACTGAGTAAGGGTGAAACCCGCTCGGACTGGCTGCGCCGCCCGCTCTCCGATGCGCAACTCGCCTATGCCGCCGACGATGTGCGCCACCTCCATGCCGCCCACACCGCATTGCAGGCCAAACTGGACGCGCTGCAGCGTTCTAGCTGGTTGGAGGAAGACTGCGCGCGCCAGCTCAGCAATGCGTCAGAAAATGAGGGCGAACGCTGGCCGCATTTGGGGCTACGCAGCGCGCAGTTCCTTGATGCACCCAGTCAGCGCCGCCTGCTGCGTTTGCTGCGCTGGCGTGAAGCGCAGGCGCGCAGCAGCGACCGCCCGCGTAGCTGGATTTTGGATAACGAGCTCGCAGTGACGCTGGCCCGGCAAAATCCAGCTGATCGCTACGGTTTGAACACGCTGCTCGATGCCGCACCCAAATCTCCGCGCAGCCTACGCGACGCGCTATGGCAGGCACTGAGCACACCACTTAGCGATGAGCAGGACGCCCCACTTGTACGCGGCGAGGAGCGCGATAAAAAGCAGCTCCGCGCCCTACAAGACGCCGTTGCAGGCGTGGCCGCTACCCTTGCCATTCCCGAAGGCACGCTGGCCTCGCGCCGGCTACTAGAAGGCCTACAAGACGGCAACGGCTGGACAGGCCAGCTTGCAGGTTGGCGTCAGCAAGTGCTGCAACCCCACTTAGCCCCTCTGCTGAGCAGTTAATTTTCAAAAGCCCTTGCCGAAACCGACTTCACCCCGTATCATGCGCGACTCAACGCAATGCATGGCCTGGTAGCTCAGTTGGTAGAGCAGCGGATTGAAAATCCGCGTGTCGGTGGTTCGATTCCGCCCCGGGCCACCAATACACAACGCCCAACTGTTCTCAGCTGGGCGTTTTTTGTTTGTGGATTCCCGTATGAAGACCACCACTGCCCTTGGCGAAGGTCACGAAGTGGCAGCACTATGAAGGGGCAACGGTGTTCAACGCGGGGGCCAATGCCACGATCAAGCGGCCAACAATGGCGGGCAAGGGCTCTGGCGGAAGTTCGTTCTTCTTGAGAAATGCCAGCCACAGCGCCTGGCGCGAAGCGTCGTGCGCAAACTCGTCCGTCAGGCCGACTGGCAGCGCGTCAGGAACCGCCATGCCGCGTCTTTCGAATGTGGCCTTGATCGCTTGGGCCAGCAGATCAGTGTCCAGAGTTTCTCGTTCCAACAGCACCGACAGATCGAAGTAGTCCTTCAGGCGGCTGTTGGTCATACCCAGCAATGCGATGGCGTGGAGCTTTTCCGCGATGACGGTGTACGTTGGGTAGGCCCGCAGTCGTGGCGCGGGCATTTCCTCCAGCAGTACTGGGTAGACCGAATCAACAGGCGCTGGGGTGACGGCGTCGCCGAAGCCGACATCGATTTGGGTCTTGCAGCGTGCTCTGGCCAGATCGCCTGCAATCATCACGCGAACGCCGCCGTAGCCAGCTTCCTTGCGGATCTCCTCGACTGTGACCGAGGCTGGGTCGAACACGATACCGTCGTCGACCGGTACAGCTGCGATGTCCCGGAATACTTGGGCTACTGACTCCAGATCGCTAGCACCGAAGCCCAAGAGGTCGGCATCACGTGTGGCCCGGTGTGGCATGTCGTACCAGAGCGTGAACAGCAGCGCACCCTTGAGCAGAAAACGGTCCGCGTGCGGCGACTGGGTCAGCCGGTAGAGGATGCGCTCCAAGGCGAAGCGCACCAGTACCTGATTGAAATCCACGCCTTGCGCCTTGGCGACATTGAGCAGGCGCGCACGGACGGATGCCGCGACATTTGGGGTAGCCGCACTCATCCGACACTCTCTAGATAGGGTCGCATCACATTGGCCACGCGGCATATCTTGGCGAAACGCCAGATGTCGTCGACGGAGGCTTTGCTGCGCGCCCGGGCGTCCTTCAGCGCCTCAAGCGCCACATCCAGCCCGATCTTGTTGCGGTGCTTGAAGCAGTCCGCCACGGTCTTGGCCACGCCGTACACCCGGAGCCTGACACCGTCGCGTTCGACTTCCTCAATCCCTGCCGAGTAGGCATCACCCGTGAACTGCACCATCTTGACGGGCGGGTAGTCGACCCGGGGCGGGTGGCTGCCCCGAGGCATGGCGATCCAGATCTGACGCGGCAGCTGCGTGGTCAGCTCATGAAACTGCAGCGCCGTAAGCAGGCAGAACACCGCTTGAGGTACCTTGGTGGCGAGGGTGCCAAGGCTCTCGAACTCCGAAACCTGTGCATCCGGCAGACGGTACAGGCCACGCCCCACCTTCTCTAGTAGACCCGCAGCGGTCAGGCGCGTCAGAACGACCCGAGGCGCACTGATGGCGTCCAGATCGCTGGCGCGCAGTAGCCCCTTCTGGCTGGCCAGATCGAGGACGCGTTGATTGTGGGTACTGGAGAGCATGGGTGGAGTATGTTCCATATTTTCGTTCAATGCAATAATGTGACGAAAAATAGGAACAGGTAGCGGAAATCCTCGACCTGCAGGTGCGGCGGCCAACCTCGCCTCCTTCCATTCAGATGGCAGGTGAGTGCCCCCGCTGTTCTTTGACATCAATGCCCCTGTCGACCGGGTACCGGCATGGGCGCAGGTGATGCATCTCCCAGAGGAAGAGTTCCTCGATGCTGAAGCGGATGACGTCACCGTTTGCGATCCGGTAGAACGGAATGCCGAGCCGCAGGCGTTCCAGATTCTGGTGAATCCAGTAACCGGGCAATCCAGTGATGTCGACCACATCCTTGGCGGAGTAAAAAACCTGATCGCGGCGTGTGGCCCGCTTCTGCATCATCTGCTTGATGGCGTCTTCGCGTGCTGTGGGTGACGATTCGGACAAAGGGCGTCCGGTTGCGGATTTCCAAGTGACCCGAGCCTTGCGCTCGAAGGCCTCGACCTCCATCAGAAGGTAACGGATAGATCTGTTGAGGTGCCAGGCGGGCGGGCCGATTCCTTCCGAGCGCCACTTTTGCAGCGTCTTGGGTGAGAGATTCCACCTCGAGGACAACTGGTTTTCATCGAGGACCGGATACGTGATGACTGGCTCATCCGGGCTGGACACAACACCCTGTCTATCGACATCAACCTTTGGTTTCATCGCGCGCCTCGGTCAGCGCGGCCTCGGCCGCTTCAAGACTGCCGTACTGCGCGATCAGTGCGAAGACCTCGCTCAAGTAGTACCGCTTTGGTTCGGGGGCGGCGGGCGCGGGAGACTCGACAACGGGCTGCGCGTCGTTCAAGGATGGCAGCGGCGCTTCGTTGGGCATGCCCTGGCGGTTCACCTGCTCATAGGTGACGATCTCATCCACTGGGTAGCGGACGGCCTTTGAGAGCTTGATATACGGCGGGCCGCGTTCTTCACTGCGCCAGCGTTGTAGGGTCTTGATGCTGACGCTCCACCGATGTGCAAGCTCCGTTTCGGTGAAGGCGGGTTCGGTTTGCATGGCATTTCCTTTCGTCGTTCGTGCCGGGCATTACGGCGACAAACGAGAGGAAAGCCAAGTTGCGGCCCCGAGATTCCCCGGCAGTCGTGGCAACTGCGAGTGCCAATCTGCCTCTCTGAACTT
>NZ_JAHRWW010000016.1 GCF_019104945.1 Thermomonas sp. | reverse complement strand
CCTGATTAGCACGAACCCTCAGCAACGAATATTGGCGCATCACGCAAAGCTGCCTCCGAGCACGGTTTAGTTTGAACAACGGCTTGCAGCAAGCACGGCACAAGTGCTTTCAGATCAAACCGCCGGTTGAAGCGCCATGCTGCCTCAGCAAGATAGCGCTCAGCATACTTGAAGAACTTGAATGCGTGATACGCTCCATCCAGCGAACGCTTCAAGTTCGACAACACCACATTAACCCAACGCAAACTTGGGCTTTCGCAGCGTTCACGCCCTTCTCCACGCACCACAGTGTGCGCTTGCGCCAGCTCCGCCGCTCGAAATGCGGCAAGTCCGTCACTATACACATCGGCCCCCACTACGACACGCGCTTCAAGCCATTGAGCAAGTGCCGACTTCGTGAATGCTGAAATTGACCGGCCTTGAAATTTCCATGCAAGCACCCACGGGATTTTCCTATGCTGCAGAGAGTAAACTATCAAATCGTTACGATGACACGCAATGCATCGAGTTTTACTTCAAGAAACGCAAACTTGCGGCTGGCTTCCTATGTTCATCGACAGACGCTGAATTTTTAGCTGATTTTGGCATCTCCACAGAAGCAGCGAATAAATCTTCTGCCATGGACAAAAGCGATTCACTCAAAGTCAGCACGCCGATGTCGTCTTATGACATGGTGCCGATTGAAATAAACAGCCACACACTTTTCTCAACTGACGTCGACTGCGATGAGGCTAATGGCTCTATTTATAGAGCAACATCTACCTGCAATGTGGCGATCATGAGGTTGCACAACGGGCGATTCCTGTACAGCAATTTCGTACTTGAAAACCACACCGAGTCATCCCGTCGCATTAAGAATATCGACATACTGCACCTATGGAGAAGCTTCAAAATTTCAGAATAATCCAATAGTGCATCGATCTTTCTCACACTCTATTTTTTACCCTAGCCTCAGGCCCTCGGGCAATCCCCACTTTTAACTACCGTCAAAGCGGGGGGATTACCGTACGCATCCAGCAATCCGGCGATGAAAGAAGACTCCAGCGTAGATGACTAGCGTACCGGCACCAACCGCAGGTCTTGAAAGTCGAAACTGAAATCGGTTAACGGTGACACCGGCTGCATGCGCAGTTCACGGATGTTGCCGTCGGGGTCAAGAGCGAAATTGATAAACGCATCGGCGTTTAGGCCGCGGTCGCGCCAGCGCACGATGAACGTGTCGTGCTGCCAGTGTTCGATATCCCCCAGCAGTTCGGCCGTTTTACTGAACTGCAATTCCAAACCTTTTGCACCTTGGCGAATAATGACATCGCCGTACCACGGGTCGCGGTAGGTGTTGGCGTATTTTGCGAGGGCAAGAGAAGGTTTGCTGTTTGCGTCACGCGCGGCGAGGTGTTTCTGCCAGCTTTCGTCGGCATTGCCTTGGGACCTTGCCACCGCAGCAGCGTAACCTTTTAGCCAGTCATGGCCGCTATGGCCCAGCATCATGTCTAGCGCCTCATACGTGATCGCGTTGAATGCCGCGCCCACTTCCGCGCTCGTCAGCACCACAACACCAACACCCTTCCCCGGCACTAGGGTTAGGCGCGACACTTGCCCCGGCCAACCACCGGTATGCCATACCAAGCGGTCACCTAAATAATCGGAAAGCTGCCAGCCTTGGCCATAGCCGGAAAAATTCGATGCCGCATCTGCCAGTTCGGGAATGGGCGATTTCCCGGTGGGGATGGGTGTCAGTACCGACCACATTTCGCGCTGACGCTGAGTGCTAAATAGCCGTTTTGCACTCTCTCCACTTCCTGCATACACGCCACCTGCGAGCTGCGCGTTCATCCATTTAGTAAGATCGTGCACGCTGGAATAGATGCCACCTGCACCCGAGACATTGCGCCAACTGGTCACACCCACTGGGCGCAAATCTTTAAAGTCAAACTTGGCATTACCCACCGCGACGTTATCACCGGGCTTTAGATCATCGCTGTTGTAACGCGTTTCCGTCATCCCCAGCGGGTTCCAAATACGCGTCTGCATGAACTGTTTGAACGACATCCCCGATGCCGCTTCCACCACCAACCCCGCCACCCCAAACAAGATGTTGTCGTAGGCGTACTGCTCGCGAAATCCGCCTGTGAGCGGTACATCTTTCAAGCGCTCCGCCACTTCGCGGGTGCTGTAAGTCGTGGTGGGCCAATACAGCAGATCACCCGCCCCAAGACTTAACCCGCTGCGATGAGCCAAGAGATCACGGATGCGCATTTCGCGCGTCACATAGGCATCACTCATGCGGAACCACGGCAGGTGATCGATCACGCGATCGGTGGTTTTTAGCTTGCCATCGTCTTGCAGGATATTGAGCGAAGCTGCGGTAAAGGCTTTGGTATTGGAAGCGATGGCAAACATCGTGTGGGCATCCACCTTGGCCGCTTTGCCCAACTCGCGCACACCGTAGCCGCGCTCCATCACAACCTTGCCGTCCTTCACGATGGCCACGGCCACGCCCGGAACATCAAACTGCTTTTGCACTGATTCCACATAGGCATCGAACTTGGCTAAGCGCGCCGCATCTGGCAGCGGTGCGGCTAGTGGTGCCAGCGTATCGTCAACGCGAACAGGTGGCGCGTGCTGCGCCAGCGCTGGGGTTGCGGCACCTAACGTCAAGACCAAGGCAAGAGCAAGCGGGGCAAAACGCATGATGGGAACTCTCAGCGATCGAAAACGCAGAGTATGCCTGCTAATACCTCCGCAAGGATGCCCCATCGGTCATATTAAAATCACCCGCGCCTCACCGCAGAACCCGTGATAATAGGCTGATGCATTCATCTGATACCACCCGCGCGCTTTGGCAGATCCATTTCTGTGTTTTGCTTTGGGGCTTTACCGCGATCCTTGGCAAGCTCATCACACTACCGGCGCTACCGCTGGTTTGGTGGCGCATGTTGCTGGTTGCTGTGGCATTGGCATTGCTTCCCAAGGTTTGGCGGGGGCTCGCGACAATGTCGGTGCGCACACGCCTTGCTTATACGGGCATCGGCGCTCTGGTTGCGTTGCATTGGCTGACGTTTTACGGGGCAATCAAACTTTCAAACGCATCGGTAGCCGCTACCTGCATGGCCTTCGCCACACCTATGACGGCGCTACTGGAACCCCTGCTCACGCGCCAACGCTTTCGCCTCGGTGATTTTGCACTTGGGCTCGCATCGCTACCCGGAATTTGGCTTGTCGTCGGCGGTGTTCCAGCGGGGATGCATACCGGTATCTTAGTTGGCGTCATCTCGGCCTTTTTCGTGGCGCTGTTTGGCTCTCTCAATAAGCGCATGGTTGACGGAAGCGACCCACTTACCGTTACCGCGTTAGAACTTGGTGCAGGCGCGCTCACGCTTACTCTTCTCGCTCCGGCCATCCCACTCCTTGCGCCCTCTTTCGGCGACACTTTACTGGTGCTCCCCGAAGGCATGGACATTCTTTGGCTGCTTGTTCTAGCGCTCGCCTGCACGCTATTACCCTATGCCCTGTATCTCGTTGCTTTGCGCCATCTTTCCGCATTTACCGCACAGCTTTCGGTCAACCTAGAGCCCATTTATGCCATCTTTCTTGCTGCACTCTTATTCCAAGAGCAGCAGGATTTGCATGTACGCTTTTACATCGGCGTCGCTATTATTTTGATCGTGGTCTTTGCCCAAGGCCTCCTAGCCAGCCGACGTAAACCGGCGCATGCCGAGCTAGCCGGCATCAGCGAAGCGCACCAGATTGCCGAATAACCCCAAGCCCACCCAACACATCCCCATGAATACCATCGCATTCGACCTTGATCGCGAATATATCGAACTCAATCAACTACTCAAACTTGCCGGACTTTGCGACTCTGGCGGCGCAGGGAAGCAACTTGTTGCCAGCGGCGACGTGCTTGTCGATGGCGCGGTAGAACTGCGCAAAACTGCCAAAATTCGTGCGGGACAAACGGTTGTATTGGGGAGCAACAAAATCTGTCTGCGCGCCTGCTAATACAGGCAGCGTCCATATCTCGCCCAATTTGGCGTATTTCATTCAAGTAACGGGGAATTTGCATGACGTTTGCGCTACTGGCTGCCGCTCTAGGCATTGCATTCTGGGCAATAGCCGCCTACAACCGGCTGGTGCGCCTGCGCAACCAATACCACACGGCTTGGGCCGATATCGGTGTGCAGCTGCAGCGCCGTCACAATCTTGTACCGCGCCTTGTTGAAGTAACCAAGGGCTATGCCGCCCACGAGCGCGCCACGCTCATCGCCGTCACAGAGCTGCGCGCACAGGCGCTTACTGCAAAGGGTGCATCACAGCAAGGGCAGACCGAAGCAGCGCTTGAACAAGCGTTAGGAAAATTACTGCTCCTGCGTGAAAGTTATCCTGACTTAAAAGCCAATGAGAACTTCTCACAGCTTTCGGCTTCACTAGTAGAGGTTGAAGAACATCTGCAATACGCGCGCCGCTTTTACAACGGCGCCGTGCGTGACTACAACAACGGCATTCAGCGCTTTCCTGCACTCATCATCGCAATTATTTTCGCCTTTAAGCAGACCGATTTTTTTCAAGCAGAGCACGACAGCACAACGGCGCCCGACATCAGGATTTCATCATGAAAATCTTGTCTGTTTTATTTTTTATCCTCTGCTCGCTGTGCTGTGCGCCTACGCTTGCACAGACCACATCTGAATCACAGGATATCCATGTTGACCTGAGCCACATCAAAGACCCGCAGGAGCTTGAGCGCCGCATCCAAGAGCTCGTTTCGGCAACGGGAGAAAGCATCCTTAATTACGACATCAACGTCACCGTTAACAAAGACAGTACGTTAGATGTTGAAGAAACCATCCGCGTGCATGCCACGGGGCTGCAAATTCGTCGCGGTATCTATCGCGGCTTCCCAACACGTTACAAAGACCGCTACGGCAACAATGTCGTTGTGGGCTTTAGCGTTCAATCTTTACTGCGCGATGGCAAGCCCGAGCCTTGGTTTACCGAAACCAAGTCCAATGGCGTACGTGTGAACTTCGGCAACGATGATTTTCTGCCTGTCCCGGCGAACTACACCTACACCCTGCGCTACACCACCAACCGCCAAATTGGCTTCTTCAAAGATCATGACGAGCTGTATTGGAACGCGATTGGCACAGGTTGGGATTTTGCCATTCAGCAGGGGCAAGTGACTGTGCGCCTTCCGCACGCTGTGCCGATCAACGAAATGCGGGCAGAAGGCTATACCGGCACCCAAGGCGCTATCGCTCAAAATTTCACTGCGCGCCTACCCACTCCCGGCGAAGCACAGTGGACACTCACCCAGTCGCTACAGCCACGGCAGGGGCTCACGATCGTTCTCAGTTTTCCCAAAGGGATTTTGACGGAACCCACTACCGAGCAAAAGCTGCATTGGTTCCTCAATGACAACCGCGGCGTTGGTATTGGGCTTGGCGGGCTACTTTTGATCTTTATCTATCTCTACAGCAGATGGCGAAAGGTAGGAGTTGACCCAGACCCAGGCATCATCATCACGCGTTATGACCCACCGGAAGGCTTTTCTCCTGCGGCGCTTCGCTTTATCCAAAAACGCAACATCAGCGCCGCCTGCTTTACCGCCGATATCTTAGAGCTTGCGGTAAAAGGCTTGGTAACGATCAAAAGTGAGAAAAAAGTTCTAGGCAATTACAGCTGGACACTAGAACGCACCTCTTCTGAAGCCGATAGCGACTTACCCACTTCTCAGCGGGCGCTGCTGGAAGAATTGTTTGAAAACAGCCCCACACTTGCTGTTACCCCGGAAAACCGGGCGCGATTCATGAGTGCGAAGCTGACTCAGTTCAAGGTGCTTGAGAAGGCCTATAACGGCCGCATGTTCAAAAATAACAGCGCTGCTGCAGGCTGGGCGCTGCTATTTTGCATCGGGGTTATGGTTGCGGCGTTTTATCTTTCTGGCGGCGCTGGCATCGCGGCACTTGTTGTGATCTGCATCGTAATGCTGGTGATGATCATTACCTTCACGTTCCTACTTGCCGCCCCCACGTTAGAAGGGCGCAAGATACTGGATTACATTGAAGGTTTTAAGCGTTATCTCAGTGTCGCCGAACGCGACGAGCTTGCCAAACTACAAGGGCCGGGCACCCCTCCTATGCTGGATGCTCAGCGCTATGAGGCGCTTCTGCCCTATGCCGTTGCGCTTGACGTTGAAGGTGCATGGACAGAGAAATTTACCCTCGCCGTGGGTGAAGCACAGGCGCAGCAGACTGCGAACATGATGACGTGGTATCGCGGCAGCGCAATGAGTAGCCTCACCCAATTCAGCAGCAGTCTCAGCAGCTTCAACTCATCGATCGCGTCGGCCTCCACGCCCCCCGGAAGCAGTTCGGGAGGCGGTGGTGGTGGCTCTTCCGGAGGTGGCGGTGGGGGAGGTGGTGGGGGCGGGCGTTGACGCTTCCATTTTGCCGTTCAGCCAAGAACTGCGATCATAGGCGATGACTACGCCGATCCAGTTCTCCGATCTCGCCCTCTCGCCCCTGCTGCTGCCCGGTCTGGACGCACTGGGCTACCACGTGCTGACGCCAATTCAGGAGCAGGCGCTACCCGCCATTCTTGATGGCCGCGACGTGATTGCTCAGGCCCCTACTGGAAGCGGCAAAACCGCTGCGTTTGGCCTTGGTTTATTGCGCAATATCGACGTTGCCGCTGCGCGTCCGCAGGCTTTGGTGCTCTGCCCCACTCGTGAGTTGGCCGATCAAGTTGGCCAGCAGCTGCGCAAACTCGCCACGGGCATTCCCAACTTAAAATTGTCGGTACTCTGTGGCGGCATCCCGCTGGCACCGCAGTTAGCTTCGCTGGCCCAGCATGCACCGCAGGTGGTTGTAGGCACGCCCGGACGAATTTTAGAACTCATGCAGAAAGATGCGCTCGATCTGCGCGATCTGCGCACACTGGTGCTGGACGAAGCCGACCGCATGCTTGATATGGGTTTCGACGAGCCAATTCGCGCTATCGTTAAACGCACGCCCAAAGAGCGGCAAACGCTGCTCTTTTCGGCCACCTTCCCAGAAGCGATCCGCACACTGGCGCAGACCATGCTGCGCGATCCGCTCGAAATTAGCGTAGGTGGGGGCGCACAACCTGCCGCGATTACGTCGCATTTTTTTACGGCTGATCCCGCACGCCGCGTGCAGCAACTCGCCGCGCTATTACTGCAGTTCAACCCTGACTCGGCTGTGGTGTTTTGCAATATGCGCAAAGACGCCGATGAGGTTGCAGGCTCGCTCGCGCATTACGGCTTCAGCGCACTGGCCCTGCACGGAGACATGGAGCAGCGTGATCGCGATGAAGTTTTAGTGCGCTTTGCCAATCGCAGCTGCAACGTGTTGGTGGCCAGCGACGTGGCCGCGCGCGGGTTGGATATCGATGACATCGGCGCGGTGGTCAATTTCGAGCTTCCCAGTGATGCCGATACCTATCTGCACCGCATTGGCCGCACCGGCCGCGCTGGCCGCAGCGGACTTGCACTTAGCCTAGTGGCGGAAAAAGAACTTGACCGTCTCGCCATGATCGAACAGCAGCAAAACGGCGCAATCAAGCGAGAACACATTCACCCACTCGAAGGCCGGCCGCGTGGCGTGCCGCAAGCACCAATGGCGACTTTGCGTATTGACGCAGGCCGCACCGATAAACTCCGCCCAGGCGATATCGTGGGCGCGCTCACCGGTGAGGCCGGACTGGCCAAGGAGGCGGTGGGCAAGATCGCCACCTTCCCTACCCGCAGCTATGTCGCGATCACTCGCAAACAGGCGTCACAAGCCTTGGAAAAACTGCGGTCAGGCAAAATCAAGGGCCGTAGGTTCCGTATCCACCTACTCTAAACAGTCGCTGATTCGGTTATGGATGAGCCGTTTTTTCCGCCTGCGCTGGCTTGGCCTCAGCTGCTGTTTGCTCAGCCTCCAAAGGCTCCTCCTCACGCGGCATCAAAATCGCGCCATCCAATTCGGCCATGGGGCTTTCCACCGGACAGGCCGGGTCGGGGAAACCAAACTTCGCGCGCAAGCTCAAACCGCAGGCATTGATATCGGCCACGTCTTGGTGCTGCTCGTCGGCGGGTGCAACACAGCTTTGCTCATAGGCGTGGCGGAATGCGTCACGCCGCTGTAAAAACTTGATCCCGCAGCGGCGCGCTAAGCGAATACGGTCGAGGTCATCTTCTACCGCATTCGCGCCGGAAAGACCGAAGTTCTCCAGCTCTTCGTCGGTCAAAATGCGCAACGTGCGATTGGGCACCGTGGTCATCAAGTCATAGACTTCAATCGACGCGCCGTTCCGCTCCAAATAATTACGCAGCTCATCGCTCAGCTTACGCAATTCCTCACCCAATTCTTTGCGTGATGTGGCCGTGGATTTCACCCGAATCATGCGATGAATGCCCACTGGCCCCACGATCACCCGCATATCCCCAGCCGCAAGCAACAGCACGCAGGCACTATGGCAAACGGAATCACCGCGCACCCAGATCGTCCAATCATTCTCGCCAATCGCATCGCCCGCACGCATGGCGGCTTCAACGCTACCACCGGCAGAATCGATATCTAAAATGCGTTTGCCAATACCAAGATCACCGGCCACCTTGCCCGCACGCTCGGCAAGCGCGGCAAAACTTGCAGTGACTTTCCCCTTGTAACGAAGCCGCACCAGACCCGTTGCCCGGCAATCTTGCATCGCCGTGCGTAGGTCGAGATAGAGCAGCGACAACACCGGCTTCCCGTCACCAGCCAGATAATCCGCCGTGCAGTCGATAGAGGCATCGCCTGCCTCCAAACGAATGGGTGACCAATCGATTTCCGCCTGCTGTTTGCGCTGCACCATCGGCTCCTGCGGCGCAATATCGGCGGCATTGGCGCTGGTCTGAGTAGCCTCAGGCGCACGGCTACAGGCCGCGATCAAGCAGAACAGTGCGAGGAAAAACCAGCGAAACGGCATGAGCGAGGCAATTTAAAGGGGTTTACAAAGTCTAGACTGCAAGCCCGCCTTAACGCAAAAGCAACTAGCAGCTGAATCTAGATTTCACTTATGGAGAATCTTCATGCTGGTGTTCAGCAAGCCCGCACTAGTCTCAAACCTGCGGCACAGGGATCAACCATCACAAAGGGCACTTCATAATGAAAACACTACTTCGCGGTTTCGTTTGCGCACTTGCTCTGTTTTCACTCGCTGGGGTTACGGTCGCTGCGCCGCATGATGACGATCATTCCCACAAGCGCCGCGTTGTCTATGTTGACAACGGTCGCTATTACGCAGACCAGCACTGGAACCGTGATCAAGCATGGCAGCGCCAGCAGCGCGAGGAACTGCGCCGCCGCGCGGAATGGCAGCACCAACGTGATAGCGAATGGCAATACCGACAGGAAGCCGAGCTTCGTCGGCGCGCAGACGCACAACGCTATAACGACTGGCGCTACGCACGTAGTAATCGCAATCACTGGCAGCGCGGTCACCGCTATCATGGCCCCACCTATGTGGTGCGCGACTACCGTCACTATCACCTGCGTACCCCCCCGCGCGGCCAGCACTGGGTGCGCGCCGACAACCGCTACCTACTTGTTGCAATCGCCACCGGCATCATCATGGATATTGCCACTCGTTAAACCCCAACCCCCGGCCCAAACCGGGGGTTTTGTTTCACCCGGGCATTTTTTGACGTGAGCCATCGGGCAAGCTCCAGTACAATGGCCCTGCGCGAATGTTCCGCGTGCCGGTTGGCCCCTACATGAGCAGCTCATCCAATTCCGCCCGTCCACATTCGGGCAGCAAGGTTGTTACCCCACAGGGCACCGTTGCCGTCTTAGACGGCATCAAGCCCAATGCGCTAAATGTCATCCCTGATGCAGGCCCGAAGCCGCCGTGGCTGCGTGTGCGCCTGCCAAGTGGTGCGAAGTATCAGGAAGTGCTGGATATTGTGCGATCGCACAAATTATCCACCGTGTGCTACGAATCCAAATGCCCCAATATCGCCGAATGCTGGGAGCGCGGCACCGCCACGCTGATGCTGATGGGGTCGGTGTGCACCCGCGCCTGCAAGTTCTGCTCGGTCAACACCGGCAACCCCAACGGCTGGCTGGACCCGCTGGAGCCTGCGCATGTGGCCGATGCAGTGCGTTTGATGGGCCTCAAGTATGTCGTACTCACCTCGGTGGACCGCGATGACCTGAAAGACCTCGGTGCCGGCCACTATGCCAATTGCATCAAAGCCATCCACCTCACCATGCCAGAGACTGCGGTGGAAGCGCTGACGCCCGACTTCCAAGGTGTGCACGCGCATATTGCTACCGTGCTTGATGCGGGGCTGGCCACGTTCGCGCAGAATCTTGAAACCGTAAAGCGCTTGACCCACCCCGTGCGCGACCCGCGTGCAGGCTACGAGCAAACGCTCGACGTATTGAAGTTCGCCAAAAGCTACGACCCGAATGTAGTCACCAAAACCAGCCTGATGCTGGGCCTTGGTGAAACCGATGATGAGATCGAGCAGGCGCTAGATGATATGCGTGCGTCCAACGTCGATGTGGTGACAATGGGCCAGTACATGCGCCCCACCAAGAACCATCTGCCGGTGGAACGTTTTGTGAGCCCAGAAAAGTTCCACGAATACCGCGAACTTGCACTATCGAAGGGCTTTTTGGAAGCCGTCTCCGGGCCACTGGTGCGTTCTAGCTACCGCGCCGAACGTGTGCTGGATCAAGACAACGTCGGCCTAGATTCGACGCAGGCCCAGAAGCGAGAAGCAGTGCTTGCCGCTATTCGCGAATCCGCCGTTACTATGCAGTCACTGCGCTGTTAAGCAGTTGCTGTACTCAACCGCCGCCCCACTCGGCGGCGGTTTCTAGCAGTTCACATAGCGCGGCTTCATCAAGCGCATAGAGCTGCTGTTCTGCTTCAGCCAGTGTCTCAGCAGCAAGCACTTGCTGACGAATGCCATCACCATGCACGGGGCTAAATAGCAGCACCGTGCTGCCATAAGAGGCGTTCAAAATTGCCGCCTGCCAACGCTGCCCCTGCTTGTCTTCAAAGGTTCGCATCGTTACTCCTTTATGCTTTTTCAGTGGCTTTCGGTGCGTGTATGCCACCACCGTTCGAGTGCTGCCACAACAAACGCTGCAGTGGCAGCAACCGCCCTGCTAGGCCTAGCGCGTGACCACGCAACAGACTGGGCAACAGCGCGTCATTACTAAATGCGCAATTGATAGCTTCAAAGCTATACGCGCCTAATGCATTGTCGCTGCGCCGCGTGCGCGCCCAGCGCGCGAGCTGCGCGGACGATAGCGTCCGTCCTGTACGCAGCAGTGTTTGTAGCCCGGCCACATCGCGCAGCCCAAGGTTGACACCCTGTCCCGCCAGCGGATGCACCGCGTGTGCGGCATCGCCCACCAACAGCAGACGCTGCTTGTATTGGGTTTTTGCAAGCTGCCGCCGCAACGGAAACGCCGCTCGTGAAGACTGCAACTGCAGCGCGCCTAATTCACCACCCAAGGCGTGCGCAAGCTCGCGTTTAAACTGCTCTTCCGGCGCATCGAGGAGCCTCTGCGCTTCCGCATTTGGCAGCGTCCATACGATCGAGCCTAACCGCCCTTGTAATGCAGCTTCGCCATCGTCATTAAATGGCAATAACGCTACCGGCCCAGTCGGTAGAAACCGCTGCCAGCAGCTTGCTTGATGCGGGTGCTCGCTGCGCACAAACGCCACTACGCCACGTTGCTCATAATCGTGCGTTGACACCGCAATACCCGCAAGCTGGCGCAGCTTGGACTGCGCGCCATCGGCGGCCACCACCAACCCAGCTTCCAGCGATATTCCGTCATCTAGCCCTAAGCGAACGCCGCTTTCGTCTTGCTCCAGTGTTTCGATTTTTGCAGGGCAATACAGCCTCACGTTTGCTTCGCGTAGCGCTTGCCAGAGACGGTCAATCAGCAGGTTGTTTTCGATGATCCAACCCAACTGCGGCTGCGCCAGCGTATCTGCATCAAACACCAATGGCGCACCACCGCCTGCATCCCATACCTGCATCCGCCGGTAAGCTTGCACCCGCGCGCGCGTGATGGCCTCCCACACACCTAATTGTTCCAGCAGCGCCGCGTTGTCGGGTGCAATCGCAAAGACGCGCAGGTCGCGCACCTCGCGCTGCCAAGCAACCGGGGCGCGCGGATCTACCAGCGCCACTTTCTGCCCGGCGCGTGCCAGCAACAGCGCACAGGCAGCGCCCACAACGCCACCTCCGGCGATCACAGCATCTAAACCATTCCGCCTGCTCATCGCGCACCTCGACTTAGCGCTGGAACATCACCGCGATAGCCCATCGCGCCACCCGCCAACCAGCCCTGCAGCCAGCCTAGGCTATCGCAGGCCAATAGCCCTGCACTGCGCAGCGGCCGCAACAGCGGCGCTGGGTTACTGGTAAGTTTCACAAGCCCGTCTGAAAACGCCAGCGTGCGCTGGCGATCCTCCGCCCGGCGCGCGCAGTAGCGTGTCAGCAATGCGGCCTCACCCGGATCTTCCGGCCGCTGAGCAATACATTCTGCCAAGGTCAACGCATCGCGCAGGCCAAGATTGAACCCTTGCGCCCCTAATGGATGGATTGACTGCGCCGCATTGCCCACCAGCACTGCACGCGGCGCGCTAAGCGCTTCTGCGACACAGCCGATCAAGGGGTAACTACTGCGCGGCCCAACCTCCAAAAAGCGCCCGGC
Source organism: Thermomonas sp. (assembly GCF_019104945.1). GTDB lineage: Bacteria > Pseudomonadota > Gammaproteobacteria > Xanthomonadales > Xanthomonadaceae > Thermomonas. The sequence continues at coordinate 26,657 of NZ_JAHRWW010000016.1, read as the reverse complement.
ACGCCAACCAAAAATGTCTTGCACACGCGCTAAAAAATTCACATCACTCAATGCGCCAATGCGCTCAGCCTCATCACGCGCCACTCCGTGCACCAGCCCGTAATAACCGTCGCCGCGCGGCAGCAGCGCCGTTGGGCCGTGATCGGTTAAGCGTTCGTAGGCGTTCCCCTCGGGCGCACGCTGCGCGCGCAAGCGCGCTACAAACAGCGTTTGTGCGTAATCGTGCGTCATTTCAGCAATATTGAGTGCAGCACGCACCGCGCTACGCGCACCATCGGCCGCCACAACCAACCTTGCCCCCACACTGCGCTGGCCGCTGGCCTCGGCAATATGCACGCGGCGCCAAGCGCCATCACTTTCATCTAGCCCCACAAACGTCGCCGGGCGGTAGCGGGTTAAGCGCTGCAGTTGCGAAAGGCGCGCTTCAAGGGCTTCGCCAAAATCACGCGCCACCACAACCCGACCAAACTCACTGCGCCCATGTGCCGCTGCGTTTAAGCGTACGCGGCCAAAATCGCCAGCCCGGCTGATATGAATAGTGCGAATAGCACCCGTCGGCTGCTGCATCAGCGGCAGCACCCCTAGCGCCGTCAGCGCGTGCACCGTGGCCTCGGCAAAGCTGAGGTTGCGCTGGTCAAATACCGGCGGCAACGCACCTGCGGGTGCGGCTTCCACCATTCCCACATCCAAACCTAAAGGCGCTAGCGCTATTGCAAGGCTAGCCCCCACCAAGCCCCCACCCACGATTAAAACATCGTGCTGGGGCATTTTTGCGGCGTCTTCATCATGCATTGCGTTATGCTAACGGCTTCGCAGACCGGATGTTCACCCCATGACACTCCCACGTTCCCTGATTTCCGCCGGCCCGCTGACGCTTGCAGCCCTAATTTTTGCCGCTGCACTGACCCGCGTCCTGCCGCACCCGCCGAATTTTTCCCCCATCGAAGCCGTTGCCCTGTTTGGTGGCGCTTATTTCGCCAAACGCCAATGGGCGCTGGTTGTGCCGTTGCTGGCCATGTTCGCCTCCGACCTTGTCTTGGGCTTGGTCAATGGCGGCATTTACTGGAGCTATTTCGCCAGTGCGGGCTATCTGATGGTCTACGCCTGCATTGCGCTTTCCACGGTGTTGGGCTTTGGCCTGCGCGGCAAAGTCGGCGCTGGCCGCGTGCTGGGCTATTCCTTGGCTGGTTCGCTGCTGTTCTTCATCCTCACCAATTTTGGCGTCTGGGCGTTCGGCAGCATGTACCCGCATAACGGCGCTGGCCTTGTTGCGGCGTATGTGGCCGGTATCCCCTTCTTCCAATGGACAGTGCTGAGCACGCTGCTGTACTCGGCCGTGCTGTTTGGCGGTTTTGAGCTGCTGCGCCGCCAGAACCCGGCCCTGCGCGCGCAGACCGCGTAATGGGTAACCGGCTCAGTAAGATCTACACCCGCACCGGTGACGATGGCAGCACCGGGCTGGGCGACGGCTCGCGCGTGGGTAAAGACTCAGCGCGCGTTGAAGCCTACGGCACGGTCGATGAAGCCAACTGCTGCATCGGCCTGTTGCTTGCTACCGAGATGCCCGACGACGTGCGTGCGCTGCTGGTTCGTATTCAGCACCAGCTGTTCGATCTCGGTGGCGAGCTGTGCATCCCCGGCCACGCAGCGATTTTTGATGCCGATATTGAAACGCTGGAACACCAGCTGGATCAGTTCAACGAAGGCCTTCCGCCGCTCAAAGAGTTCATTCTCCCTGGTGGCGGCGAGGCCTCGGCGCGCTGTCATATCGCACGCACCGTGGTGCGCCGCGCCGAGCGTGCAACGGTTGCGCTGGCGCGGTTAGAAACCATTCGCCCACAGTCGCAGCACTATCTCAACCGCCTGTCTGACTTGCTGTTTGTGTTGGGCCGTGTGCTGGCCCGCGCCAGTGGTCACGGCGAAGTGCTGTGGAACCACGAGCGCCGCAAATAAGGCGCCCTGCTTGGTACGGCCGCTGTGATTCAGGTTTACACCCACCCGGCCTGCCTCGCGCATGAAACCGGGCCGGGCCACCCTGAACGCCCAGGCCGTCTCAACAGCGTGCTGCGTGCGCTGGAAAACGCCCACCCCACTATCGACTGGCAGCAGGCTCCACGCGCCAGCCGTGGGCAACTGCTCCGCGTGCATAGCGAGCAGCAGCTCGAACAAGTACTGGAGCACCCGCCCGTAGAACTCACCCTGCTCGACGCCGATACCGTGCTTTCTCCGGGATCTGCGGAGGCTGCGCTGCACGCGGCCGGTGCTGGCATTGCGGCAGTGAACGCGGTGATGACCCAACGCACCGAGCGCGCGTTTTGCGCGGTGCGCCCCCCCGGCCACCACGCCACCCAAAACAGGGCGATGGGGTTTTGCTTATTCAACAATATCGCCATTGCCGCCTGCCACGCGATCGACGTGTATGGGCTGGAACGCATCGCCATTGCCGATTTTGACGTTCATCACGGCAACGGCACCCAAGCCATTTTTGAACACGAGCCGCGCGTACTATTTGCCAGCTCGCACCAATGGCAGCTTTTCCCCGACAGCGGCGCACGCAGCGAAACCGGCTGCGGCAATATCTTCAACGATCCGCTCCCCGAAGGCAGCGGCAGCACCGTCTTCCGGGCCAGCTGGAGTGAGCGCCTGCTGCCCGCAATCCGCGCATTCAAACCCCAACTTCTGCTCATTTCCGCCGGTTTCGACGCGCACGCGCGCGACCCATTGGCGGGGCTCAAGCTGGAAGCCAATGACTATTACTGGATCACCCGCCAACTCTGCGAGATCGCCGACATATACTGCAGCGGGCGGATTATTTCGATGTTGGAAGGCGGGTACGACCTCGTCGCGCTGGCCGAAAGCAGCGTTGCCCACGTCGATGCCCTCTGTATTTAAGGCCTTTTCCGTGTTGCTGAACTGTCAAGGTTTGCCGCTACCTTCCACTTCCGGCAAGCTATCCCCCCGTTTCCCTGTTTTCGGATCGCCCGTGCGCCTTGCCCTGCGCCTGCTCCCTCTTTCCCTTGCCATCACCGCGAGCCTGTCGGCGCTGGCGGCTGAGGACAAACCGCACAACTGGGCACTGTGCCCTATTGAAGAAACCGTCCCCGCGTTTGCTGACGCGTTTCAGGCGCCACAGGGGCTGAACGTTCACCCCGCAGACCAGCCTACCGACATCGAAGGCGACGACCTTGGCGGGACCGACGCCAATCCCATTTTCAAAGGCAATGTCACCATGCGCCGCGGCGCGCAGTTCATGGGTGCCGATCAGCTAACGTTCGATAAAGAAAAAGGCCGCTATACGGCCGAAGGCAGCGTGCGCTACCAAGCCTCTGGGCTGCGCCTGCTGGCCTCGCATGCGGAAGGCGATCAACAAGCCGACAGCCACAGCATGCGTGACCTCAAGTATCAACTGCTAGAGCGCCGCGGCAACGGCCAAGCCAGTCGCCTAGAGATGGTCGGGGATATTGGTCACCTGTATGGCGCCACCTATTCCACCTGCCCAACCCAAGACCGCCATTGGGAATTGAGCGCCAACCAAATCGAGCTCAATACCGATACGGGTATGGCGATCGCACGCGGCGCAAAACTCAAGTTTGGCAAGGTGCCGGTGCTGTACCTGCCGTGGTTTATGTTCCCCACCAATGACCAACGCCGCACGGGGCTGCTGTTTCCCTCGATCTCCAATTCCTCGCGCAATGGGTTTGACTGGAAGCAGCCGATCTACCTAAACCTTGCGCCCAATTACGATGCCACGCTTAGCCCGCGCATCATGACCAACCGTGGCATCTCGCTGGATGCGCAATTTCGCTATCTGCTTGAAAATGGCGACGGTGTTTTAGATACATCGTGGATGCCCAACGACAAACTACGCGACCGTAGCCGTAGTGCGCTGCACTTCGCTGCGCAGCATGGACTGACTTCGCACTGGCAGGCGCGCGCCAACCTCAATTGGATTAGCGACCCACGCTACTACGAAGATTTCACCAACAGCATCGACGGGCTGGCGCAATACAATGCCTACAGCGCTGTAGGCGTGTACGGGCGCGGCAGCCATTGGAGCGCGGGAATCAGTGCCGATCATTGGCAGCTAGCCGACTACACCTTGAGCGATGCGATCTTGCCGTACGACCGCCTGCCACGCGCCTATTTGAGCTGGGACAGCAAGCTCGTTGGCCAACTGCAGGCCGGGATCGACGCGGAAGCGGTGCGCTTTCACCACCCGGTCTATGCCGCAGGCTCCCGCCTTGACCTAAAGCCATGGCTCAGCCTGCCACTGGAAGGCGATGCTTGGTTTATCCGCCCCACGCTTGCTTGGCGACAGACCGGCTACTCACTCGAACACGCGCTTGGGCAGACCCTAGGCACCAACTCCCCCAGCCGTGGCACATCGATTTTCAGCTTCGATAGCGGGCTGGTTTTCGACCGCGAAACCCGGATCAAAAACAAAGATTATCTACAGACGATCGAGCCGCGCCTGTTCTATCTGAACGTGCCTTACACCGACCAAACCGATATGCCGGTGTTCGACACCCAGCCGATGACCTTCAGCTGGGGCCAGTTGTTCCGTGATAACCGCTATTCCGGTGCCGACCGTCAGGCCGACGCCAACCAGCTAACACTGGCCGTGAGCACCCGCACCATTCGCCAGTCCGACGGCCGGGAACGTTTTTCGGCGAGCGCGGGTCAAATCCGCTACTTCCGTGAATCGAAGGTGCATTTGCCCAATGAACCAATTATTGAGCGTGGCCGCTCCGCTTGGGTGGCCGACACCAGCTACGCCCCTACCGACCGCTGGACCTTTGGCGCTTCCTACCAATGGGATCCGCAGTTCAAACGCGCCGATCTCGCCAGCGTACGCGCCCGCTACCTGTTGCCCGAAGACGGTGTCTTTAACCTTTCCTACCGCTACCGCCGGCAACAGCTAGAGCAGGTAGACATGTCCTTCCTCTACCCGCTCAACCCCAGCTGGAGCCTTGTGGCGCGCGAATACTATTCGATCCGCGACCGCAAAACTTTAGAAGGCATCGCGGGTGTGCAGTGGGATAGCTGCTGCGTGGCGGTTCGCCTCGTCGGCAGACGCTATGTGCATAATCGCGCTGGTGATATCGGCAACTCGATCATGCTGGAAATTGAGCTGAAAGGCTTGGGTTCCGCTGGTCAAGACACCAAACGTGCCTTGCGCCGCTCGATCCTCGGCTACAATCGCGATGATCTGTATCTGGTCCCGCCACAAACGGCTTCGGGCCAACCTCCTTCATCAGACACGACTTCTAATCGCCCATGACGCTTTCCCGCTCCCGCCTGCTGCTTGTCGCCCTCCTGCCCATTCTCCTGCACACAGGATATGCGCTGGCGCAATCAGACACATCCCTACAGCCGGTAGATCGCATCGCTGCGGTTGCCAACGAAGACGTGATTCTGCGCAGCGAGCTAGATCGCGCCATCGCCAATATCCGTAACCAGTACGCGGGGCATGAAAACCAGCTTCCGCCCGCCAATGTGCTGGAAAAGCAGGTGCTGGAGCGCCTGATCCTGCAGCGCTTGCAGCTAGCGCGCGCCGCCGATATCGGCATTACTGCCACCGACGAAGACCTTGAGCGCGCCGTACAGGGCGTGGCCCAGCAAAACAATATGAGCGTCGATCAGCTACGCGCCCGCCTCACCCAAGATGGCATGACGTTTACTGATTTCCGCAACAATCTGCGCGATGAAATCATCACCCAGAAGCTGCGCCAGAGCTTTGCCCAAGGCCGCATCAACGTCACCGAAGGCGAGGTGGACGCCGCACTGGCCAATAATGCCGCTGCGGCTGGGCAGCAGTTCCATCTTGCGCATATTTTGGTGGGCACCCCCGACGCCCCCACACCCGAGCAGCTGGCCACCGCGCAAAAGAAGATTGAAGGCGTGAAGAGCCTCGTCGATCGCGGCGAAATGACGTTCTCCGCAGCCGCAGTGCGCTACTCCGATAGCCCCAACGCGCTGGAAGGCGGCGACCTTGGCTGGCGTGGTCTGAACGAAATTCCTCCGGCGTTTGCCGCCGCCATCCAGCAGATGCACGATGGCGATGTGATCGGCCCGATCCGCGGCCCCAGCGGTTTCCAGTTACTGCAATTAGTGGGCAAGCGCACCCAAGCGGCCGACAGTGGCAACAAAGTCACCCAGTTCTCGGCCCGTCAAATCTTGATCAAGATTGATGACAAAACCAACGATGCGGCGGCAAAAGCCAAGGCCGATACGCTGGCTGCGCGCCTCGCAGGTGGAGCCGATTTCACCAAGCTCGCTAGCGAAAACTCCGACGATGTCACCACCCGCCGCCGCGGTGGTGACCTCGGCTGGTTCAGCGCCGACACCTACGGCACCACCTTTGGCATGCAGATCGCCTCACTTGCCGACGGCCAAACCTCGGCCCCGTTCAAAACCGATGCGGGCTGGGTGATCGTGCAACGCAGCGGAACACGCGAAATTGCCGCCGGTGATGAAAACCTGCGCGGTCAGGTGCGTGAAACCATCGGCCGCCGCAAACTGGAAGAAGAGTGGGATCGCTTCCTACGCGAAACCCGTGGTGAGGCCTATGTGGACATCCGCGACGCGGAAGGTAAATCCACCCAGCAGTTACCCGAAACCGAGAAGGCCAAGCCCAAGATGACTCCGGTTGACGTCCACCCGGAGGGAAGCCGCGCCGCCGGCTTCTGACCCTGAGCGTGACACCTCCGCGCACCCGGCTTGCGCTTGTCCCCGGCGAGCCTGCGGGCGTTGGCCCCGAGCTTGTAGTACAGGCCGCGCAGCGCGACTGGGCGGCGGATCTCGTTGTCTATGGTGATGGCGCCAGCCTGCAGCGCGCGGCCAACCGGCTTGGCCTCCCCCTCGCACTGCACCCCCTCGGACAGGCGCCCCTGCACCCGCGCAGCCTAGCGCTGGTGGATATTCCAACGCCCATCGCGGCCACACCGGGCCAGCCAGAGCCTGCCAACGCCGCCGCTGTCATTGCATCGCTCACCGAGGCCGCGCAGGCCTGTCTCGACGGCCAGCTTGATGGCATCGTCACCGGCCCCGTACACAAAGCGGTGATCAACGAAGGCGGCATCGCCTATACCGGCACCACCGGCCTACTCGCCGAACAAGCGGGCTGCGATGTGGTGATGATGCTCGCCAACCCCATCGTGCGGGTAGCGCTGCAAACCGTGCACATTCCGCTACGTGCGGTGGCCGACCGCATAACCGCAGACGACCTCCGTCGCACCCTTCGCACCGTGCATCACGCGCTGCACGCGCAGTTCGGCATTGCCACCCCCACCATCGCCGTACTCGGTCTGAACCCGCATGCGGGGGAAGACGGGCATCTTGGCCATGAAGAGCGCGACATCATCATTCCCGCGCTCGCCGAACTGCGCGCGCAGGGAATGCAGCTGGTTGGCCCACTTCCCGCCGATACCGCCTTCTTGCCCGACAAGCTGCGCGGCTTCGACGCGGTGCTGGCGATGTACCACGACCAAGGCCTACCGGTGCTCAAGCACGCCGACTTTGCCAACGCAGTGAACATCACCCTAGGCCTGCCCTATCCGCGTGTAGCGGTCGATCACGGCACCGCGCTGGATATTGCAGGAACAGGCATTGCCGACCCTTCCAGCCTGTTCTCCGCGATCCATACTTGCACCACACTCGCCCAACGCCGCCATACGCCATGAGCACCATTCAATTTGACGATTTTCTGAAAGTCGAGCTGCGTGTTGGCCGCATTCTTTCGGCTGAACCGTTGCCGCAGGCGCGTAACCCTGCCTATATTCTGCACGTGGATTTCGGCCCAGAATACGGCGTACGTAAATCCAGCGCACAGATTACCGCGCACTATTCCCCCGATAATTTGGTTGGCCGCTTGGTTGTGGCCGTGCTGAACTTTCCTCCCAAACAAATTGGGCCGATCATGTCGGAATGCCTCGTCACCGGCTTTCACGACGCCAATGGCGCAGTGGCGCTCTGCGTGCCCGATCTTGATGTCCCGCTGGGAACACGTTTGCTATGAGTACAGGCTTCACCGAACCGGCCAAGAAGCATTTAGGCCAAAACTTTTTGCACGAAAAAGGCGTTATCGACAAAATCGTGCAGGCGATCAACCCGCAGCCGGGTGATGCCATCGTTGAAATCGGCCCCGGCCAAGGTGCGCTAACCTTTCCGCTGCTCAAGCGCCACGGCGCATTGACGGCAATTGAATTCGACCGCGACCTGCACACACCGCTACAAGCGGCGGCGCGCGCGCACGGCCAGCTAAAGCTGATCGAAGGCGACGTATTGGGGGTCAATTTCAGCACGCTTGCCGCTGAACTTGCGCCCAGCGAAGGCAAGATTCGCCTCGTAGGCAACCTGCCTTACAACCTCAGCTCACCCATCTTGTTTCACGCACTCGATCATGCCGCGTGCATCCGCGACATGCACTTTATGCTGCAAAAAGAAGTGGTTGAACGCATGGCCGCAGAGCCCGGCAGCAAAGTCTATGGCCGCCTCTCGGTGATGTTGCAAGCGTACTGCAGCGTCACTCCGCTGTTTGTTGTGCCGCCCGGCGCGTTCCGTCCCGCACCCAAGGTCGATTCGGCGGTGGTGCGGCTGGTTCCAAAACCTACGCAGCAGGTCCTTGTTAGCGATCACACGCGCTTCGCCCACGTTGTGCGCGCGGCCTTCGGCCAGCGCCGCAAAACCCTGCGCAATGCGCTCAATGGTGTGGCCGATTCTGCTGCCATTGAAGCCGCAGGGCTGCGCCCAGACGCACGCGCCGAGCAAATCGCCGTGGCTGACTTTGTGCATTTAGCAAATCTTCTTACCGCAAATGAGCCTGCAGGCGGCTAGCCCGGCTAGAATGCACGTATGAGCAACAACGATTACCAATTCGACGTCGCGGTGGTGTCGCACTTCTTAGACGAGGAATCCTCGCCCGAAGAAAGCCGCTATGTCTTCGCTTACACCATTCAGATTCGCAATCAGGGCAAAGTCCCCGCGCGCCTGCTGAGCCGTTACTGGCTGATTACCGACGGCAACGGCAAGATTCGCGAAGTCCAAGGTGAAGGCGTGGTGGGCGAACAGCCGTGGCTGCGCCCCGGCGAAGGCTTTGAATACACTTCGGGGGCTGTGCTGGAAACCGATATCGGCACCATGTGCGGAAGTTACGACATGCTGGCCGACGACGGCACTCAGTTTGCCGCGCCCATTCCGCAGTTCACCCTATCCATCCCGCGCACCCTGCACTAGGATCGAGAGATGGCAGTTTGGGCAATCGGCGACCTGCAGGGGTGCTACGACGTCACCCAGCGGTTGCTGGAGAAAATTCGCTTTGATCCCGCCGTGGATCGCCTGTGGTTTTGTGGCGATCTCGTCAACCGCGGCGGGCAATCGGTTGAAACGCTGCGCCTCGTGCATTCGCTGCGTGATGTCAGCAACGTAGTGCTGGGCAATCATGATCTATCGCTGCTGGCGGTGGCCGAACGCAGCGCCGACGAAAAGCGCCGCGTCAATCCAGACCTTCAGGGCGTGCTGTTTGCCGATGACGCCCACGAGCTACTCACGTGGCTGCGCACGCGCCCACTGGTGCACGCCGACCGTCAGCTAGGCTGGATGATGGTACACGCGGGGCTGGCGCCGAAATGGACCACCCAACTTGCAGAAAAACACGCGCGCGAAGTGGAAGCCCGGCTGCACGGCGACAACTACCGCAAGCTGCTGAAAAATATGTATGGCGATGGCCCGGAGTGGTCGCCGCGCCTCGGCGGGATCGAGCGCGAACGCGCCATCATCAATATCTTTACCCGCATGCGCTATTGCAGTCCGCGCGGCCGCATTGCGTTCGATCATAAAGGTGCGCCTGGCACACAACCGCCCGGCCTGTACCCGTGGTTCTCCGTACCTGGCCATGCTGCCCGTGACCTTAAAATTGTCTGCGGCCATTGGAGCACGCTGGGGCTGTTTATTGGCCACGGCGTCCACGCGATCGACACCGGGGCCGTGTGGAGCGGCAAACTCACTGCGCTCCAGCTCGACGGCGAACACCTCAATTTTGTGCAGGTTCCCGGCCGTGACGTTCCCGCACCCACACCGAAGCAGCGCCCGGCCAAGCCCAAACACCCGCACCCGCATGGCCACCGTCGGCACGGCGACACACGTCCAAACGATCAGCCTCGTTCGTAATCCACAAAGTCGAACGCAAACGCGTGTGTCGCATCGGCGGGATGCGCTACACGCGTCCGCTCGCACCACGCATGGCCATCAAACTGCGGGAAAAACGCATCCGCACCTTCTACCACCGTATCCACATGGGTAAGGTAGAGCCGCGTTGCAACGGCGAGCGTCAGCGCATACACCTCGCCGCCGCCGATCACGCACAGCTCAGGCCCGTCGCTCTGTGCCAGCGCGAGCGCAGCATCCAGCGAGGCCACCGGCTCCATCCCCGCAAACGGCACCTCACCGCTGCGCGTCAGCACCAGATTACGTCGCTTCGGCAGCGCGCGGCCCAGTGACTGCGCAGTTTTGCGCCCCATCAGCACCGGCTTGCCCAGCGTCAGTGCTTTGAAGTGCTTCAGGTCATCGGGCAAATGCCACGGTAATGCGTTGCCCTTGCCGATGGCGAAGTGACGATCCAGTGCGGCAATCAGCGAGACCTGCATGGCTTACACCGCCACCGGAGCCTTGATCGCGGGGTAGGGATCGTAGCCGTCGATCGCGATATCTTCAAAACGAAAACCCAATACGTCTTGCACGTTAGGGTTCAAGCGCAGCGTAGGTAACGCACGCGGCGTGCGCATTAGCTGTTCGCGTGCCTGCTCAAAATGATTGGAATACAAATGCGCATCACCCAGCGTGTGCACAAAATCGCCCACACCCAGCCCGCAGACCTGCGCCACCATATGCGTTAGTAGTGCGTAGCTGGCGATATTGAATGGCACGCCAAGGAAAATATCGCCGCTGCGTTGATACAGCTGACAACTCAGCTTGCCATCGGCCACATAAAACTGAAACAAGCTATGGCAGGGCATCAGCGCCATCTGCGGCAGATCCGCCACGTTCCATGCCGACACGATCAAACGCCGCGAATCAGGGTTGCGCTTGATCTCGTCGATCACCCACTGGATTTGGTCGAAGGTCTCCCCATTCGCGCCTTCCCAGCTGCGCCACTGCTTGCCATATACCGGGCCAAGCTCGCCGTTGGCATCGGCCCACTCGTCCCAAATACTAACGTTATGGGCTTTGAGATAGGCGATATTGGTACTGCCCTGCAAGAACCACAGCAGCTCGTGGATGATCGAGCGCAGGTGCAATTTTTTGGTGGTCACCAGCGGAAAGCCCTGCGCCAAATCGAAGCGCATCTGCCAGCCAAACACGCTGCGGGTACCGGTGCCGGTGCGGTCTGCCTTCTCGGTGCCGTGTTCTAACACATGCCGCAGCAGTTCAAGATATTGCTGCATCAGCGCGCTTCCGGCTGCAGGGTAGGTGCACTGCGCGATTTCCACAGCCAAAACAGCCCCAGCAGAATCAGCGGCGTACTGAGCACTTGCCCCATCGTCAGCCAGCCAAAAGCGAGATAGCCCAGCTGCGCATCGGGTTCACGCACAAACTCCACTAAAAAGCGGAAGCAGCCGTACAGCAGCGCAAACAGACCTGACACCGCATAGCGCGGGCGCGGCGTGCGCGAATACCAAACCAGCACGCAAAACATCACCAAGCCTTCCAGCGCGGCCTGATACAGCTGTGACGGGTGCCGCGCAAATGCGTTTAGTGCGCCGCTTTCGAAATAGCTGCGCAAGGTGGCAGCATCCATCGACGCGAACGGCTCTGGCAGTGCACGCGGGAAGATCACGCCCCAACCATCAAACAGCGTGCCTTGGGTCTGCTTGCCCCACAACTCGCCGCCGATGTAATTGCCAAGGCGACCAAACCCAAGCCCTGCAGGCACCAGCGGAGCGATGAAATCGACCGTGTCGAAGAAGTGCAGCTTTTGCCTGCGTGACCACCAGCCAATGGCGATCAGCACGCCCAGCAGGCCACCGTGGAAGCTCATCCCGCCTTCCCACACACGAAACAGCAGCAGCGGGTTGTGAACAAACTCGCCAAAGCTATAAAACAGCATGTAGCCGATGCGCCCGCCCAACACGACGCCAAGCATGGCGTAAAACATCAGGTCACCGAACGCGTTATCACTCACTCCCGGCAAGCGCCCCGCGCGCACGCGGCGGGTACCCAACCACCACGCCACGGCAAAGCCCAGCAGGTACATCAAACCGTACCAGTGGACTTGGAGCGGCCCCAGTGACACCGCAACCGGATTGATGTGATGAAGAATCGGCATTGGCTATCTCACCACTCGCCCGTGCCGGGTACTTTATGCGCCTGCGCTTTGCGCCGCATCAGCAGATTCAGCCATTCCACCATCACCGAGAAGCCCATGGCGAAATAGATGTAGGGCTTGGCCACGTGGACTTCAAAACCATCCAGCACCAGCACTGCGCCCACTAGCAAGATAAAGGCCAGCGCCAGCATCTTCACCGTTGGGTTGGCGTCGATGAACGTACCCAGCGGGTTAGCCGCCAGCAGCATGATGGCGACGGCCGCCAAAATTGCGAAGACCATAATCGGCACATGCTCGGCGATACCCACGGCGGTAATCACCGAGTCCAGTGAGAACACGATGTCGATCACCGCGATCTGCGCAATGACCATGCCAAAGGCGGCAGATGCTTTGGTGGTACGCGGGTCTTCGTCTTCTCCGCCATTGATCAGGTCGCGTATTTCCATCGTGCCCTTAATCAGCAAGAACAAGCCACCGATAATCAGCACAAGGTCGCGGATGGAAATGCCCATGCCGCCAATCACAAATAGGTCTTTGTGCATGCGCGCCAAGTGCGCCAAGGTCACCAGCAGCAGGATGCGGGTGACACAGGCCACCGCGATACCCAGTTTGCGTGCCAGCGGACGCTGGTGCTCCGGCAAGCGCCCCACGGCAATGGAAATAAAGACTAGGTTGTCGATCCCTAGCACAATTTCAAGTGCGCTCAGCGTTACCAAAGTTAGCCAAGCGTCGGGTGAAGCAAGAAAACTCAGATCCATTTCAGTCTCGTCGATACACGCGTTATGCGTGGATTACAGCCAGCGCGGAAGTAACAATACCGCCCACACCAGCACCACATTCATCATCAGCATAAATACTGCCGCTGATCCCATATCTTTGGCACGCCCGACTAATTCGTGGCGCTCGTTGCCAAAGCGTTCCACCACCGCTTCCATGGACGAGTTCATCAATTCCATCGCCATCACCAGCAGGCAGCTGCCGATCAGCAGCACGCGCTCAACGCCGGTGCCCCCCAGATACCAGCCTAACGGGCCCAGTACGAGGAACAGGCAAACCTCTAAGCGAAACGACGATTCATGCAACCAAGCGGCACGCAGCCCCTGCAGCGACCAGCGCGCCGCACGCAGCACGCCCATCGGCCCGCGCGGGGTATGTCCGTACAAATCAGCCATGCCCAAGCACTCGGCAACGGGGCGGCAAAGGGGCTACGTGAGGCATCCAGTCGTTCGTTTTTGGGAGTCCAAGCGGCATTTTGCCACAACCCCCGCCTACGGCTCCGTTAAGGAGCCGCAAAGACCGGAAATTTTGCTTATTGCGCGCGCAGCGCTTCGATCGGATCGAGCAAGCTGGCCTTACGCGCCGGGTAGTAGCCAAAAAACAGCCCCGTGCAGATCGAGAACGTCGCAGCCAATAGCACTACCTTGGCATTGAGCTGTACCGGCAGGTCACCGAACTTGCTCACCAAGAGGGCCCCTACCACGCCAATCGCGATCCCGATGACGCCACCAATCAGCGAAATCAGCATGGCTTCGGCCAAAAATTGCCGCCGCACATCACGCGGGCCTGCGCCCACTGCCATGCGCAGCCCGATTTCTTTGATGCGCTCGGTGACCGACACCAGCATGATATTCATAATGCCGATACCGCCAATGATCAGGCAGATCCCGGCCACTGCACCCAGCAATTTGGACATCAGGTTGGTGGTTGCGGTGCGCGTGGCCACAATCTGGCTGATATTGCGTACCGCGAAATCATCGTCTGCGCCGGGGTCGATCTTATGCCGCTGGCGCAGCAGGCCTTCAATTTCCGACTGTGCGCTGGCGAGGTTGCGCGCATCGTCCACACCCACCGCAATTCCCTGCACAGCGCCTGGCGGCATTCCCTGTGAATTAGAAAGGCGCCGACGCGCGGCCTCCAGCGGTACGACGACAATATCGTCTTGGTCTTGGCCAAACCCGCCCTGCCCCTTTTCGCCCAGCACGCCCACCACGGTGAACGGCACACGGCCGAGGCGGATGGTTTGCCCGATCCCGCTTTCATCACCAAACAGCGTTTTGCGTACAGTCTCACCGATGATCACCGGCTTGGCATTGCCGCCGTAATCGGAAGCATCAAAACCTTGCCCCTGCGCGATCTTCCAGTCATTGATCGCAAACCAGTCGGGCTCCACGCCCTGCCATTGGGTTGAGGCATTGTTTTCGGCAAACACCACCTGTGTACCACCGCGCAGCGAACCCGCTACGTATTGCACTTCCGGCACTTCGTTGCGAATGGCTTCCACATCGCCGTCATTCAATGTCCAGCGGCTGCCTTGGGCCATGCGCGCACCGCCCGGCCCCATGCCGCCAAAGCTCATGATGTCGAGCCGCTGCGAGCCAAGCCCCGACACCATTTTGTCGATTTCGGCCTGCGTTCCTTGGCCAATCGACACCATCACAATAACCGCTGCGATACCGATAATGACGCCCAGCGAGGTGAGTGCGCTGCGCATCCAGTTGCCGCGCAAGGCAAAAAAAGCGGTGCGCAAAATATCAGAGAAATTCATGCGGCCTCCGCGTCTGTTTCGGCGTGCAATTCACCATCGCGCATCACATAGGTGCGATCCGCATGGGCCGCAACGTGGGCATCGTGGGTGATCAAAATTACGGTATGCCCGTCATCACGCAGGCGCTTAAATAGGCTCAAAATTTCTTCGCCGGTCTTGCTGTCCAGCGCACCGGTGGGCTCGTCGGCCAGCAAAATGGGCGGATGGTTGACCAGTGCGCGCGCAATCGCGACGCGCTGCTGCTGGCCACCCGATAGCTCATTTGGCCGGTGATCGGCACGCCCTCCCAGCCCAACGGCTTCTAGTGCAGCCAGCGCACGCCGCCGCCGTTCGTGTGGCGGGATTTGCGCATAGCCCATCGGCATCGCCACGTTATCGGTGGCGTCCATGCGTGGCAGCAGATGAAAGCCTTGGAATACGAAACCGATTTTCTCGCGGCGCAGCTGCGCCAGCGCCTCTGCGTCCAGTGTAGAAACATCCACACCGTCGCATTCATAGCTCCCCGCCGTTGGCTTATCCAAGCAGCCCAAGAGGTTCATCAAGGTGGATTTACCGGAGCCAGACGGCCCCATGATGGCCACAAATTCGCCGCGATCAATCCGCAGATCCACGCCCTTAAGCGCCACCACTTCGGCTTCTGTACCTTCGGCATACACCTTCCCCAGCCGGCGGGTGAGAATCACCGGCACCGCGTCGGCTGCGCTCATTACTTGCCTCCCGCGGCAGAGCGCTCGCCGGAAATAATCAGATCGCCTTCCTTGATATTGCTGCCCGACACTTCGGTGGTGCTGCCATCGCTTGCCCCCAGCTTCGCCATCACCACTTCCGGCTTACCGTTGCTTAACTTATAGACCACCACGCGTTTGGCGTTGAGCTGCGCATCCAAGCCTTCTGCCCACGTAGCGCGCTGGCTCTCATCAAGCGTTGCAACGAAACCTGCGAACTGCTGATTCATCCGGTCACGCATGCGGGCGCGCATCTGCGCCATCATCGCCGCATCCCCACCGCCACCGCTGCGCGGTCCAAAGCGCATGCCGCCGCCCATCAAACGGTTGCCACCGTTTTGCTGCTGTTTCGCCGCTTCCTGCCACTTGGCTGCACGCTCTTCTTGCTGCTTTTTAAGCTCAGCCATGGCCGTATCAAACGCGGCTTTTTGCTGTGCATTGAGGCCCATGCTCCCAGCTAAACGCTGCAGGTCTTCGCCCGAATTTTGATTGCTGCGCCCGCCATTTTGCGGCCCACCCATGCCCTCTGGCTGCATATCGGCCAACGCTGAGCCTTCAGCCGGCTTAAAGCGCAGCGCGGCATTGCCTAATTTCAGCACGTTATCGCGTTTGCTGACTTCAATTTCCGCGTTCACGGTCAGCCCCGGCAGCAGCGTGCCATCGCTGTTATCCACGGTCACAATAACCGGATACGTCACTACGTTATTGGTGGTGGTTGCGGCCATACGCACCTGCTCCACCTTACCTTTGAATTGGCGCCCGGCAAATGCATCGGCGGTGAAACTCACCGATTGGCCCACCTTCACTTGGCCAATATCCGACTCGTCCACCGCCAGTTCGATCTTCATTTTTGAAAGATCTTCGGCAATGGTGAACAGTTCTGGCGCCGAAAAGTTGGCGGCCACGGTTTGGCCCGGCTCAATTTTGCGGGTCAATACCACGCCATCGACGGGTGAACGAATCACCGCACGATTGATATTGACTTCGGTATTTTTCAAAGACGCCATTTGCGAACGAATCGATGCCTGCGCGGCATTAACCTGTGCCTGTGCCTGCTCAAAAGAGGCGCGCGAAACGTCTAGATCGCTGCGCGCAATAAGTTTTTGTGCCGACAACTCTTGCTTGCGCTTGTAGTCCAACGTCGCGTTTTGCAAGGTCGCCTGTGCCTGCCGCAGCTGTGCTTGGGCATTGGCGATCTGCGCATTGCCTTGCTCAAGCTGGGCTTGGTAGGTGGAAGGATCGATCCGCGCCAGTACATCGCCTTTTTTCACCGGCGAGTTGAAGTCCACCAAAATATCGGTGACCTGCCCTGAAATCTGGCTGCCCACCGTCACTGTTGAGATCGCGCTGAGCGTACCGGTGGAAGAAATGGCCACGCGAATATCGCCACGCTGCACCGCTTCGGTACGGTAACCGCCGTCGGCCTCAGCCTGGCTTCGCTGCTTCCAGTAGTAACCTGCTCCGGCGAGCACAATCACGATTGCGGCGGCGGTACCCAGCTTGCGCAGGGGAAATGTGCTTGTCGTAGGGCGTGGCTGGCTCATGCGGACTTCAAATAGACAGGTTGAATAGGAGAACGCGCGTCTGCGCATTCGGTTGACAGCTGCCGCATGCTAGCCGTTCAACCCTCGCTATAACCGTGCCATCAGTCCCGGATGGCATCCCCAAACAGGATGCTGGCGCAAGTGCCCTGTCCCGGCGCGCTTTGTAGCTGCAGCGGCCAACCGCAGCGCTGCCCCAGCCGGTGCGCAATCGCAAGACCCAGCCCCGGCCCCACGCCCTGCTCGCTCTCGCCGCGGTAAAACGGCTCGCAGGCGCGCGCCAACGTTGCTGCATCCATGCCAATGCCGGTGTCTTCAACGCTGAGCCGATCGCTGCCAAGGCGCACCCGCACTTCGCCCGCATCGGTAAACCGCGCCGCATTATTCAATAAATTGCCCAGCATCACCCGCAATACACAGGGCGGCGCATGCAGCACGGGCGCTGCATCTAGTTTTACATCCAACTTGAGTTGTTTGTGCTCCAGCAATGGTCGTACATGCGCAAGCTCTTGCTCTACCAGTTCGCGCACCGAAAAATGCTCAGCCTCCATCGCACAACGCTCACCGCGCGCGAGCAGCAGCAGCGCATCAATGATGGCCTCCATCCCAGAAACGGCGTCTTGAATACGCGCCAGCGAGCGCTTGGACGCTTCCGATAACCCCGGATCGTGTTCGATCAAATCACTCGCCACCCGGATCACCGTGAGCGGCGTGCGCAGCTCGTGGCTTGCGGCGCGGGTGAACTCGCGTTCACGCGAAGCGTCGTCTGCCACCGCAGCACCTGCGTGACATGAAGACTGTAGCGAAGAACTGTTCATTGCCTCAGTGTGCTAACTCTGCAATACGGTAACCCGCACTTTGCACGGTGTGCAGCAGCGGGCGGTCAAACGGTTTATCCATCACTTTGCGCAGGTTGTAGAGATGGCTGCGCAAGGTATCGGAATCGGGCAGTTCATCACCCCAAATTTCGCGTTCAATTTCTTGCCGGCTGACCACGCGCGGCGATTCACGCATCAAGATGGCCAATAGGCGTATCCCGATGGGGGAAAGTTGCAGTTCGCAGCCCGCACGCGTGGCGCGCAGCGAAGACGGGTCAAGCACAAGATCAGCTACGCGCAGCACTTCAGCGCCCACCTGCCTGCGCTCACGCCGAATCAAGGCGTGCAGGCGCGCTTCGAGCTCACGAATCGCAAAGGGTTTGGTGAGGTAGTCATCGGCGCCTGAAGACAGCCCGGTGAGCTTGTCATCCAAGGTATCGCGCGCGGTAAGCATCAAGATAGGCGTTGCTTTACGCGCTTCGTGGCGCAGGCGTTTGCATACTTCGATCCCATCCAAACGCGGCAGCATTAGGTCGAGCACGATGGCATCGTAGGTATTTTCAGCGGCAAGACGATAACCGTCTAGGCCATCCATCGCGTAGTCGATTTCAAACCCACGGCCCTCTAAGTATTCGCCCACCATCTCTGAAATATTGCGGTTGTCTTCCACAATTAGAACTAGCCCAGCTTGCTCCTGCTCGCGCATGCGCGCCTCACGCCTTTAGTCTTTTGATGCGCTCAACATGCCGGAACGACGGTTGAGGCCGCGTGAAGGCGAGTGCGCAGCGCAAGATCGCCCAGTGCCAAGAAATCGCCGTTGAGCAAGGTATCGCGCTGGTTGTAACGGAAGGGGCGTCCTTTCGGATCTAATACCGCACCGCCCGCCGCTTCCAAAATCGCCTGCCCGGCGGCGGTATCCCACTCGCTGGTGGGGCCAAAACGCGGGTATAGATCCAACGATCCTTCAGCGATTTTGCAGAACTTCAGTGATGATCCGCAGCCCAGCACCAAACAGCCCGGCAGCGCGTTCAGCACGGCTTCTGTACGCCCATCGCGGTGCGAACGGCTGGCGGCCACACGCAGCGGTTCTGAGGCGGGGCTGCGAACATGGATGGCCTGTTCTTGCCCAGCTTCACGCCGAAATGCGCCCTGCCCCGGTACGCCATACCACAGCACACCGGTAACCGGTTGTTGAATGACGCCAAACGTTGCTACGCCATTTTCGATCAGCGCGATATTGACGGTGAATTCACCATTGCGCTTCACAAATTCGCGCGTGCCATCGAGTGGGTCCACCAACCAAAAGGTGCTCCACTGCCGCCGCTGCGCCGTTTCAATGCCTTTGGATTCTTCCGAAAGCACTGGAATCTCGGGGGTTAGTTGCTCCAAACCCTTTACGATACAACGGTGTGCGGCAAGGTCGGCCGCCGTGAGTGGAGAATCGTCGGCCTTGTGTTGCACCGCGAACTCACTGTCATATACCTTGAGAATTTCATCGGCTGCACGATGCGCGATGGCAATAACGCCTTCGCGAACTTCATTACTGATTTTCATTTTGCTGTAACCACTCTCGAACAATGAAGAGGGCGGCAATCGTGCGCCCCTCTGAAAAATCTTCCTGCAGAATGAGCTGGCCTAAATCGGCCAATTTCCAAGGCACTAGTTCCAGCGGCTCGGGCTCATCGCCAATTAACCGTTCCGGATACAGATCGCGCGCCAACACCACGTGGATTTCGTGGCTCATATAGGTAGGGGCAAGACTCAGGCGGCGCAGCACACGCAGATCGCGCGCGCCATAGCCCGCTTCTTCCATCAACTCTCGGTTGGCAGCTTGCTCCGGCGTTTCGCCCGCATCCATGCGCCCTTTCACTAAACCCAGCTCGTAGCGGTGCATTCCCGCGGCGTATTCGCGCACTAACAGCACAGTATCGGCATCGAGCATCGGCACCACCGCCACCGCGCCATGGCCGCGTGCATGTAGGCGCTCATAGCGGCGACGCTCACCATTTGAAAATTCAAGGTCAAGCTGCTCTAACCGGTACGGACCGGCTTCGCGCTCATGAGTGCCGTGGATGATGGGTAAAACACGACTCATCGGCCTGCCCCATGGGCAGATCGACAGGGGATAATAGGGAAATGAATGAGACTCACAGTGCCACCATGATAGCCGCCTCAGAGGACTGGCGCGCGCGCGACCTTGCCGTAATTTGGCACCCCTGCACGCAAATGCGCGAACATCCGGACGCGCTCCCCTTATTTCCCGTGGCACGTGGGGAGGGCGCTTGGCTGATTGGTTATGACGGCAAGCGCGTACTCGACGGCGTCAGTAGCTGGTGGACCAACCTACACGGGCACGCCGAACCGCGCATTGCCGAGGCCATTGCCCAGCAGGCGCGCACTTTAGAGCAGGTAATCTTGGCTGGCTTCTCGCACGCACCCGCCGTAGAACTGGCCGAACGCCTACTCGCGTTAGCGCCCAAGGAGCCCGCCCGCGCACCACTGGCCAAAGTGTTCTATGCCGATAACGGATCGTCCGGTATCGAGGTGGCGCTAAAAATGGCGTTCCACTGGTTTCACAACCAAGGAATTCAAGGCCGCACGCGTTTTATCACACTCACCAATAGCTACCATGGCGAAACGCTGGGGGCGCTCTCGGTAGGGGATATCCCCCTGTACCGGCGCGTCTATGCGCCGTTGCTGCTGGATGTTTTATTCGCGCCTACCCCAGATGCATTTGGCGCGCACAATGAGGCTGAAGCGGTTGCCGCCGCGCACGCCGCCGCCGATGCTCTTGAAGCGCTACTACTGGCCCATCCCGGTGAGGTATGCGCGTTTATCCTAGAACCACTGGTGCAGTGCGCTGGCGGCATGCGCATGCATCACCCTGCGTATTTACGCCGCGTGCGTGAACTCTGCGATAACCACGGCGTATTTTTGATTGCCGATGAAATCGCGGTGGGCTTCGGCCGCACGGGCACTTTATTCGCATGCGAGCAGGCAGCGATCCAACCGGATTTCTTGTGTCTTTCTAAGGGTTTGACGGGCGGTTTTCTCCCCCTGTGCGCCGTTCTCACTACACAGAACATCTACGACGGGTTTTTGGACGATTCACGCGAACGCGCATTCCTGCACTCGCATAGCTATTCCGGCAATCCACTTGCTTGCGCGGCGGCGCTGGCTTCACTGGATATCCTCCAGCAAGACGACGTCATTGTGCGCAACCAAGCAACCAGCGCGCGCATGGCTGCGCTTGCCGCACCGTTTGCTTCACACCCATTGGTTGCGGAAGTACGCCAAACGGGGATGATTGTCGCCATCGAACTCAAACCCGAACCCGATAACCGTGAAGACGGCCACGCCGTGGAAATCTCCGGCCGCCGCGGCTTGCGCATGTACCGTAAAGCGCTGGAATGCGGCGCTCTGCTGCGTCCACTCGGTGACGTGCTGTACTGGATGCCGCCCTACTGTGTGGATCAGGCGCAGCTTGAGCTGCTTGCCCACGCCACCGCCGCCGTTTTAGAGGAAGCCGCACAATGCGTTTAACCCGCTGCCATGTTCAATGCGCCTTGCACGAAGGGAGCGTCGCCACGCTTCCCGATGATGTCGCCGCCCATTTGCTGCGTGTCCTGCGCTTGCAGATAGGGGATCGCTGCGTGCTGTTCAACGGCGATGGCTATGACTACAGCGCACGCATTACCAAGATCGGCAAACACAGTGCCGAAGTAGAAATTGAATCAGGTCGTCTGCTAGAGAACGAAAGCCCGCTGCACATTACTCTGCTGCAAGGCATTGCACGCGGCGAGAAAATGGATTGGATCCTACAAAAATCCACCGAACTGGGCGTCACCCGTTTTCTGCCCGTCTTTAGTGAGCGCAGCGAGGTGAAGCTGGATGCACAGCGTGCTGAAAAGCGCCTTGCCCACTGGCGCGAAGTGGTGATCTCGGCCTGCGAACAAAGCGGCCGCGCGCGCGTGCCGGAGGTTGTGGCGCCACAGCCATTGGCAAACGCCGCTGCGCGTATCGATGGGCTTGGCTTTGTATTAGACCCAGAGGCCACGCTTAGCCTTCAGCGCGCACAGCTCGCCACAACAAGCGGCTGCACGCTGGCCATCGGCCCCGAAGGCGGTTGGTCCGAGCGCGACTTAGACAAGCTACACGCGGCGGGTTTTACAGGCCTGCGCTTAGGCCCGCGCATCTTGCGCACCGAAACCGCAGGTATTGCGGCAATCAGTGCGCTACAGATGCTCCACGGCGATTTAGGTTAATTGCGTATTGGCTTAAGCCGCCGCAGCCAGCATCGCAGCACGAAGCTGCGTTTCTAACGCGGCCAGATCCGGAACCACCGCCTCGTTTTCATTCAAGCGCACCTTCGACAACACCCCGCGCGGCAACCCTTCGCCCTCTTCCAGCGTAGTCAACGCGGTTTGAGTCACTGTTACCAAGCGCGGGAAGCCTTGGGTCAGCATGGCGAAATATGGGTGCCGCTGATCGCCGCCTAGTGCCTTAAGCACAATCACTTTGCTCCCTAAACCGCCGTCTTCTTCGGCAATCTGTGCAAAACGCGAAAACGACACCAGTGGGATCTGCCAGCCGCGCCAACGAATGCTGCCCAGCAACCAATCGGGCGTATTGTCGATGGGCTCTGGCGTAGCAAAGGACAGCACTTCGGCAATCGTTGCGTTGGGCAGCAGCAGACGTGCCTGTGCGACTTGAATCAACACGCCGCGGATGATGTATGCAATATCGGCCATGGGGTTCCTCAGTTGGGCCAGCGTTCCCGCAGCTGATGCGCCATGACGGAAAGGCTGCGGGCCTCGCCACCACGTGCCACCAGCGCCAGGCTGGCAGCGGGATCAAAACAATTCTCTTTCGCCTGCCCGAAGGCAAGGCCGCCACGCAGGCGCACCGTGAGTGCAAGATCGACTAGCGCTAACGCGGCGCCGCTTAGCAGCAGCACGGCACTATCAGCGGCTTTTAATGCTGGAAACTGCGGCTCACCTTCGACGGTTACAAATTTTGGTTTGCCTTCAACTTCGCCTAAGTCGATACCATCCGGCAAAATGGAGACCACACCGCGCTGCGGCACTTCGCCCAGCTGTGCCAGCTCTACGCGCAGCGATGTCGCACGCTGCATTTGCCGCACGAGGCGGTCGTACTGGCCACCACCAATCGGCTGGCGCAGCAAAATGGGGCGCGGAAACTCCTCGGGCAAATCAGCCAGCAGCTGACGCACCGCATCCGGCCCGCCTACGCCACCGGCAATAATGACCACCGCCAACGTATTACCCGCATCCGGAAGGATTGCAGGCGGCTCTGGCTCCAGCTTTGCCATCTGTAGCGTGAGCGCTTCTAACTCCTGCTTCAGCCCCTGCTCTGCGGGCGAAGGTGGGAGCACGTCCGAATGCCCTTGCAGTTTGGCCGCCAAGTGCCGCGTCCAACGTGCAGCCTCCCAGCCGTCGCGCTTGGCGGCGAGTTCGGCTTCTTCGTAGAGCACCGTCAGCGATGGGTCGTCAAAGAAAGCGTCAAACGCTTCCAGTGCGGCTTCCACTTGTGGATCAAGCATCACCATCACCGCCGTTGCCGCAGGCGCTCGCAGATCGGCTTCACTCACAGTCAGCGGGTCTAAAACCGCCGCCACCTGCGCTCCGGCTGCATTTAACGCAGACGCAGCGTTATCGCGTGCCGCGCCGGCACGTGCCAGCAGCAGCACGCGCGGCGCACTCATTGCTCAAACCCGCCATCGGGCTGCTCACGCCCCAGCAGCGCATACACATTGCGCATCAGCTCCACCTCTTGGTAGGGCTTGCCGAGGAAGCGTTCAACACCAATTTCGAGCGCACGCTGACGATGTTTCTCGCCGGTACGCGAAGTGACCATGATGATCGGAACATTGCGCAAACGCACGTCGGCTTTCATCGCCATCGCCAGCTCGAAACCGTCCATACGTGGCATTTCGATATCCAGCAGCATCAGGTCTGGCACTACATCGGCCATGCGCTCCAAGGCGTCCAAACCATCCTTCGCCGTGGCCACTTCGAAACCTTGACGCTCCAGCACGCGGCCCGACACCTTACGCATGGTGACCGAGTCATCCACCACCATCACCAACGGCACATGGCGCTGCTCAGCCGCAGCCATCGCCTGCGGAGCACCGCTTGCGGCCACCAAGGTATGGCCACGCACCAGCGGTGCAATATCAAGAATCACGACCACGCGGCCATCACCCATGATGGTGGCGCCGAAAATACCCGGGATCGACGCAAGCTGCGGTCCGCCGGATTTCACCACGATTTCGCGACTGCCAACCACTTGGTCCACGGCCACCGCAGCACGCAGTTCGCCCGCGCCCACCAGCAGCAGTGGCATTTGCAGATGACCTTCTGCCTTCGCGGGCGCGACGCCCACCAAATGCCCCAGATCATGCAGTGCGTAGGTTTCACCGCCGTACTCGTAACCTGCCTCGGCGCTTGCCAAATCTTCACGGCTGATGCGGCCCACACCGCGCACCGAAGCGATCGGCACGGCGTATTCGGTTTCACCAATACGCACGAAGACCGCTTGGGTCACCGCCAGCGTCTGCGGCAGGCGCAGGGTGAAGGTGGTGCCTTGCCCAGGTTGCGACACGATATCGATCGAACCGCCCAGCTGGCGCACTTCGCTTGCTACGACGTCCATCCCGACGCCGCGTCCTGCCAAACGGCTCACAGTTTCCGCGGTCGAGAAGCCCGGCTGCATGATCAAGCGATCCAGTTCGGCATCGCTCAGCGCTGCATCTGGTTGCACCAAACCGCGTTCGATACCGCGTGCACGGATCGCCGCACGGTTAAGCCCCGCACCGTCGTCGGCGATCTGCAACACCACTTCCGAACCTTCGCGGCGCACGGCAAGGCGGATCGTGCCTTCTTCAGGCTTGCCTGCGGCCACACGTGCAGCGGGGGTTTCCAAACCATGCGCAATCGCGTTGCGCAGCATGTGTTCGAGCGGAGCGGTCATGCGCTCCAATACGTTACGATCCAGTTCGCCTTGCGCGCCTTCCAGTTTGAGCTGGGCTTGCTTGCCCGTTTCGCCAGATGCTTGGCGAATCAAGCGGCGCAGGCGCGGCACCAGCGAATCGAAGGGCAGCATGCGCGTGCGCATCAAGCCTTCTTGCAGCTCCGAACTGACGCGCGACTGCTGGGTGAGCAGCGTTTCGTATTGGCGCGTTAGGTCTTCCATCGAACCGTGCAAGCTCTGCAAGTCGTTCGCCGATTCAGCCAGCGCACGCGAGAGTTGTTGCAAGGTGCTGAAGCGGTCGAGCTCCAGCGGATCGAAGGCCTGATTACCGGTATCGTTTTCGCGCTGGAAGCGGGCGATGATCTGCGCTTCCGTTTCGGAATCGAGGCGGCGCAGCTGATCGCGCAGACGCAGGTTGGTCTGCTCCATTTCCTGAGCGGTACTGCGGAAGGCCGATAGCTGCTGTTCTAGGCGCGCACGATAGATTGCAACTTCGCCCGCGTAGTTCACCAGCTTATCAAGAAGGTCAGCGCGGATGCGCACCTGTTCCTGCGGCGCACGCACGCCAATATCGTCGTCGTCCACATGCCCATCGCCCATTGGCGTTGAGAGTGGAACAAGTACGGGTTTGCGCTCTGGCGCAGGGGTCTGCGTTGCCTCGGGCGCCGCAGACGCGGGCTTGCTCTCAACCGCTGCAGGTGCGGCGACGTCTTCCACCAACGGCCGGTTTTCCGCAAACGCCACAAACTGTTCGATCAAACTCTGCGGCATGCCAATGGCGCGACGTGCAGAGATACGCGTCACCATGTCATGGAGACGGTCGAAACCGCGCTCCAGCAAGCGGATACCCCGTGCATCCAGCTCCACGCGCTGCGCCGCCACAGCTTCCAGCAGGGTTTCCATCGAGTGGCCCAGCTCACCTGCAGGCATCAGGCCGGCCATACGTGCACCGCCCTTGAGCGTATGCAAGTCGCGCTGCAGCCCAATCACCAGCTCATTATCAGCAGGCGTATCTTGTAACTTCCTGAGCAGACCATCGGAGTGATCCAGCAGGTCTTCGGCTTCTTCGATGAAGATATCGATCAGTTCGATATCCAGATCCGCCATATCCAGCGCTTCATCGGGATCATCCGATGCGGCCGTTGAAGCTTGCAGTGTCGCCAGTGCCGCCAATTCGCGTGCTTTCATCAGCGCCGCAGCTTCAGCCGCACGACGTTCCACTTCAAGGCGCTCGGATTCTGCGCGCTTCCTTGCAGATTCTTCCGCTTCCAAACGTTCGGCTTCGCGACGGGCAGCAGCGATACGTTCTGCTTCGGCGCGCTCTGCTTCGCGACGCGCCGCTTCGAGACGCTCAGCTTCAAGTTTTGCAGCTTCTTCTGCCGCCAGTGCCGCCGCCTGCTGGCGCGCGGCCTCTTCTGCTGCTTCACGCTCAGCTTCGACGCGCGCCAAGTTTTCAGCTGCGATACGCTCCTCTTCCAAGCGGGCCGCCTCGATCTCAGCCTGACGTTCGGCTTCTTCACGCGCAGCGACTTCGACGCGGGCGGCTTCTTCAGCAGCGAGGCGTTCTGCTTCGGCGCGCTCGGCTTCTTCAGCAGCGAGGCGTTCTGCTTCGGCGCGGGCAGCTTCTTCCGCAGCGAGGGGTTCTTCTTCAGCGCGGGCGGCTTCTTCGGCGGCGAGTCGTTCTGCTTCGGCGCGCTCGGCTTCTTCAGCGGC
>NZ_JAHRWW010000052.1 GCF_019104945.1 Thermomonas sp. | reverse complement strand
CGCGACCACTCCAATTCTTTCTGGATCGCCTTCTGGCGCGCCTTTTCCTGGTTTTCTTCCTGCTTCAGGCGCTCGTCCTTCTGCACCAGCCAATCGGTGTAATTGCCCTTCCACGGGATGCCGCGGCCGCGATCCAGTTCGAGGATCCACTCGGCGGCGTTGTCGAGGAAGTAGCGGTCGTGGGTGACCGCCACCACGGTGCCGGTGTAGCGGTGCAGGAACTGTTCCAGCCACTCGACGGATTCGGCGTCCAAGTGGTTGGTCGGTTCGTCGAGCAGCAGCATGTCGGGCTTCTGCAGCAGCAGGCGGCACAGCGCCACGCGGCGCTTTTCACCACCGGACAGCTTGCCGACCACGGCCTCCCACGGCGGCAGGCGCAGCGCATCGGCGGCCACTTCCAGCTGGTTCTCCAGGGTGTGCGCATCGCCGGCGGCGAGGATCGCTTCCAGCCGCTCCTGTTCCTTGGCCAGCGCGTCGAAATCGGCGCCTTCTTCGGCATAGGCGGCATAGACCTCGTCCAGTCGCGCCTGCGCCTGCAGCACTTCGCCCACGCCTTCTTCAACGGCCTGGCGCACGGTGTGCTCGGGGTTCAACTCCGGCTCCTGCGCCAGGTAGCCGACCTTGATGCCGGGCTGCGGGCGCGCCTCGCCGTCGAAATCCTTGTCCACCCCGGCCATGATCTTGAGCACGGTGGACTTGCCGGCGCCGTTCAGGCCGAGCAGGCCGATCTTGGCGCCGGGGAAGAAGGAGAGCGAAATGTCCTTGATGATCTGCCGCTTGGGCGGGACCACCTTGGACACGCGGTTCATGGTGTAGATGTATTGCGAGGACATGGAGGCTCCTAATTAACCTCCCATTATAGCGCTTGCACAGCCAGACTTCCGAGGGCGACCGCCGCCCAGACCCCAAGCCCCAGCAAAATAGGGCGCGGACCGGTGGCGCGCATGCGCTTCAGGTCGGTGGAGAGGCCAATCGCGGCAAGTGCCAGCACCATTGCTAATGTGCTGGCAAGGTGCAGCCCGTTCAGCACACTGCTGGGTACCCATCCTGCGCTGCGTGCGGCGGATGCGGCGATAAACCACAAGATAAACCACGGCACTACGCTGCTGCGCTGAGCTGCGGTTGCGCCGCTATTTTCAATAGGGTGTTGTTTGTTGTGCCACGCCATTGCCGCCGCAGCAAGCAGGCACACGGGGACGATCATGCTGGCGCGCGCCAGTTTCACAATCACCGCGTAGTCGCCTGCTTCGCGGCTAAACGCATAGCCTGCCGCTACGACGGATGAAGTGTCGTTGATCGCCGTGCCTGCCCAAAGTCCGAATTGGTTCGCCCCCATGTCGAGGAGGTGGCCAAGCGGAGGAAAAATCAGCACGGCAACGAGGTTGAACAGAAAAATCGTGGACAGGGCGAACGCTGTGTCGTGCTCGTCGGACTGCAAAATGGGCGCCACCGCGGCAATCGCTGAGCCTCCACAAATAGCGGTGCCTACGCCAACAAGGGCCGCCAGTTTGCCCGGCACGCGCAGTGTGCGGCCTAGTACAAAGGCGGTGAAAAAAGCCAGAGCAAGCGTAATAAGGGTGACGTGGAGCGAGGCCTGCCCCACGCGGCTGACTTCGCCAACATCAAGGCCGAAGCCAAGCAAAACGATGGCCGTCTGCAAAATATATTTGCCCGCAAAGCTAATGCCGGGCGCGGTGGTATCCAATGGCCCAATTAACGCGCGCGTGATGACCCCGAGCACGATGGCCAATACGGCGCTGCCGATGATCGGTGCCGCCATACCGCCCAGCCACGCCAACAGAGCGGGGACGGCGGCCAGCAACAGGCCGGGGATTAAATGCCATTTCGTTATGCGCATATGCAAAAAATGGCGGTTTTCAGCTAAATAGCGGATGAATAAGGGGGCTGAGCTACAATGTCGGATTCCTCCCCTTCCCCAATCTCGGAGCTGTGCAATGTTCTCCCGTGCCGACACGCTTGCTGCTTTCGATCCAGAACTGGCCAAGGCGATTGCCGAAGAAAATCGCCGTCAGGAAGACCACGTTGAGCTGATCGCGTCGGAGAACTACGCCAGCCCGCGCGTGATGGAAGCCCAAGGCAGCCAGCTCACCAATAAGTACGCCGAAGGCTATCCGGGCAAGCGTTATTACGGCGGCTGCGAGTATGTGGATGTGGCCGAGCAGCTGGCGATCGATCGCCTGAAAGCGCTGTATGCTGCCGACTACGCCAATGTGCAGCCGCATAGCGGCAGTCAGGCCAACCAAGCGGTGTACTTCGCCCTGCTGCAGCCGGGTGACACCATCCTTGGCATGAGTCTCGCACACGGCGGCCACCTCACCCACGGCGCCAAGGTCAATGCCTCGGGCAAAATTTTCAACGCCGTGCAGTACGGCGTGAACGACCAGGGCTTGATCGATTACGACGAGGTCGAGCGTCTGGCACTGGAGCACAAGCCGAAGATGGTGGTGGCAGGCTTCTCCGCCTATTCGCAGGTGGTGGACTGGGCGCGCTTCCGCGCCATTGCCGACAAGATCGGTGCTTGGCTGTTTGTGGATATGGCGCACGTTGCAGGGTTGGTAGCGGCGGGTGTGTATCCAAGCCCGGTGCCGCATGCGCACGTGGTTACCAGTACCACCCACAAGACCCTGCGCGGCCCGCGCGGCGGCATCATCATCGCCAACCAGCAGGCCGCCGGTGAAGCCTATGAGGAGATGACTAAGAAGCTGCAGTCGATCGTGTTCCCCGGCATCCAAGGCGGCCCGTTGATGCACGTCATCGCCGCTAAAGCGGTGGCCTTCAAGGAAGCACTGGAGCCGGCCTTCACCGCCTACCAGCAACAGGTGGTGAAAAACGCGCAGGCGATGGCGAAGGTCATCATTTCGCGTGGCTACAAGATTGTTTCCGGCGGCACGCAAAACCATTTGATGCTGGTTGATATGATCGGCAAAGACGTGAGCGGCAAACAGGCCGAAGAAGCGCTGGGCAAGGCGCATATCACCGTGAATAAAAACTCGGTGCCGAATGACCCGCGTAAGCCGTTTGTTACTTCGGGGCTGCGCATTGGTACGCCTGCCGTCACCACGCGGGGCTATAAAGAAGCCGATTGTGAAGCGCTGGCAGGCTGGATCTGTGACGTGCTCGACGCGCCGGAAGACGAGGCCGTGTTGGCCCGCGTGCGTGGCAATGTTGAGCAGCAGTGCAAGCAGTTCCCGGTGTACGGTTAATCCGTGCACTGCCCGTTCTGCCAGCACAGTGACACCCGCGTAATCGATTCGCGGGTGTCCGAAGACGGCGCCACGATTCGCCGCCGCCGCGTGTGTGAAGCCTGCGGCGAGCGGTTTTCCACACTGGAAACCGTGGAGCTCAAGCTCCCGGCAATCGTCAAGTCCGACGGCCGCCGTGAAGCGTTTGATGCGCGCAAGCTGCGCACCAGTTTCGACCGCGCGCTGCAAAAACGCGCGGTGGCAGAAGAACAGATCGAGGCGGCGGTGCGCGCGGTGGTGCACGCCGTGCGCATGACCGGCGAGCGCGAAATTCCTGCGCGCAGCGTGGGTGAGTTCGTGATGGCCGAACTGCGTAAACTCGACCACGTAGGTTATGTGCGCTTTGCCTCGGTGTACCGCAGTTTTGAAGACGTGGCGGACTTCCGCGAAGAGATCGACCGTTTGGAGCGCGATCACACGAGCAGTGACGGACAGTTAGAACTGCCCGGTGTGGATGCCCACGGCAAGCCGACAAAGGTGCCCAAAATAAAATGAACGAGCAAGCGCCGCCGAGTTTTTCTGTTACCGACCACGCATTGATGGCACGCGCGCTGCGCCTTGCCGAACGTGGTGCCTACACCACCCGGCCCAACCCGATGGTGGGCTGCGTGATCGCGCACGGTGAAGAGGTGGTGGGCGAGGGCTGGCACCAGCGCAAGGGCGGGCCGCATGCCGAAGTGCTCGCGCTGCAGGCCGCAGGCGAGCGCGCCAAGGGCGCAACCGCCTATGTCACGTTGGAGCCCTGCGCGCATACGGGCAGTACGGGGCCTTGCGCCGATGCATTGATCGCGGCGGGTGTGGCGCGCGTCGTTGCGGCCATGCGTGATCCGTTTCCCAAGGTCAATGGTGCGGGTTTCGATAAATTGCGCGCGGCAGGCATTGCGGTAGAAGCCGGGCTGATGGAAGCGCAGGCGCGTGAACTCAATAACGGATTCATTACACGCATGGAGCGCGGGCGGCCGTGGCTGCGGGTGAAGCTGGCCACCAGTCTTGATGGCCGCACCGCGATGGCCTCGGGTGATTCCAAATGGATCAGTGGCGAGGCTTCGCGCCGTGACGTGCACCGTTGGCGCGCGCGCAGTGGCGCGCTGCTCACTGGCGCGGGAACGGTGCTGGCCGATGACCCGCACCTCACCGTGCGCCTCGATGACGGCGCTGATTTTGTGCCGCCGCTGCGCGTGGTGCTGGATCCAGGCCTTGCCACCGTGGCGCGTGGGCATGTGCGCGAAGGCGGCGCGCCCACGCTGTACCTGCATGCGCCGGATGCCAAAGTGCCGCGCGAGCTGCAGTCCGAGCACGCAGCGGTGCCGGTGAAAGGGGCTCGGTTTGATTTAGACGCCGTGCTGCGTCTGCTCGCCACTCGCGAGATCAACGAAGTGCAGCTGGAAGCGGGGGCCACATTGGCGGGGGCGTTCCTGTCGGCAGGGCTGGTCGATGAGCTGCTGCTGTATGTGGCGCCCGTGCTGCTGGGTGAACAGGCACGGCCTCTGTTTGATGGCCTGCATATCGATGCAATGGCGCAGCGCCTCAATATGCGCCGCGTGGATAGCACCGTCGTGGGCGAAGACTTCCGTCTGCTGCTGCGCCCGGCCTGATTGCCGGGCCGTTCATGGGCACGTGGTAGAATCGCCCAAATCTTCAGGGCGGGGTGTAAGTCCCCACCGGCGGTAGGCACCCTAATCATTGGGTGTAAGCCCGCGAGCGCTCAAGGCATCGTCTTGAGGTCAGCAGATCCGGTTCAATGCCGGAGCCGACGGTCATAGTCCGGATGCAAGAAGAGGGTGGTGCGTGCCGATAACGGCGCGTGCCTCCGTTCGTCCCTGTCGTGTGTGTACTGATAAGGAGCGCGAACGTGTTTACAGGATTGGTCGAAGGCGTAGGAACGCTGGCAGTGCGCGAGCCGCGCGGCGGCGATGTGCGCCTGACGATTGCCGTGGGTACATTGCCGTTCGACAATGTTCAATTGGGCGAGAGTATTGCGGTGAACGGCTGCTGCCTCACCGTGATCGCCTTTGATACCGCCTCGTTTGCGGTGGATGCCTCGAACGAAACGCTAGCGCTCACTACGCTAGGCCAATTGGCGATCGGCGCGCCGGTGAATTTGGAACGTGCCCTGCTGCCTACCAATCGCCTTGGTGGGCATTTGGTTAGCGGCCATGTGGATGGCCTTGCCACGGCCACCCAGCGCTGGGACGACGCGCGCGCAGTGCGCTGGCGCTTTGAACTGGCCAAGCCCCTATTACGCTATATCGCGCAAAAAGGCTCGGTGTGTGTGGATGGCGTGAGCCTCACCGTGAACGCTTCCGACGATAGCGGGTTTGAGGTTGCACTAATTCCGCACACCGTCGCGCATACCGCGTTTCATGCGCTGCACGTGGGCGCACACGTCAATATTGAAATCGATCTACTGGCGCGCTACGCCGAGCGCCTGCACGCCACGAGGGAGTGGGTATGAGCTTTGCAACGATTCCAGAGCTGCTTGATGAACTGCGCGCCGGGCGCATGGTGGTCATCGTGGACGATGAAGATCGTGAGAATGAAGGCGATCTCATCATGGCTGCCGAGCTGGTTAAACCATCGGACATCAATTTCATGGTGACCCACGCGCGCGGCTTGGTCTGCCTGTCGCTCACGCGCGAGCGCTGCGCGCAGTTGGGGCTAAACCCGATGGTGCGCGACAACACGTCGCAACACCACACCAATTTCACTGTCAGTATCGAAGCGGCGGAGGGCGTTACCACCGGCATCAGCGCCTACGACCGCGCGCATACCGTGCGCACCGCCGTGCGGCCCGACGCCAAGCCGACGGACCTTAGCCAGCCCGGCCATATCTTCCCGCTTACCGCGCAGCCGGGTGGGGTGCTTACCCGCACAGGGCATACTGAAGCGGCGGCCGATCTTGCCCTGCTGGCCGGGTTTGAACCAGCCGGTGTGCTGGTGGAAATTTTGAATGCCGATGGCAGCATGGCGCGCCGCCCAGAGCTTGAAGTGTTTGCGCGCGAACACGGGCTGAAGATCGGCTCGATCGAAGACCTAATTCGCTATCGCCTCGAAACCGAACACACGGTGGAGTGCATCGATAGCCGCGCAATTGAGACCGACCACGGCGGTTTTACCCTGCATACCTACCGCGACCGTTTGACGCGTGGCCTGCACTACGCGCTGGTACGCGGCGATGTGGGCAATGGCGAGCCGGTACTGGTGCGCGTGCAAGCACAAAATCCCTTGGCCGATGCGCTGCATTGGCGGCGCGATGATTTCGGCCCGCTGGTAGGCGACGTGCTAGCGATGATCGCCGCCGAAAACCGCGGCGTGTTGGTGCTGCTGGGTGACACGCCGGATGCGGAAGCCACGCTGGCGCGTATTTGCCAGCAGCCCGCACCAGCGACGGGTAAATCTGGAGCGCTGGCCGAGTGGAAGCGCAATGGCGCAGGCTCGCAAATCTTGCTGGATCTTGGCGTGCGCCACTTGCGCGTATTGGGCACGCCGCGCCGACAGGTAGGTTTGGCAGGCTTTGGTTTGGAAGTGGTGGAATACGCCGTGCTTCCGGCGCGGTAAACTGGCGCCCCCGGAGAGTATCGATGACCGATTACGCAGGCGATCTGCGCGTCCATAGCGATGCGCGTTTTGCAATTCTTGCCAGTCGCTGGAACCCGCGCATTGTAGAGGCGCTGGTGGACGGCGCGCGCAAAACGTTTACCGACAACGGCGTGAGCCTTGCGGCGGTGGATGTTGTGCGCGTGCCCGGTGCGTGGGAGTTGCCGGTAGCTGCGCGCGAACTGGCCCGCAGCGGGCGCTATGCGGGCATCGTGGCTCTTGGCTGCGTGGTGCGCGGCGATACCCGGCACTACGAACAGGTAGCCGATGGCGCGTCTAACGGGCTGATGCAAGTGGCGCTGGACACCGGCGTGCCGGTGATGAACGGCGTACTCGCGGTAGAAGTGTTTGAAGATGCACTGGCGCGCGCAGGCGGCAACCACGGTAATAAAGGCGAAGAATGCGCATTGGTGGCCATCGAAATGGCCGATCTGCGGCGAAAGTTTTTGGAGGATACACAATGAATCACCCCCGTCACCGCCGCCCCGATGGGGTTGATCCTGTCGCCCGTTCACGCTCGCGTCGGCGTGCACTGCAGGCGATCTACGCATGGCAAATCAGCCGCGCGGATGAGCGCGAACTAATTGCCCAGTTCGCGCATGAACAGGCGCATGAAGTGGCCGATCTGGCGTATTTTGAAGACCTCGTGCGCGGCGTGCTGCGTCACGTCAAGGCGCTTGATACGGCGTTAGTCGATCACCTCGATCGAGGTATCGACGAAGTGGATGCCATCGAGCGTGCCGCGCTGCGCATTGCCGCTTATGAGCTGATCCACCGCTCCGACGTGCCGTACCGTGTGGTGATCAACGAAGCGATCGATTCCACCAAGCGGTTTGGCTCTGAGCATGGGCATACCTATGTCAACGGCGTACTGGATAAAGCGGCCGCCATCCTGCGTGGCGTAGAAGCCAAGCGCTAAGGTGGGCCGTGCTTGAGTTTGATCTGATTGCCCGCATCCGCGCGCGCGCCGCCGTGCGTGATGACGTGGTGCTGGGCATTGGCGATGACTGCGCACTGCTCGCACCGCCACCGGGGATGCAGTTGGCAGTCACCATGGACACGCTTAATGCGGGCGTGCATTTCCCCCCCGAAACTGCGCCCTATGACATTGGCTGGAAGGCGCTTGCGGTGAATCTTTCAGATCTCGCTGCCATGGGCGCAAGCCCGGCTTGGTGCACAGTGTCGCTATCACTTCCAGAAGCAACCGACGCATTTATTGATGGGTTCTCTGATGGGTTTTTAAGCCTTGCGCAGCAGCACCAATTTGCACTGATTGGCGGTGATACCACGCAAGGCCCGCTCTCCATTTCCGTTACCGCGCAAGGCTTGATTGAGCCCGGTATGGCGCTGCGTCGCGACGGCGCAAAAGTAGGCGATACCATTTGGGTGAGCGGCACATTAGGTGATGCAGCGGCGGCACTTGCGCAATGGAAACATGGCAAAACGATGCATCCAACATTGCGCGCACGCCTTGATCGCCCCACGCCGCGCGTCGCGCTGGGGCGCGCATTACGCGGTATCGCAACAAGCTGCATTGATATTTCCGATGGTCTGCTGGCCGACCTTGCGCACATCTGCCGCGCCAGTGGCGTGGGTGCATGCGTTCATGCAACGGCGCTGCCTGCCAGTAGCGCACTGTGCGAAGTATTTTCTGATGATGAGCGTTATCGCCTGCAAGCCAGCGGTGGCGATGATTACGAGCTGTGCTTCACGGCCGGTGCGGAACGCTCCGACGAGATTCACGCGTTAGCGTTGCAGCTCGGCCTTCCCCTTACTTGTGTTGGCAAGATTGAAGACGGCCATCAAGTGCGATACGACGATGTCGATTTTGCTATGACGGAGTTCGGCTACCAGCATTTTGTCAATACGTTTTCTTCAAAAGTTTGAACTCTCGCGCTTTTGTACTCATTCCTTCTTCAGCTTCAAGCTGGCAATGTGAAGGAAAAGAAGCTTGCGTAGCAACGCAACGAGAAGATGCAAATCATCAACGCCAGAAGCGACACCCCCATCGCTGCATGCTATTTGGCAGGAGCCGCAGCAGCGCCAGAGACACAGCTGTTACTTGGCTGTGATACATCCACCCGCTGCTTTCAGTGGTGGTGTTAAGTGCTGCCGCCACTATGGGTTGATCGCGGCCAAGTCATTTCTTTTAAGAAAGCGCCGCCCGCAGGAAGTACGCATCGCTGCGTCGGTGTGGCGCGGCTTGGTAGCGTGCAAACGTCGGGTACGCTGTTTACGCTGTGGGCACAGCTACGCGGCAGTGCATGGGTGGATTCAAAAGACGGGCGCTTTCGGTTGAGTGCGCACGAGTGGATCGCGTTTGAAAAAGACTCGGTTCCGCATGTCACGGCGGATCGTAATGGCGTATGCATCGGGATCGCGCTAGGCGTAGACGCGCTGCAGATGCTCAGTGAGTCACACATTGGGTTGTATGCCGGGCGCGGCAGCATGAGCCACGCTGAAACGCGTGTCTTGTTTCGCCTTTGGCGCGCCATTCAAGCGGATGGAGGTGAGGCGTCTGCACTTAGGCCGCTGCTACTGCATATTGCCTCGTTGCAAAGTGAATTAGCGGAAGCCGTGCAGCGCTGCCCAGGGCGCTCGCGCCAGCGGCGGCAGCAGGTGTTTGGACGCATGCAGCGCGCACGTCAGTATTTGGAAGGCAATAGTCACCGCGTGGTGCGCATTGATGAGCTTGCAGAGTTGACGAGCTTCTCTAGTTGTTACCTCACAAAAACATTTCAAAGCCTATATGCAGAAAGCCCGCAGTCGCTCTCGTCGCGCATGCGTTTAGATCGTGCAGCGCAGCTGCTGCGTGACACCGATATGTTGGTATCTGAGGTGGCCAGTGCGAGTGGCTTTGACAATAACTGCAGTTTTGCGCGCGCATTTCGCCAGCGCTTTGGCGTAACCGCACGTGAATTTCGTGGTTAATTTCGTTTTCAATTAAGGCTGTATTTAGACTTCTTTTTGCCGCCAGAATCGGCAAAGTTTTTGATTGAAATTTGCAAACTCTTAGGCTGCGTTCGCCGTGTAATGTTCTGCGGCGCTTAACGCGCCAATAACGATATTTTGGAGAGTTTGATGAATTTTCGTAATTCCAAGGCTCGCTTGAGCCTGCTGTCGCTGGGTGTTGCCCTCGCACTGTCGCCGATGATGGCGTCGGCGCAAGAAGCCGGTAAGAGCGTTGTCGAGCTGGATCGCGTTGAAGTGACTGGTTCGCGCATCCGTGGCGCTGAGATGGAAACCCAGCAGCCGATCGTGGTGCTGAGCCGCGCTGAGCTGGAAAAGCAGGGCTTCACCTCGGTGGTGGACGTGCTGCAAAACATGACCTCGGCGGGTTCGCCGGCGATTTCCCGCTCCGACGCGCTGGCCTCTGGCGAGAACGTGGGTGGCTATTACATCGATATCCGTAACCTCGGTGCTTCGCGCACCTTGATCCTGCTCAACGGCAAGCGCCTTGGTGCTACCACCTCCGGCATGCAGGATCTGAGCCAGATCCCGATGTCGGCGATCGAGCGCATCGAAGTGCTGAAGGATGGCGCTTCCTCCATCTACGGTTCTGACGCCATCGCCGGCGTGGTCAATGTGATCACCCGCAAACGTTTCAACGGTGGTGAAGCCAATGTGTATCTTGGCCAGTACGGCCAAGGCGATGGCGATACCAAGCAGTATTCGTTCACCCTCGGCGCTGAAGGCGAGCGCGGCAGCTTGACGCTGTCGGCGGAATACAACAAGCAGGAGCCGGTATGGGCGGCGGATCGTTGGTTCTCGAAGGACGGCGGTAAGGGCCCGAACTCGACCCCGGGTGACTGGAGCGCGATCACCAAGCTCGGTACTTGGTACGGTCCTTGCGGCGCTGGTGGAGCGATGACATGGTGCACCCTGAACCAAGGTGGCAACCCGAACAATCCGGGCGATTATCATGAGCTGACGGCGGCGGAGAAGACCAACGCCAATGAGCAGATGATGCTGCAGACCGGGATTGAGCGTAAGTCGATCTACATCAATGGTACCTACGACTTCACCGACAGCATCGCGCTGAACACCGACCTGCTGTACAACGAGCGCAGCACCAGCCAGCAGATCGCCGGTTACCCGTACCAGTCGCAGGCGTTCGGCACCCCGCTGTCCGGCGATAGCGCGTTCAGCCCGACCCCGGGTACTGACGTCGAGTTCCGTCGCCGCCTGTGGGAAGTGCCGCGCACCACCCAGAGCAAGCTGAAGACCCTGCGCTTCTCCCCGACCGTCAATGGCTTCTTTGACGTTGCTGGCAAGACCTACGACTGGAGCGTGGGCGCACTGGTCAACCGCAATGAAGTGGTGAAGAGCAACCGTGGCGATATGAGCCTGATCGCGGCGCGCCAGGCGCTGGGTCAGTCCTTCATCGACGCGAATGGCGTAGCCCGTTGCGGCACCGCGACGAGCCCGATTGAAGGCTGCTTCGCTTGGAACCCGCTGCTGCCGAATGGCGTGGCTGGCCCCGGCTCGCTGGATAGCAAGGAACTGCAAGAGTTCCTGTTCCCGACCTTCACCGCGACTGGTGTGACCAAGACCACGGCTTATAACGCCGATGTGACCGGCCCGATCATGAGCCTGCCGGCGGGTGACCTGAGCTTTGCGTTCGGTGTTGAGCACCGCCGTGAAGAAGGTCGCTTCGTTCCGGATGCGTTCAACCAGTCGGGTGAATCTACCGGTCTAGCGAGCACCACCACCAACGGCAGCTACACGCTGGACGAAGCCTATCTGGAATTGAATATTCCGGTGCTGGCCGACAAGGCGTTCGCGAAAGAGCTGACCATCAACGTGGCTGGCCGTTATTCGGACTACAGCAACTTTGGTGACACCACCAATGGCAAGTTCGGCATCACCTGGCGTCCGCTGGAAGAACTGCTGGTGCGCGGCACCTATGCTGAAGGCTTCCGCGCTCCGACCATCGACGACATGCACGGCGGTATCGGTTCGAGCTTTTCGAAGTACACCGATCCTTGCTCGGTCGGCGTTCCGGGTTCTGTTGCCGGTAACGCAGCGTGCACCAGCGCGGGCGTTGCGCCGAACTACGTGCAGCTGGGCCAAGGTCTGATCCCTTGCACCACATGGCCGTGCCAGACTCCGGATCAGTTCATCACCGGTTCCAACCCGAACCTGCTGCCGGAAAGCTCGCGCAGCAAGACCATGGGGCTGGTGTGGAGCCCGCGTTGGGTGTCCGGTCTGGACGTGGCGGTGGATTGGTATAACTACCGCGTCACCAACATGATCATCAGCGATAGCGTGGATCGCATCCTGCGTGACTGCTATGTGCTGGGTAACAGCTCGCGCTGCAACGGCATCGTGCGCGCTGCCGATGGCCATATCACGGCGATGTTCTATGGTCTGGCCAACCTAGGTCAGATGGAGACCGAAGGTTACGACCTCGGCGTGAAGTACAAGCTGCCTGAGCTGCCGTACGGCCAGTTCCGCATCGACTGGCAGAGCACCTACACCGCCAAGTACAACGAGGCCGGCCAGAACTCCAAGGGCGATAACATCACCATCGGTAACGTTGGTGCTCCTGGTATCTTCCGTCTGCGTTCGAACCTCAGCCTGAACTGGGAGCTGGGTAGCTGGGGTGCGAACTTCACCTCGCGTTACTACTCGGGCATGAAGGAAAGCTGCATCTCGCTGGCTTCGGGCTGGTGCGATAAGCCGGACAACTACGCCAACGGCGAGAAGAACCCGCTGCGTCTGACCGGTGCCAATACGTTCCACGACCTGCAGGTGAGCTACAAGGCACCGTGGAAGGGTACCGTTGCGATCGGTGCGAACAACGTGTTCAACCACAGCGGTTCGCTGCAGTACTCCGCACCGAACAGCGACTACGCCTACTACGGCGCATTCGATATCGGTCGTTTCATCTACGTGAAGTACACCCAGCGCTTCTGATCCATCGAAGTCTGGTGCAAAACAAAGGGCGGCCCAATTGGGTCGCCCTTTTTGTTTGGGTGTATGGCTCAGCCTGGAGGCAGCACTTTGCCCGGGTTCAAAATTCCGTCGGGGTCTAGGGCGTGCTTGATTGCACGCATCGCAGCCAGTGTTTCTGGGGTGTAGGCGCGTTGCATAAAGTCGCGTTTGGAAAGACCAATGCCGTGCTCGCC
This sequence comes from Thermomonas sp., assembly GCF_019104945.1. GTDB lineage: Bacteria > Pseudomonadota > Gammaproteobacteria > Xanthomonadales > Xanthomonadaceae > Thermomonas. The sequence continues at coordinate 17,671 of NZ_JAHRWW010000052.1, read as the reverse complement.
GGAGAGTGCGCCGCCGAGGGTCAGTGTCAGTTCAAAAATTTTTGGAAGTGCTGCATACGCACGCGCGGTTTCGTCGGCGTGGTCGGGGTGGTAGAGGATATTGACGTGCAGATTGCCGTTGCCCGCGTGGCCGAAGCAGACGATGGGCAGGTTGGCCGTGTCGGCGATGGCTTCAACGCCTGCAACGAGGTCGGGGATACGCGATACCGGCACCACCACGTCTTCATTGATCTTGCCGGGGGCAATGGTGCGCAGTGCAGGTGAAAGTGCGCGCCGCGCCGCCCAGAGTGCATCGCGCGCTGCGCCGTCTTGCGCCACGTCGATGTCCAAAAAACCATCGCCCTCTGCTGCTGCGGCCAGTGTAGTGAGAATGTCGGGGAGCGCATCGTGGCTGCCGTCGGCTTCAATTAACAGCATGGCACCTGCGTTGGGTACGCTGCTACCGTTCTGGCGCAGCAGCGCAAGGCTGCGGCGATCCATGAATTCGAGCATGGCCGGTACGGTGGGTTGTGCCATTAGCCGCGACACAGCGGCCGCCGCACTTGCAGCATCGCGATAAAACGCGCGCAGCCCTGCCTGTGCCTGTGGGCGCGGAGTGAGCTTGAGCGTAGCTTCAACAATGATGGCCAGCGTGCCTTCGCTGCCGATGAGAAGATGGGTGAGGTCGTAGCCGGAGGCGTCTTTGGTGTACGCGCCGCCTACTTGAATGATGTCACCAGTGCCGGTCACGGCCACCAACCCCAGCACGTTATCGCGCGTGGTGCCGTATTTCACGGCGCGCGGGCCACCGGCATTGGTGGCAAGGTTGCCACCAATGCTGCATAGCGCGGCGCTGGAGGGGTCGGGTGCCCAAAACAGGCCGTGTGGCTGTAGCGCCTGCTGTAAGTCGCCATTAAGAACGCCGGGCTCCACCACTGCGCAGCGATCTGCGGGGCGAATGGCAGCGATGCGATTCATGTGCGCCAGTGACAGAACGACGCTACCTTGCACAGGAACGGCCGCGCCAGTGGTGCCGGTACCCGCGCCGCGCGCTACGATGGCAACGCGGTGCGTGCGGCAGGCGCGCACAATGGCGGCCACCTGTTCGCGCGTAGTAGGTAGCGCAACGGCTTCAGGCAGTAGATGCCGCCGCGAATCATCGCTGGCATGCGCTTCACGCGTGGCAAGATCAGTGCGCCAGCCATCGCTGAGCAAGGCGCTCATTTCGGAATGCAGTGCGTCTGGAAGCTGCGTCATGTGCTTAACACTCATCTGCGCGAAACGCGTCGCGGATCCATTCGAATTGTGGCGCTGCGGGGTCGCCTTCGGCGGCGATCACGTCAAAGCGGCAGGGGGCATTGGCGTACTGAGGGTTGCGCAGCAAAAAGACTTGTGCGGCGCGCACTAATTTGCGCCGTTTGAAATAATCCACTGAAGCTGCGGCACCACCGAAGTCTTGCGAAGCGCGATAGCGCACTTCTACAAACACAACACCTTCGCCGTCATGCATCACAAGGTCCAGCTCGCCGCTGCGCGCCCGCGCATTTTGTGCGAGCGGCTGAAGCCCTTGCTGTTGTAAATAGTCAAGCGCGGCAGCTTCCACAATGCTGCCGCGTTCGCTGCGGTTGAGCTTAGCGCGCGCCATCGCCCAATGGCTGCGGCACACCGGCCACAAAACGCGACCACGCAGGGCGGCGCAAGATGTTGCCGAAGCCATCCAAACTGAGCAGGCCAGTGCTGCCGCTAATGCGTGTATTGGGCGACAGGGCGAGCTGCTCAAGGTGGCCGGTGAGCAGCCACGCATCGAGGCCAAAAGCGAATAGGCGCGCCGCTGGGCCGCGTGCGGTGTCGGTGCGCGCGGCGGCCGCGCTTTGTGTCGGCAGCCCAGCGATGGGTTTGATGAGCCACGGTTCGGTGGGGAAGATGGTGCCATCAAGCGCCATATCTTCAAGGGGCTTACCGATACCGGAGGTGATCATCGAGCTGGAGTAGCGTGGCAGCCCGGCAAGGTTGGCCAGTGCTAGCTGCGGCACCACAGTGCGCGCCTGCGGACCTTTCAAGATCAACAGCACGGTATCGGGTGCGTTGGTTTGTGCCAGCTGAGCTAGGGCTTCCGTCATTTGGCCGCTGTAGCCTAGGCCGTCGAGCACCTGCAGGCCACGGCGTTCCAACTGCGCCTTGGCTGCCTGTGCGGTGCGGCGCTGCGCGTCTTCGTTACCGGCAATCAACAAGACGCGTTTGCTACCGCGTTCGATTAAGGCTTGCGCAAGGCTGATACCTTCGTCTTCAGGCGACAGTGAAAATGCGGCGCTTCCTAACGCAGGCGTGCGGTTGCCACGATTGAGTGCGAGCAGCGGAACATCAAGCGTGTCGTTACCGAATAATGCATCGGTCTCTTCGCGCCCCAATGGGCCTACGGCGAAGTCATTGCCGTCGGCCACTAGGCGCGCATAAGCTGCTTTGACACCGGCAGAGCTATCGTAAAAGCGCAGCGTTGGGCGCCTGCGGGTCTCCGCATAGTAGCCCGCAAGGAAACCGTTGCGTACGGCTTCTGCGGCGACAGCCTGCGCACCGGTGAGTGGTAGCAGTACCCCTACTTTGAGGGGAGGGCGATAGCCATCGTTATCGGCGGCGGGGCGATTTGTGGCGCCAAAGTGGGCGTCACCGCGATCAAACGGGCGCGGCAGTGTAAGCCCACGGCGCAGCAGTGCGCGGCCCGCGAAGTTATACAGCGGGTCACCGCTGGGCAGCTTGGCGGCATCGTGCGCCAGCGTGGCGTTGTCTAGCTGGGCCAGCAGGCGCTCGATGGCATCGGTATTATCGCGTCGCGCTTGCCCGCTCAGTGCGGCGTGGCCTGCGGCAAATGCCTGTGCTTGCACGGTGGCGGCTGCGTAATTAGGCGGTGGTGGTGCCTTCGTGGCCATGTCGGCGCAGCCGGCCAGCAACAGAAAAAGCGCTAAGAAAAGTGAACGAATCAGGGCCACGGGCTTGGGTGAGTGTCCAGAGAAGGCTACGATTCTACCTTTCCTTGTATCGAACGCAGGCATGTCAGAGTCTGGAACGCTTTTTGTCGTTGCAACGCCCATTGGGAATTTGGGCGATATCAGTGCGCGTGCACTGGAAACGCTGCGTAACGTAGCGGCGATTTGCGCGGAAGACACGCGGCGCAGTGGGCAGCTATTGGCGCACTTTGGAATTCAAACTCCGCTCATTGCGCTACACGAGCACAATGAAGAGGCGATTGCGCAAAAAATCGTAACGCGCTTGCAATCGGGTGAATCGCTGGCGCTGGTGTCGGATGCGGGTACGCCACTAGTCAGCGATCCGGGTTTTCGTTTGGTGCGCGCGGCGCGTGCGGCAGGAGTGAAGGTTAGCCCGGTGCCGGGAGCCTCAGCCTTGATTGCGGCATTGAGTGTGGCCGGGCTTCCTAGTGATCGTTTTGTGTTTGAGGGGTTTTTACCGGCCAAGCCCAAAGCGCGGCGTGAGCACCTAACTGCGCTGGCAGCCGAACCACGCACCCTTATTTTTTACGAATCCTCGCACCGCATCGAAGAAACGCTGGCCGATATGGTGGCGGCGTTCGGTAGCGAGCGCCGCGCAGTTTTGGCGCGTGAACTGACCAAGCTTTTTGAAACCGTGCTGGACGGCACGCTGACCGAACTCGCAGCGCGGGTTGCGGCCGATGCCGATCAACGCAAAGGCGAATTTGTGGTGTTGGTGCAGGGGGCAGAAGAAAGCGAAGACGCCAGCGTCACCGAAGGTCGCCGCCTCTACGCCAAGCTGCGCGAATACCTGCCACCTTCCACCGCTGCCAAGCTCGCGGCGGAGTTATCGGGTGCGCCGAGGAAGGCGCTGTATGGCAGCACGGCTGAGTAGCGGCTCTTGGAAAGCGGCGGAGCCGGCCGATAAGCCGGGTTCTGTCTAGGACAGTCATTCCTCTAGGCGCATGGTCACCCATACGCTCAAGCAACCTACCCGGAGGCTCTGCGGGTCGCATCACCGCCTCCCTATTTGGTCTTGCTCCCGGTGGGGTTTGCCGTGCCGGTCTGTTGCCAGACTCGCGGTGCGCTCTTACCGCACCATTTCACCCTTGCCTGCCAGATTGCTCTGACATCGGCGGTATCTTTCTGTTGCACTTTCCGTCGGCTTGCGCCGCCTAGGCGTTACCTAGCACCGTACCCTATGGAGCCCGGACTTTCCTCGGCACCGGTTACCCGATGACGCGACTGTCTGGCCGACTCCGCCGACGGCATTGTACGTTGGCGAAGCTGAAGCGGGCTAGGCTGCGTGCAGCGTCGTTTCGCCAGCGGCGAGGCCATCGGCGCCAAAACGGCGTTCGATAATCGAGCCCTGGCCGTGGATATCCACCAAAATCAGCGTGCTGGCGCGGGTGCCGTACCCTTGTTCGTGGACGAAGGCGGACGATAAGCGGCGCTCCAACGCAAGCTCGATCCCGGTCTGTGGAAGCAGTGCGTCAGGGGCGATAGTGCGGTCTGCAAGCGCGGCCCAAAGGGGGGTGAGGTCACGGCTCCCCGTTTCGGCCCAGTCCCGTAGCGCGCTGCGGAGGCGGCGGGTTTTCGGCCAGTCTTCGTCAAAATCACCATTAGACAGGCCGTGCACGCCGGGAGAAATCGCATGTGCGCCGCTGGCAGGGTGGTTGCCCACATAGGCGCAGCCGTGGCGATCGGCCACGATCAAATTGAACGGGGCGTAGCGTGCGGCGGTGTGCGCCTGCTGCTGGGCAAAGTCGATGGCGCTGGCGTTGCCGGTTAGAAATGCGGCTGGGAGCGTGCCGCGCGAGGGGCCGTTGAACGGCTGCGGCAGTCCGTCGCGCACATTGGTGACTACCGTGGCGCGGCCATCGCGGCCCAGCCCCATCCACGTACCGCCCGATTGCAGGTCGCGCCCGGCCCAGATCGGTGCGTCGTCCCAGCCGTGCAGCGCGGCGCTGGCGCGCGCGTACTGCTCATCGCGGTTGCCGACCAGCACCAGTGGCCAGTGGGGGTGGGTTTCCCAAGCGATCGCAACGAGGCACATGGGGCTAGTGTGCCGTGGTTTTCAGACAAAATTTTGCGCAGTGCAACATGAATGTGTCACCTGTCACCCATGGAGGCTTAACAGTAGAAGATAAGTGCCTGAAATAGAAATATCAGAGGAAACATAAGGTTGACGATAAACCTTCAGCAATCTCTTGAAGTGTTACGCAAGTCATTGACGCTGAATGGGAAAAGTCGCGTGCGTCATTGTTGACATAGGTCAATTGCCTGCTAATGTGGGGCTTCGTGGGAAAACTTGGAAATAAGTGGTTTTCTTGGGTTAACAAGCTCCGTTGGCTGCGGGGGCGAGGCAGACATGTTCCAGGGCGAAAATGCCATCACCATTGACGATAAGGGCCGGCTGGCGATTCCGACAGCGTACCGGGACCTTGTCGCGCAAGCGTGTGGCAATCGCTTGGTTGTGACCTATGACGTCTATAACGCGGGTTGTCTGTGGCTGCTCCAGTACGACCACTGGCAGCGCTTGTGCAAGCAATTGGAAAGCAAGGGCATGCAGTCGCCGCAGGCGCGCACGCTGCGCCGCAAGCTGGTAGCCGCAGCGGCCGTGGTCGAATTGGATGGCAATAGCCGAATTTCGGTTCCGGCGAGCATGCGTGCGATGACCGGTATCGAGCGCCGCGCCGTGCTGTTGGGGAACATCGATCGCTTCGAGTTGTGGAGCGAGCGGGATTATCAGGCGCAGATGCAAACGCCGCTGGGCGATGTCGACCTGGAGGATGGCCTGAAGGATCTTGAGCTGTGAGCGGCGGTGGCGCGGGCATCGCGTCCGCCCACCTCCCGGTGTTATTTGCCGAGGTCATGGACGGGTTGGCGGTAAAACAGGATGGAACCTATTTGGACGGGACGTTCGGGCGTGGCGGACACGCCCGTGGGGTGTTGCAGCGGCTGGGGCCGCAGGGGCGTTTGCTGGTGATGGACAAGGATCCCGAAGCGATTGCGGTGGCCGAGGCTCTGGCCCACGCAGACGCGCGCGTAACTTGGCATCGCGGCAGCTTTGCCGGGCTCGCGCAGTGGTCTGCGGCCGCGCAAGGTTTGGACGGCGTATTGCTGGATCTGGGTGTGTCCTCGCCGCAGCTGGATGTGGCCGAGCGCGGGTTTTCTTTCGGTAAAGACGGCCCGCTGGATATGCGCATGGACCCAGAGTCGGACGAAAGTGCGGCGCAGTGGTTAGCGCATGCGTCCGAAAAAGAGATCGCTGACGTGCTGTGGACGTATGGCGAAGAACGGCAGAGCCGCCGTATCGCGCGGGCCATTGTGGCCAAGCGCACGCAGCAGCCGATCGAGCGCACCGCACAGCTGGCGGACTTGATCGCCTCGGTGATGCCGCGCGGCGACAGCAAAACCCATCCGGCCACGCGCAGCTTTCAGGCAATCCGCATCCATATCAATCGCGAACTAGCGGATTTGGAAGCAGGGCTCGATGCCGCCTTGGAGCAGCTCAAGCCGGGCGGCCGGTTGGCAGTGATCAGCTTCCATTCGCTGGAAGATCGAATCGTGAAGCAATTCATGGCGCGCCACGCGAAGGCCCCGCCGGCCAATCGTAGAATGCCGGTAGAAATCGCCTTCACACCCACGCTGCGTTTGCACGGTGGTGCACAAAAGGCGGGTGAAACCGAGCTGTCCAGTAACCCGCGTGCGCGTAGCGCCGTGCTGCGTGTGGCCGAAAAATTGGAGGTGGCGGCATGAACCGCTATCTCATCATGGCGATTTTGGTGGTGGCGTGCGTGGTCAGCGCGTTGCAGGTGGTGCGTGATCGCCACCAGCATCGGCAGGCGTTTGTTGAGCTGATTCGCCTAGAAAAAGCCCGGGATGAGCTGAATATTGAATTTGGCCGTTTGCAGCTTGAACAAGCCACGTGGGCAGAAAGTAACCGTGTCGATCAAATTGCGCGCACGCGGTTAGGGATGCAGTTTCCGCGCACCGAAGATGTGGTGGTGCTGCGGCGATGATGAAACCCTTCTTACAGCGCTGGGGATGGTTTGCCAAGGACGCGCGGCGGCAGCGTCAGGCGGGCGCTGCGCTGCGTGCACAGGGGCAGTTTGATCTGCATGCGCGCATGTACCTGCTGGCGGTGCTGCTCGGCGCACTGGTCTTGGTGCTGCTGGGGCGTGCGCTTTATTTGCAAGTCATCGATCGTGCGTTTTATCAAAAGCAGGGCGATGCGCGGTTCTTGCGCGACATTCCAATTGCCACCTCGCGCGGCATGATTACCGACCGCAATGGCGAGCCGCTGGCGATTTCCACGCCGGTGGAATCGGTGTGGGGCAACCCCAAAGAGTTGTTGAAATCACCGCAGCGTTTACCGGAGCTGGCCGCAGCACTTGGTGTGCCGCAGGATGAGTTAATCAATCGTCTCAGCGCACGCGCCAATAAAGAATTTATTTATCTGAAGCGACGCATCAACCCGGATGAGGCGGCGCGCATTCTGGCATTGGATATTGCAGGCGTGGCCAGCCAGCGCGAGTACCGTCGGTTCTATCCCCAAGGCGAGGCGTTGGCGCATGTGTTGGGGTTCACGAATATCGATGATCGTGGACAAGAAGGGCTAGAGCTTGCCTTTGATGAGTGGCTCAGCGGCAAGCCCGGCGTGAAGCGCGTGATCCGTGATAACAAAGGCCGCATTGTTGAAAACGTGGATCTCGTGCGTGCGGCGCAGCCCGGGCATGACCTCGCGCTGAGTATCGACCGCCGCATTCAATATCTAACGCACCGCGAATTGCGCAACGCGATCAATGAAACCGGTGCCAGCAGTGGCTCGGCGGTGGTGCTCGACGTGGCCACGGGCGAAGTGCTGGCGATGGCCAACTTGCCCACCTTCAACCCTAATGCCGTGGGTGGCAGCCCGCGCGATGCGCACCGTAACCGCGCGGTTACCGATTTGCTGGAACCCGGCTCCACGATGAAACCACTGACGGTCGCCGCCGGGCTGGAAGCAGGTGTGATTACGCCGGAAACACTGTTTGATACCAGCCCAGGCTGGATGCCAAACGGCAAGTACCGCACCACCGACACGCATAACTACGGTGTGCTGAATACCACCGGCATCATCCGAAAAAGTTCGAACGTGGGTGCAGCGATGGTCGCCAAGCGCCTCACGGATGCACAGTTCAACGATTTCTTGCGTCGGTTCGGTTACGGCCAGCGCACCGGTAGCGGTTTTCCGGGTGAGGCGGCGGGTCTGTTCCCAACGCCAGATCGTTGGAGTGGAACGTCCAAACAAACCATGAGCTACGGCTATGGGCTAAACGCTACACCGCTGCAAATTGCAACGGCGTATGCCGCATTGGGCAATGGCGGTTTGTTGCACCAGCCCAGTTTCGTGAAGGGCCAGCACAACCCGGCAAAGCGCGTGCTAGAACCGAAGATCGCTGATGAAGTGCTGCATATGATGCAGACCGTGACCGAGCCAGGCGGCACCGCAACCCAAGCAGCGATTTTGGGCTATCACGTAGCGGGTAAAACCGGCACTTCACGCAAGGCCAGCGCGGGCGGCTATTCGCGCCGTTATATCGGCTATTTTGCGGGCTTGGTGCCGGTTGAAAACCCGCGCTTTGCCATGGTGGTGGCGGTGAATGATCCGGACCCATCGCGCAAGGGCTACTACGGCGGCGTGGTGTCGGCACCTGTGTTCCGCGGTGTGATGGAAGGCGCGCTGCGGCTGATGAACGTGCCGCCGGACGATCTTGATAAATGGCTGGCAGTGCAGCAGGCGGCGGAAGCTAAGCGAAAGAAAGTGCCGAGTACGGTAAGTGCGGCCCCTCTCGCAGTGGGAACTCCAGCGTCGGCTGTCGCACGAGGTGTGCAATGACGCGAACGATGACATTGGGTGAACTGCTTCCTGAACTGGAAGGCCTGTCGGCAGCACTAGAGGTCACTGGGCTGGTGCAAGACAGCCGTGAAGTCGAGCCGGGCAATGCCTTTGTGGCGATTGCTGGCTTCGGTGCGCACGGCTTGAACTTTGTGGATAGCGCGCGCGCTGCAGGCGCGGCGGCGGTGCTGTATGAGCCGCCCGCACCCGAAGATTTACCCGCGCCGGAAGACGCCATCGCCGTGCCGCATTTGCGCGCGCGCATGGGCGCGATGGGCGATCTTTTTCATGGGCACCCGAGTGCGGGCATGACCACGGTAGGCGTCACCGGCACCAATGGAAAAACCTCCACGGTGCAATTGCTAGCGCAGGCGTGGACGCTGCGCGGACAGAAGTCGGGCACCGTGGGAACGCTAGGCAGCGGCATTTATCCGAAAATCGTACCCACCGGCTTCACCACACCGTTGGTGCTGCGCATGCATGCCCTGCTGGCCGAACTGCGCGATGAAGGCGCGGCGGCGGTGGCGATGGAAGTGTCTTCACACGCGCTCGACCAAGGGCGCGTGGATGGCGTGCAATTTGATGTCGCAGTATTTACCAACCTCACCCGCGATCATTTGGATTACCACGGCGACATGGCGCGGTACGGCGCAGCCAAGGCCAAGCTGTTCCACTGGCCGGGGCTACGTGCGGCTGCAGTGAATCTCGACGATACGTTCGGGCGCGAACTGTTTGCTGCAGTTGCAGGGAAGGTGCAAGCACTTGGCTTCTCTTCGCGCGGCGCACAAGGTGCGGCGGTACGTGCAGAAGACGTGCTGCTCGACGGCACCGGTATTCGCTTTATGTTGCATGCGGGTGGGCAAGCGCATCAGGTGCGCTCAGCGCTGCTGGGCCGTTTCAATGTCGATAACCTATTAGGTGTTGCAACTACACTGTTTGCACTGGGAAATGCGCCTGCGTTGATTGCAGAAACCCTGTCCCAGCTTTCTCCCGTCGATGGCCGAATGAATCGGCTTGGCGGCGAGGGTGGGTTGCCTCTGGTTGTCATCGACTATGCCCACACACCCGATGCGTTGGAGCAAGCGCTCAGCTCTCTACGCGCGCACACGAAGGGCAGGCTCAGTTGCGTGTTTGGCTGCGGCGGCGAGCGCGATACTGGGAAGCGCCCGCAAATGGCGGCGATTGCTGAGCGCTTGGCTGATCGGGTGATCCTCACCGACGACAACCCGCGTCATGAACCTGGTGACACCATCGTGGCCGATATCGTGGCTGGTTTTATCAGCCCACATTCGGCGACCGTGCAGCGTGACCGCGGCGCCGCCATTGCCATGGCCATCGCCGATGCGGGCGAAGACGACGTGGTGCTGATTGCAGGCAAGGGCCACGAGCCCTATCAAGACGTCGATGGCATCAAACATCCTTTTGAAGATGCAGCAGTGGCGCGCGAGTACCTACGGAGGCACGCATGAAGCCACGTTCACTCAGCTGGATTGCACATGCCGTTGATGGCCGCCTTGTTGGCGCCGATGGTGAAGTCGATGGCGTGGCCACCGATACCCGCACGCTGCCGGCAGGAAAGCCGCTGTTTGTGGCGTTCAAAGGCGAACATTTTGATGGCCATAGCCATGTTCAAGCCGCACTAGAGGGTGGCTGTGTGGCGGCGCTAGTAGCGCATTCTGTGGCAGTGGCAATTCCACAAATTATCGTGGATGACACCGAACGCGCGCTGGGACGCTTTGCAGCCGCCGTGCAGCATGAGCGCAGCACGAAGGTGCTGGCGGTCACCGGTAGCAATGGCAAAACCACCGTCAAAACGCTGCTGCTATCGATCTTGCAGCAGATGGGCGGCGCCTATGCCAACCCCGGCAATCGCAATAACGAAATCGGCCTGCCGCTGGCGGTGCTGGATGCGCCTGAAGATGCACGCTTTGCCGTGTATGAAATGGGCGCGGGTAAGCCCGGCGATATCGCCTATCTCACCGCGATTGCGCGCCCCGATGTGGCGCTGGTCAATAACGTGGCCTCGGCGCATCTGGAGCGAATGGGTAGCCTGCTGGGCGTGGCTGAAACCAAAGGCGCGATCTACACCACGATGGCCGAAGACGGTGTAGCGGTCATCAATGCCGACGATGCCTTTGCACTGTATTTTCAAGAACACTTGCATGGGCGGAAAAGCATTCGCTTTGGTCTTGATACACACGCCGAAGTGAGCGCGCGTGCTATCCATGCAGGTTTAGACGGTTCTCACTTTACGCTCGTACTTCCAAGTGGCGAAGTTGAAACCACGATCGCGCTGCCGGGGCTGCACAATGTGCGCAATGCGCTCGCTGCCGCCGCAATGGCACACGCGGTAGGCGCAACCCATGAACAAATCGGCGCAGGATTAGCGGCTGCCGAACACGTGAACGGGCGTTTGGATGCGCACCACCTAAGCACAGGTGTTGTGCTGATCGACGATAGCTATAACGCCAATCCGGGTTCGCTAGCCGCTGCGATTGAAACACTGAGCACCTGCGAAGGTGCGGCTTGGCTGGTGCTAGGCGATATGCGCGAATTGGGAGAAGACGAAGCGGCGCTGCATGCCCAGGGTGGCTCGCAGGCGCGGCGTTCCGGTATTGCGCGGCTGTATGCATTGGGCGCACTAAGCGCGCACGCAGCGGCGGCATTTGGCGATGGTGGTGTGAGTTACCCCAGCCACGAAGCCTTGATTGCAGCGCTGCAGGCGGATCTGCACCCCGGTGTCACGGTACTTGTAAAAGGCTCGCGCGGCAGCGCGATGGACAAAATTGTGAAAGCGCTGCTCAAGCGCGATGCCGAAAGCGGCAAGGAGACAACGGATGCTGCTTGAACTCACGCGCTGGCTGGAACAGCTACAGGGCCACTTCAATCTGTTTAATTACATCACCTTCCGCGCCATTCTTGCCGCGCTAACGGCGTTGTCGCTATCGCTGTGGTGGGGGCCGCGGATGATCCGTTACCTGTCCACATTGAAGGGTGGTCAGCCGATCCGTAAGGATGGCCCAGAGTCGCATTTTTCCAAGGCTGGAACGCCTACGATGGGCGGAATGCTGATTCTTTCAACGGTGGCAACGGCGGTGCTGCTGTGGGCCGATCTGCGCAATAAATACGTCTGGGTTGTGCTGGTCGTGATGATCGGCTTTGGCGCAATTGGTTGGGCCGACGACTGGATCAAAATTGTGAAGCGCGACCCGAACGGGATGCGCTCACGCACGAAATACGCGCTGCAATCCCTGCTTGGCTTGGCCGCAGGGATTTATTTGTTCGCCTTTGCTGATGTGCCCGCTGCAACGACATTTTATGTGCCGCTATTTAAGTCCATCGCGCTGCCGATGGCGGGTGTTGGCTTTGTCGCGGTGGCATATTTTTGGATTGTGGGGTTTTCGAACGCGGTCAATTTAACCGACGGTCTCGACGGCCTAGCGATCATGCCTACAGTGCTCGTGGCCTGCGCACTGGGCGTGTTCGCCTATGCTTCAGGCAACGCGACGTTTGCGCAATATCTGCAAATTCCGCGTGTGCCTGGCGCGGGTGAGCTGGTGATTATCTGCACCGCAATTGCCGGTGCGGGCTTGGGCTTTCTGTGGTTCAACACCTATCCCGCGATGGTGTTCATGGGCGATCTGGGCGCACTGGCACTGGGGGCGGTGCTGGGCACGATCGCGGTGATCGTGCGGCAAGAACTCATCCTTGTGGTGATGGGCGGCATCTTCGTGATCGAAACCTTGTCGGTAATGATCCAAGTGGCCAGCTTCAAACTCACCGGAAAGCGAGTGTTCCGAATGGCGCCGATCCACCATCACTTTGAAAAGAAAGGCTGGCCCGAGCCGCGCGTGATTGTGCGGTTCTGGATCATCAGCGTGGTGTTGGTGTTGGTGGGGTTAGCAACGTTGAAGGTGCGCTAATGGCAGCAATTGGCATCGGCAATATCCGCCAAGCAGCTCGTGTGAACGAGTTGGGCGGCCGCTTTGATCCGTGGATCCTTGGGGTCGCGGTGACACTCGCCAGTGTGGGCGTGGTGATGGTGGGCTCTGCCGCCATTGCAGGGGGCGGTGTCGATGCCGGGCCGTGGTATTTCCTAAGCCGTCATCTGCTCGCCTTGGCGATCGGCTTGGGCTTGGCGGTGGCGGCGATGTGCTGCGAGCTAAAAGAACTAGAAAAGTACAACCAGAAGTTGCTGCTGGCCTGCGCTCTGTTATTAGCGCTGGTCTGGGTGCCGGTGTTGGGTAAATCGGTCAATGGCGCGCAGCGTTGGATCACACTGGGTGTGTTCAATTTTCAGGTGGTCGAGGCGGTCAAACTTCTCTACATCGTGTGGCTGGCCAGCTACTTAAAACGCTATAGCGAAGACGTGGCGGTGACACTGGGTGCGCTAATGAAGCCTGTCGGTGTCGTTAGCCTGCTCGTAGTGTTATTACTGCTGCAGCCTGACTTTGGTTCATCGGTGCTGCTGATCTGCATTACCGCAGGGATGTTGCTATTAGGTGGCGCGCCGATTAAGCGCTTAATCGCGCCGGGTGTGCTTTTAACGCCGGTCCTCATTGCGTTGATCGTATTTGAGCCGTACCGCATGCGCCGCGTCACTTCGTTTATGGATCCTTGGCAGGATCAGCTAGGTGCGGGTTATCAGCTCAGCAACGCGCTAATGGCGATTGGGCGCGGCGAATGGTTTGGTGTAGGGCTTGGCGCTTCCATTCAAAAATTGAACTACCTACCAGAAGCACATACCGACTTTATTTTTTCGGTATTGGCTGAAGAACTGGGTTTTGCTGGCGTGACTGTGATCGTCGGTTTATACGCGCTGCTTGCAGGGCGCGCGTTCTGGCTGGGCATGCGCTGCGTGGAAATGCGTCGGCATTTTTCTGGCTATATCGCGTTTGGTATCGCGCTATGGATGGGCCTGCAAAGTTGTGTGTCGATGGGCGTCAACCTTGGCTTGCTGCCAACCAAAGGGCTGACCCTGCCGATGATTTCTTCGGGCGGTTCATCGGTGATGATGAGCTGCGCGGCGCTGGGCCTGTTGCTGCGTGTGTCGTGGGAATACGAGCGTGCGCGCCGCCAAGTGGCCAAGCACCGCCCAGTGAGCGAGGTGACGGCGGCCAGCCCAACGGCGAGTGTAGCGGTGCCGCCGGTGAACCATGTGCCTGCAAACCGTAGCAGCCGCCACCAGCGCGTTGAGCCCGTGATGGGGCAGGCGCGCCCAGAATCTGCGGCACTTGCCGCACTGCGGAGGGCGCGATGACTCAAGCCGCTCCCGTTGTCGTGGTGATGGCCGGTGGCACCGGCGGCCATATTTTTCCCGGTCTTGCGGTAGCACAGGCACTGCGCGAGCGCGGTGCAAATGTGCGCTGGCTGGGAGCCGATGGCGGAATGGAAACACGGCTGGTGCCGCAACATGGCATCGCCATCGATACGATCGCGGTAAAGGGCGTGCGTGGCAAAGGCTTGCTCACACTGCTGGGGGCTCCTTTGCGCGTGCTGAAGGCGGTGCGTGCGGCCGCAGCGGTGCTGCGTCAGCAGCAGCCGGACGCCGTGGTGAGCTTTGGTGGTTATGCCGCAGGGCCGGGCGGTATCGCCGCCAAGCTCGCAGGCATTCCGCTGCTGGTGCATGAGCAAAACCGCGCCGCCGGAATGACCAATAAAACGCTGGCGAAAGTGGCGCAAAAGGTCTTGGTGGGCTTTCCTCAGACGTTCTCGAATGAAGTATTGGTTGGGAACCCAGTGCGTGCGCAAATCGCCGCTGTAGCGCCGCCTGCTCAGCGCGATTTTCATCATGATGGCTCGTTGCGCTTGCTGGTGCTTGGCGGTAGCCAAGGTGCGCGCGCGCTGAATTTGGCCGTGCCGCAGGCGCTTGCACAATCAGGTATCGCCGCTGAGGTGGTGCATCAGGCCGGCGAAAAACTATTAGACGATGCGCGCCGCGCCTATGCCGATGCGGGAATCACGGCGAAGGTCGAGCCATTTATCGAAGACATGGCCGCGGCCTACGCGTGGGCCGATCTTGTGGTCTGCCGCGCAGGTGCGCTCACACTGGCCGAGCTATGTGCGGTGGGCGTAGGTAGCGTGCTGGTACCGTTCCCGCAGGCGGTGGATGACCACCAAACACGCAATGCCGAATATTTAGTTGAACGCGGCGCGGCGCGGCTGTTGCCGCAGTCGGATGCACTTGCCACGCAGCTTGCAGAAGTACTTCAACCGTTGGCAGGTGATGCCAACCAACGATTCGCGATGGCACAGGCCGCGCGTGAACTGGCGCGCCCCGACGCCGCCAGCCGCGTTGCCGACATCGTTCTTGCAACCCTTTTACATGGAACAACATCCCGATGAGCGCGCATAACTTGCACCTTCGGAATATCAACGACATTGCAAAAGCATTGCCGCGCGTACATTTCGTGGGCATTGGCGGCACCGGCATGAGCGGTATTGCCGAAGTCATGAACACGCTGGGCTATCAGGTGAGCGGTTCTGACCGCGCCGATAATGCCGTGACCCGCCGTTTGGCTTCACTGGGCATCACCATCCACCAAGGCCATGCGTCGGCCAATGTGCTGAATGCCGATTGCGTGGTGGTATCGAGCGCGATCAAACCAGATAACCCGGAAATGCTGGAAGCGCGTGCGCAGCGCATTCCGGTGGTGCCGCGCGCGGAAATGCTGGCCGAACTGATGCGCTTCAAGCGCGGTGTTGCCGTGGCGGGGACGCATGGCAAAACCACCACAACCTCGCTCACCGCCAGCGTATTGGGTGAAGGCGGGCTGGATCCTACCTTCGTGATCGGCGGCAAGTTGCTGGCCGCAGGCGCGAATGCGCGCTTGGGTAAAGGCGACTGGCTGGTGGCCGAAGCCGATGAAAGCGATGGTAGCTTTTTGCGCCTAAACCCCGTGGTAGCGGTGATTACCAATATTGACGCCGACCATCTGGAAAATTACGGCGGCGATTTCGAGCGTGTGAAGCAGGCCTTCGCGGAGTTCCTGCATCGCCTGCCGTTCTACGGTTTGGCTGTGCTCTGCGTGGACGATGAAGAAGTGGCGCAGTTGGCGCGTAAAACCCCGCGTCACGTGGTGAAGTATGGCTTCTCACCCGACGCTGATGTGCGTGCGGCCGACGTGAGCCAGCAGGGCGGCACCATGCTGTTTACGCTGTGCCTTCCAGACGGCACGCGCACCGCCTGCAAGCTGGCGTTGCCGGGGCGGCACAATGTACAAAATGCGCTGGCCGCCGCCGCGATTGGCTGGCAGCTTGGCGTGCCCAACGATGCCATCGCGCGCGCGCTGGAAAACTTCCAAGGCATCGGCCGCCGCTTCAATCAACTGGCAACGCTCAAGCTGCCGCAAGGTGGCGAGGCGACCTTGGTCGATGATTATGGCCACCACCCCAAAGAGCTCGCAGCGGTGTTTGCTGCGGCGCGTGGCGGTTGGCCGGAGCGGCGATTAGTCGTGGCATTTCAGCCGCATCGTTACACCCGCACGCGTGACTTATTCGACGAGTTTGCCGCGGTACTCTCCAGTGTGGATGCGCTGCTGCTTACCGAGATCTATCCCGCCGGTGAAGCCCCCATTGCCGGTGCCGATGCGAAATCGCTGGCACGTTCTATTCGCACGCGCGGGCGCGTCGACCCTGTGGTGGTGGGCGGCGCGGCAGAGCTTGCCACGGTGCTGCCGGGGTTGCTGCAAGACGGCGATCTGCTGCTGATGATGGGCGCGGGCGATATTGGCGCTGCTGCCCAAGCGCTGGCGCGTGACGGGTTGAGTGGAGGCGGCGTATGAGCAGTAGCGTGTTTGCCGCATTGAAGGTCACCGACCCAGCCGTATTTGGGCGAGTAGCCGTATTGATGGGCGGCAGCAGCAGCGAACGCGAAGTATCGCTGGACTCTGGCCACAATGTGCTGGAAGCGCTGTGTGCACGCGGTGTGGATGCGCACGAAGTGGACGGTATTCCGGCACTCGTTGATGCGCTGGTGCACGGTAAGTTTGATCGTGTCTTCAACGTGCTCCACGGCAATAAAGGCGGCGGTGAAGACGGTGTTCTGCAGGGGTTGCTGCAGGCGTTTGAAATTCCGTTTACCGGCTCAGACGTACTGGGAAGCGCGCTGACCATGGACAAGATCCGCACCAAGCAGGTTTGGCAAAGCGCGGGGCTTTCGACACCAAGATTTGTACGCCTTGCGTCGGGTGATGATCTGCGTGCCGCCGCGCTGCAGCTGGGCTTCCCCGTATTCGTCAAACCATCGTGCGAAGGTTCTAGTGTTGGCGTGGCGCGCGTACAGGACGCGGCTGCGTTAGCGGAAGCCGAGGCGGTAGCGCAGCGCTATGGCGGCGAAATGTTGATGGAGCAGATGATCGTTGGCGATGAGCTAACCGTCGGTATTTTGGGCGACGTTGCACTGCCTTCTATTCGCATCGTGCCGAAGGGCGAGTGGTACGACTACAACGCAAAATACTTGGCCGACGATACGCAATACCTATGCCCAGGTTTAGAAGGCGAAGAAGAAACCGCGATCCGCACGCTGGCACTGGAAGCATTTCGTAGCGCAGGTGCCAGTGGCTGGGGGCGCGTGGATGTGATGCGCAGCCGCGCCAATGGCCAGCTCTATCTACTTGAGGTCAATACCGCGCCGGGCATGACTAGCCATTCGTTAGTCCCCAAGGCTGCGCGTCAGCTCGGGGTGTCGTTTGAAGAGCTGTGCTGGCGCATTTTGGAGCAGACACTTTGAACGCAGCGCTGCGACTACTCGGCTGGTTGCTTGCCGTCACGCTGGTGGCGCTGCCGGTCGTGGCCGTGGTGGAAGGCTGGATCGGCGCCGAGCGCT
>NZ_JAHRWW010000027.1 GCF_019104945.1 Thermomonas sp. | reverse complement strand
GTCACGCCATTGCCGCCCGTCCACGCAAGGCCGTCGTAGGTCTTGCTGGCGTCGTTGGCGGTGATGGTGAGTGACGCCGGGTTGATGGTGAGCGCGCCGGGGACGTAGGTCAGGGTGTAGTTGGCCGCGCTGCCACCGCTGACGGTATGGGCATAGGTGCCTGCATTGGTGCCGCTGCCGCCGGTTTCTACAAGACCAGTGATGACGCTGGCGTTTTCGCCGTTCACTAAACCTGCAACGCTGTAGCCGGTGATGGCTTGCAGCAGGCCGTTGTAGGTGAGGGTGCCGCTGTTGGCGGTAATGACCGCGCTGGCCTTGGCGATGTTCAGCGTGCCGTCTTGATAGGTGATGACGTAGTTGCCGCTGGAAAGGCCGCTGGCGATCAGGCTATAGCTGCCTGCGTTGACGGCATTTTGGCTGCTGCCGCCCCAAGTGAGCGTGCCGGACAACACGTTGGCATCTTCGCCGTTGACGAAGCCGCTGTAGGTGACGCCGTTGCCGCCCGTCCACGCGAGGCCGTCGTAGATCTTGCTGGCATCGTTGGCGGTGATGGTGAGCGCTGCGGGGTTGATGGTCAGGCTGGTGGTGGGGCTGTAGGTGATCTCGTAGCCGAGTTGGCCGGAATACAGGCCGCCGCTGACGTTCAGCCCGCTGCTGGTGGTGTAGGTGCCGGCGTTGGCGCTGTTGGTGGCATAGCTCAGGCTGCCGAGGATCAGGCTGGCGTCCACCGGGATGCTGGTGGTGTAGCTGCCCACGGTGCCGCTGGCGATCTGGCCGTCGTAGGTCTTGTTGGCGCCGGACAAGTCGGCGTTGACGGTCACTTGTTGCAGGAAGGCGCGGAGCAGCGGGTAGGTCTGGCCTTCGTAGAGGAAATAGATGTTGTTTGAATATAAAAGTTGGGAATAGTCGTTGCCAGCAGCATTGGCGGCGGTGACGATGGAATAGCCAACAAGGCCGCCCTGACCATTATTGAAGCCACTGACGGCGTAAGGCTCGACGGTCATCATCTGCGCCGTGGTCGCGCCAACGGTATGGCCACTGGCCAGATACTGTGTGCCCGACGGTGCGGTGATAAAGAACGACCCCCAGGCGTTGTCGCCTACCGCAAAATCGGTGCCGGTGGTTTCGATGTTCCACACGCCATTATCGAAGATGAATATGTTGGCACTGAGCGCGGTATTGTTGCCGCCGATCAGCCCGCCCAGCTTGGCGTTGCTGTCCGTGGCGGTCAGCAGGCCGCTGGCCGAGTAGGAGTTCGTGACGTGTACCCAACCACTGCTGCCAATCAGGCCGCCGACATTATCCTGACCCGTCACCGTGCCGCCTTGGGTATAGACGCTCCATAGCGATGCTTGCTGGCTGCTGCTGCCGCCGTCCGAGACACGGCCAATCAACCCGCCGACATTTTTAGCGCCCACCACGTTGCCGGTGGCAAAAGCGTTGTGTACTCCCAGCAAGCCCTGCGTCAAGCCAAACAGGCCGCCTACATCGTTGCCTGTGCCAGTCACATTGCCGCTGGCATAGACATTCAGATAGGAATCTTTGGTGTTGGGGTCTTGCTGGTTGTTCCAATAAGTGGCAATGCTGCCGTAGCCCACCAGCCCACCCAGCACGGTGCCGCCGCTGACGTCGCCGGTGGCGTAGCTGTTGGCGATGCGGGCGAAGTTGCGCCCCACCAGCCCGCCGCCGTAGCCGAAGGTGGCGCTCACGTCGCCGGTGGCATACGAATTGGAAATCTGCTGGATCTTGTTGGCATCTGAGCTGACGGACATTTGTCCGACCAAACCGCCCACCCGGTTGTGGCCGGTGACGGTGGCGCTGGAATGGCTGTTGGCGATGGTGCCGCTCATGCCGCCCACCAAGCCGCCGATGGCGCCTTGGGTCTGGCTGGTGCTGGTGGAAGTGACGGTGCCGGACGACCAGGCGTTGTCGATGGCGACGGCATCGGTATTGCCGCCTTGCCCCAGCAGGGTGCCGACGAAGGCGCGGCCAGTGATGTTGGCGTTGCTCAAGCCGACGTTGGCGAAGAATGCGCCATCGCCCGCATAGCCGAACAGGCCCACGTTGTCCTGCGCGCCCCGGTCGATGGTGAGACCGTCGATGACGTGGCCCTGGCCGTCGAAACTGCCGGTGAACTTGGCGGCGGCGGTGCCGATGGGCGAGAAGCTGCCGCCGTACCACACGTCGCCCGCCGCGCCGTTGGTGGCGCTGGCGTCGATGTCGTTCGCCAGCGTGTAGTCGGCGGACAGGTCCAGCGCCATTAGCTGCAGCTGATGGGCGTTGCGGATGTAAGACGACCATTCCGAGGCCAGCAGCGGCATCGCGCCATCGACCAGCACCCAACCGTTCTGGCTGGCCGTGGCGGTGAAATTGAAGCCTGTCCAGTTGGCGGCATCGCGCATTTGCGCGGTGGTGAGGCCGGTGACGCTGGCGCTGTCCATGATGTGACCTGTGCTATTGATGCCAACGCCGACTGAACCCGCCGCGTCGGTGTTCCAGTGCGAGTTTCTGATTTCAGTGCCGCTGTTGATTGCGTAGTACTCGCCCACCAGCGCACCCAAGGCATAGATGTTTCGGCTGGGATCAATCGCGCCGATACTGCCGGCAAAATAGCTGTTGTCCATCGTGCCGCGGAAACGCGCTCCCGCCAGCCCGCCGACATAGTTACTGCCGCGCACGTCTGCCGTGGAATAGCTGTTGGTGATGGACAATCCACCGAGACCAATCAGGCCGCCCGCGATGCCGCCCAAGGTTTGACTGCCCGCAGGGATGTCGGTGGCTGTTACCGTACCGGCACTCCACACATGATCCAGCAAGGCCGCGCCACGCGGCACGAAGTCAAAGCCAATCAGTCCGCCTGCATGGCCGGCACCCGTGACGGAGCCGGTGACATAGCTGTTGGAGATGCTGGTGCTGCTGTAGGACGCGCCCACAAAACCGCCCGCCGCGCTGCTGGGGCCGCCTGTAATAGAGACATTGGTCAGGCCGGTGTTGGCGATACGCGCATTGGTGGCGTAGCCGAACATGCCGACGTATTTGTAGGTAGTGGGAAGCGTCGGATTGTTGATGGTCAGGCCGTCGATGACATGGCCGAGGCCATCGAGGGTGCCGGTGAAGCCGTTGCCGGAACTGTCATCTGGACGAAAACCCACGGGCGTGAAACCCGCGCCCGCGTTCCACGTTGCCGTGCTGCTGGCATCAATGTCCGCGCCGAGCACATAGTTGCCGCCCAGATTGCCGCTCATGCCCTGCAAATCCGTGCCGGTGCTGCTGCCCGCCGCGCCCAGGCTGGTGATGATCGTCCAGTTGGTGATGCCGCCCGCGCTGCCGGACTGGGTGCGGAAGCTGCCGGTGCTGGCGAGGTTCACCGGTGCATAGATGTTGTAGCTGCCACCGGCATCGGCCTGGCCGTATCGGAAGAACAACCCCGCCGTGCCGCTGGCGTTCATCGTGCTGAAGACGTTGATGTCGCGCTGCGCATTGAGGGTGAGGGTGTTCTGGCTCCAGCTCACCGTGTCCTTGATGTTCACGTCGCCATTCACGCCGCCTGCGCCGGCGGTGCTCTGGATTTCCACGTCGCCATTGGCAAGCGCGTTGGTCAGGGCCGCGCCGGTCATGTCGCCGCCGCTCTTGGCGACGGTGAAATCGGTGGGGTCGATCAGCCATGTGCCGCTTTGGCCGGTGGCGGCCTTGGTGGTGATGAGGGCGTTGTCGGCCACGTTGACGTGGGCGGCGCTGGTTTCGATGAAGCCACCGTTGCCGCCATCGGGCGCGCTGGCGTCCAGCGTGCCGGCGATGTTGGCGCTGCCGCTGTCCATGTCGCCGACCAGCAGGATACGGCCGTCGCGGTTTTCCACGGTGCGGGCGCGGATCACGCCGGTGTTGTTGACGGCGGTGTCGAGCAGGGCGTCCTTGGCGCGCGCGGTCATCAGCACGGTGCCGCCGTCGGCCTGGATCAGGCCACGGTTGTCGGCCAGCGCGTGCAGTGCGCCTTCGTCCACCTGCACGTTGAGCAGTTGGTCGCCATCGAAATCCAGCGTGACCTTGTTGCCCGCCGCCAGCGCCACCGTGCCCATGCGCGCGGCAATGGTGCCTTCGTTGCGCACGGTTTCGCCCAGCAGGGCGGCGTAGCCCGCGTTCACGCTGCCTTGGTTGACCACGCTGCCGCCGCTGCCGCTGAAGCGGTAGTTGCCCGCGATGAAATCATCATCACTCAACCCCAGCGTGGAGGCCACCAGCCCGCCCACGTTGACCTGCGCGCTGCTGCCAAACAGCACGCCGTTGGGGTTGAGCAGCCACACCTGGCCATTGCCGGTGAGTTTGCCGAAGATGTTGCTGGTGCTGCTGCCCAGCACGCGGTTCAGGGCGATGGCGTTGGCATTGGGTTGCAGGAAATTGACGCTGGCACCGCTGCCGATGTCGAAGGTTTGCCAGTTGATGGCAAGATATTGCGACTGCTGTTGCACCGTCATGGCGCTGCCGCTGGTGCTAATGCTGCCATTGCCTACGCTGATGCTGCCGCCGGTGGGCAGGGTGTTGACGGGGATGACGGGGATGACGGGCGGCGGCGGTGCGGGTGTGGTGCTGCCGCCGCCTGCGCTGGTGCCGTCTTGCGTGGGCAGGGCGATGGCTGCCGATGCGCTGGTGCTGATAAGGGCACCGGGCAATAGCATGGCCAGCAGCAGCCCGTTCAGGCGGTGGGGGCTGCGCGCGCGGCTGCGTTTGCCTTGGCCGTGGCCTTTTGCAATTTCTGCCACCACCTGCCAAACACCCAGCGCGGAATTGAAGACGATGCGGTATGCGCGATTCATAAAAAATCCCTGTTAATGTGTGACGCAGCGCAAAGCCCCGGTTTTTAACGTCACGAATGCGAGCCTGCACATTGCCAGTGCGAGCGAAAATGCAGGTAATCCATTTGTTTCGGGTGCTTGTCTAAACGTCCAGAACCCCGCAAGGCGCATACACTTTCTGCTTTCCTCTACCTTTATTGCCTTATGCCAGCCTTTCCCCAAGTTGCCGTGGTTGAAGACAGCCCAGAACTTTTGGCCGATCTTGTGGAATTTCTGCAGCTGCGCGGCTTTACCGCCAGCGGGTTTGAAAGCGCGGAAGCGTTTTTGGCAAGTACGCCTGAAAGCTCTTTCGACCTGATGCTGCTAGACGTGGCGCTGCCCGGCATGAGTGGGCTTGAAGTTGCGCGGCAGCTGCGCGTGCAGGGGCTGCCCATTGGTATCGTGATGCTGACGGCGCTAGACGCGAATGACGAGCAGGTAAAAGGGTTCAACGCGGGCGCGGATATTTATCTTTCCAAACGCAGTACGCTGGAAGTGATTGAGGCCAGCTGCCGCAGCCTGTTGCGGCGCTTAGGCAAGGGTGGTGGCGATGCAGCGCCGCCTGCCGTACCTGCCGAGGCGCCAAACGCCGACGCGCAGCTCTTTGCCGATGCGTGCAGCTATATTGATAGCCAGCTCGACAACCCACGGCTTACAGTGGAAGGCGTTGCGCATGCGTTGCAGTGTTCGCGCACTCGGTTGTATCAAGTGTTTGCCGAGCGCGATCTCTCCGTGGCCAGCTACGCGCGTGACCAGCGGCTGGCGCGCAGCCGGGTTTTGCTGCGTGATTTACGCTTGGACATTGGCGATATCGCGCTGCACTGCGGTTATGGGGATTTACCTGCATTTAGCAAAGCCTTCAAACGCTGCTTTGGTGTGGCACCCGGCGAATGGCGGGCAGCGCAAACTGAAATTGCAAAGACGTTATGAACCTGCCGCGCCTGTTCTGTCGCATTAGCCTTGTTTGGCTTGTGTTTGCGCTGCTTCCTGCGATTGCTTCCAATCCGTCTTTGCGGTTCAGTGCGCAAACGCCGCAGGTTTCGTTGGATGGGCGTTTAACGCACTATGCCGATGCAAGCGGCGACCTCGCTTTTGCCGCAGTGTCACAGCCGGATTTTGTGCAGCAGCATTTCAAGCCATTGCGCGGCACACGCAGCCTTGGCTATGACACCCAAGCGCACTGGTTTCGCGGGCAGCTTGACCCCGAGTTAAACGCGCCGCAGCGGGTGGTGTTGAGTATTGGCACCCCCGAACTGGAAAACGTGGATGTTTGGGTGCAGCAGCCCAACGGGCGCTACCAACACTACGCGCTTGGCTATTACCGGCCCTATCAAGACCGCCCTATCCGCACGCGACTGTTTGCGTTGGCTACCGATATTTTCCCCGGCATGCAGCTGTATTTTCGCGTGCGCACCACCAATGCGATCAATGTGCATGCCACGCTATGGCAGGTAAATGCTTATACCGCAAATGAAACACGTAGCAATTTTTATCGCGGTGGGTACTTCGGTATTTTGCTGATTGTCGTGGCGTTTTACCTCATTCTTGGCGCACGCCTGCGCGATGGGGTAATGCTGAGCTACGCCGGTTACGTGGCATCGCAGCTACTCTTTCACCTTGGCACGAATGGTTATCTTCCGGTGTTGTTGGAAGAAGACACGCAATGGTTTACCGACGCGCTTCCGCGCATTGGCTGGCTGGGCGGCTCTGTTTGCATCGTGTTGATGTGGGATGGGCTGCTGGGGTTAAAACCGCGCCACCCTCGGGCGCATCGTTTGTTTCTTTCGATTGCTTTATTCAATTTGGCATTCTTGCCGTTTGCGCTGATGCCGTGGCTGGTGGGGGCGGAACTGCTGTACGCGGTTAAATTGGCGAATGCGCTTAATGCTGTTGTGTTTCTTGTCAGTATGAGCTTGCTCTGGCTGCAATGGCGAAGCAGCCGTCGCAGCGAGTTAATGGTGTATTTCGTTGCGTTCATCATTCCCATGCTGGGCACGGCGATCAATTCCGGTACGAATTTAGGCTGGCTGCCGTGGAATATAGTGACGGCCAATTTTTATCAGCTCACCACTTTGGTGCACGTGCTTGTGATGAGCTACGGCCTTGCGCTGCGCTTGCAACAGCTGCAGCGCGACAAGGCAGACGCCATGCAGCAGGCCGCAATGGCCACCAGCCGCGCAGAGGAGCAGCGTCGCTTCGTGGCGATGCTGTCGCACGAGTTTGGCAACCCATTGGCGGCGATTGATCGCTCCGTGCAGATGCTACAGATCAAGCTTCCCGATCTTGCGCCCGCAGAAACGCAGCGCTTGGCGCAAATTCGCAAAAACGCGGACACGTTGGCGGGGTTTGTGGATCACTTTTTGATGACAGAAGCGTTAGACCACGGCGCACTGCTCATCAACCGCGCGCCTTGCGTGATTCGTGACACACTGGAAAATGCGGTGCGTGCGCAGGGTGTGGAAGGGTTGGCGCGGCTTCGTATTCTGGCGTGCGCAGAGGGGCGTTTTTCGTTCGATTCCACCTTGATCGACGCGGCGCTTGGCAATCTTTTAGCCAATGCACTGCGCTATTCACCGCCTGATTCCACGGTTGAACTGCGCGCCCAACGCGATTTCGATGGCTTGCGCATCGCAGTGCGCGACCACGGCCCGGGGCTGCCGCCCGAGGACATCGAAAAACTTGGCACTCCGTATTTTCGCGCCACCACATCGCTAGGCAAAAAAGGCAGCGGTTTGGGGTATCACTTCACTCGCCGAATTGTGGCCGCACACGGCGGCACGCTGCGCGCTTATTCACCCGCTGAAGGCGGGCTGGTGGTGGAGATGGTTTTGCCGGCCCCTCACCCCAACCCCTCTCCCGACGGGAGAGGGGTTTGATGCGCCACGCCGTTTGAAGTTGCGCAGGCTGCGCTGGGGTTACCAGCTAAAACCGGCACCTGCCGAGACGCTGCTGTCGCTGCCGGAGATTGCGCTGCCAATGGACACGCTGGCGTTGGGGGCCACCAGCCGCTGGTAGCTGATGGCTACGGCGGTGCGCCCGTTTTGTGCGCCTGCGCCAATGCCCACGCGGTTGCGGCCCGGCAAGCCCGCCGTGTTGAGTGCGGCGGCGCTCATGGCCCCGCTCATGGCCCCAATTTGGTCGATACGGCGGTCCATATTGACCATGCGGCGGTCCATTTGGTCCAAGCGGTTTTGGGTTTGCTGCTGAAATTGGGTGAAGCTGTCGTTCCATGCGGCAAATTTGCTATCGGTATAGGCATTGGCCGATTGCAGGGTTTGCGTGGTTTTGGTGTCGGTATAGGTTTTCGATTCGGTCAAGGTGGCGGCGTCGCCCGCGTCGGCGTGGGTGTTAGCTGCGGTAAGCGTGGCGGCATCACCAGCGTCTGCATATGCGTTGGCTGCGGCAAGTGTTGCGGCATCGCCTGCATCCATCTGGCCTTTGTTGACCGCATCCTGTGCATCGACACCGTCGGCCACGTTTTTCACTTGGGTGCCGTTGGCGCCATCTAGCGTGGCGGTGGCATGGCTGGCGTCATCGTATTGGACACCATTGCTATTGTTGGTCATCCAGCTATCGATAGCAGCAAGGGCCGCACCCACATTGTTATAGCTTGTGCCCTGAATCATGTACGAAGGCGGAGTGAAGATGCCGCCAGCCCAAGCAGCTCCGCCTCCAAATGCCGCAGCAAATGGCGACAAATCTACGGCTGCGCCCGCAACAACAGCTCTGAGCTGGCGCAGATTGACCGCGTCAGTATCTTCAGTGCCATCGGCAAGGTGAATAATTTGGTGCTCGCCACCGCTTTGGCCTACCGAGATAGCGTAGTCGCGGTCTGCCACGGCCATATAGCCAATCGCGGTGCTACCTATGTTGGCAGCGACTGAGCTATTGCCGAACACGCTGGCATTGGTGGCCGCCGTCAGAATTTGGTTGTTGAACCCAAAGGCGCTGCTGCCGGTGGCTCTGGCGTAGTTCAAACGCCCCACCGCACTGCTGCCGTTGCCGATGGCGTTGTTATTGGTACCGATAGCTGCACTTGCAGAGTTGCTGGCGGTGTTGCCCATGCCCATGGCTGTGCCAAACTCGCCGCTGGCAACGTTGCTGTTGCCCATGGCAACGGCATTGTTGCCGGTGGCTTGGTTCCAAACGCCTACGGCGGTGCTGCCTGTGCCGGTGGCTTGTACGCCTGCGCCTACCGCCACGCTGCTTTTGCCGGAGGCCAGCGCAGTTTCGCTGCTGGCATCGGCACCGTCGTCGCCGTCTGTATCTACATCTACACTTACGGTTCCATCGCCGTCGCGGTCATACCATGTGCCTACGGCAAGGCTGTTTTCGCCCAAGGCCTGGCCCATGTAGCCCAAGGCGCTGCTGTTCAGGCCGGTGGCTTTGTTGGTATAGCCTACGGCGGTGCTGTTGTTGCCTTTGGCAATGTTCATATAGCCCATGCCGCTGGCGTTTGCGCCTTCTACCGTGTTGAGGTAGCCAAAGGCGTTGCCGCCAGCCGCAAAGGTCGAGTTGAGGTAGCCAAACACGCTGCTATTGGCGGCAAAGATAGTGTTGGCATAGCCCATGGCTGAGCTATTGTTGGCACCAACGTTGATTGCATTGCCATAGCCGATGGCGCTGGCGTAGTCGCTGTTGGCGATATTCGAGCCGCCAATGGCGTTGCTGTAATTGCCACGCGCCCAGTTGGCGCTGCCGAAGGCGTTGCTGTAGTCGCCAAAGGCGCGGCTGACGTAGCCGAAGGCGCTGCTGTAGTTGCCGCTGGCGTTATTGAAGTAGCCATAGGCGCTGGAGGTGGCGTGGCAGGTGGTGTTGTTGTCGGTGACGGGGTTGACCGGTAGCGAGGTTGTGACCGATTCGATACCGGCATTGGTGTTACCTGCCGTAATGACCCAGCTGCTGCCGTTCCAGACGTAGCAGCCTTCATCGGCAAAGGCGGGGCTAGAGAGCGCGCCGAGTAAGGCAAGGGTGAGCAGCTGGCGTTGAAACGAACGAGAGCGGAGAGATTGGCTTGGCATAGAGGGTGTGCGCTAGGTGAGATGCTGCGATTCTCACTGGCCCTTGGGCTTGGCCGGTAATCCATGTGTTCCATACCGTTATCCAAACGTCCAAAAGCGCCGCCGCATTGAACGGCGGCGCTTGAAGGGTTAACGATCTCTTTGCTGCGCGTCGATAATCTCCGGCAGGTCGGTTTCACGGCTGATCTGCGGGAAGTGGCGGCGCTCCATGCGGCGAATGGCGAAGTGCATCCACGCCAGCGCCGAAGCGACGACCACAAACAGCAGCATGAAACAGCTGGTCCAGATGCCGGTGAGGTCGTTGAGTGCGCCGAAGGCGATTGGAAGCAGGAAGCCGCCAAGGCCGCCGATCATGCCCACCACGCCGCCCACCGCGCCCACGTACTGCGGGTAGTACACCGGAATGTGCTTATATACTGCGGCCTTGCCGAGGCTCATAAAGAAGCCGAGCACAAATACCAAGAGGGTGAACGGCACCACGCCAATGGCTAAGCGGAAGGTGATATCGCCATTGATGCCTTTTACGATGTACTGCGTATCTGGGTAGGCCAGCAAGAAGCAGCAAATCACCGACACGCCGAAGGTCCAGTACATCACCTTGCGTGCGCCCAGCTTGTCGGACATCCAGCCGCCCACCACACGGAACAAGCTGGCAGGGATGGAGTACGCTGCCGCCAACATACCGGCGTGCGCCACGTCCATGCCGTAGGCACCGATGAGATAACGCGGCAGCCACAGCGCCAGCGCCACGAAGCCGCCGAACACGAAGAAGTAATACAGGGCGAAGCGCCACACCTGCAGATTTTTGAGCGGTGCCATCTGTTGGCTAAACGGCATGGGCTTTACGCCGGATTTGCGGCGTTCTTCCAATGATGGATCATCTTGGGTGGACAGGAAATACACGATGGCGACAACCGCGAGGGCCACCGCCCAGACCTTGGCCACCATCGTCCAGCCTGCAGCTACCATCACCATGGGTGCAAGAATTTTGGTAACGGCCGAGCCAATATTGCCCGCGCCAAAAATACCCAGTGCGGTGCCCTGTTTTTCTGCTGGGAACCACTTGGACACATAGGCCACGCCCACCGAGAACGAGCTACCAGCAATGCCTACACCGAGCGCGGCCAGCAAAAATTGCGGATAGGTGCTGGCGTGGGTGAGCATCCAGGTGGCGGCCGCGCCTGCCAGCATCACGCCGGTGAACACTTTGCGCCCGCCTATTTGGTCTGCCCAGACGCCCAAAAAAATACGCAGCAGCGAACCACTGAGTACCGGGGTGGCGATAAGTAAGCCGAACTGGGTTTCGTTGAGCGAGAGTTGCTGCTTGATCTGAATGCCGATGATCGAAAAGATCATCCAGATGGCAAAGCAGGTGGTGAAAGCGAAGGTGCTAAGCCATAGTGCGCGCTGCTGGCGGGCGGGGCTGATGCTTGAAAAGTCCTGCATGGGACGTGCTTCCGGTCTTGGTTGAGAACCTTTGGCCGGTGGCACGTCCCAAGCTTGGGTTATGCCGCTTCGGCCTCAATCGCGTCCAGCCCGCGCACTTCGTAGCGGTTCTGCAAGCCTTGCAGATACTGCTGAAGTTCGCGTTGCCGAACCTGCAGTTCAAGATAATCAGAAATGCGGTTTTGAACTTGATTAAACGCAAGTTTTTCGCCGGTTTCTAACGCGTCAATACACACGACGTGATAACCCCAGCGCGATTCCACCGGGAACGCGGCCAAGCCTTCGCGCAGGCGGAACACCTGCCGATCAAATTCGGGCGTGGTTTGCCCGCGTTCAAGCCAACCGAGCTCGCCGCCGTCGGTTTTAGACGGGCAATCGGAATGACGCAAAGCGAAGTCGGTAAACAGATGCGGCTGCGTTTTCAACTCGGCGATGAGCTTTTCTGCCTGTTCGCGCGCGCTGAAGCGGCCGTTAACGTCATCGGCGGCGGCACCGAACAAAATATGCCGCACCTTGATGCGGTCCGGGGCGTGGAAACGCTCCGGGTTTTGTTCGAAATAGCGCTGGCAGTCCTCAATGGTTGGCGTGCGGTTTTCTACCTCACGCTCCAGCAGCAGGCGGATGCAGGCTTCTTCCATCGCCTCGCCGCTGCTCTCGCCGATTTCAGATTCTAGGCCAAGGCGCTTGATTTCTCGCTGCAGTAGTTCACGCACCACCAGTGCGCGTGCCGCATCGGCGCGCGACTGTTCTGGTTTCATGGCGCGATGGAACTGCATCTCGCGGGCGATCTCGGCTTCACTAATGGCCGTGTCACCAACAAACAGAAACGCGGGGGCAGGGCGGCCCAGTGAGCGTGGGCCTTCACCGTCTGCATCGTGTTGATGATCGTGCGCTTCTTCAGCCACGGTCTTGCCGCTGTCGATGACGGTGATGGGCAGCTCGCGTAGGCGTTTTTGGCTGGCCATGATTACGCCCTCGGCCCGTAGCGCAGCGGAGGCGAACGCCGACGCACCACCTGATACGGACGCCAGATATAGCTTAGCGGGATGCTCCATACATGCACCAAGCGGGTGAACGGCGCCAGCAGGAACAGGGTTAGGCCAAGGAAAATATGCGCCTTGTACACCCAGTTCACGCCCACAACGAGGTCTGCCGCGCCGCCACGGAAGGTAACGATGCGCTGCGCCCATTCGGCCAGTGCCATCATCACACCGCCGTCCATGTGGTGGGTGGAAGCGATGATGGTGTACAGGCCCAGCAACAGCTGCAGGAACAGCAGCAGCAGGATCACCGTGTCACTGGTGGTGCCGGTGGCCTTCACACGCGGGTTGGTGAGGCGGCGCACGGTCAAGATGGTGATGCCCACCAAGCAAACCAAGCCGAACACGCCACCCGCGACCATCGCCAGCAGCTGCTTCTGCGGTGCGGTGATGAAGGGTTCGTACAGTGCGTGCGGGGTTAGCAGGCCGACCAAATGCCCACCCAAGATGGCAAGGATGCCGAGGTGGAACATATTGCTACCAACGCGCATGCCCTTGTCAGACAAGAGCTGGCTGGAGCCGGTGCGCCAGGTGTACATCGAACGGTCAAAGCGCGCCCAGCTGCCGATGAAAAACACGGCAAGCGCGATATAAGGGTAGAACTGGAATGCAAACGTATTGAGATAATTCATGGCTGCACCTGTTGGGTTGCGGCAGAGGTAGCGCGGGCAAACGTACGGGTTGGGGGCGTGCAATCTTCGCCGGGGGCTTCGTTACCAAAGCGCACCGCTTCTTCTTCCCACAGCTTGTCCATCATTTCGGGCGTGTCGTCGCGCGGTTCTTCGCTGGCGCGTTTGCGCAGAGCGCTCAGGTCGAGTTTGCCGTCGGCAAATTCCACCAAAATTTCCAGCAGCAGCGCGTACGGGCTTTCGCGTTCGCCAGCGCGTGCGGCCAGCAAGCCGATGATGTGGCTGACGTGCTGTAGCCAGTCGCGGGCTTCTTCCTGCGGGCGCAGGCTAAGGTATTCCAGCAGCAGCGGCAGATAATCCGGCAGTTCTTTGGCAGAAAGCTCGTAGCCATTCTTGCGATAGGCTTCGATCAGATCGACCATGGCTTGACCGCGATCGCGTGATTCACCGTGAATGTGTTCAAACAGCAGCAGGCTCATCGAGCGGCCACGGTCAAACAGCAGCAGCCAGCGTTCCTGCGCGTCAAGCGGATCTGTTTCCAGCAGCGCTTGCGTGAAGTTTGCCAGCTGCGCGCGGCGCGCGGCGGGCAGGCCGGTGGCGTTGACGGCTGCCAGCACTTCGTCGCCGTGCTGCCATAGGTCGTCCTGTGGGTAGTCCAACAGCACGCCGATCAGTTTGAGTAGGCTCATTCGATCACCTCAAACTTTTCCTGCCGGTTGGGATGCACGGTGTAGCGCGTGGTCTTGCGTTCGCCGAACAGGTCGGCCGGGGAGTCGCCGCTGCAGCCGTTGCCGAAGGTGAAGCCGCAACCGCCGCGCTCACCGAAGGTGTCGTTGGCGTATTCGCGGTGCGCGCTGGGAATGACGAAGCGGTCTTCGTAATTGGCAATCGCGAGGTAGCGGTACATGTCTTCGGCCTGCGCGGCGGTGAGGCCCGCCTGCTTGAGCACGGCCAAATCTTCTACGCCGTCCACGTTTTTGGCGCGGCGCCAAGCGCGCATCGCCATCAGGCGTTCCAGTGCACGAATCACTGGGCCTTCATCACCCGCGGTGAGCATATTGGCCAGATAACGCACGGGGATGCGCAGCGAGCCGACGTCCGGCAGTTCGCCGTTCATACCCACGCGGCCACGCTCTGCGGCGGACTGGATCGGCGACAACGGCGGCACGTACCACACCATCGGCAGGGTGCGGTATTCCGGATGCAGCGGCAGCGCCAGCTTCCAGTCGATGGCGAGCTTGTAGGTCGGCGAGTTCACCGCCGCTTCCAGCCAGCTATCTGGGATGCCTTCCTTGCGCGCCGCTTCAATAACCTTGGGATCGTTGGGGTCGAGGAAGATGTCCAAGTGCGCTTGGTACAGGTCCTTCTCGGCCGGCACCGAGGCCGCTTCTTGGATGCGGTCGGCGTCATACAGCAGCACGCCGAGGTAGCGGATACGGCCCACGCAAGTTTCCGAGCACACGGTGGGCTCGCCCATCTCGATGCGCGGGTAGCAGAAGATGCACTTCTCGGATTTGCCCGACTTCCAGTTGTAATAGATCTTCTTGTACGGGCAGGCCGACACGCACATGCGCCAGCCGCGGCACTTGTCCTGATCAATCAGCACGATGCCATCTTCCTCGCGCTTATAGATCGCGCCGGACGGGCAGGCCGATACGCACGCCGGGTTGAGGCAGTGCTCGCACAGGCGCGGCAGGTACATCATGAAGGTCTTCTCGAACGCGCCGTAGATTTCCTTCTGCACGCCGTCGAAGTTCTTGTCCTTGGCGCGCTTGGCAAACTCGGTGCCGAGAATTTCTTCCCAGTTCGGGCCCCAATGGATCTTCTGCATGCGCTCGCCGGAGATCAGCGAACGCGGGCGCGCGGTGGGCTGGTGCTTGCTGTCTGGCGCTTCATGTAGGTGCTGGTAGTCGAAATCGAACGGCTCGTAGTAGTCGTCGATCTGCGGCAGATCTGGGTTGGCGAAGATCTTGGACAGCATGCGGAAGCGGCCACCGGCCTTGGGCACCAGCTTGCCAGCCTTGGTGCGCACCCAGCCGCCGTTCCACTTGTCTTGGTTTTCCCATTCCTTCGGGTAACCCACACCGGGCTTAGTTTCGACGTTGTTGAACCAGGCGTATTCCACACCTTCGCGGCTGGTCCAGACGTTTTTGCAGGTGATCGAGCAAGTGTGACAACCGATGCACTTGTCCAGATTCAACACCATCGCGATTTGTGCACGGACCTTCATCACACCACCTCCTGGGCGTTGGCCGGCACCGGCTCGCCATCCAACCAATCGACTTTATTCATCTTGCGTACGACCACGAATTCGTCACGGTTACTGCCCACCGTGCCGTAATAGTTGAACCCATAGGCGAACTGGGCATAGCCGCCGATCATGTGGGTGGGTTTGAGCACGACGCGCGTCACCGAGTTATGGATGCCGCCACGGGTGCCGGTGATTTCCGAACCCGGCACGTTGATGATGCGTTCCTGCGCGTGATACATCATCGCGATGCCGTTCATCATGCGCTGACTGACCACCGCACGCGCGGCGATCGCACCGTTGACGTTGAACAGTTCGATCCAGTCGTTGTCCTCGATCCCGGCGCTGCGTGCATCGTCTTCCGACAGCCACACGATCGGGCCGCCGCGTGACAACGTCTGCATGATCAGGTTGTCGGAGTACGTGCTGTGGATGCCCCACTTCTGGTGCGGGGTGATCCAGTTCAGCGCGATCTCTTTATTGCCGTTCGGCTTCTTGCCGATGATCGGGGCGATGGTCTTGGTGTCTACCGGTGGGCGGTACTGCATGAAGCCTTCACCGAAGGCGATCATCCACTCGTGATCCATGTAGAACTGCTGGCGGCCAGTGACGGTGCGCCATGGAATCATTTCATGCACATTGGTGTAGCCGGCGTTATAGCTGACGTGCTCGTCTTCCAAGCCCGACCATGTAGGCGAAGAAATAATCTTGCGCGGCTGCGCTTGGATGTCGCGGAAGCGAATGGCCTCGTGTTCCTTGCCCACCGCAAGATGGGTGTGGTCACGGCCGGTGAATTCACCCAGCGCTTCCCATGCCTTCACCGCCACATGGCCATTGGTTTCCGGGGCTAGGTGCAGCACGCACTCGGCAGCGTCGATGGCGGTTTGGATATTGGGGCGACCTTGGCTGACGCCTTCCTCGCGCACGCGGTGGTTGAGGTCACCAAGGAATTTCACTTCGTCCTGTGTATCCCAGTTGATGCCCTTGCCGCCGTTGCCCTGCTTGTCCAGCAGCGGGCCAAGCGAGGTGAACTTCTTGTACAGGTTCGGGTAGTCACGCTCGACCACGGCAATGGTGGGCATGGTTTGGCCCGGAATCGGGTCGCACTCACCCTTCTTCCAATCGGTGACGCCCAGCGGCATCGCCAGCTCGCCGGGGGTGTCGTGCAGAGTGGGCACCAACACCACGTCGGTTTCCACGCCGAGCACGCCGGGGGCGAGCGCGCTGACGGTCTTGGCAATCCCCTTGAAGATATCCCAGTCGCTGCGCGCTTCCCACGCCGGATCCACCGCTTTCGACAGCGGGTGGATGAACGGGTGCATGTCCGAGGTGTTGAGGTCGTTCTTTTCGTACCAAGTCGCGGTGGGCAGCACCACGTCGGAATACAGTGCGGTGGTGCACATGCGGAAGTCCAGCGTCACCAGCAGGTCAAGCTTGCCTTCCGGCGCTTCGTCGCGCCATACGATTTCTTCCGGCTTGATCGCGCCGCGTTCACCCAGATCCTTGCCCTGCACACCATGACGGGTGCCCAGCAAGTGGCGCAGCATGTACTCGTGGCCCTTACCGGAGCTGCCCAGCAGATTAGAGCGCCAGATGAACATATTGCGCGGGAAGTTTTCCGGCGCGTCTGGGTCGGCGTAGGCGAAGTCCAGCTGGCCGTTCTTCAGCCCGTTCACTACATACTCGGCCGGTGTGCTGCCTGCGGCCTGCGCGGCCTTAGCAATACTCAGCGGATTGGTATTGAGCTGCGGCGCGCTCGGTAGCCAACCCATGCGGATCGCCTGCAGGTTGAAGTCGGCTTGGCTGCCGGTGTACTTGCTGGCATCGGCCAGCGGCGACAGCAGCTCCTTCATCTCCAGCTTTTCATAACGCCACTGGTCGGACATGAAGTAGAAGAACGAAGTGCCGTTCATATGGCGCGGCGGCTTGCTCCAGTCCAGACCAAACGCGATCGGCTGCCAGCCGGTTTGCGGGCGCAGCTTTTCCTGACCCACGTAATGCGCCCAACCGCCGCCGGTCTGGCCGATGCAGCCGCACATCATCAACATATTGATGAGGCCGCGGTAGTTCATGTCGTTGTGGAACCAGTGGTTCATCGCCGCGCCCACAATAATCATGCTGCGGCCGCCGGTCTTGGCGGCAGTGCTGGCGAACTCGCGGGCGATCTCGATCACGTCATGGCGCGGCACGCCGGTGATCACTTCTTGCCAAGCGGGGGTGCCCGGCACGTTGTCGTCGAAACTGGTGGCGACATTGCCACCACCGAAGCCACGGTCGATGCCGTACTGCGCCAGCAATAGGTCGTACACGGTGGCCACCAGCCACTCTTTGCCATCGGCCAGCTGCATGCGCTTCACCGGAACATTGCGCTCCAAGATGTCTTCAAACTTCGAGGCCGTCCACATCTCGTGTTCGATACCGCCGAAGTAGGGGAAGCTCACGGCTTCAACCGCGTCGTGCTGATCTTTCAGTGACAGCTGCAGATGGGTCTCGCGCCCGCTGCTGTCTTTCTGTTCGATATTCCACTTGCCTTTTTCGCCCCAGCGGAAACCGATGGAACCGTTCGGCACCACCACGTTGCCGCTGGTTTCATCAATCGCCAGCGTCTTCCATTTGGGGTTGTTGGCTTCGCCCAGGCCGCCAAGGTCGGAGGCGCGCAGGAAACGCTCCGGCACCAGCCGGCCGTCGGCGCGCTTCTCAAGGCGCACCAACATCGGCATGTCGGTGGTCTTGCGGCAGTAATCAACAAAATACGGCGCCGGGTTATCGACGTGGAATTCTTTCAAGATCACATGGCCGAAGGCGAACGCCAGCGCGGCGTCGGTGCCCTGCTTCGGGTGCAGCCAGTGATCGGTGAGCTTGGCCACTTCCGAATAGTCCGGCGTGATGGCCACCGTCTTGGTGCCGTTGTAGCGCGCTTCGGTGAAGAAGTGCGCGTCGGGCGTACGCGTCTGCGGGACGTTGGAACCCCAAGCGATGATGTAGCGGCTGTTGTACCAGTCGGCCGATTCCGGCACGTCAGTCTGCTCGCCCCAGACCTGCGGGCTGGACGGCGGCAGATCGCAGTACCAGTCGTAGAACGACAGGCAGGCACCGCCCAGCAGCGACAGGTAGCGCGCGCCGGAGGCGTAGGAAATCATCGACATCGCCGGGATCGGCGAGAACCCGATCACGCGGTCGGGGCCGTGGGTCTTGACCGTGTACAGGTTGGCTGCGGCGATCAGTTCGTTGACTTCATCCCAGCGCACGCGGGCAAAACCACCCATACCACGACGGGTCTTGTATTCCTTGGTTTTGCTCTTGTCTTCAACGATGCTGGCCCAAGCGTCGACCGGCGATTTGCTCTTGCGCGCTTCGCGCCACATCTTCAGCAGCGCGCCGCGCACCAGCGGGTACTTCACCCGGTTGGCGCTGTACAGATACCACGAGTAGCTGGCACCACGGGGGCAGCCGCGCGGCTCGTGGTTGGGCAGGTCGGGGCGGGTGCGCGGATAGTCGGTTTGCTGCGTTTCCCAGGTCACCAAACCGTTTTTGACGTAGATCTTCCAGCTGCAGGAGCCGGTGCAGTTCACGCCGTGGGTGGAGCGCACGATCTTGTCGTACTGCCAGCGCGCGCGATAGGTGTTCTCCCACTCGCGGCTTTCGGTTTTGGTAACGCCGTGTCCGTCGGCAAACTCTTCTGGATTGCGATTGAAGAACTGCAGACGGTCAAGGAAATAACTCATGGGGACATCCTCTTGAGAAACGCGTATTAAATGGTGCGAAGCGGGCTGTGGAGCTGGCTTATCTTTCTATGTATCAGCACGGCGTTTCGGCGCCGCGACGGAAGTACCACCACCACGTCACCACCAAACAGGTGGCGTAAAAACCAACGAAGCCGTACAGCGCCATTTCTGGGCCGCCGGTCCAAGCGATCGATGAGCCGAAGCTCTTGGGAATAAAGAAGCCGCCGTAGGCGCCAATGGCCGAACTAAAGCCAATCACTGCGGCCGATTCGATGCCGGCCTGACGCGTGGAGGCGGCCTTGCCCTCGGCATTCTCGTTGGCCGACCAGCGCCCGTGCAGGGTGCGGAAGATCACCGGGATCATGCGGAAGGTGGAGGCATTACCGATGCCCGACAGTACAAACAGCACAAGGAAGCTGCCGAGGAAACCGTAAAAATTGCCGCCATTACCTGCGTGGTCGGGCAGGAAGTGCAGCACCCCAAACACACCGACG
Organism: Thermomonas sp.; assembly: GCF_019104945.1. Taxonomy (GTDB): domain Bacteria; phylum Pseudomonadota; class Gammaproteobacteria; order Xanthomonadales; family Xanthomonadaceae; genus Thermomonas. The sequence continues at coordinate 67,709 of NZ_JAHRWW010000027.1, read as the reverse complement.
ATCATCAATGCGAACACCCAGAAGGTCAGCAGTGCGCCGCCCAGCTTATCCGCCAGCCAGCCACCGGCCGAGCGCATCAGCGCGCCCACCAGCGGGCCAAGGAAGGCATACGTCATCGGGTTAACGTCGGGGAACTGGGTCTTGGTCAACATGGGCATGGCCGCCGAGAAGCCAATAAACGAGCCGAACGTGCCGATGTACAACCAGCACATCAGCCAATTGTGCTTGCGCTTGAAGATCACCGCTTGCTCAGCAAACGAAGAACGCGCCGCGGCGAGGTCATGCATGCCAAACCACGCTGCCACCGCCACAATCACAAGAAACGGCACCCACACAAACCCTGCGTTCTGCAGGAAAAATTCTTTGCCATCGGCACCCAGCTGCGGGCCGCCCACGGCTGCACCAAATAACCCAAAGGTGATGACCAGCGGAATGACAAACTGGGTAGCGGAGACGCCCAAATTGCCGAGGCCTGCGTTCATGCCCAGCGCAAAGCCCTGCTTGGCCTTGGGGTAGAAGAACGAGATATTGGACATCGACGACGAGAAATTGCCACCACCAAAGCCACACAAAATGGCGATCGCCACGAAGTGCCAATACGGTGTGGATACATCCTGCACGGCAATGCCCAGCCAAACTGCTGGGATAATCAGCGAGGCGGTGGCAATGGCTGTCCAGCGGCGGCCGCCGAACATGGGCACCACGAACGAATAAAAAATACGGAAGGTGGCACCCGATAGCGCAGGTAGCGCCGCCAGCCAGAACAGCTCATTGGTATCGAACTGAAAGCCCACTTGCGGCAGGCTGATGGCCACCGCCGAAAACATCTGCCAGATGGCAAATGCCAGCAGCAGCGCCGGGATAGAAATAGTAAGATTGCGGTTGGCGATCCGGTTGCCGGTATGCGCCCAAAAGGCCGCGTCTTCCGGGTGCCAATCGTGGATCAAGGAACCAATGTTGCGCGGCTTTTCTGCCATTTGAGCGCTCATGTAACTTGCCTGTACGGGGGGAACCTTCGTATTGGCGCGCCCAAGCGGGCTAAAACGCGGCAACACCATACGGCACAGAGTGCATGATTTTGCGGGAGTGCTTTTTGATTGGTATCAAATTTTGAGGGCGAGCCCAGGCTCGTTAATGTTTCTTGTGAAACTTTAGTCGCGCTTTTTTCCGCCCCGGCTGCGCACGCTGTCGCGTACGTCAACTTCGATCTCTACCTGCAGCGTTTCATTTTGGCCAACGTTAATGGGGAACTCTAGTCCGTGGCGATTGGGTAGGGTGGCGACATAGTCCTGCAGTGGGCGCTGAGGTAGGTGGAACCACCAGCAGCCGGAGCTGCCCACTAGGGTGGGTTCTACTTCCTTGGTCAAGCAGAGGTTGAAGCTGTAGGCCACGGTGGGCGTAATGCGGGTGAGGTTGCTGACTTCGCCGCCGGCGAGTAATTGGGCGAGTTCGTGTTCGCTGATACGCAGACGCAAGGTTTGCTGTTGCAGTTGCACCTTCATGCCGTTGCCTCCTGCCACTGTTCCGGGGTGTTGACGTTATGCAGCTGCGCCAAAGCGCCTTCTGGAATGGCGAGGAATTGCCCCTGCAGCGCGGCGTGTAGGGCGTGCAGCGAGCGTTCGCGTGGTGGGCGCTGGGCGCAGGTGCTCAAGAACTGGCGTGATGTGGCGTCTAACTGCAGGCGCATCGGCAGCATGTGTTCGGCATAGCACAGGCAGTGTTCAGGGCGCTGGGCGAGGGTGGTGAGCAATTCTGGCGTGAGTTGCGGCATATCCACCGGAACAATCAGGAGTGGGCCATCGGGGAGCGCGCTCGCCACACTGGTGAGCCCGCCCAAGGGGCCAAGCTCGGAAATAAGATCAGGAATGCCATTTTCTTCCGGATAATTTCCGCTTACTACCACGCGCTGTGCACCTGCAGCGTGCAACAGGGCTTGCATATGCTGCAGCAGAGGCTTGCCCTGCCAAAGCAGGGCGGCTTTGTCTTGGCCCATACGGCTGGAGCGGCCGCCCGCCAGCACAAGCCCGGTCCACATTGGCTCAGGCGTGGTCATGCTGGGCGTGTGCGCTGTCGGTGTGTTCGCAGAGTGAGCAGCCTTCGCTCCAGATGCTATCGCCGTCGATGTAGTGCTCTTGCTTCCAGATCGGGCTGGTGTGTTTCACCGCTTCCACCACTTGGCGGCAGGCGCGGAAGGCTTCATCGCGGTGCGGGGTACCGGCGGCCACTACCATTGCCAGATCGCCAAGACCTAACCGGCCCTTGGCGTGGCCGATGTAGAGTTTGAGTTTGCCGCCGAAGTCGTGCTCGGCGCGTGCGGCGATGTCGGCAAAACCATTGAGCGCCAACGGCACGAACATGTCGTAGCTGATGCCGGTGACATCGCGGCCCACGTTGAAGTCGCGTACGCGGCCAACAAACAGCGTGATGCCGCCGAATGCAGGGTCGGAAACGAAGTCCAGAGCGGCGGCGGGGTCGAGTTTGCCTTCGGCAATGTCCACAACGGTGCAGTGGTGGGCGCTCATGGTTTAGCCTCCGCTGACCGGCGGCAGCACCGCCATTTTGCCATCGGCGGGAATGGCGTCGGTGTCGCGCAGCACGGCCTTTTCACTAGCAAATGCGGAGTATTTCAGCAGCTTTGGGCAGAACTTGGGCCAGTGCGCGTTGCCGTAGGCTTCTAGCGCATGGCGCAGGTCGGTGATGGTGGCGCCATCACTCAGTTCCAGTTCTACCAAGGGGTCGGGTTGGTGGTCGCGAAACGCGCCAAACAGTTTGACTTCAACCTTCATGCGGTGTGTCCTTCTAGTTGCAGGCCAAGCAGATGCCCAAGCCCATACACGTCCACCAGCGCGCCTTCTGCGAGGTCTTGCGCTTGCTCGTCAATCACGATCCATGCATTGCTGTGGATCAGCGGCGCGATGCGGAATGATTCCTGCCCGGGCAGCACCCGCGCTTCCAGTTGGCCGGTGCTGCTGATGCCCACGCGGCCTTTAAGGTGGAAGCGCAGTGCGTGGCGCTTACGGTAGGGTGTGCTTAGTGGCAGGCGCAGCGGGCGTTCTGGCGCAAGCCCGATGAGTGCACGCAGCGCAGGTTCAACAAAAAAGCGCAGCCCCACCGCACTGGACACGGGGTTGCCGGGTAGGCCAAAAAAGAGTTGGCCGCCGGGCAGGGTGGCAAACAGCAGCGGTTTGCCGGGGCGAATGCGGACTTTATGAAAATGCAGGGTTGCGCCGAGGCTACGCAGTGCGTCGGGGACGAAATCGTAGCGCCCCATCGATACCGCACCCGTACTTAGCACCACGTCGGCACCGGCCGCGAGCGCACGCTGGAGCGTAGCTAAAAAGGAGTCGGCATCGTCGCTCACCGTTTCGCGCAGCGCCACGGACGCGCCCGCGTCCTGCAGACGCTGGGCAAGATAGGGGCCATTGCTATTGCGAATCTCGCCAGAGCTCAGCGGCTGCGCGGGGTCATCCACTAACTCGCGGCCAGTGTTGATGAGCGCCACTTTGGGCGCGCGCCGCGCGGTGACTTCAGCCACGCCAAGAGAGGCTAAGAGCATCAATTCGGGGGCTGAAAGGCGGGTGCCTGCACGCAGGGTGATATCGCCCTTGCGCACGTCTTCGCCATGCAAACGCACATGTTGGCCTGGCGGTACGTCGGCCAATAGGCGAATGCGCGTCGGTTTGCCGCTGGCATCGCTGGAGAGAATTTCTACCTGTTCAACCGGAATCACTGCGTTCAGGCCGTCGGGTAGGCGCGCGCCGGTCATGATTTCCCACGCGCCGCCGCTTGCCTGCGTGTGCAGATCGCCTGCGGCCTGCGCACCGGCCACCGGATAGGCTGTTCCAGCGGTGGCACCTGCAGCGTCCACGCACAGCGCAAACCCGTCCATAGCCGAGTTATCGAAGGGCGGCAGATCTTCGCCGCTGCGCACGTCCTCGGCCAGCACTTGGCCCTGCAGCGGCAGGCCACGCTGTACGGGCAGTGCGAGTGTTTCGCGCAAAATAATGCTGAGTGCTTCGGAATAGCCGATCATGGGTGTTGGCCACCGTCGATCATTGCGAGTGCATGGGCCAGTAGGGGGGCGAGGATGTCCATGCATTGCTGCGCGGCGCGTGGGCTGCCCGGCAGGGCGATGACCAGCATCTGCCCCACTTGCACCACCTCGGCGCGGCTGAGCCAGGCAAGCTGGGTGTGCTTGGCGCTTTCGCTGCGGATCATTTCGGCTAGGCCGTCCACGCGGCGGTCGGCCACTAGCTGCAGGGCTTCAGGGGTTACGTCGCGCGCGCCAAGGCCAGTGCCGCCGGTGCATAGGCACAGCCGCAGGCCTTGGTCTGTCAGCTTGCGCAGACGTTCAGTCAACGGGTCAAGGCCATCTGGGAGCACCTCAATATGCGTCACATCTGCATTTAATTTGCGCAAGGCCTCCACCAGCACGGGGCCAGAGCGGTCTTCATAGTGGCCTTCGCTGGCGCGGTCGCTGAGGGTGATGACCGCGCAGGGTACGCCTGCAAGCGGTGCCAACGGGCGCGGCTGGTAGTGCGCGCGTTCGTCCTCGGTCATACCGTCTGGGTGGATCCACAGCCCCTTCTTGCCGCCTTCCTTAAAGAGCAGGCGGATCGCTGAGATCGACAGTGCTGGCTCCACCGGCTTGGTCAGGTCGTACAGTGTGAGCAGGGCCGCATTGACCCCCGCCAGTGCTTCCATTTCCACGCCAGTACGCGCTTCCAGAGCGCATTCGCAATACACACGGATGGCGTGGCGTTCGGGCACCGGCACGCAGCGCACCCGCACTAGTTCCAATGAAATGGGGTGGCACAGCGGCATCAGCATGGAGGCCATTTTGGCGCCCTGCAGGCCAGCAATTTCTGCCATCACCAGCGCATCGCCCTTGGGTAGGCGGCGTTCGATCACGGTGGCAAAGGCTTCGGCACCGGGCAGAAATTCGCCCACCGCCACCGCACGGCGACGGGTGGGGCGCTTATTGCGGATGTCGGCCATATAAAAGGCCGCGTCGCGTTGTTGGGTCATGGTTAGCCGCCGATGGAAGCAAGGTGAGGAGTGATGCCGGTTTGCCCTTGATGCAGGCCATGTCCGGCGGCTTTTAGCCCGAGTTGGGTGGCGATTTTTGCCACCAAGGCATCGTGGTCGGCATCAGACTGCAACAGGGGGCGCAGCGGGATGCCAAAATCACCGAACAGGCATAGCCGCAGGTCGCCGCGCGCGGTAACGCGTAGGCGGTTGCAGCCCGCGCAGAAGTCTTTGGAATAGGGGGCAATGATGCCGATACGCCCTTGGTAGTTTGGGTGGGCGTATTCGCGCGCAGGCCCAGCGTCGGGCGCGCGTGGGGTTTGCGTCCAGCCGTTTTGAATCAGCTGCTCTTCCAGCGCCTCGGCGCGGTAGTGGTGGCGTTCAAAATAGTCTTTGTTATCGCCGGTGCGCATCAGCTCGATAAAGCGAATTGCGATATCGCGCTCGCGCAGGTACTCCATCCATGCCGGTAGCTCGTCGTCATTCAGGCTGCGCAGCAGTACGGCGTTGAGCTTAACGGCATCAAAGCCCAGCCCCAGCGCCATTTCCACGCCTTTTGTGACTTCGGCAAAACGGTCGTGGCCGGTAATCGCGGCAAAGCGCGCCGGTTGCAGGCTATCAAGGCTTACATTCAGTGCGGTTAGCCCGGCTTCGCGCCAAATACCAACGTGTTTCGGCAGCAGGCAGCCGTTGGTGGTGAGGGCGATTTTAGAGACGCCGGGGGCGGAGGACACCGCCGCGATAATCGAAGGTAGGTCTTTGCGCAGGCTGGGTTCACCGCCGGTCAGGCGGATTTTGCGCATTCCCAAAGCGGCAAACGCGCGCACGAGGCGCTGAATTTCTTCTAAGGTAAGAAACGTTGGCCGTCCGTTGGCCTGATAACCATTCGGCAGGCAATAGCTGCAGCGGTAATTGCAGGCCTCGGTGAGCGAGAGCCGGAGGTAAGGGAAGGACCGGCCGAAGCCGTCCACAAGGGTTGCCATGTTGTGCTCCAGTCCAAATACGGGAGGCTGGGTTGTTTCCAATTCCGGCCCGGTAGCCCGAGGGCTACGGCCCGTCTGCCATATTCGTAAGAACTTAGGCAGGCGGGCTTGGAGGTATTGCTTGAGGGAAGATTAGCCCCTCTCGGGCGAGGCGTGTTTGATCGCAGTCAATTTTTCTCGCCCCATCTGCATGTACCCTTATGCCACAGTTCAGTGAGGCCAAATGATGTCGCTTTCTACGTTCCAAGACCTGCTCGATGCCGCCCATCAACAGCCTGAGCCGCAGCGCCTGCTGTTTGTGTTTGCCAAGGTGGAGCTACCGCAAAACGCCACGGCCGAGCAGATTGCACGGTTTGAAAGCCGCGAAGGTGGCACGCTTACGCCTAGCCTGTGTGTGGATAAAGCGCCAAGCGAAATCGCCAGTTTTGATGCGCTGGTGGCCGAGTCGGAAGCCACCGGGCAAACCTGGGATATGGTGTTTGTGGGCAGCCTTGCTGGCCGCGCCGGTGTTGCGCCCAGTGCCGATGAAGCCGCGCAGCCACTACGGTTTATGGTGAATGCGGTGAATAACGGCCAAGTGGCGCAGTTTGCGACGTTCGATCGCAGTGGCAACGTGCTGCAGTTCGGTTGATGGGTCTAGCGCGCTGACGGGCTTAGCCCGCCATCAGCGTGCGCAGCATTTGCAGGCCTAAAAAGAACACGATAAGCACGGTGTTGATCGCCCAAACAACGGTGAGGGCTTGCGCCATCACGCTATAGCGCGGGTCTTTGACGTTTGGGGCCGCTTTCCATACGGCGGGAACGATCCAGCTCGTGTAGCCAAGCAGCGCCGCCAGCAGCAGCAGCGTAAGGCCGGGGCGTTGGTGGTGATCCACCAGCCATGCAACGGCCAGCCACAGTAGGTTACTAGGCAACACGCCATACAGCCAGAACACCTTCCAAAGGGGGCTACGTTCGGGAAGCATCATTGCGCTAGTGGTCTGCATGAGAGGGACGAGTTAGGGCGTTGAGGGCAGCATAGCACCGGCTTAAAAATTGCGTAATGGCGTGTGCTAAGCACTTTGAAATAAGTGCTTAGCACATTTCAAAAGATGGCGTTGTTCAGGCCCCAATTAGTCCACTTGTGATGCAGACCAAATAACCCGAATGCCGAAGTGTGGCTGAAATTCATACTCAACGGCAGGATATTTTTCAGTTGAGGTGCCTCTACGATTTTTTTCTTGCTTATTCTCGGCTGACGCTTGTTGCGTACTTTTCTTCATAGGGACTGCATTTTCAGTCGTAGGGGATGCGCCTCTAGCCGTGTTTTTAGTGTTGCTTGAGTTTTGTGAATAAGAAATGCTTGGGAAGAGGACTGATAAGAATATTAAAAGGGAGGTGACTTTGAGAGACATGAGAGTCATTTATTAGTGATATGTGGTCGTTATTTTTACATAAGTGACGCTATAAGTCATGTTTGATGTAAAAATTACCTGATTAGTGCGAACTGGGTCTGTCTGCCAAGTGAAGTCCGCGTTCCATGCACGTAAAGGCCGTGCCGGTGCCCCGCGGCTGGCGCGCCATCTTGCGCGTGGTCGGCGCCAAGTGGCGCAAAGCCTGCGCCGACAAGGCCTGCGCGCCAAAGCCGCACGCAAGTACAAGGCAACGACGAACGCGAACCATACGCTGCCCGTGGCGGAGAATCTGTTGCAGCAGGACTTCACAGCGCAGCGTCCCAATCAGGTTTGGGTGGGTGACATCACCTACATCTGGACCGACGAAGGTTGCTCACAAGAGCACCGCACGTTGTTGGAACAGCACGGCTTGATTGCCAGTATGAGCGCCAAAGGGAATTGTTACGACAATGCAGCAATGGAAAGCTGGAGCCATAGCCTGAAGGTCGAAGCGATCCATGGTGAGCGCTTCGCAACGCGCGAACAAGCACGCGCACATGTGTTCGAGTACATCGAGCTGGACTACAATCGAAACCGGCTACATTCGACGCTGGGCTATCTCAGCCCAGAGCAGTTCGAACTAGCCATGCTGCTTAGGCGGGTGTCCGAAAAACAGGGGCAAGATCATGGCGCTCTATAGCGCAAAAAGTGAAGGGCGCAACCGCGTGTGTGCCGCGCAATGACCGACCATCGCCGCTCGCGCAAGAAGAAGCGGATCACCTCGCTGGATATCGCCCATCGTGCAGGCGTGTCGCAGGCGACGGTATCGCGCGTACTGGCGGGTAGCCCTTTAGTGAATGCTGAAACGCGGCAGCGCGTAGAAGATGCGGTGCGTGAACTAAATTACAAAGTCGATCGGCATGCGTCCAGTCTGCGCACGCAGCGTGCAGGCACGCTAGCGCTGCTACTGTTTGAAGACCCGACCCCGGATGATTCGCATATCAACCCGTTCTTCCTGTCGATCTTAGGTTCGATCACTCGCGCCTGCTCAAAGCATGGGCATGACTTGCTGGTGTCGTTTCAGCAACTCTCGGACGACTGGCACGCCGACTACGAAGACAGCATGAAAGCCGATGGGCTTATTTTATTGGGCTACGGTGATTACTTGGCCTATGAGAGCACGCTTGCGCGGCTGGTTGAACAAGGAACGCATTTCGTGCGCTGGGGGCATGTGTTTCCCGAACAGCCGGGGATCACCATCGGCTGTGACAATGCCGCGGGTGGGGCGCTGGCCGGGCGGCATTTATTGGAACGCGGGCGTAAGCGCATTGCCTTCTTAGGCGATGCAACGTCGCGCTTTCCTGAGTTTCACGCACGCTATCTTGGTTGTGATGCGGCGCTGCGCGAGCAGGGCTTGCAGCTAGACTCAGCGCTACAGGTGGATGCGATTAGTACTGAAGAAGCGGGCTATGAGGCCGCTAAAGCACTCTTGGCACGTGGGCATGCATTTGACGCCATTTTCGCAGCCAGTGACTTGATCGCCATCGGCGCGCTGCATGCGCTGAAAGAAGCTGGGCTGCGTGTGCCAGAGGATGTGGCCATTGTTGGTTTCGATGGCACACCGATGGCGCGCTTCTCTAACCCACCACTGACCACGGTGGTGCAAGACACCCAGCGCGCTGGGGAACTGCTCGTGCAAACGCTGTTGCAGCTGGTGCGCGACCTGCCGGTGCAAGGGCAGGTATTGCAGCCAACGCTTGTTGTGCGTGCATCAAGCGGCGGCTAGTCGGCTAGTGGGGTAGGCGCGCGCGACGCATGGCTTGCTCAAGTGCCGCGGTCAGTGCGGGCGCGGTGATCGGGGCATTCAATAGAAACACTTTTACGTCATGAGCCGGCACACTAATACCGAGTGACTGGCCTTGTTTTAGCTCAAGCGTGGTTCCGTCCAGTGCGGATTGCCAGTGGCCCGGTTGAAGCAGTGTGTCGATAGTAAATGCGGCTGCGTCGTCGCCCTTATTGAGAAGCACCAGTGCGGTTTGCGTAACGCCTTGGTGTTGATAGACGCGGTAAAACGCGGCGCGGTTGCCTTCAAGTTGCAGGTTGATCTGCAGCCCGCGCTGTAATGCAGGCGAGTGTGCACGCACATTGGCGATGCGTGTGAGCGCGCTGCGAATGGGGCTTGTCTTGGCTTGTTCGATACCTTCAGTGCCAAAGTAATTTCGATTTCCACCGTGCTCTGGGCGGCCGCGCATAAAGCCCATTTCCGAGCCGTAGTAAATCACCGGAATGCCGCGTGCGGTGAACAGCCAGTTGTGCGCATCGATGAAGCCCGCATCGGTGGCATCTAGGCGTGGCATATCGTGGTTGTCGTAAAACGTGGCGAGGTCATAGGGGTTCGCATACGGGCCGTTTTCCAAATGCAGACTCTCGCGTATGCGTTCGAAGCCTGCCTGCTTATGGCCAAAGATTTCTTCCATCGCCTGCTTCATGGGGAAGTCAAGCACACTGGTTTCACCGTGGCCGGGCAATGTATGGCGTGCAATGGTCTTGGCGTTGTAATCAAACGCTTCACCAAACATAAAAAAGCCTGGGTGCTTGCTGCGGATGCGTGTCGTAAACCGTTGCCAAAATGCATCGGGCATCCACGCGATGGTGTCGATACGGAATGCGTCAGCGCCTTGTTCGATCCACTGCTCGTAAGCACCGGCTAAATAATCCAATACGGCAGGATTGTGCTCATTAAAATCGGAGAGTTGGGCAAGATTACCGTCGAAAATTGAGCCGTTGGCGCCATCTACTGGGCCACGTGTATTGTAAAAACGCTGCAAGGGATGCTGGGCAGGATCAAGCTGCTCCGGTGGCAGGTTTTGATGATCGGCAATCAGGACATTGTGTTGGTCGTAAATTTTGCCGAACTTGGGTTGATTAAACGCCATGCCCCATGCGGGCGAGCCGTGGTTGCCTACGATGTCGAGGACGAGCTTTAATTTTTTGGCGTGCATCGCGTTGGCAAGGTCACGAAAGCTCATATCTGGGCTGGGGAGATGCTCATCGACCTTGTAGAAGTTGACACCCCAATAGCCGTGATAGCCGGTTTTCCCTTTGTCGGCCAAAATGCCGCCGCAGCTGGGTGCAGTGCCGCCAGTGAAACTTTGATCGGGGTTGTCCACGATGGGCGTGATCCACACGGAGGTGAAGCCCATCTCTTGAATGTAGCCAAGGTGATCGGCAATGCCTTTGAAGTCGCCACCGAGGTAGCCGATATTGCCTGCCACGCCGTTGCAAGGCGCAAGTGGGATATCAAAGGTGTGCAGTGCACCGCCTTGGTCGCGCTGGTCGTTAGATGTGTCGCCATTGACGAAGCGGTCGGTCATGACGAAGTACACCGCTTCGCTGGCGAAAGGTTCTAGCGTGCCGTAATACTCTTTGCTGGGAGGGTTGGACGCTGTCGCTGCACAGGCGGCCAGCAGGCTACAGGCAAGGGTGGTAAGCATAGGCATTGTGCGCATTCAAAAAATCCTTAAACCGATGGTTCAGAGGCTAGGCGAACGCGTAGTACGCATAGCCCTGCAACGATCATGCTGGCGCCGCCAATCGCAAGCGCATTGATGGGATGGCCGTCGAGAAGCGTTTTCAATATGAAGCCCAGCAAGCTGGCAGCAACAAGCTGAGGAATGACGATAAAGAAATTGAAGATGCCCATATAGGTGCCCATCTTCGCGGCAGGCACTGAGTCCGACAGCATGGCGTAGGGGAGAGAGAGGATCGAGGCCCAAGCAAAGCCCACACCCACCATAGAGAGTAGTAGCCAGTGCGGGTCGCGGATCCAGCTGATGGAGAGCAGGCCTAGACCACCCAGTACGGCGTTGATGAGGTGGCTTCCGCGCAGGCCGAAGCGCCGCGCCATCCATGGGATGACCATCGCGGCCAGCGCGGCAAACCCGTTATAGGCAGCAAACAGTACGCCTACCCAGTTAGCCCCCGCGTTGTAGGCAGCCGATGCCGGGTCGGTGCTACCAAAGTGTGTTTCAGTCACCGCCGCAGTGGTGTAGATCCACATGGCGAATAGCGCGAACCAAGAGAAAAATTGCACGACAGCGAGCTGCGTCATTGCTGGGGGCATATCGCGAACGTCGTCGAGGATGCGGGTAAATGCATTGTCCGCACGCAAGAAGGTGCGAAGCAAAAACGCTGCACCAAAGCCGCAGAGTAGGCCGGAGAGGATGTAAAGCGCTTTATCAAGTGCGCGGCTTTCTACGAAAGCAGCAAGCAGTAATCCGCAGGCAATGGCGAGGGCCGCCAATGTGCGTACCCATCCCTCGCCGCCAGCTCGGCGTGGTTGGGGCGGGGCTTCGTCCCAGTGGGCCAATTGTTCTGGCGGGTACTCGCGGGTGCGAAGCACGGTCCAACTAATGGCCGCGAGCAGTGCAACACCACCCGCATAAAACGCATAGCGCACGGTGTTGGGGATTTCACCCGCAGCGGCGGTATTGCTCACGCCGAATTTTTCCAGCAAATAAGGCAACAGACTGGCCACCACCGAGCCGACACCGATAAAAAAACTTTGCATGGCAAAGCCGGTAGGGCGCTGGGAAGTGGGGAGCTGGTCGCCAACGAAGGCGCGGAAAGGCTCCATCGACACATTGATAGACGCGTCCAGCACCCACAGCATGCCCGCTGCAATCCATAGCGATGGCACGTTAGGGAATATAAACAGCGCAAGCGATGACAGTACGGCACCAATTAAGAAATACGGACGGCGTCTGCCCAAGCGTGTCCACGTGCGATCAGAGCAATAGCCGATGAGGGGCTGCACCAGCAGACCCGTCAATGGCGCTGCCACCCAGAGGATGGGGATGTTGTCCATGCTTGCGCCGAGGGTTTGAAAAATTCGGCTGACATTGGCGTTTTGCAAAGCAAACCCAAACTGGATGCCGAGAAAGCCGAAGCACATATTCCAGATTTGCCAGAACGTCAGCTGTGGTTTGGTGGCGGTGGCATTGGTGTGCATGGGTTCCCCTGTCCCGTTGAAGCGTCTGCACTAGATATAGCGCAGCTTAGCCTGACTTGGTCTTGTAAACGTATTCAAGCGGCTCACCCTCTACAAATGCGGCGATTCACCGGCATAGTCCACTCTCAAGGCAAGGATGTGGAGCAACGATGACAGTGCAGAACTGGTGGCGCGGTGCGGTGATCTATCAGATCTACCCGCGTAGCTTTCTCGACACCAACGGCGATGGTGTGGGTGACCTGCCGGGTATTGATGAGCGGCTAGATTATGTCGCCTCCCTAGGTGTGGACGCCATTTGGGTTTCACCGTTCTTTACTTCACCCATGGCGGATTTTGGATACGACATCGCCGATTTTCGCTGCGTTGATCCGCTGTTTGGAACGCTGGAAGATTTTGATCGCGTCTTGGAGAAAGCGCATCGCCTTGGGCTGAAGGTGATGGTTGATCAGGTGTTGGGGCACTGCTCTAGCGAGCACGCATGGTTTCGTGAGAGCAGGCAAAACCGCAGCAACCCCAAAGCCGATTGGTTCGTCTGGGCAGACGCCAAGCCCGACGGGACCCCGCCGAATAACTGGATGTCGATTTTTGGCGGCGTCGCGTGGACGTGGGAGCCGCGCCGTGGACAGTATTACTTGCACAATTTCCTATCCTCGCAGCCCGCACTGAACTTTCATAACCCCGCCGTGCGTCAGGCGCAGTTGGATAATTTGAAGTTCTGGCTCGATCGCGGTGTGGATGGGTTTCGGCTGGATTCAATCAATTTCCCGTTTCACGACGCCCAGCTGCGCGATAACCCGCCCAAACCCGCCGAGCTACGCACCGGACGTGGGTTTAGCGCCGATAACCCTTATGCCTTTCAGTACCACATTTACAACAACACCCAGCCAGAAAATTTGGGGTTGCTAGAAGACGTGCGCGCCCTGATGGACAGTTACCCCGATGTGGGCGCGGTAGGGGAGATTTCGTCAGAAGATTCACTTGCGACAACGGCCGAATACTGCACCTCGAAGCGCTTGCACATGGGTTATAGCTTTGAGCTACTCACTGAAGAGTTCAGCGCTGCCTATATACGGCAAACGGTAGAGGCTTTGGAAGCAAAAATGTTGGAAGGCTGGCCCTGCTGGGCCATTTCCAATCACGACGTGCAGCGTGCGGTGACGCGCTGGGGTGGTGAAAACCCTGACCCGGCACTTGCAAAAATGTTGGTGGCATTAGTGTGCTCGCTGCGTGGTTCGGTATGCCTTTTCCAAGGCGAAGAGTTGGGGCTTCCGGAAGCTGAAGTGCCTTTTGAAGCGCTGCAAGATCCTTATGGAAAAGCGTTTTGGCCGAACTTCAAAGGCCGCGATGGCTGCCGCACACCGATGCCGTGGACGAGCACGGGTGATGCCGGATTTAGCCAGAACAAACCTTGGCTGCCGGTGCCTCCGGCGCATCGCTTGCTTAGCGTTTCGGTGCAAGAAGACGACGCAGGCTCCACCTTGCATGCAGTTCGTAAGTTCTTGCACTGGCGTAAAACACAGCCTGCTTTGTTGACGGGAGCGATTCATTTCGTTGATGCACCAGCGCAGCTATTGGCGTTTGTGCGCGAGCACCCGGAGCAGCGCTTGTTGATGGTCTTCAACCTGTCTGCGGATGAGGTGCAGTGGTCAACACCCATTGCCGGTGAACTATGTGTCCCCGCCTACGGCGTGGCCTGCGTGCCATTAGATGAAAGGTGAAGTGATGAAGCGATTGCAAATGGCCTTGGCGTTCGCGCTCCTGCTCTCCAATACGGTGTGGGCGGAACAGGTGGCGCAAGTCGCGTCACCCGATGGGCGCATCAATGTGCAGCTGGATGTGGATGGCGACGGCAGAATCAGTTATCGCGTGCTGCGTGATGGCGTGCCTGTTATTGCAGAGTCGCGCCTTGGCCTGCGTTTGCGTAATGGCCCGCATCTATTGGGAGGGTTTGCACTCACGCAAAAAACCACGACACCGTTTGATGAAACGTGGGAGCAGCCATGGGGGGAGCGCCGCTTTGTGCGCAACCACTACAACGAGCTGCATGCGGCGTTTGTTGAAAAGCAGCGCGGCAAGCGGCGCATGGATGTGGTGTTTCGTGTCTATGACGATGGTCTCGGGTTCCGCTATGAATTTCCACAACAACCCGCGCTGAAAAATCTGGAAATCCAAGACGAATACACCGAGTTTGCGATTGCAAAACCTGCAACCGCGTGGTGGATTCCGGCGGGCGAATGGAACCGCTACGAGTATCTGTATAACCGCACGCCGCTAGTCGAAGTATCGCAGGCGCATACACCGATCACACTGCGCACAGATTCTGGGTTACACCTCTCGATCCACGAAGCCGCACTGGTGGACTACGCCTCCATGTGGCTGCGCCGCAGCGAAGGCCAGCGGCTGCGAGCGGAGCTGGCGCCGGGAGGCGAGCAAGGCGTGAGCGTGGTACGCACCTTGCCATTCCATTCGCCATGGCGAAGCGTGCAAATCAGCGAGTATGCGGGTGGATTGGTGGAATCCAGCCTTATTCTCAACCTCAATGAGCCCAATAAATTGGGCGATGTGAGCTGGTTCAAACCATCGAAATATGTGGGCGTGTGGTGGTCGATGCATTTGAATCAAGACACTTGGGGCACTGGGCCCAGGCACGGCGCAACCACAGAAAACACCAAGCGCTATATCGATTTTGCCGCTGATAACGGTTTTCGTGGTGTGTTGGTGGAGGGCTGGAACCCCGGTTGGGATGGTGATTGGTTTGCCAATGGCTGGGGTTTTGATTACACAAAATCGACGGCCGATTTTGATTTGCCTGCATTGTCCGCGTATGCCGCCAAGAAAGGTGTGCATCTAATTGGCCATCATGAAACCGCTTGTGCGGTGAGCCATTACGAACGCCAACTTGGGGCAGCGTTTGATCTATATGCACGCAACGGCGTGGATGTGGTGAAGACCGGCTATGTTTGCGATGCGGGACAAATCGAGCGGCAGGATGCTAAAAATGGCCCGGTTGTGCGGGAATGGCACGATGGCCAATGGATGAGCAACCACCACTTGCGCGTGGCAGAAGAAGCGGCGAAGCGCCATATTGCGATCAACGCGCATGAGCCGATTAAAGACACCGGGCTGCGGCGCACCTACCCCAACTGGATCGCCCGTGAAGGCGCACGTGGGATGGAGTACAACGCTTGGGCAGTGCCGCCAAACCCGCCGGAGCATGAGGTCAATCTCGTGTTCACGCGCATGCTTGCAGGGCCAATGGATTACACGCCGGGTGTGCTGAGTTTGACCGGACGCAATGGGCAGGAAATCCCCAGCACGTTGGCGCGGCAGCTCGCGCTTTACGTTGGGCTCTATAGCCCCATCCAGATGGCAGCGGATTTGCCCGAGCACTATGCCGCACATGCCGACGCGTTCCAGTTTATTAAGGATGTGGCCGTGGACTGGGACGACACCAAGGTGCTCGCAGGTGAAGTGGGTGAGTACGTAGCGATTGCGCGTAAGCAGCGCGGCGCGCCTGCTTGGTTCATTGGGGCGATGAATGACCGTAACCCGCGCACGCTGGCACTTCCGTTGGCCTTCCTCGATGTAGGCAAAACCTATCGTGCCGAAATTTATCGCGATGGTGATGGCGCAGATTGGAAGGGCGAGGCGCGCTTCAAATTTGTTCGCGAATCCAAAACGGTGACAAGCCGTGATGTGCTCAGTCTTTGGCTTGCAGGTGGCGGCGGTGCAGCGGTGCGTTTCGTTCCGATAGACGCGTCTTAATTGCATCGGCAAAGAGTTTTGTAGGGGATTTGTCGAGATTTTTGCTGGTTGCTGCAATGAATACGTATGCAGGTTCTTTTGTTTGCCCGCGACCTGTCACACCATCGTGGTGTTCATGCAATCACGAAAATTGCGGGAAAAAAACGCGGGTGACATAGGACTACCCGAATCTTGGTTTAGCATTTTCTGGAGGGGAAGATGGTGCAGTTAAAGCGAAATTTATTGAGCGTGGCGCTCGCTTCGGCAGCGCTGATGTTGACGATGCAAGTGCACGCGCAAGAGGCGCAAACCGACGCGCAAAACACATCGGCGAAAGCCAAGAAGAAAGCGGACGACGCGAAGAATCTTGATACGGTTGTTGTCACCGGTATCCGTGGGGGTATCGAACGCGCCATCGACATCAAGAAGGACGCTACGTCTATTGTTGAAGCCGTGTCCGCCGAGGATATCGGCAAGCTGCCCGACGTCAGCATTGCTGAATCTATTGCCCGTCTTCCTGGTCTTGCCGCGCAGCGTGTTGCTGGGCGTGCGCAGGTCATCAGCGTGCGCGGTTTGTCGCCCGACTTCGCCACAACCTTACTCAATGGTCGTGAGCTGGTGAGCACCGGCGATAACCGCAGCGTAGAGTTCGACCAATATCCGTCGGAACTGATGGCGGGTGTCACCGTGTATAAAACACCCGATGCGGCGCTCGTAGGGCAGGGGCTCTCCGGCACGATGGATATGCGCACCGTGCGCCCGCTGAACTACGACAAGCCGGTGTTTGCCATCAGTGGCCGCTGGCAGCGCAGCTCACTAGGATCGGCAGCCAATGAAGGGGCCACGGGCAATCGCTTCAACGCCAGTTACATTGGGCAGAATGCGGCGCGCACCGTTGGCTTTGCGATTGGCTATTCGCATTCCGATACGCCAGTGCAAGAAGATCAGGTGGGCCTATACGAGCCTTGGCAGGCGATTGGTGCCAATTGGCGTCCTGGGGTCAATGCGGGGACTTACTATTCTGACGGCATCAAGGCGCTACGCCGCACTGGTTACACCAAGCGCGATGGCGTGATGGGTACGTTGGAAGTGCGCGCCAGTGAAACGTGGATCAGCACGCTCGACGTGTTCCATTCGCAGGCAAAGCAAGAGAACACTGCCAATCAGTTTGAAGTGCATATCGGTGACTACAACGGCAACTTCGGTCGCCTTGATATGATCGGCGCACAAGTCAATGGCAACAATACATTCACCGGTGGTACGGCGAATAACGTCTATCCGTTGGTGCGTGGGATGTACAACAAGCGCAAAGACACCATCGATGCGGTGGGCTTTAAGAACGAATGGTTCTTCAGCAATGGCTTCAAGCTCACTGCCGATGCGTCGTGGTCGCGCGCCAAGCGTGATGAGCTGAACCTTGAGAACAATACCCAGCTGATGCCGCAGCCGCAGCTCGATTCGGTGCAGCTCACGATCAACCAAAATGGCTTTTCACAGATCAAGCCAGGCTTTGATTACTCCGACCCAACCAAGCTATATCTAGCCAACACCATCTATGGCTCGGGCTACGGCAAGGTGCCAAGTGTCAAAGACGAGCTGAAGGGCTTCCGCCTTGATTTGGGAACCCCCGTTCCGGCAGCGTTGGAGAATGCGTTCTCTGGGATCAAGCTGGGTTTGAACTATGCCGATCGCAGCAAGGATAAAAAGCAGCCCGAGGGTAATATCAATGTGGGCGCGCAGGGCGATACGCCAGTAGGTGCTGACCTGCAATATGGGCTGGTGGACTTGAGCTTTGCAGGCATTGGCTATATCCCTTCGTGGAATGTACCGGGTGCCGTGGACAAGTACATGACCTTCAACCCCACCGATAACACGGCGGCGTATTTGATCCCGAAGGCGTGGACGGTCAACGAAGCGATCAGTACGGCCTTCGTTCAAGGCAATATCGACACTATGTGGGGCGCGGTGCCGGTGCGCGGGAATATCGGTTTGCAAATTCAGCATACCGACCAATCGTCGGACTCGCGCGTGTGGGATAGCTCGCAGCCTGCAGGCCAAGAGATCCGCCCGTATAGCAATGGCAAGACCTATACCGACGTGCTGCCGAGTTTGAATCTCGCCTTCTCGCTGGCCGATGATCAAACCCTGCGTGTGGCGATGGCGCGGCAGGTAGCGCGTGCGCGCGTGGATCAACTGCGCGCCTCGGTAGAGTTTGGTGTGGACACGGCAACTGGTAAGCCGGGTGCGGGTGGCGGTAACCCCCTGCTTGATCCGTGGCGTGCCAATGCTTTCGATATTTCTTGGGAAAAGTACTTTGGCACCAAGGCTTATATCGCCGCGGCGTATTTCTATAAAGACCTCACCAGCTATATCTACACGCAAACCCGCGATGGCTATGACTTCACCGATCTGTTGCAAGGTTGGGTGCCGCCTGCAGGCATGACCGTGCCGGTGAAGACCCAAGGCACGATGAGCGCCCCGTTCAACGGCAAGGGCGGCAAGTTGCAGGGTATCGAGCTTACCGCCTCGCTGCCGCTGGATATGTTTGCACCAGCGCTGGAAGGGTTTGGCGTTGTGGCGAGCGCGAGCTTTAACGACAGCAGTGTGAAAATCCTAGACCCAGAAAGCGCAAGCAGCGTGGGGAATGATCCGATCTCGCTGCCGGGCCTCTCCAAGCGCGTGTTCAACTTCACTGCGTATTACGAGCGCAATGGCTTCGAGTTCCGCGTCAATAATCGTCGTCGCTCGGACTTTATTGGTGAGATCGGTAACTTCGACGGTGCGCGCATCCTGCGCTATGTCGTGGGTGAAAACATCACCGACGCGCAGGTGAGCTACACCTTCGGTGAAGGCAGTAGCTTGAAGGGCTTGAGCCTGCTGCTGCAAGCCAGCAACTTGGGTGACGAAGCCTATCGCACCTATTCGGGCAGCAAAGATCGCCCGCTGGAATACATCAAGTGGGGCCGCACGCTGCTGTTAGGTGCCAGCTACAAGTTCTGATGTTATGAGTGTTCTCCCTTGGTAACTCTTACCTCCCGCCGGTGCAAGCCGGCGGGATTTTTTATGTCAGCCAAGGAGAGAAAATAATTAGCGCGGCAGTGCCGCAGCTTCACGCGCAAGCGTGCCGACGCGTGCCCAGTCGCCGCTGGCGATCGCATCGTTAGGCAGCATCCACGAGCCGCCTACGCAGGCAACATTGGGCAGGGCAAGGTATTTCGGTGCTTTGCCAATATCAATTCCACCAGTTGGGCAAAAGCGCGCCATAGGTAGTGGGCCTGCGAAGCCTTTGAGGGCCGCCACGCCACCGCTGGCTTCGGCGGGGAAAAACTTGAACCGTTGCCAGCCGTGTTCCACGCCACGCATCAATTCAGAAGCGGTGGCAATGCCTGGGATCAGCGGCACTTTGCCTGATTTGGCGGCGTTGTAAAGCGCATCGGTGGCACCGGGGGAGATGGCAAACTGCGCACCTGCTGCTTCAACCTTATGCAGGTCGCTCGGCGAGAGTATGGTACCAGCACCCACGCAGGCCTGCGGAAGTTCGCGTGCGATCAAGGCAATGGCTTCCAGCGCGCAGGCAGTGCGCAGCGTTACTTCAAGTACCGGCAAGCCGTTGTCGGCCAGTGCGCGAGCAAGTGGCAGCGCGTCTTCGATGCGTGCAATGGTAATGACAGGCACCACCGGGGCGCGTGCAAACACGGCATCAACCAGTGCGTTGTGGTGAACGGTATTCAACATGAGGCAAGCTCCGATGCGCGTAGCGCGCAGGCGGCACCCAATAGGCCGGGGTGAGGATGGGTGATGATGTGGATGGGAACCGATTCCAGCAGTGGCGTGAGCCGCCCTTTGGCAAGGAAACGCTCGCGGAAGGCGCTGCTGCGTAGGAAGGGAATAAAACGCGGCACGATACCGCCTGCAATCACCACGGTGCGTGCGCCGTGGATCAGCGCGCAATCACCCGCCACGCTGCCTAATACTGCGCAGAAACGTGCAAGCGCGCGGCGTGCGGCGGTGTCGTGGCCATCGAGTGCGGCGGCAACGACATCGGCCGGGTCGCGTAGGCTTGGTGTTTGTAGGGTCGTTTCACCGGGAAGGGGACGGTGTGTTGGCGAAAATTGATTTGCGCCGCGCAGTACCGCGTCGATCTCTGATAATCCTTTTCCGCACAATAATCGCTCAGTCGATGTGCGGCCATGCTGCGCGGTGAGCCATGCGGAGATGGCGCGTTCTTCATCACCGAGTGGAGCAAAACCAATATGCCCACCTTCGGTTTCAATGACGTGCCAGCCGGTTTTTTCAGTGCCAACCAAAAGCGCAACGCCTAGCCCTGTGCCGGGGCCAAGTACGCTGATGGGGCCTTGCAATGGGGCGGTTAGGCTGCCATGAAGCGTGACAAGATCAGCGTCGGTGAGTGCGGGGATGGCCCACGCGACCGCACCGAAATCGTTGAGCATGCGTAATTCGTCCAGCCCAAGTGTGGCCTGTAGCTCTGCGCGTGAGAACGACCACGCGCGATTGGTAAGCCGAATTTCATCGCTACCCACGGGGCAGGCCACGGCGAGCGCCGCGCGGGTGGGGTGTTCGCTCACCCCAGCGAGATAATGTTCGATGGCGTGCTGCAGGCTGGCGAAGTCAGCATTTGGCAGCGATTTCGATTCGCGCAGCTCGACCTTCGGTGCCGTCAAGTCGATCAGCGCAAAGCGCGCGTTAGTGCCGCCAATATCGCCAACTAGGGCAATGTTGGGGGCACTCATTTAAGCGTCACCAAACAGTGAGCAGGCGCCGTGTTCGGCCGAGCCTACGTGGTGGCGCATCAAGCCAAACAGCTCGCGGCCCATGCCATGGTGGCTGGACGAACGATCTAGTTGCGCCGGTGCGCGCGCGGCCCATTCGGCGGCATCGACCATCGCGTTCATCGTGCCCGCTTCGCCGTCGATGCGCACTACATCCCCTTCGCGCAATTTGGCTAAGCCTTCACCGTCAAGCGCCTCTGGCGTAACGTGAATTGCGGCAAGCACTTTGCCGGAAGCCCCAGACATGCGGCCATCGGTAAGCAGCGCTACGCGTTGGCCGCGGTCTTGCAGTGCGGCCAGTGTGGGGGTGAGTTTGTGTAGTTCGGGCATACCGATGGCACGCGGGCCTTGGCCACGCACCACGGCGACAAAATTACCGTCAAAGCCGTCGTGCTTATCCAGTTTACCCACCTTGAACGCATCAATCAGCGCGTCTTGCGATTCAAAAATGATGGCGGGGGCTTCAATTTGGCGGAACTCTGGCGCCACGGCAGAAATTTTCACCACCGCGCGGCCAATGTTTCCAGAGAGACAGCGTAGGCCGCCTTCGTGGTCGAAGGGGTTAGAGGCGGGGCGCACGATATTGGTATTGAGCGATGCAGCCGGCGGCTCTTGCCAGCGCAAGGTTAGGTCATCCATATACGGCTGCTGTGCCTGCTGGCGTAAGCCGCCACCATGCACACACTTCACATCATCGTGCAGCAGGCCGCCATCGAGTAGTTCACGAATCACAAAACCAATACCGCCTGCGGCTTCAAAGTGGTTCACGTCGGCGGCGCCGTTGGGATACACGCGTGCCAGCAGTGGCGTGGCTTTGGAGAGTTCATCCAAATCGTCCCAGTTGATTTGTACACCCGCGGCGCGGGCAATCGCCACAAGATGCATGGAGTGGTTGGTGGAGCCGCCGGTAGCGGCAAGGCCCACCATCGCATTGACGATCGCTTTTTCGTCCACGGTATGCGCGAGTGGGCGATAGTGCTCGCCCAGTGCGGTGTTTTGCAGCACCTGTTCGGCGGCGGCCACGGTAAGCGCACTGCGCAGCGGCGTGTTCGGCGGGACGAAGGCGGTGCCAGGCATATGCAGGCCCATCACTTCCATCAGCATTTGGTTGGAATTGGCGGTGCCGTAGAAGGTGCAGGTGCCGGGCGCATGATAAGACGCGGCCTCGGCATCCATGAGTTCGTCTTGGCTGGCTTGACCCAGTGCAAAACGCTGGCGCACCTTGGCTTTTTCTGGGTTAGGAATGCCCGAGGGCATGGGGCCTGCGGGAACAAAGATCACCGGCAGGTGGCCGAAGCTGAGCGCGCCAATCAGTAGGCCGGGCACGATTTTGTCGCACACGCCAAGCATCAGCGCGGCGTCATAGCAGTCGTGCGACAGCGATACCGCGGTGGCCATGGCGATCACGTCACGCGAGAACAGCGAAAGCTCCATCCCAGCGCGGCCTTGAGTAATGCCGTCGCACATTGCAGGAACCCCGCCTGCCACCTGCGCGCTGCCGCCGGCGTTGCGCGCAGCCATGCGGATCAATGCCGGGTAAGGCTCAAACGGCTGGTGCGCGCTGAGCATGTCGTTGTAAGCGGTGACAATACCGATATTGCCACCCTTGCCCCAGCGCAGCGCGGGCTTGTCTTCGCCCGAGGCGGCGAAGCCGTGAGCTTGGTTGCCGCAGGACAGTTTGTAGCGATACGGCCCGGCCTGATGCGCGGCGTCCATGCGTGCAAGGTAATCCGCACGCGTCTTTTGGCTGCGCTCGGCAATGCGGGCAGTGACGCGTTCGACGACGGGATGCAGCGAAGACGTGGACATCATGGGCTCCAATGAATGTGGACGGGGATAGGGGAAGCGTGCAGCAATGTGGCGATGGGATACGGCGCACCGGCGTCTTGCTTGGCCTGCTGCAGAATGCTGTATTTGTCTTGGCCGGTTACAACCACATGCACTTCGCGCGCATGCAGCAGGCGCGGCAGGGTCAGGCTGATGCGCGAGAACGGCGCTTCGGGCGGTAATGGATTGGGTGTGGTGGCGATGACAGCAAGGCCGCTGTCTCCCGCCAAACCTTGCTGAAGATTGGCTGCGCCGGGAAATAACGAAGCGAAGTGGCCGTCTGCCCCCATGCCTATGAGTACCGCATCGAATGCCTCAGGATGCTGCGCCAAAAAGTGTTGGCTCTGAGTGAGTGACGCCTCACTGGCACCGTCGGCGGTGGTTAGTGGCTGCACTTGAATCTGCGGGTCGGTGTAGAACGCATCGCGTAGGTTGCGCCAGTTGCAGGCGGCGTGATCGTGCGGTACGCAGCGATCATCCCCCGGCACTGCCAACACAGGGCCGTTCAAGCCCGCGTTGGCAAGATAGGCGTAAATCGGTAGCGGCGTGCGCCCACCGGCGAGACTGAAGAATGCGCGGCCGCGCTGCGCGATGGCCTGTCGTGCGGCTTCTTCAAAAATACGACTGACCTGCGTAACGAGCGCAGAGGTATCGGGATAAGTATGTTCGATCCAGCTCATTACGCCCCTTATTCGCGCCAGCTATGGCCGCTGCGGTCGGTGAGAGAAACGGTGGCGCTCGGCCCCCAAGTACCAGCTGGATAAGGCTTAGGAACCATGCCGGTATCGCGCCAGCCGTTTGCAATCGCATCGACCCACTGCCACGCAGCTTCGGTTTCGTCGCGGCGTACAAACAGCGTGCCGTTACCTTCAATGGCATCCAAATACAAACGCTCGTAAGCAATGCGCTTGCGCGCGGCAGCAAACTCTTCGTGGAAATCGAGATCCAGCCCTACTTGCGACAGGCGCAGCCCGTTGCGGTCCAGCCCCGGCGTTTTGCTCATCAGCATCAGCTCGATGCGTTCTTCTGGTTGCAGCTTGATCAATAGGCCATTGGGCTGCATATCGGCGGCCGCTGGGCCACCGAAAATCGAATACGGCACTTTGCGGAACTGGATATAAATTTCGGTGCTGCGCGAAGGTAGGCGCTTGCCGGTGCGCAGGTAGAACGGCACCCCCGACCAGCGCCAGTTGTCCACGTGCGCACGCAGCGCAACGAAGGTTTCGGTGCGGCTGGCGCGGCCTAATTCTTCGGCGTAGCCCGGCACCACTTTGCCTTCGCTTGCGCCAGCGGTGTACTGGCCAATGACCGAATCGGTGCCGACATTGCTGTGATTGATCGCGCGTAGTGAGCGCAGTACTTTGATTTTTTCATTGCGCACGGCGGTGGGGTCAAACTTGGCCGGTGGCTCCATCGCCACCAAGCACAGCAGCTGCAGTAAGTGGTTCTGCAGCATGTCGCGCAGCGCGCCGGACTCGTCGTAATAATCGCCGCGCCCTTCCACACCCACGGTTTCACCCACGGTGATCTGCACCTGTTCGATATGGCGCGCGCTCCAAAGTGGCTCGAACAACGAATTACCAAAGCGCAGCGCAATCAGGTTTTGCACGCCCTCTTTGCCAAGGTAATGGTCGGTACGGTAGATGCGCTCTTCGTCGAAGGCCTTGGCCACCGCATCATTGATGGCAATGGCGCTAGCAAGGTCGGTGCCGATGGGTTTTTCCAGCATCACTCGTGTGCCTGGGCCGGCTGCACCGTGCGCCGCCAAGGCTTGGCAGGCGGGGCCATAAAATTTGGGCGCGGTGCTCATGTGGTAGAGCGCGTCGCCATTACGCGAGTTAGTAATTTTGTCGGCTAATGCCTTCATACTGACATCGTTGTCAGCGCTGGCTGAAAAAAAATCAAGGCGCTCGATCAGGCCGCGCAGTGCTTCGTCGTTGCACTCGGCGGCGGGAATGCGCTCATGGATGCTATCGGCCACCATCTGGGCGAAGGCTTCACGGCTCAGTTCGCTACGCGCCGTGCCAAGAATGCGCATCCCGTCGGGGAGCAAATGTTCGGCCTGCAAACTGTAAAGCGAGGGCAGCAGCATACGTCGGGAGAGATCGCCGGTAGCGCCGAAGATGGTCAGCAGCGAGGCGGGCGTGGCTTGCGTCACAGGGAGATCACCAAGATGTGGACGAACTTCGAGCTTAATACGGTTTTTGCATGAAGTGTTGCACTGCACACGTTTTCATGGGCGGAAGCGGTTCAAAACGCGCGAACCGATGCCTTTGCATTGGATACGCCTAGGTATGGAGGGGTGTGTTTGTATAGAATCAAACGTTTCCCCATTGGGCCAGTCCATGACCCGCGCTTCATCGTTTACCCGTGAGCAGCTGCTCGCCAGCGCACGCGGCGAGCTTTTCCCCGACAGCGAGGCTCGTTTGCCCGCCGACCCCATGTTGATGTTCGATCGCATCGTTGAGATCAACGACAACGGCGGCAGTCACGGCAAAGGCTTCGTGCGTGCCGAGCTCGACATCCATCCAGACCTCTGGTTTTTCCAGTGCCATTTCCTTGGCGACCCGGTGATGCCTGGCTGCTTGGGGCTCGATGCTATGTGGCAGATCGTTGGGTTTTATCTCACGTGGCTAGGCGCACCCGGCCGTGGCCGTGCGCTGGGTTGCGGCGAGGTGAAATTCTCTGGCCAAGTGCTGCCAACGGCGAAGAAAGTCACGTATGAAATTGACATCACCCGTGTCATCAACCGCAAATTGGTGATGGCGCAGGCCGATGCCCGCGTGTTGGTGGATGGTGAAGAAATTTACCAAGCCAAAGACCTGCGCGTTGGTTTGTTTGCATCAAACAAGGAAGGCTAACATCATGCGTCGTATTGCGATTACGGGGATGGGAATCACCTCTTGCCTCGGTAATGACCTTGATAGCGTATCTGCAGCGCTACGAGCGGGCCGCTCCGGTATCCGCACACTGGCCGATTCGGTAGAACGCGGCCTGCGCAGCCAAGTTGGCGGCGCGGTGGAGCTGGATTTAGACGCGGTGATCGACCGCAAGCTCAAGCGTTTTATGAGCGATGCTGCGGCCTACAGTTATGTGGCCATGCGTGACGCGATTGCCGATGCGGGGCTTACTGACGAACAGGTGAGCCATGTGCGCACTGGGCTGATCGCCGGTTCCGGCGGTGGTTCCAGCCGCTGGCAGGTAGAAACCGCCGACATCCTGCGTGATCGCGGCGTGCGCAAAGTGGGCCCGTACATGGTGCCGCGCACGATGTGCTCCACGGTGTCGGCCAACCTTGCCACGGCGTTCAAAATCAAGGGCCTTAGCTATTCCATCAGCGCCGCCTGCGCAACGTCCGCGCATTGCATCGGCGCGGCCGCCGACCTGATTCGCCACGGCGCGCAGGACATCGTGTTTGCCGGCGGCGGCGAAGATTTAGACTGGACGATGACCTGCATGTTCGACGCCATGGGCGCGCTCTCTTCAGGCCATAACGACACGCCTGCCACCGCGTCGCGCCCTTACGATGCCACCCGCGACGGCTTTGTGATTGGCAGCGGCGGCGGCATGTTGGTGCTGGAAGATTGGGATCACGCCGTGGCGCGCGGTGCCAAGATTCATGCCGAACTGATTGGCTACGGCGTGACCTCAGACGGCGCTGACATGGTGGCGCCCAGCGGCGAAGGCGCGGTGCGCTGTATGCGCATGGCGCTGGAAGGCGTGAACCGCCCGGTGGATTACCTCAACACCCACGGCACCTCCACCCCGCTTGGCGATATCACCGAGCTGAAGGCCGTGCGCGAAGTGTTTGGCGACACCGTGCCGCCCATTTCGTCCACCAAAGCGCTGTCCGGCCATTCGCTGGGCGCGGCCAGCGTGCATGAAGCCATCTACAGCTTGCTGATGATGCGCGACGGCTTTATTGCCGGTTCGGCCAATATTGAAACACTGGACCCCGGCGCAGAAAGCTTCCCCATCGTGCGCGAAAGCCGCGACGCCAAACTGGACGTGGTGATGTCCAATAGCTTTGGCTTTGGCGGCACCAATGCGGCGTTGGTGTTTGGCCGCGTTTAACGCAGCGCGCTAATCGCCTGCACGCCGGTGTAAATGCGTGTAGGCGATATAGCCAAACCCGGTAAGCCCGGTGGCGCTGGCAGGCACTAACAGCGCAAGATAATCGAGCTGCATAAATAGCCAGCCACCGCATACCGCACCGCAAAAAAACGTCACCACCACCAAGAGACACAGCCGCAGGCGGCGGGTTTGTAGCGGCATTTTGCGCAGCGCGTGGCCAAGGGCAATGCCAAGGTCGGTAAACATGCCGGATAGATGACTGGTGCGGATCACCGCGCCGCTAAACGTTGTGGCCATTGCGTTTTGCAGCCCGCAGGCCATGGCCGCGAGCACCGCACCAAAAAGTAGGTGCCGCTGAAAGAGCGGAATTGCGGCGAATAAAAGCAATGACGTCAGCATTAACGCCACGCCGTAGCGCCGCCCCAGTTGCAGGGTACTGTCTTGAATGATGATGCCGCTGAGCATGGCGCCCGTGACAAACGCGCCCATGACCGCGCTGAGGTGCAAACTGGCCTGTAGATCGCCATGTGCCAGTGCGCCACCAAGCAAGGTGGTGGCGCCGGTCATATTGCTCACCGCTTGATGCTCGAAACTTAAATACCCCACCACGTTGACCATGCCGGAGGCGCAGGCCAAAAGGCCCGCGCCTACCCACACCCAACGCGGCAGATACACGCCCATGCGTTACAACGCGTCGGAAGCATAATCAGCAAGGCGCGAGCGCTCGCCACGGCGCAAAATGACGTGGGCGCTATGGTCCCATGTTTTGAAGCGGTCGGCGGCGTAGGTCAGGCCTGACGTGGTTTCGGTAAGGTAGGGGGTGTCGATTTGCTGCACGTTCCCCAAGCACACAATTTTAGTGCCGGGGCCTGCGCGAGTAATCAGCGTTTTCATCTGTTTGGGCGTCAGGTTTTGCGCTTCGTCCAAAATAAGATAGCGTGACAAGAACGTGCGGCCGCGCATGAAGTTCATCGAGCGAATTTTGATACGCGATGCCAGCAGATCATTGGTTGCAGCGCGCCCCCAGCTGCCGCCTTCTTGGTTGTGGGTGAGCACTTCGAGGTTATCGGTGAGTGCGCCCATCCACGGCGTCATTTTTTCTTCTTCGGTGCCGGGCAGAAAACCGATGTCTTCGCCTACGCTCACCGTGGCACGGGTCATGATGATTTCACGGTAGCGCTGCTGGTCCATGGTTTGCGCCAGGCCTGCGGCCAGCGTCAGCAGCGTCTTGCCGGTGCCTGCGGTGCCTAGCAGGGTTACAAAATCAATATCGGGGTCCATCAGCGCGTTGAGCGCAAAATTTTGCTCGCGGTTGCGTGCGGTGATGCCCCATACCGAATGCTGGCTGTGGCGGTAGTCGTCCACGATGCGCAGGGTGATGCGGTCATCGCTTAACTTCACCACCTTCAGCTCTGACTGCTCGTCGCCGGGAAGAAAAGCAAACTGGTTGGGGAACCACTCCTCATCCTTGCCGCGCGCAATTTCGTAATAGGT
Source organism: Thermomonas sp. (assembly GCF_019104945.1). Taxonomy (GTDB): domain Bacteria; phylum Pseudomonadota; class Gammaproteobacteria; order Xanthomonadales; family Xanthomonadaceae; genus Thermomonas. Next base: position 39,385 of record NZ_JAHRWW010000027.1, on the reverse strand, counting down.
GCGGCCTTTATCGGTCCACGATTTCAAATCAGCACCGTGGATTTGCCAAAAATCTTCGGGAAGCTGGGTTGCGCCGGTAAACAGAAGGTTGAAATCATCCAGCGCGCGGTCGTTTTCGTAGTCCTCGTTTTCAATGCCTGCAATGGCGGCTTTAATGCGCAGGTTGATGTCTTTGGACACAAAGACCACCGGCGCGCCGGGGTCGGATTCTTTCAGCGCAAGAATGGCACCCAAGATATTGTTATCGGGAATGACCGTGCCAAAGCGCTTGCCTGCGTTGAAGTCGTCGGTTTGAAAACGCAGCATGCCAACGCTGTCTGCACCGCGTAGCTGCAAGCTCTGCGGGCGCGCCAAGCGAATGCCTTGGCGAATATCCGTGCTGCCGTGGGCTTCAATCAGTTCATTGAGGAAGCGGCTGACCTGACGCGCGTTGCGGCTGGCTTCCGAGGTGCCTTTTTTACCGTTGTCCAGTTCTTCCATTACCTGCATGGGCAGGTACACGTCGTGTTCTTCAAATTTGAACAGCGCGGTGGGGTCGTGCATCAAGACGTTGGTGTCTAGCACGTAGATGCGTTTGCCGTGGCTCATTGCAACAGTCCTTTACGCAGAAAGTAGGGCCTTGAGTGCGTCTAACACAGCCTGCGCGTGGCCTGTCACTTTCACCGGCCGCCAGGCCTCGCGAACAACGCCGTCTGGATCAATTAAGAATGTGCTGCGTTCGATGCCGACATATTCGCGGCCGTAGAGCTTTTTCGGTTTAATCACGCCAAAAGCGTTACACAGTGCGCTATCAGCATCGCTAACAAGATCGAAATTGAACCCTTGCTTGCTGCAAAAATTCTGGTGCGATTTGAGTGAGTCGCGCGAAACGCCCAAAACGATCGCGCCTGCGCGTTTGAATTTGGGCAGCAGGGCGTTGAAGTCGAGACCTTCGGTGGTGCAGCCGGGGGTGCTGTCTTTGGGATAAAAGTACAGCACCAGCCAGCGCTTGGCCTGCGCCGCTTCCAGTTCCGTCGTTTCGCCGCTGGAGAGCAGCAGGGGCAGGTTGGGAATGCGGTCGCCGACGTTGATCATGCCTCAATACTTCATGGGATCCATGATGGCGTCAAGGTTCAAGTGGTCACAAAATTCTAAAAAGTCGTCGCGCAGCACGGCGATGTGCATATCCGCCGGAATACCGATGGTGAGCTGGGCGGAAAACATGTCGGCCCCGGTTTGCATAGCGCGATAGCGCGCGCAGTGCAGGCTTTCAATCGTGATGCCTTGCTGTTCGAAGAAGTCAGCCAGCTGGAACATGATGCCGGGCTTATCGGCGGCGATCACTTCCACGATATAGGGCAGCAAATTAGACTGCAGCGCCTTTGGCCCGGTGCGATACCACACCAGCTTCAGCCCTTCTTCGCGCTCAAGCTTAGTGAGCATGGTCTCCAGCTTGGCCACCGCATCCCAAGAGCCGGTAACCAGCGCGGTTACGGACACGTCGCGCCCCACCGTGGCCAGCCGCGTATCCACTAGGTTGCAGCCAGAATCGGCGATGCGGCGGGTAACCGCCAGCAGCGGCGACTGCGGATGGGTGGTGTAGGCGTTGATCAGCAGGTGGTTTTCGTTTTGCGCGGGGCGGGGGGCTGTTTTGCTCAAAGCGGTGGTCCAAAAATGTGAAAATGCCGCAAACGTATGTCGGCATACCCGCCAGCATACTTGCCGCAGGTTTCCAGCCGCAAGTAAGATCACCCGTTAGCGTTTTTTCCATTCACCTAAGCGGCGCTGTCGCCGCGTTCGATTGAAGGCGATTCCTTTGCAACTTTTAGGCAGTATTACCGCGCTGGCTACGCCATTTACGGCGGCCGGTGACATCGACTTTCCCGCATGGGATCGGCTGCTGCACGCACAGTTAGAGGCGGGGACACAGGCGGTTGTGGTGGCAGGCTCCACCGGTGAGGCGGCGGCATTATTCGATGAAGAATATGACCAGCTGCTGCGCCGGGCGGTGGAAGTGTGCCGCGATAAAGTGCCGGTACTGGCCGGAACGGGGCAGTCGAATACGGCGAAAACCATTCGTTTTAACAAGCGCGTGGCCGCGCTAGGGGCGGAAGCCGCACTGGTGGTCACGCCTGCCTATGTGCGGCCCACGCAAAATGGCCTGCTGGCGCATTTTCGCGCGGTGGCCGACGACGGTGGCCTGCCGGTGCTGCTGTACAACGTGCCGGGCCGTACAGGCTGCGACATGCTGCCGGAAACGGTGGCGCAGCTGGCCGAGCACGACAATATCATTGGCATCAAAGAAGCGCGTGCCGATGCCGAGCGTATGCAGGCATTGCTGCCGCTAAAGCGCAAAGGCTTTGCCGTACTGAGTGGTGACGACCCAACCGCTGTGCGTTCGATGCTGGCAGGCGCCGATGGCGTGGTGTCAGTGGCGTCTAACGTGGTGCCGCGCAGCTTCCGCAAGTTGGCCGACTGGGCACGTGCGGGGCAGGCGGCGCAGGCGCAAAGCCTTAACGATCAGCTTGCTGAGCTCTACCATTTCCTTGGCGTTGAATCCAACCCCATCCCGGTGAAAGCGCTTTTGACGCTGGCAGGTGTGGGGCATGGGCTGCGTTTGCCGCTGCAACCGTTATCATCTACCTATGCCGAGCAGGCGCAGCGCCTGTTTGCATTCATTCAACAACTTGAAGATTCCGGCCGCACGACCGCGGCCTGATAGGAGAACCAGATGCATCGTATGATCCGCACCGCAGCCATTGCCCCGCTCGCCGCCGTTTTGCTGGTTGGTGGGCTTTCCGGCTGCCACTGGTTCAAAAAGAAGAACGCGCTTTACACCCAAAGCGGTGAGGCGCGTCCGCTGGAAGTGCCGCCGGATCTGGATCGTCCGTCTGCAGAGCGCGCGATGGAGCTGCCTGCGGTGAAGGGCACTAGCGCTGCTGCGGCCGCCCCCGCCGTGGCGGCTACTGGGTTTGCCGCAGCGGGTGACCGTGACGCGGTGTTCGCCAAGGTGGGCGAGGCACTGGCCAGCATCAACGGCGTGAAGGTGGTCAATAAGGCCGACATTCTAGGCACCTACGATATCGACTATCTCGATGCCAAGTTCTTGATCCGTGTGACCAAAGCCGGTGATGGTGCTTATGTGGCGGCGGTAGATCCGCGTGGCCTTGCGCCCAGTGGTGATGCGGCAGGTAAATTGATCGCCGCGCTGAAGGCCGTTGTTGCGCCGTAATTAAAGCACTCAAGAGGGGCGAAGCGTTTTCCAGTGGGAAGGCGCTTCGCCTCTTTTGCTATTAGCGTTCCAGTAGCGGCAGCTTATTAGGCTTGCCGTCCCATTCGGCGTGGTCGGCCGGTGGTTCTTTGCGCACGGTGAGTACCGGCCATTCCTGTGCCAGCTCTTTGTTTAAGCCTACAAAAATTTCTTGCCCAGCAGGCACGTCTTCTTCCGGGTAGATGGCGCTGACCGGGCATTCGGGCTCGCATAGCGTGCAGTCGATGCACTCGTCAGGATCGATCACCAGAAAGTTCGGGCCTTCATGGAAACAGTCCACCGGGCACACCTCGACGCAGTCGGTGTGTTTGCATTTGATGCAGTTTTCGGTGACAACAAAGGGCATGGGGGAATCCGCAAAACAAGTTCGTTAACCGCCCATTTTAGCGCGGAATGCGCAAAACCCCTACTCCAAATCGCGAATATCCAGCCGACGCAGGCGTGGCGCGAGTTTGGCGGTGCTGGCCACCACCCCTATGGTGACAAATCCACCCACGATCATCGACGGGATAAGGCCCAGCAGACGCGCCATGACACCCTGATAAAACGCGCCTAATTCGTTGGATGAGCTCACGAACAGGCCGTTGATGGAGGAGACGCGCCCACGCATCTCATCCGGCGTTACCAGCTGCATGATGGTGGAACGCATCACCACCGATACCCCATCGCACATGCCGTAGATCAGCAGCACCAGCGCCGACGCCCACAGTTGCTGGGTCATCGCAAACGTGGCTGTGCTAAGCCCAAAACAGGCGGTGGCGGTGAGTAATACGTGCCCGGCATGGCGCTTTAACGGAAAGCGGGTTAGCCAAAGCGCCACCACAATAGAGCCGACGGCGGGCGCGGCACGCAGCAGACCAAGGGCTTCCGGGCCTTCGTGCAAAATGTCTTTGATGAAGGCGGGCAGCATCGCCACGGCACCGCCGAGCAACACCGAAAACATATCTAATGCGATTGCCCCCAGCATGTACTGGTTGCTAAATACGAAGCGCGCGCCTTCAGCAATACTGGCGAAGATGGGGCCGCGCTGTTGCGGTAGCGCGGGCTCGGTGACTGGCATTTTTAGCAGTGTTCCTGCGGCCATCAGCGCAATGAGCGTGCCGGTGGCGTAGGCAAAATGCTTGCCCCATGCGCCTACCAGTAGGCCACCGACCGCCGGGCCTAAAACCAAACCCATTTGGAACACCACGCTGCCCATGCTGGCCCCGGTGGGGAACTGGTCACGGCGCAGCACGCGCGCAAACAGCGCGTTATAGACCGGGCCAAGGAAGGAACGACCAATGCCGCCCACCGCCACGGCGAGGTAGATCGGCCAAGTGCCATGGGTGTGCAACAGCACATTACCCGCAACAAGCGCCAGCACCCCAGCGTTAATGGCAAGCAGGGTGCAGGCGGCGGCACCGAGTTTGCGCCGTGGCAGATGATCGACAAGATAACCAGAAAACGGGGCGACGCAAAAATAGGGGATGACTTCGGCAAGGCCAATCAGCCCCAACGAAAGCGGGTTGCGGGTGATCTCATAGATATGCCAACCCACCGTCACCGCCACGATCTGATAAGACAGTAGCGTGCAGATGCGGTAGGTCAGCAGCCAGCGGAAGCCGACGCTGCTTAGTGGGGATGGCGGCGGCGCATCCGCGCTCATCCAGCTTGCGCGGTTTGGGCTTGGTGACGAATGAAGGCGAGCAGGGCTGCAAGCCCGTTGCTGCGGGTAGGCGAGAGGTGCTTGGACAGGCCAATCGAGGCGATGTAGTCGGGTTCGGTGGCGAGAATTTCTTCGGCGCTACGCCCAGAATAAACACGCAGCGCTAGGTAGATCAGCCCGGAAACAATCGCCGAATCGCTGATGGAGTGGAATATCAGTTTGCTGGCATCGCCTTCTGCCACGATCCAAACTAGCGATTGGCAGCCGTGTAGGCGGTGCTCTTCGGTTTTCCATGTATCTGGAAACTCTGGCAGCTTGCGGCCAAGGTCGATCAGGTATTGATAGCGTTCCGACCAATCGCCAAAAAAACCAAACTCATCGGCAATCGCGGCCTGTGCCTCGGCGGCAGTGTGTTCAAGGGGAGGTGTGCTCATTAGGAACGTTTCCAGCGCACACCTTGCGGTGTGTCTTCTAACAAAATACCCTCGCTTGCGAGCTGATCGCGGATGGCGTCGGAACGGGCGAAGTCACGATTCTTTTTGGCACTCGCGCGTTCGTCCACGAGGGCTTGAATGCGCGCGTCGTCTTCATTGGAAGCGCCGCGTGCAAACCATGCCTGCGGGTCTTGTTGCAGCAGGCCCAAAATCTGTCCTGCACCCAGTAGTTCGGATTTGCGGCGCACTTTATCTTCTGTCGAGACGGCTTTGCGGGCTTCGGCGGCAATACGGGCGACCTCGGCCAGCGCCTGCGGGGTGTTGAGGTCATCGTCCAGTGCTGCTTCCACCCCGGCGGGGATATGGGCGCTGGCGTTGGTGTCGGCCAAGTCGCGCAGCGTACCGTAGAGGCGGTCGAGCGTGCGCACGCTTTGTTCAATCAGGCCATCGCTCCACTCCAGTGGCTGCCGGTAGTGCGCCGATAGCAGGGCGTAGCGCAGGGCTTCCGGTGGGTGCTGCTGTACCAGATCGTGCACGCGCTGGATATTGCCCACCGACTTGGCCATTTTGGCGCCGTCGAAATTGAGCATGCCGTTATGTAGCCAGAAACGGGCAAACGGCGCGCCGCCGTGGGCGCATTCGCTTTGCGCTACTTCGTTTTCGTGGTGCGGAAACTGCAGATCGACGCCGCCCGCGTGGATGTCGATGGTGCGGCCAAGGTGGGCTTCGGCCATCGCCGAGCATTCGATATGCCAGCCGGGGCGGCCATAGCTCCAAGGCGAATCCCAGCCGGGAAGGTCGTCGGTGGAGGGCTTCCACAGTACAAAGTCACCGGCATCGCGCTTGTAAGGGGCCACTTCAATACGGGCACCGGCCAGCATTTCCTCGGTATCGCGGCGCGAGAGCTTGCCATAACCATCGAAGCTAGCAACGGAAAACAGAACATGGCCTTCGGCCGCATAGGCATGGCCGCCTTCGATTAGGCGCTCGATCATCGCGATGATCGCGTCGATATGCTTGGTGGCCTCAGGCTCGATATCGGGGGCAAACTCGCCGCTCACGCCCAGTGCCGCCATGTCTTCACGATAGGCCGCGGCATATTTGTCGGTAATCGTCGAAATAGGCGTACCTAGCGTTTTCGCCGCGGTGTTGATCTTGTCGTCCACGTCGGTGATGTTGCGCGCATAGCGCAGCCCGCCAAAACGGCGGCGGAGTAGAGCCGCAAGGACGCCAAACACCACCGGGCCACGGGCATTGCCGATATGCACATAGTTGTAAACCGTGGGGCCGCAGACGTACATCGTGGGGCAGTGGGCAACCAGCGGTACGAAGGGTTCTTGTTGACGGCTTAGGGTGTTATAGAGATGCAGGCTCATTGTGAATGAATGCGTGGAATGCCCCCATTGTAACGGGCAGAAGGGGGCGGGCGCTGTGACAGCGTTGATTCAGGTCAGCTCGCAAGAAGATGGTTAAACTCGCGTTATGGCAGCGTCTTTCATTCATCGGCAATTGTGCGTACTGGTCCTCGCTGTGGCGGGGCTAGGGGCGTGTGCTGAGGCCTTGGCGCAAGATGGTGCGGGTGCCTCGGAAAATGTTCGCTACGACTATGCGCAAGTGCTCTCGGTTAACCCGGTGTACGACGTGCAGCGCACCAGCAGCGTGAAACGCGCCTGCGATAACCGCGACCTCCCGCACGGCACGGCGCTGACGCGGATGATGAGCTCGGTGCGTGATCGCCTCGCCGCAGGCCAGGTGGGCTGCAAAATGGTGACGGTGGAAAACGAGTCCAAGCACTTGGTGGCCTACGATGTGGACTATATCTACCGTGGTAGTAAGTTCCGCACGCGCATGGATCGCGACCCCGGAAGCCGCCTGCGGATTCGTATTTCAATTACGCCAACACCCTTCGACTGAACCATGTTCGATACCGCCCCGCTGTTGAACTGCAACGGCCGAATCTTGCGCCTGGACCGGCCGCGGGTGATGGGGATTGTCAACGTCACTCCGGATTCGTTCTCGGGCGACGGCGTGCGCGATGATGTGGACGCTGCGGTTGCACACGCGCTGCAGTTACTGGAAGAGGGCGCAGACCTGCTCGATATCGGCGGTGAATCCACCCGGCCCGGTGCTGATGACGTGCCGCTAGAGGTAGAGCTGGCGCGGGTAATTCCGGTGGTCGAACGGCTGGCACAGGCCACGACTGTGCCGATCAGTATCGATACCAGTAAACCTGAAGTGATGCGCGCAGCGGTGGCCGCGGGCGCAGGCATGATCAACGATGTGTACGGCCTGCGCCGCGACGGTGCGCTGGACGTAGCGGCGGCGCTGGGTGTGCCGGTGGTGCTGATGCATATGCTAGGCGAGCCGCGCTCGATGCAAGACAGCCCGCAGTTCGATGATGTGGTGGGGCAGGTGCATCGCTTCCTTGCCGAGCGCATCTTTGCCGCTGAAATGGCGGGGATCGCGAAAAAAAATATCGTGGTCGATCCGGGCTTTGGTTTCGGCAAAACCACCGCACACAATTTACAGTTACTTGCACAGCTTCAGCGGTTCACCGAGCTGGGTGTGCCGGTGCTGGCGGGTATTTCGCGCAAACGCAGTATTGGCGAAATTACTGGGCGTACCGACCCGCAACAGCGGGCTGTGGGCTCTGCCGCCGCGCATATGATCGCGACGCAAAACGGCGCCATGCTGCTGCGTGCGCACGATGTGGCCGCCACCATCGATGCCCTCAATGTATGGCTGGCGGTGGCGGCGGTGCCTGCGCCACGCAAAGAGGTTGTTCGGCAGGAGATCGTTTGGCCCGAGTAAGTTGCTGGCGAGTAGGTTAAAGTGCGTGGGTTCAACCGGAGCCCACGTATGACTGCAAGTACCCCGCTGCTGATTACATTCGGAATTTATCTGCTGGCCATGGTCGGCATTGGTTTGGCGGCGTGGCGTTCCACCAGCAATTTGGATGACTACATCCTCGGTGGCCGTTCGCTAGGTGGGTTTGTGACCGCGTTGTCGGCGGGGGCCTCCGATATGAGCGGCTGGCTGCTGATGGGCTTGCCGGGGGCGCTGTTTTTAACCGGCGTTTCCGAAGCGTGGATCGCCATTGGCCTATGCGTGGGCGCATGGATGAACTGGCACTTTGTTGCTGGCCCGTTGCGCGTCTATACCGAGCGTACCGATAACGCGCTGACCCTGCCGGATTATTTCACTACACGCTTTGCTGCCAACGGCAAGCTGCTGCGCATCGTGTCCGCTGTGGTGATTTTGGTGTTCTTTGCGGTGTACTGCGCCAGCGGGATTGTGGCAGGTGCGCGTTTGTTTGAGAGCGTGTTTGGCCTGCCCTATGCGCAGGCACTCTGGTGGGGCGCTGCGGCAACAATTCTCTATACCTTGATCGGCGGGTTTTTGGCGGTGAGCTGGACCGATACGGTGCAAGCCAGCTTGATGATCTTCGCGCTGTTGTTAACGCCGATCATCGTCATTATCGGCGTTGGTGGGCCGGGTGAAACCCTCAATGTGATCGAGCAGGTGGACCCTTCGCGGCTGCAGTGGATTGGCGGCGGTGGTGTGATTGCGGCGATCTCTGCGTTGGCCTGGGGGCTGGGCTATTTTGGTCAGCCGCATATTTTGGCGCGCTTTATGGCCGCCGATTCGCTGGCGGTGATTCCACAGGCGCGCCGTATTGGCATGACGTGGATGGTGCTGTGCTTGCTGGGCGCGATTACGGTGGGGCTGTCGGGCATTGCTTGGGCCGCGCAGAACCCAGAACTTGCCGCTGCGCTGAAAGAAAACCCGGAGCGCGTGTTTATCGTGCTCACCGAGGCGCTGTTCAATCCGTGGATCGCAGGCATTTTGCTCTCGGCCATTTTGGCCGCCGTAATGAGCACGCTGAGCTGCCAGTTGCTGGTGTGCTCCAGCGCGCTCACGGAAGACTTTTATCACGGCTTTGTGCGCCCCAAAGCGGGTGAGCGCGAGCTGGTATGGGTGGGGCGCGCGGCGGTGCTGGCGGTGGCGCTGCTGGCCATCTTCATTGCGCGTGACCCCGATAGCCGCGTACTAGGCTTGGTGAGCTATGCATGGGCGGGCTTTGGCGCTGCGTTTGGCCCGGTGGTGCTGATTTCCTTGTTCTGGGGACGGATGACCGGTACTGGAGCTCTGCTGGGGATGCTGGCCGGCGCAGTTACGGTGATTTTGTGGAAGTTCACCGGCAGCCCGCTGTATGAAATGGTGCCCGGCTTTATCGCCTCTACCGTTGCAATTGTTGTAGGTAGTCTGCTTACCGAAGCGCCGAATCAGGCCGTGCAAGCGCGCCACCAGCAGGTTCAGCTGAGCCTGCGTGAAAGCGGTTATTGAGCTTCGTGGTGGACGATCAGCGCCCGTTAGCCATTGCGCTGATGGGCCCGACCGCGTCGGGCAAGAGTGCATATGCGCTAGCGTTGGCGCAGCGGCTGCATGGGGAAATCGTTAGCGTCGATTCTGCTTTGGTGTATCGCGGCCTCGATATTGGTGCCGCGAAGCCAAATGCCGATGAGCAAGCGCAGGTGCCGCATCACCTGATGGACGTGCGCGAACCGTGGCAGCCCTATTCGGCAGCTGAGTTTGCACACGACGCACAGGCGGCGCTCAATACCATTGTTGAACGTGGAAAGCTGCCTATTTTGGCGGGCGGTACGGGGCTGTATTTTCGCGCGCTGCTGGAAGGCTTGTCGGAGATGCCCGAAGCCGATGGCGCGGTTCGCGCGCAGATTGCCGGCGAAGCAGCAGAGCGTGGCTGGCCCGCGCTCCACACAGAGCTTGCGCAAGTGGACCCGCAGGCCGCACAGCGCATTCACGCCACCGATCCGCAACGGATCCAGCGTGCGCTGGAGGTGTATCGCATCAGCGGCCGCAGCATTAGCGATTGGCAGCGTGCTAGCGCGCGCAAACGCTTTCCCTTCAAAGTGCTGAAACTGGCACTTGCACCCGTCGATCGCGCCGTGTTGCATGCACGCATTGAAGCGCGTTTCGACGTCATGCTTGATGCTGGTTTTTTGGACGAAGTACGCGCGCTGCAAGCTTTGCCTGAACTGGCGCAGCACCCAACAGCGGCAGATCTTCCGGCATTGCGTGCCGTGGGCTACAGGCAAGCGTGGGAGTATCTAAGCCAGCCTGATTCGCCTAGCGCATTCGCACAATTTCGTGAGCGCGCCATCGCGGCCACGCGGCAATTGGCGAAACGGCAATATACGTGGCTGCGCGGTGAGCTGGATCTGCGTTGGTTTGATCCTGCTAGCCAGCAGGATCAATTAGACGAGGCCGTCAATCGATTTGTCGGCGTCACTTAATCCGTAGGGAATGCGCAATGGCGCCAGCGATTGGCGATTTGGCAAAACAGCTTGGCGGTTTGTTCGGTGTCGTAAATCGCCGAATGCGCTTCTTTAGGGTCCCAGCCTAGCCCGGCGCTAAACGCGGCGCGTGCCAGAACGGTTTGCCCGTACATCAGCCCTGCCATGGTCACCGTATCGAACACACTAAACGGATGGAACGGGTTGCGCTTATGCCCCACGCGGGCCACTGCAGCATTCAGGAAATTGAGATCGAAGTGGGCGTTATGGCCCACCAAAATGGCGCGCTGGCAGCCGTACTTTTTTACCGCTGCGCGGACTGGGGTAAAGATGGCGTCCAGCCCCTCGCGCTCAGCCACTTCCCCGCGCAGCGGGTGACCCACCTTGATGCCGGTCACCTCCAGCGATTTCGGGTCAATACTGGTGCCGGGTGCGGGCGCGATATGTGCATGCGCTACTGCGCCGGGGATGTAATCACCCGCTTCGTCTAGTTCAATTGGCACGGCGGCAATTTCCAGCAGCGCGTGCTTGTTCCAGTCGAAGCCGCCGGTTTCTACATCAACAACAACAGGAAGATAGCCGCGAAAACGCTCGACCATCGGCGTTAGCGCGGGGGTATTTTGTACATCGGTCATCGTAAAAGCGTAGCAGAGCTTGGCCCTTAATGGCTGCTGTGCTGGCCCTGCATGGTGGCGTGGTGGGCGTCAAATTCATCTTTGCTGATAAAACCATCGCCATTACGGTCGATGCTGGAGAACTTTTCACTTTTGCCAGAATGGGCCGCAGCAAACTCGTTGCGAGAAATGCGACCGTCTTTGTCGGTATCAATCGAATTAAATGTGTGCTTAGGCGTGTCGTTGGCGGCGCTGTTTTGCGCCGCTGCAGAGTGTACGGGGAGTGCTAAGCCGGTGATGCAGAGTGTCGCGAAAAGAGCAGGGCGAAAGAATAGCGTTGGCATAGGTACCCCCGTGGATAGCGACAGTCGTCAAATACGCCGATGCTACACGGTTCTAGGGGGCGAGGGCGCTACTGGCGTCACGTTTTTCACGCGGGGGCAGCGGCGTTTCACCGTGCACGAGGAACCACACATTTTCAGCGATATTGGTGGCGTGGTCGCCGATACGCTCTAGGTTTTTTGCCATAAATAGAAGATGGGTGCAGGTGGTGATCGCACGTGGGTCTTCCATCATATAAGTCAATAATTCGCGGAATAGTGCGGTGTAGAGATCGTCTAATTCAGCATCGTGCTGATAGACGCGCAGGGCCGCGTCGGCATTACGCACGCGGTACGCCAACAGAACATCACGCAACTGCTGTGAGGCGCGCTTGCCAAGTTCAGCTAGGCCGCGCACGTGAGCGGGCGCTAGCGAATCGCTAAGTACGATAGAGCGCTTGGCGATGTTGGCGGCATAGTCGCCGACGCGTTCCAGATCGGCGGCTGCGCGCAGTGCGGCGAGAAGAATACGCAAGTCAGTTGCGAGTGGGCCACGCCGGATGAGGTGGATCACGTCTTGATTGATTTGCTGCTCCAAGGCATCGATGGCGGCATCACCATCGACGACTTGTTTCGCCAGTGCCGTATCTTGGCATTCAATCGCTTTCAAGGCAGCATCCAATTGGGCGTTGGCGATTTTGCCCATGCGGATCAGTTCATCAAGCAGGCTGTGTTGTTCTTCGTCGTAACTTTTGACGATATGCTGGTGATGATTCATTAGCCAAACCTCCCGGTAATGTAGTCCTCGGTTTGCTGTTTGCTTGGGGTGGAAAATAACTGTGCGGTTGGCCCATGTTCAACTAGGTCGCCAAGGTACATAAAAGCGGTGTAATCCGAAACACGCGCGGCTTGTTGCATATTGTGTGTCACCATCATGATCGTGAAACTTTGTTTAAGTTCTTCGATGAGCTGCTCGATGCGGCTGGTGGAAATAGGGTCGAGCGCGGAGGTGGGTTCATCCAGCAGCAATACATCTGGCTTGAGCGCCACGGCACGGGCGATGCACAAGCGCTGCTGCTGGCCACCGGAAAGGCCAAGCCCACTTTCTTTGAGCTTGTCTTTGACTTCATCCCAAAGTGCCGCTTGGCCTAACGCCTGCTCAACGCGAACATCCATATCGGCCTTACCAAGGCGCTCATGGTGACGAATGCCATAAGCCACATTTTCGTAAATCGTCATTGGAAAGGGCACTGGTTTTTGAAACACCATGCCCACCTTGCTGCGAAGGCGGTTCATTGAATAACCAGTGTCGAGAATATTGTCACCATCAAGCAAGACTTGGCCTTCGGCGCGCAGTTTTGGGTACAGTGCGTAGATGCGATTGAAGATGCGTAGTAGGGTGGATTTTCCGCAGCCAGATGGGCCAATAAGCGCGGTGACGCGGCGTTCTGGAATATCCATATTGATGTGTTTGACAGCATGAAATTGGTCGTACCAAAAGTTCAGGTCGCGGGCAGAAATTTTCATGGTTGGCACGGCCAGTGTGTTCGCTGCGGGCGTGGCGTGATGCATGGAAATGAGGCGAAGATCAGTCATGAGAGGCGTGCTTACGTAGAAGGGTGAGGCGTGTCAGCAGGCTGATTGCCAGCACGAATAGCGTGATCAGGAGTGCGCCGGCCCAAGCCAGTTGCTCCCAGTTCTCAAAGCCGGAACCGGCAAATTTGTACATGGTCAGCGGCGCGGCGCTCATCGCGTCCGTGATGTCGAGACTGAAGAATTCATTGCCGAACGCGGTAAATAACAGTGGTGCGGTTTCGCCACTGATGCGGGCGAGTGCTAACAAAACGCCAGTGGTAATGCCTGGAAGCGCGCTGCGATAGAGCACTTGCAGGGTGACTTTCCACTGCGGCACACCAAGCGATAATGCCGCTTCGCGCATTTGCGTGGGAACTAGCCGCAGCATTTCATCGGTGGTGCGCACCACGACGGGCAGCACAATGAATGCCAGCGCCAGCGCGCCTGCAATGGCTGAGAAATTGCCACCTGCTTGCATCACGAACGCGGCATAAACAAACAGCCCAAGCACGATGGACGGCGCCGAAAGCAAGATGTCATTGATAAAGCGCACCGCCTCACCCAGTTTGCGGTGGTTTCCATATTCAGCAAGCCATGTACCCGCAGCGATTCCAAGTGGGGTTCCGATTCCGATCCCCATGCCGCACATCAGCAGGCTGCCAATGATGGCATTGCGCAAGCCGCCGGTTTCCATTGGCGGTGGTTGGTCTTGGGTGAGTAGGGCAAGGTTGAGGTGGGGCAGTCCCTTGGCCAAAAGCGTCCAGAGAATCCAACCGAGAAAGACAATGCCAAACAGCGCTGCAAAAAAGGATAGGGTGATGGCAAAGATATTTTTGATGCGGCGCAGCTGATAGAGCGCGTGCGATGGCGTGCTCATCGTTGCCCCTCCTTGCGGGCCAATTGGCGTAGTAGCAACTTAGCGATAGCCAGCACGAAGAAGGTGACGATAAATAGAACAAAGCCGAGTAGTAATAAGGCGCTACGGTACGTTTCAGTGGCTTCGCCAAAATCGTTGGCGATCAGTGCTGCAATGGTGGTGGAAGGCTCTAGCAGCGAGGCGGTGAAATTCACCGAGTTGCCGATCACAAAGGCAACGGCCATCGTTTCTCCAAGGGCGCGCCCAAGCCCCAAGAAAATTCCGCCGATAACGGCCGAGCGTGTATAGGGCAGCACGATGTCCCAGCTCACCTCCCAGCGGGTAGAGCCAAGCGCATAGGCGGATTCTTTTAAGCGGGTAGGGACAGTGAGGAATACCTCGCGCATCATCGATGTAATGAACGGGATCACCATGATGGCCAGCACAAATCCTGCAATCAGCATTCCAGCGCCGATCGGTGGGCCGCGAAACAACACGCCGATGATCGGCAATGGGCCGATATGCGTGTCCAGCCAAGGGATGAGGTGTTCACGCATCACCGGCATCAGCACGAAGAATCCCCACATGCCGTAGATGATCGAAGGGATTCCGGCCAGTAATTCAATGGCAGTGCCTACCGGCGTGCGCAACCAGCGCGGCGCTACTTCGGTCAAAAAGAACGCGATGCCGAAGCTCACCGGCACCGCGATCAACATTGCAATGAGCGCACTGACCAAGGTGCCGTAGATCGGCACCAGTGCGCCATAGCGGTTCTCTACTGGGTTCCAATCGCTGCGGATAAAAAATTGGATCCCCTCTTGTTGAAGCACGCTGCGCCCGCCCCACAGCATCGACAGCGCTGCACCTGCCAGTGTCACCAATACGAAGATGGCCGTTGCGGTAAGTAGCCAGCGAAAGCGAGTGTCGTTGCGTGCATCGATGGCATCGCGTGGGGCGCAGGCAACCAAGGTAGAGGCAGGCATGCTCATGTGATTACTTCAGCTGCTGCGCCCAGTAGGTTTCAATCTGGCGTACCAGTGCATCCGGTAGCGGTACGTAACCAAGCGCGGCCGCCGATGCGTCGCCATTGGCATAGACCCAGCGGAAGAAGTCACGCGTGGCATGGGCGCCGGTCTTGCGCGACTTGCTCACCAGCATGAAATTGGTTGCAGTGATCGGCCACGCATTAGCGCCAGGAGCATTGGTGACGATCAAATAGAAATCTTTTGCCGCCCCCCAGTTTGCGCTTGCTGCAGCTTCGGAAAAACTGTCGTCATTGGGCAGTACGTAGTTACCTGCCGCATTTTTCAAGCGCGCATAAGGCACCTTGTTTTGCACGGCGTAGGCAAGTTCCACATAACCGATGCTGCCTTTAATCTGTTTGACATACGCCGACACACCTTCATTGCCTTTGCCACCAATCCCAGTCGGCCATTTCACCGAGGTGCCTTCACCTACTTTGGACTTCCACTCGGGGCTGACCTTGGAGAGGTAGTTGGTGAAGTTAAAGCTGGTGCCAGAACCATCGGAGCGGTGCACCACGGTGATCTTCTGCGCAGGCAATTTGAGGCCGCTATTGCTGGCGGCAATACGTGGGTCGTTCCACATTTTGATCTTGCCAAGGAAGATATCGGCCAACACATCCGGGTCTAATTTCATCGCCCCCGCTGCAACTCCGGGGAGATTAAAGGCCGGCACCACACCGCCAATGACAGAGGGAAACTGTGCGAGGCCGGCGCGACGCAATTCTTCTGGTGGTAATGGTTTATCCGAAGATCCAAAATCAACGGTACCCGCTTTAATTTGCGCGATGCCGCCGCCAGAGCCGATTGACTGGTAGTTCACCTTCGTTCCAGTGGCGGCTTTGTAGTCGGCGGCCCATTTGGACATTGCCGGATAGACGAACGAGGCACCTGCGCCGGTGAGGTCGGCGGCGAAAGCGCTGCTGGCGAAACTGGTTGCTAGTGCCAGTGCGGCGAAACGAAGGGTGAAATGTTTGAGCACAACGAACTCCGGTGGAGAGGGTCAACGGGGCATTCCGTCTTGGCCGCTATTTCAGCGACAGTCCATGACAGCGAGGGGACGGTTTGATGACGATTTGATGACACGGTGCTTGTCAGAAATGTGCAGTACGCCTGCAATCAAGCCGTCATATTGGTTGAGTGAAATGCGCGTCGAGTTGCGGTGCAAACACGCATCCGTATATCGCCCACGAACACTTCACCGGAGTTATCCCTATGCGTTTCACTCGTCTTGCTGTTGCAATCGCCTTGGTTGCTGCAGGTAGTACCAGTTTCAACGTCGCCGCTCAAAGTGCTTCCAATGATCAAGCGTTGGCTGAGCTCAAAGCCAAAATTGCGGCGCTGCAGGAGCAAATTCAAAATTTGGAAGAACGCAGTGATGCGCAGTCTGACGTCAATGTGACCACCGCAGACCAGTTAGATGCACTCACCAACGGCGGAATTAAAGTAGAAACCAAAGGTGGGTTGAAGGTCAGTACGGCGGATAAAGCATTTGAATTTTCGTTAGGCGGGCGCGTGCATTTTGACGCCTACAGTTTCAACTCCGATGTTGCGGCAACTACCGATACCACCGAGTTCCGCCGCGCGCGTTTGACTCTGGCGGGCAAAGCCTACGGCTGGGAATACAAAATGGAGCAGGATTTCGCCGCAGGCAGCAACCTAGATGGCATTCGCGATATGTATCTCGCCCGCAACCTATGGGGTGGCAAGCTCACCATCGGTCATTTCAAGCCGTATCGTTCGATGGAAGAGCTCACGAGTTCGAATGAAATCTTGATGATGGAGCGCCCGAGCACATCGGCAACGGGCATCTACAATGGCCGCCAGTTTCAGCAAGGCATAGGCTATTTGCGTGCGGGTGAAAACTATACGCTGGGCGTGAGCGCTTTCAATATGCGCAGCGCGCCCACCGCGCGTAGCGAAGGGCTGGGGTACGCCGTGCGCGGCACTTGGGCGCCGCTGGATAGCGGCACTACAACCCTGCACCTTGGCGGTTCGTATAGCTTTGAAAACCTCAATAAAGGCGCAGCCAGTGTCTCAGCGGTGTCGCATTACGGTGGCCGCCGTGGGCCTTCGCAAACCATGCTGAGTACAACCGCCGCCGCTGGGACGAATAATTCCCATGTGGCGACAGCGGGCTTAGAGGCGGCCTTCCGGAGTGGCCCGGTGTTTTTACAGTCGGAATACGCACGCGCGAGCTACGGCCAAGCCAACGGAAGCACGCAGGATGTAAACGCGTATTACGTGCAGGGTAGCCTTATGCTCAATGGCGGGCTCAAGCCTTACAAGGCAGCAACGGGTGTGTTTGGTTCGCCCAAGCTCGATGGGAATGGCCTGTGGGAACTCACGGCGCGCTTTGACATGATGAAAAATAACGATGTGATGGATATGAAAACGCGCTCAATGCTGCTGGGGGTGAATTACTACATCAACCCCAATATGCGGGTGATGCTCAACTACACCCAAGGTAAAAACGACAAAACTGGCGATGAGCCCGCACAGATCGCGCTGCGCACGCAGTTCGCGTTTTAATGGCGCTCTTTAAGGCTGAAGCGGCTGCGCAGATGGGCCTTTTTCGGGCCAGCGGCAGAGGTCATACAGGATGCAGCGTGCGCAATCAGGTTTGCGCGCCTTGCATACATAGCGGCCATGCAAGATCAGCCAATGGTGCGCATCGCGTTTGAATGCATCGGGGACAAGCCTCACCAGCTTGTCTTCGACGCTGCGCACATCTTTGCCGGGGGCAAGGCCGGTGCGGTTGGAGACGCGAAAGATGTGCGTGTCCACCGCGATAGTAGGCTCACCGAAGGCGGTGTTGAGCACAACATTGGCGGTTTTCCGGCCAACTCCAGGCAGCGCTTCTAGCGCCGCCCGCGTGCGCGGTACTTCGCCTGCGTGCCGTTCGAGCAACTGCTTGCAGAGCGCAATGACATTGGCAGCTTTGGCGTTAAACAGGCCAATGGTGTTGATATAACTTTTAAGCTGATCTTCACCCAGTGCCGCGATGGCTGCAGGCGTATTAGCGACAGGAAATAGCTTGCGCGTGGCTTTGTTCACACCCACGTCGGTGGCCTGTGCCGAGAGCACCACGGCCACCAAGAGTTCGAAGGGTGAGCTGTATTCCAACTCGGTGGTGGGGTGCGGGTTGCCCGCGCGCAGACGGCTAAAGAGTTCCACGATTTCCGCATGCGTCAACTTGCTGCCGCGTGCGGCACGCGGCTTTTGCGTTGTGCTCATGCGTGGCGTGCCTTGGCTTTGGCCAGTGCGCGAGCCAAGGCATCCGCCGCGGCATTAGGAAGCGCGGGTGCTTGCTGGGTGACCGCCGCAGGTGGTGCGCGTCGTGCCGCTTCGCGTTCGGCTTTGATACGTGCCAACCGGCGGTTGCGATTGCGGTAGCGCTCGCGGGAAGCCAGCGCTCCGCGTCGTGCGTGCTGCGCCTCTTGCAGCCGTGTGGTGCAAGCAGGCGTACAGGTGGGGCAGGGATTGGCATCGATCAGGCCCAGTTGCAGGGCCTGGTCGATGTCACCTTGCAGCAACGCCGTCAACAGCGCGTGGGCCGCGTGAGGTTGTGTGCAAGGGCAGATGGGGCAGTGCATCGTGCTTAGCGGCCACTGAAGGAAGGCTTGCGCTTTTCAAGAAATGCGCTGGTACCTTCGCGCATATCGTTGCTGGAGAACATTAGTCCAAACTGCGCCGATTCGTACTCTAAACCTTCTTCAATTCCGCATTCGCCGCCGATGTTCACACAGTCCAGCATCCCGCGCAGGGCCAGCGGCGCGGCATTGGCCAGCTGCGTCGCCAGCTTCAGAGTTTCTGCTTCCAGTTCAGCGGCGGGCACGACGCGATTGACGATGCCCAAGTGCAGCGCACGTTCGGCAGTGATGGGGGCGCCCGTGAGGCATAGCTCTAGCGTGGCGGCGCGGCCGCACAGGCGCAGTAAGCGTTGGCTGCCGCCAAAGCCTGGGATCAGGCCAAGGTTGATCTCCGGCTGGCCCATCTTGGCGCTATCGGCGGCTACGCGCAGATGGCAGCACATCGCCAGCTCCAGCCCGCCGCCCAGCGCAAACCCGTTAATCATGGCGATTACCGGCTTATTGAGTTTTTCCACGCGGCGCATCATGCGCGTGCCGCGTAGCGAGAAATCGCGCCCTTGCACGGGCGTTAACGTGTTCATTTCGGCGATGTCGGCGCCTGCAACAAAGGCCTTACTCCCAGCGCCGGTCAAGATAATGACGCGCACCTCAGCGTCTTGTGCGGCTTCAGCAAACGCAGTGTCTAACGCATCCAATGTGGCGGCGTTTAGCGCATTCAGCTTGTCTGGGCGGTTGATGCACAGGGTGCGTATGCCATTGGCGGTATCGATTTTAAGCAGCTGATCAGTCATGCTGGGATCCATTGCGGGGAGGGGAACTTTGCCCGTACTGCGATGTCGAAACTGGGTCTCGGTAGCGGTGACGGGCCGGGGTCAGTATCCTAACGCGTCTCGTCGGTGAGTTTTGGCCGACGTAGGCGAGTCGTCCGGCGTGAGTCGGAATCCTATGCGGGCCGGGTGCCGGTCTTTTCAACAAATGAGGTTGTGGATGAAGTTTCGTGTGATTGCTGCCAGCGTGGCGGCTCTGACCCTGACCGCCGGTATTGCGTCGGCGCAAACCAAGCCTGCCGCAGCCAAGCCTGCAGCAGCCAAACCCGCCGCCGCAGCGGCAAAACCAGCGGCACCTCCGGCCGTCGATAAGACCCACGCGAGCTACGCGTTTGGTTGGCAGCTGGGCCAGGAGCTGGCCAATAGCGGCGAGCCGATCGACATCGCCACCGTGGTGCGCGGCGTGCAAGACGCTTACGGCAAGAAGCAGCCTGCCTACACCCAAGAGCAGTTGAGCAAGGCCTATAGCGGCTTCCAGCAGACCATGGAGCACAAGGCGCAGGAGGCCTTCCGTAAGGCATTAGCCGATAACGAGGCGCAGTCGAACGACTTCGTGAACAAGTTCAAGGCGCAAGAAGGTGTGATCACCCTACCCAGCGGCATCATGTACCGCGTGGCCAAGGCCGGTACCGGCGCCAAGGCGCTTCCGGCTAGCGAAGTGCAGATCGCGTTCCGTAGCTTCCTTGCCGCAGTGGGCGTGCCGCTGAGCGGCGTGCAGACGCCGCCTGCGTTCAAGGTCTCGGATGCACCGATTTCTGCGCTGAAAGAAACGTTGCCGCTGATGCAGCAAGGCGCCGTGTGGGAAGTGGTGATCCCGCCGGGCAAGGGCCTTGCTGGTGGTGCGAACGAACAGTTCGCCAAGCAGGCGATTGCCATGCAGGTTGAGCTTGGGGCGGTTAAGTAAGCCAGCAAGCCAATGATGTTTGAACGAAACGCCGGCATCTGTCGGCGTTTCGCATTTTGCGCGCTACCATTCAGAGATGCACGGTGACTGTTGCCCCGGTTGGGTGGTTCACGATGCGGCCTTGGTGAATCGGCTGCGCGCAGCCCTGTATGCGGTTGATACTCCGCCGCAGGTGGCCCCATGGAATTTGGGTGAGCTCGATGGTATCGCCCTGCCCAAGGTCATGCGCCCCGCCGCCGTCTTGGTGGGGGTGGTGGCGCAGCCCAGTGGCGCACAGGTGCTATTAACGCGGCGCAATGAGCACCTACGCCAGCATGCAGGGCAGGTGAGCTTCCCGGGGGGCGGCATCGACCCAAGCGACACCAGCCCCGCTGCCGCCGCGCTGCGCGAGGCGCAGGAAGAAATAGGCTTGGCCCCCGAGCAGGCGCAAGTATTAGGGTATTTAGACCCACTGCTCACCATTACAGGGTTTCGTGTGCAGCCAACGGTGGTCATGCTAGACCCCGACTTCCGCGCCAAGCCCCAGCCCGACGAAGTGGCGGAAGTCTTTCAAGTGCCGCTAGACTTGCTAATGGACCCGGCGCAATTGGAAGCCATTCCGCTGACTTTCAGCGGACGCGTTCGGCATGTGTTCCAATACCGCTATTCGCAGCAGCGGATCTGGGGCGTCACCGCCTCGATCCTTTACAACTTGCGGCAACGATTGGCGCAGACAAACCAATGGAGGGTGTAATGGCGGGATGGACTAATTTGGTGCAGGCAGAAGTTTTGTCGATGGCACTTGGGCGGCCGGATTTAGTATTGATTGACTGCCGCTTTTCGCTATTGGACCCCAGTGTGGGCGAACAAGCGTGGGCGCGCGCGCATATTCCTGGCGCTGCATACGCTCATCTTGAACGCGACTTGTCCGACATGACGCGGCACGGGCATGGCCGCCACCCTTGGCCCGATGCGCGTACATTTTCAGAAAAATTACGGCGCTGGGGCGTTACTCCTACCAGTCAAGTGGTGGCCTACGACGACGGCGATGGCGCGATGGCCGCGCGGCTATGGTTTCTGCTGCGTGCCATGGGGCATGAAAAAGTAGCCGTGCTTGATGGTGGCTTGCTGCGCTGGACGGCCTTGGGCCTGCCGTCTTCCACCGCCCTTCCTTCGCCTAATCCGTCCTTTATCACGGCAGAATTTGATCAGGCACGGCTGGTGAGCGCAGAGGAATTAGACGCGCATCTTGCTGCAGGTGGTGTGCTGATGGATGCGCGCGCACCCGAACGCTTTCGCGGTGAGACCGAACCGCTTGATCGTGTGGCCGGGCATGTTCCAGGGGCGATCAACCGTCCGTATGCGCAAAATTTAGAGCAAGGGAAATTCAAAACCCCAATGCAGCTTGCGGCGGAATTCCGCGAATTGCTGGCTGGACGCGAAGCCAAAGACGTTGTGGTCATGTGCGGGTCGGGTGTTACTGCTTGCCATAATCTGCTGGCCATGGAGCGCGCAGGGCTACGCGGCGCGCGGTTGTACGCCGACTCTTGGAGCGGCTGGATCAACGATACTTCGCGCCCGGTCGCAACCGGCGCGTGATACTTGAGGAATTTTAAATGGATGTTACGATTTGGCACCGCCCAACCTGCAGTAAATGCCGCGGTGCGCTCGATATTTTATTGGACGCCGGTATTACGCCGACGATCATCGACTATGTGAATAACCCACCCAGCAAGGTCGAACTGCAAAATGCGATTCGCGCAGCAGGGCTGCAGGTGCGTGAGGCGCTGCGCGATAGCGAGGCCGAGTATCGTGAGCAAGGCCTCGCGGATCCGTCGCTGTCTGATGACGCCTTGCTCGATGCAATGCTGGCCACCCCGAAACTGATCAACCGCCCGTTTGTGTTTACCGACAAG
This sequence comes from Thermomonas sp., assembly GCF_019104945.1. Taxonomy (GTDB): domain Bacteria; phylum Pseudomonadota; class Gammaproteobacteria; order Xanthomonadales; family Xanthomonadaceae; genus Thermomonas. The sequence goes on along the minus strand of NZ_JAHRWW010000027.1, from coordinate 17,132 downwards.
GGCGTGCGTCTGTGCCGCCCGTCCGAACGCGTGTTGGAAATTCTTTAAGCTGGTTATTTGCCGATGCGTGCCAGCATGGCACGCAGCGCAGCTTGGGTGTCCGGATGGCTCCACTGTGCAACGAAGTGCTCCAGCCCAATACGGCTATCGTCGAGTGCTTCGATTACATCGCGCCGTGCGATAGCACGGGTCTCAGACATGGGGCGGTGCGGAAGACGGAGCAACTCTTCCATCCAAACACGCGCCCGTGTGGCGACTTCGTCAATATCGGTCAACTCGTCCACCAAGCCAATACGTAGCGCTTCCTGCGCGTCGGGCATGGCGCCGCTGACCAATAAGCGTTCGCCGCGATGCGCGCCCACCACACGTTTCATTAGGTATTGAATGCCCTCGGGGGCCACAAGACCCACTTGGGTTTCATTCAAGCCAATACGATACGCACCGTCGGCCATGATGCGGTAATCGCAGCACAGCGCTAAAACGCAACCCCCGGCGGGGGCGTGGCCGGCCATGGCTGCCACAACGGGAATGGGGCTTTCTGCCAGCGCACGTGCGGCGTGGAAAAAGGTTTTCCACGCATGGAGCAAAGCGGGTTCATCCTCGCCTAGGGAGAGGAGATAGGGCACGTCTAAGCCTGCTGAAAATACCTTGGGGCCACCTGCTAGCACGATGCCGCGCGCACCGTGTGTAGCGGCTTCGCGAACGGCGTGTGCCAAAGCCTCGCATAGCTCAGGGTTTAGCGCATTGACCGGTGCGCGGTTAAGCCGTAGCTCAATAATCGCGCCATAAGTAGTGGTGGTGATCAGCGACATGGCAGGCTCTCGGTTAGTCTTGCAGGCGCTCTGCGGCGCGACGCACGCAGTCGGGTAGAGGGGTGGGCTTGCCACTGCGGCGCTCCACCCACACGGCGGTAACATTACCGTCGCAGTGCAGTGTGCCATCTTCGGCCACGATGCGGTGGCCAATCACCACGCTGCTATTACCCAGCTTTTCGGTGAATAGTTCCACAAAAACGCGCGCTGGATATTCGATTGGGCGTTTGAAGTTGAGCGTGGCTGAAGCAACGACGGGGGCGGCTGTTTCGGTGATCCACGGCTCATCAATCGTTTCAAACCACTCAATGCGTGCCTGTTCCAAGAAGGTCATATAGCGCGCATTGTTGACGTGGTTAAACGCATCGAGATCGCTCCAGCGCAGCGCCACTGGCGTGCGGAAGGTGCCGTTGGAAATCGTCATGCCTCGCCCTTTTTCTTGTTAGTGGAAGGTTTGCAGTGTGCCCTGTGTTTTTCGAGCAAAGGCGCAAGAAACCGCCCAGTGTGCGATGTGGGCGTGGCGGCAATCGTTTCTGGTGTGCCGGCCGCTAAAATCTGCCCGCCGCGATGCCCACCCTCAGGGCCAAGATCGATCACCCAATCGGCGGTTTTGATCACGTCCAAATTGTGCTCAATCACCACTACGGTATTGCCGTCATCACGTAGCTTGTGCAGCACGGTGAGCAGTGCGTCGATATCGTGGAAGTGCAGGCCGGTGGTCGGTTCATCAAGAATATAGAGCGTGCGTCCGGTGTCGCGGCGCGACAGTTCCTTCGATAGTTTGACGCGCTGCGCCTCACCACCTGACAGCGTGGTGGCGCTTTGCCCCAGCTTGACATACGACAACCCCACATCCATCAGTGTTTCTAGTTTGCGTGCAATTGCAGGCACCGGCGCAAACAGTTCCAGCGCGGTTTCCACCGTCATCTCTAGCACGTCGTGGATGCTGTAGCCCTTATAGAGAATCTCCAGCGTCTCGCGGTTGTAGCGCTTGCCTTGGCAGACATCGCAAGGCACATACACATCAGGCAGGAAGTGCATTTCCACTTTGATCAGGCCGTCGCCTTGGCAGGCCTCGCAGCGGCCACCGCGCACGTTGAAGCTAAAACGCCCCGGCGCATAGCCGCGCGCGCGCGCCTCCGGTGTTTGCGCGTACAGCTCGCGCAGGGGCGTAAACAGGCCGGTATAGGTGGCAGGGTTGCTGCGCGGTGTACGGCCAATGGGCGATTGGTCGATATCCACCACCTTATCGAACAAGTCCAACCCCACGATATCTTTGTACGGCGCGGGTGTGTGCGATGCGCCGTTAATTTCATTGGCGGCCAGCGCAAACAGTGTGTCGTTGATCAGTGTCGATTTGCCCGAACCCGATACGCCAGTCACGCAGGTCAGCAGCCCCGAAGGGATTTCTACATCCACGTTCTTTAAATTATTGCCGCTCGCGCCCTTGAGTTTGAGTAGCATTTTTTTATTGACCGGGTGGCGTTTGGACGGAACTTCAATTTCGCGCTGGCCGGAGAGGTATTGCCCTGTGAGTGAGCGTGGCGCATCGAGCACATCTTGCAACTGCCCCTGTGCTACTACTTCGCCACCGTGCACGCCTGCGCCGGGGCCGATGTCTACGATGTAATCGGCAAGGCGAATGGCGTCTTCGTCGTGTTCCACCACAATCACGGTATTGCCCAGGTCACGCAGCCGCGTCAGCGTGCCCAGTAGGCGTTCGTTATCGCGCTGGTGCAGACCAATACTGGGCTCGTCCAGCACATACATCACGCCCACCAGCCCTGCACCAATCTGCGAGGCTAGGCGAATGCGCTGCGCCTCACCACCAGAGAGCGAGTCGGCTTTGCGCTCCAGCGTGAGGTAGTCCAAGCCCACATCCACGAGGAAGCCGAGGCGCTCGCGAATTTCCTTCACAATTTTGGTGGCGATCTCGCCGCGCCAGCCTAGCAGCGACAAGGTATCGAAGAAATTCAGACACGCGTCAATCGGCAGTACTGCGATGTCTGGCAGCGGCTTGTCGGCTACGAAGACATTGCGGGCCTGCTTATTCAAGCGGGCGCCCTTGCATTCCGGGCAGCTGCGTTCGCTGATGTATTTGGAAAGTTCCTCGCGCACCGCCGCGCTTTCGGTCTCGCGGTAGCGGCGCTCAAGGTTCGGCAAAATGCCTTCAAAGGCGTGCTTGCGCTGCACCTTGCGCCCGGTTTCGCTGACATAGGTGAGGTTAATTTCCTCCTCGCCGCTGCCATTCAATAAAATTTCGCGAATCGGTTCGGAGAGCTCCTGCCACGGCGTATCTACGCTAAAGCCATAGTGTTTGGCCAGCGAGGTGATCATCGAAAAATAATACGCATTGCGCCGGTCCCAGCCGCGCATTGCGCCAGCGGCCAGCGATAGCTCCGGGTGGCCCACCACCTTGGCTGGGTCAAAGAATTGCGCCACGCCGAGGCCATCGCACGTGGGGCAAGCGCCGGTGGGCGAGTTGAACGAGAACAGGCGCGGCTCCAGCGGCGGCAAGGCGAAGTCGCACACCGGGCAGGAATAGCGCGATGAAAACAGCAATGGCGCGCTGCTCTCTTGATCCATCGACTGCACGATAGCCATGCCGTCGCCCAGTTTGAGCGCGGTTTCAAACGATTCGGCCAAACGCTGGCGAATATCGGCACGCGGCTTGAACCGGTCGATCACCGCTTCAATGGTGTGTTTCTGGCGCAGTGTGAGTGGCGGCACTGCGTCAATTTCATGCAATACGCCGTCTACACGCACGCGCACATAGCCCTGCGCGCGCAGCTGGTCGATTACCTGCACATGCTCGCCTTTACGGTCGCGCACGACCGGCGCCAGCAGCATGAAGCGCTGGCTGGCAAGGCTTGGGTCATCTTCCATCGCCAAAATCTGGTCCACCATCTGGCTGACGGTCTGCGCTTCCAAGGGGAAGTGGTGGTCTGGGCAGCGTGGGGTGCCGACGCGCGCGTATAGCAGGCGCATGTAGTCGTGAATTTCGGTGATCGTCCCAACCGTCGAGCGCGGGTTGTGGCTGGTGGATTTTTGTTCGATCGAAATAGCTGGAGAAAGACCTTCGATATGGTCGATATCGGGCTTGTCCATCACGCTCAAAAACTGCCGCGCATAGGCCGATAGCGACTCCACATAGCGCCGCTGGCCTTCGGCATAGATGGTGTCAAACGCCAACGACGATTTGCCCGAACCCGACAGCCCGGTAATGACAATCAGCTTGTCGCGGGGTAGGTCGAGGTCGATGTTTTTAAGGTTGTGCGTGCGCGCACCGCGAATGCGAATGGTGTCCAGCGCCATGAATCAGTCCTGCAAATGGGGGCCGGCCGCACAGACGCGCAGCCAATCGGTAAGCGTAGCGAGATACGCCGTGGTGGGCAAACCTCAAGAACGCCCGCGGCCACAGTGACATGGCTGGCGACAAGGAGGCGTGATTGGTTTGCGGTTTTTGCGGTGAGAGAATCTGGGTGTTGCTCTAAGCGTCTGAATCAATTACAATTCCGCTCCTGTCCGTGCGCAATCGCTGGCAGATCCAGAAAAACTACAGAACCGAGAGATTGAATCATGTACGCAGTTGTAGTCACCGGCGGTAAGCAATACCGTGTGATGCAGGGCGAAACGCTCCGCGTCGAACTGCTCGAAGCCGAAGCCGGCAGCGAGATCAAGCTGGACAACGTCCTGATGCTGGGCGATGCCGATGGCATCAAGCTGGGCGACGCGCTGAAGGGCGCTGCCGTTACCGCGAAGGTGCTGGGCCATGGCCGCGCTGACAAGGTGCGCATCGTCAAGTTCCGTCGTCGTAAGCACCACCGCAAGCAGATGGGTCACCGTCAGCATTACACCGAAATCGAGATCACTGGCATTAACGCCTGATCGTCAGCCTGGAGGATTTGAGCAATGGCACATAAAAAGGCAGGCGGCAGTACCCGTAACGGCCGCGATTCCAACCCGAAATACTTGGGCGTAAAGATCTATGGTGGGCAGGCTATCGAAGCCGGTCACATCATCGTGCGCCAGCGTGGCACCCAGTTCCACCCGGGCACCGGCGTGGGTCTTGGCCGCGACCACACCCTGTTCGCGCTGGTCGATGGCAAGGTGGAATTCACCACCAAGGGCCCGAACAAGCGCCGCACGGTGAACATCGTCGCCGCGCAGTAAGCGCCGCGATGCTTTGCGAGAAGCCCCGCCGCGTGCGGGGTTTTTCGTTTATACCAAGCAATTATTTTTCCTTTTACGGCAAACCACTTTATGAAACTCGTTGACGAAGCTGAAATTACAGTGACCGCAGGCAATGGCGGCAACGGCTGCGTAGGCTTTCGGCGCGAGAAGTACATTCCGCTGGGCGGCCCGGATGGCGGTGACGGCGGTAATGGCGGTGACGTTTGGCTGCAGGCCGACGAAAACCTCAATACCTTGGTGGACTTCCGCCACCAGACCAAATTCAAAGCGCAGCGCGGTGAAGACGGGCGCGGACGCCAGATGTACGGCAAGGGTGGCGACGACGTGGTGGTGACCGTGCCGGTGGGCACGGTGGTGCATAACGTAGACACCGATGAAGTGATTGGTGACCTCACCGAGCACGGCCAGCGTCTGCTGGTGGCCAAAGGTGGCCAGGGCGGCCTTGGCAATATGCACTTCAAAAGCTCCATCAACCGCGCGCCGCGCCAAACTACGCCGGGCGGCGAGGGCGAAGCCCGCGTACTCAAGCTAGAGCTGAAACTGCTGGCCGACGTAGGCCTGTTGGGCTTTCCCAATGCGGGTAAATCTACTTTTGTGCGCGCCGTATCTGCGGCGACGCCAAAAGTGGCCGACTACCCCTTCACCACGCTCTATCCAAACCTTGGTGTGGTCAGTGTGGAGCCGGGACGCAGCTTTGTGATCGCCGATATCCCCGGCCTGATCGAAGGCGCGGCCGACGGTGCGGGCCTTGGTAGCCTGTTCCTGCGCCATGTGCAGCGCACCCGTCTGCTGCTGCACCTCGTGGATATTTCCCCGATGGATGAGTTTTCGGGCGCAGAAGACATGCCGTCTCCGGCCGAGCAGGTGCGCGCGATCGAGCACGAGCTGCGCAAATACGACCCGGACATGCTGGAAAAACCACGCTGGCTGGTGCTCAACAAAGCCGACCTGATGTTTGAAGACGAGGCCAAAACCGCCGCCAAGGCCATCGTGGCTGAACTTGGCTGGGATGGCCCCTGGTTCCTCGTCTCGGCCATTGGTCGCGAAGGTACTTGGTCGATTATGTTGGCGGTGCAGAGCTTCTTTGATCAGCTCAAGCGCGAGGCGTTAGAGGAGTAAGGCGTCGATTAGACACTGGCCCAACAAAAAACCCGGCTTTTCAGCCGGGTTTTTTCCGAATCCATTGCGCCCCGAATCAGGCGGCCTGAATGGCCTTGATGCGGGCGGTCAGGCGAGCCTTATGACGGGCGGCCTTGTTCTTGTGGATTAGGCCACGGGCGGCGAAGCGATCCAGCAGCGGCTGAGCCACGGCGAAGGCTTCGGCGGCGGCGGTGGCATCGCTGGCGTCCAGCGCCTTGATGACTTTCTTGACGGCGGTACGCAGCTGCGAACGCTGGGCAACGTTGCGGGCGTTGCGCACAACGGTTTGCTTGGCGCGCTTCTTGGCGGACTTGATATTGGCCACGGAAAAATCCTGAGGTGTCTGGGGTGTTGGTGGGATGCATCCGCTGGCACAATGTGCAAACAGATGATGGATTCGGGAAGACCAAGAATTATGGCCGATTCAATGGCTTGGGTCAATAAAGCGGGCTGTGCGAGTGCCAAAATGGGCGCATTCGCATGAGTTCAGAGGCAAAAACAGGCGCTGGCAAGCCGCGCAGCATGTTGAAAGGGGTGCTCTCCTTTGGCGGAATGACCATGCTCAGCCGGGTATTTGGGCTGGTGCGCGACCAAGTGTTTAACACCACTTTCGGCACCAATTGGATGACCGACGCGTTTTGGGTGGCGTTCCGCATCCCCAATTTTATGCGCCGCCTATTTGCAGAAGGTTCATTTTCCACCGCTTTTGTGCCGGTGTTTACTGAAACCAAAGAAAAACGTAACCACGAAGCCCTGCGTGAGCTGATGGCGCGCACGGCGGGTACTTTAGGCGGTGTGCTGCTTTTAGTCACGGCGCTGGGCATGCTGTTTGCGCCCGAATTGGCGTCTGGGTTTACCCAGTCCGAGCCTGCGCCGGGGCAGCATGCGCTGATTACCAGCCTGCTGCGGCTGACGTTCCCGTTTCTGTGGTTTGTCTCGCTGACCGCACTTGCGGCGGGGGCGCTGAATAGCTACCACCGCTTCGGCTGGCCTGCGTTTACGCCGATTATTCTCAATATCTGCATGATCATCGGTGCGCTGTGGGGCGCCGACGTGGTGGCGTCTTACGGGCAGTTGCCAATCATGGCGATGGGTTGGGCGATTTTGGTGGGCGGCCTGTTGCAATTGCTGTTTCAGCTGCCGCAGCTGGCCCAGTTAGACCTATTGGTACTGCCACGCTGGGGCTGGAACCACCCGGATATTCGCAAGGTGATGCGGTTGATGGTGCCCACTTTGCTGGGCTCGTCGGTGGCGCAAGTGAATCTGCTGTTTGATACCTTCATTGCGGCCATGCTGGTGCACGGCTCGCAGAGTTGGCTGTCCACCGCCGACCGCTTTTTGGAGTTCCCGCTGGGGGTGTTTGGTATTGCGTTGGGCACCGTGATCTTGCCCACGTTGTCGCGACACCACGTCAATACCGACCGTTTGGCGTTTTCAAAATCGTTGGATTGGGGGCTACGCACCACACTCATCATCATTCTGCCGGCCATGCTGGGGCTGATGCTGCTGGCCTTGCCGCTGGTGTCCACCGTGTTCCAATACGGCAAATTCACCGCCGAAGCCGCGCGGATGACGGCGTTGTCGGTGTTTGGCCTGAGCTTCGGCCTGCCTGCATTTGCTTTGGTGAAAACCGTACTGCCCGCGTTTTATGCGCGGCAAGACACTAAAACCCCAGTACGCGCCGGGCTAATCGCGATGGTGGCCAATATGGTCTTCAACGTGGGTCTGTTGGCGCTGATGTATGCGCTATGGGTGCCGGATGGGGCGAAGGGCGGCGGGGTGATGGACACCCTGGCCAATGTGCCGGGGCTGCATTTCGCGCTGGGTGTGGCCAGCGCGCTGTCGAGCTATTTGAACCTCGTGCTGCTGTGGCGCTGGCTGCGTAAGGCCGATGTGTTTGATCTGCAGCCGGGCTGGGGGCGCTTCCTGCTGCGCACGGTGCTGGCGAATGTGGCGATGGTGGCGGCGGTGCTGTATGGCCTGTCGTTGGCGCCGGAGTTCACCACGGCGGATAAATGGCAGCGCATTGGCTGGCTGAGCACGCTGGTGATTGGTGGGGCATTGACCTACGCGCTGGCGATGGTGGCGCTGGGCTTTCGTCCACGTGATTTCCGCGAGCACTAATGACACGCCCGTAAATTCCGCGAATTTGCTGCACTGCGGCTATACTGAAACGCTGATATGAACGTTCTATTCCGCGATGCCGAAGGGGCGGGCTTGTTCCCGCAGGGCAGCGTGGTCTGCATTGGTGCTTTCGATGGCTTGCATTTAGGCCACCGGGCGCTGGTGGGCCGCGCTGTTGAGCGCGCGCGCGCGTTGGGTGTGCCAGCGGTTGCGCTGAGTTTTGAACCGCTTCCGCGCGAGCTGTTTGCACGTGATGCACAGCCGCCGCGCTTGATGTTGCCGCGCGCCAAAGCCGAAGGACTGTTTGCGCTGGGGTGTGAGGGTGTGGGGCTGCTGCGCTTTAATCGCGCGTTGACGGCGATGTCGGCGGAAGATTTTGTGCGGCATGTGCTGGTACAGCGCCTCGCCGCGCGCGAAGTGTGGGTGGGGCCGGATTTCCACTTTGGCCATGCGCGGCGCGGTGATATGGCGCTGCTGCAAACGATGGGGGCCGAACTTGGCTTTACCGCACAGACCATTGCGTCGGTGCAGTACGAAGGCGAGCGCGTGTCCTCAACCCGCGTGCGCGCTGCGCTCACCGCCGGTGATTTTGCGCAGGCATCGCGCCTGTTGGGGCGGCCCTATGCCATTGGCGGGCGTGTGGTGCGTGGGCAGCAGCTAGGGCGCACGCTGGGGTTTCCCACTGCCAATTTGCGTTACGGTGGCAAAGTGCCCGCACTGCGCGGCATTTATGCCACTTGGGTGCACGGTATTACCGATGCGCCTTGGCCTTCGGTGTCCAGCTTCGGCACTCGCCCCACGGTGGATGGCGTTGAACCTCTGCTCGAAGCTCATTTGTTCGATTATTCAGGCGACCTATACGGGCGCCGGATCGAAGTCGAGTTTGTTGCGCATTTGCGTGACGAAGAAAAATTCCCCGACCTCTCTGCGCTGGTGGCACAAATGCACCAAGACGACGCGCAGGCGAGATCTCTCCTTCAACAGTACGAACCGCAGCGAGCACTCGCGTGACTGAACAGACCGAGAACCCCTACAAGTCCACCATTCTGCTGCCGGAAACCGAGTTTCCGATGCGCGGCGACCTGCCCAAGCGCGAGCCGGGCACGCTGGCGCGCTGGTATTCGGAAGACCTGTACGGGCAGATTCGCGCTGCTGCGAAAGGCCGCCCACAGTTCGTGTTGCACGATGGCCCGCCCTATGCCAACGGCGCGATCCATTTGGGCCATGCAGTCAATAAAATTTTGAAAGACATCATCGTCAAGTCGAAAACCTTGGCGGGGTTTGACGCGCCGTATATCCCTGGCTGGGACTGCCACGGCCTGCCGATTGAAATCGCGATCGAAAAGAAATTCGGCAAAGTGGGCGTGAAGCTTGATGCCACCGAGTTCCGCCAGAAGTGCCGTGAATACGCGCGCGAGCAGATCGATGTGCAGCGCCGTGATTTCAAGCGCCTCGGCGTGTTGGGCGATTGGGACAATCCGTATCAGACCCTAGACTTCCATTTCGAAGCCAATGAAATCCGAGCACTGGCCAAAGTGGTGGACAACGGCCACCTGCTGCGCGGGGTGAAGCCGGTGTACTGGTGTTTCGACTGCGGCAGCGCCTTGGCCGAAGCCGAGATCGAATACCAAGACAAGACCTCGCCAGCGGTGGATGTGGCTTATAGCGCACGCAACCCGCAGCAAGTAAGCCGCGTCTTCGGCAGCGAACTGCCGGAAGATGTGGACGTGGCAATTCCGATCTGGACCACCACGCCGTGGACGCTGCCCGCGTCGCTGGCGATTTCGCTAGGGCCAGATTTCGACTATGTGCTGGTGGAAGGCCCGGCGCGCGCCGATGGTGGGCGTCGTTGGCTGATTTTGGCCGAAGCACTGGCGGAAAAGGCGCTGCGACGCTATGGCGTGGACGAAGTAGTGGTCCTTGGCCGCGCACAGGGTGAAAAGCTGGAAGGTCTGCTGTTTGCGCACCCGTTCTACGCCGAGCGCGATATCCCGGTGCTGGTGGGCGATCACGTCAGTGCCGAGGATGGTACCGGCGCGGTGCATACCGCCCCAGGCCACGGCCAGGAAGACTTCGTGATCGGCCAGAAGTACGGTTTGATCGAAAAATACAGCGCTGCCCAGCTTAATCCGGTGGATGGGCGCGGCGTGTATCTGCCGTCCACACCGAAAGCGGGCGATGTGGACCTCACCCAGCTGCACGTTTGGAAGGCCAACGACGCCATCGTGGAAGTGCTGCGCGCAAATGGTCACCTGCTGGCGTTCGCGCCGCTCAAGCACAGCTACCCGCACTGCTGGCGGCATAAAACACCTATTGCGTTCCGCGCCACGCCGCAGTGGTTCATTTCGATGGAACAAGCGAATCTGCGCCGCGACGCGCTGGCCGCCATCGAGACGGTGAAGTGGTACCCCGAATGGGGGCAGGCGCGCATCGCGGGCATGGTGGAAGGCCGCCCGGATTGGACGATCTCGCGCCAGCGCACTTGGGGTGTGCCGATTGCGCTGTTCGTGCACCGCGAAACCGGCGATGTGCACCCGCGCAGCGTAGAACTGATGCACGCCGTGGCCGATAAAGTGGAGCAGGGCGGTATTGATATTTGGTACACGCTGGACGCTACCGAGTTGCTTGGCGATGAGGCGAAGGATTACGACAAGATCACTGACATCCTCGATGTCTGGTTCGACTCCGGCGTCACCCACGAGTGCGTGCTGCCCGAACGTGGCTTGAATAAACCGGCTGATCTTTATTTGGAAGGCTCTGATCAGCACCGAGGCTGGTTCCAAAGTTCGCTACTCACCGGCGTAGCGCTGGACAAAGCTGCACCGTACCGACAGTGCCTCACCCACGGGTTCACCGTGGATGAACACGGCCGCAAGATGAGTAAATCCCTGGGCAATGGCATCGAGCCGCAGGACATCATGAACAAGCTGGGCGCGGACATCCTGCGCCTGTGGATCGCCTCCACCGACTACAGCAATGAGATGTCGTTGTCGCAGGAAATTTTGAAGCGCAATGCCGATGCCTACCGCCGCATTCGCAATACCGCGCGCTTTCTGCTGGGTAATTTGCATGGATTCGATCCGACGCAGCATCTGCTACCGCTAGAAGACATGGTGGCGCTGGATCGTTTCATCGTGCACCGTGCGTTTGAAGTGCAAGAAGCGATCAAGGGCGCATATGCCGACTACGATTTTGCTTCGGTCGTGCAAACATTGATGAACTTCTGCAGCGTGGATCTTGGCTCGCTGTATCTGGACGTCACCAAAGACCGCCTCTACACCATGCAAGAAGACGCGCGCGGCCGCCGTAGTGCGCAAAGTGCGATGTACCACATCGCCGAAGCCTTCGCGCGCTGGATCGCACCAGTGCTCAGCTTTACCGCCGATGAGCTATGGGGCTATTTGCCCGGCAAGCGCGCGGGGAATGTGCTTTTGGCCACGTGGTATGAAGGGTTGGCGTCGCTACCTAGTGATGCACCGCTGGCGGTGAAGGATTTTGAAGGTCTGCTGGAACTGCGTGAGCAGGTCACAAAGGCGCTAGAGCCGCTGCGTGCCGAAGGCAAAATTGGCGCGGCACTGGAGGCCGAGGTCACCTTGCATGTGGGCGTGGCCGACCAGAATTGGTTGTCGCCGGTGGCGAGCGAGCTGCGCTTCCTGTTGATTAGCGGCGATGTGCATCTTGTGCCGGATAACCAGGCCAGCGCCATTGGCGTGACTGTAGCACCCACTGAGAAACATAAGTGTGTGCGCTGCTGGCACTACCGCGAAGACGTAGGTCACCACGCCGAGCATCCCGCACTGTGCGGGCGCTGTGTGGAGAACGTGGAGGGCGCAGGCGAAACGCGCCGCTGGTTCTAATGGCAAAGGTAAAGTCCAATGCGTTGCCGTGGCTGCTGGTCTCGGTGCTGGTGCTGCTGCTCGATCAGTGGTCGAAGGCTTGGGTGCTTGGCAGTCTGCCGGAATACACCGCTGTGCCGGTGGTCGACGGGTTTTGGAACTGGTACCGCACTTATAACACCGGCGCAGCGTTTAGCTTTCTTGCCGATGCGGGTGGCTGGCAAAAGTATTTCTTCGTGCTACTGGCGTTTGGCATCAGCGGCTTGATGGCTTGGATGCTGGCCAAAACACCGCGCTCTGACTGGAAACAAGCGCTTCCGCTGGCCCTGGTGATCGGCGGCGCAGTGGGTAACGTCATCGACCGGCTAATGCATGGTCATGTAGTGGATTTTATTCAGTGGTATGTGGGCAGCTATTACTGGCCCGCGTTCAATATCGCCGATTGCGCGGTAGTGGGGGGTGCCATTGGGCTGGGCGTGTTTGGCTTGATGTCGGGCAAGGCCAAGCCGAGCGTAGGGGGGTAAACTACACGCATGGATATTTTGCTTGCCAACCCGCGCGGCTTTTGCGCCGGTGTCGATCGCGCGATTGAAATCGTCAAGCGCACGCTAGAACTGTTTGGTGCGCCGATCTATGTGCGCCACGAAGTCGTACACAATAAATTTGTGGTGGATGACCTCAAAGCGCGCGGTGCGATCTTTGTCGAAGAGCTCGACGAAGTGCCGGATGGTGCCACCGTTATCTTTTCCGCCCACGGTGTTTCTCAAGCAGTGCGCGCCGAGGCCGAACGGCGTGGGCTGCGGGTATTCGACGCGACCTGCCCGCTGGTCACCAAGGTGCACCAAGAGGTCAGCAGGCAGAGCCGCCGCGGGCGCGATATGGTGCTGATTGGTCACGCCGGTCACCCGGAAGTGGAAGGCACCATGGGGCAGTGGAGTGCGCGCGGGCAAACCGGTGAGATTCATTTGGTGGAAGACATTGACGACGTCGCCACGCTGGAGATCAAGCAACCCAGTAATTGCGCCTACACCACCCAGACCACGCTGAGTGTGGACGATACCCGCGACATCATTGCCGCGCTCAAAACCAAGTACCCGCAGATTCAAGGACCGAAGCACGACGATATTTGCTATGCCACGCAAAACCGCCAAGACGCCGTGCGTGACCTCGTACGCGATGGTTGCGACGCGGTGCTGGTGGTGGGGTCGCCGAATTCGTCCAACTCCAACCGCTTGCGTGAGCTGGCGCAGCGCGAGGGTGCCGATGCGCTACTAATTGATAGTGCCGCTGAAATTGACCCAGCATGGGTGGCGGCACACAAACGCGTGGGTGTCACCGCAGGGGCCTCGGCACCGGAGGTGCTGGTGCAGGGGGTGCTTAAACGCTTACACGAATTAGGTGCGGCTGACGTGCGCGAACTGCGCGGGGAACCCGAGAGCATGGTGTTCGCCTTGCCGAAAGAACTCAGGCAGTTGTAAGTTCATAGAAGAACCAGCTAGAATTGCCGACCTTGCCGGAGTAGCTCAGTTGGTAGAGCACGTCATTCGTAATGATGGGGTCGTAGGTTCGATTCCTATCTCCGGCACCAATGAGACAAGAAGGGCAACCAATCGACTGCCCTTCTTGTTTTGGGCGTCAGTAGTTGCGCTTGGTCTTCGGGAAGTGCCCAGCGCCGCGTCGGCTCAGGTACTCGCCTAGTATTCAAGGGCGGCACGCCCAAGGCTTCGGCGAACTCCACCAACTCGATACCGTCGATTCGACGCTCAGAGTGGCGCTCTATATGGCGGCGCTATCGTCGGTGCGTTGGGGTTCACCCCCATTTCCACGGACGGTTATAAAAGGGCTGAAAACTTCAAATCCTGCTTGGCAACCCGCCGTCGCATTCTAGCGTTGTGACGACGTTCGATGTAATCGAACACATCCGTTCTTGCGGCAGCGAGTGTCAGGTACTTCGTGCGGTATGAACAGCCCCGGGTATTGAGGAGGCTCCAAAGATCGAGAGAATGGAGCTATGAACAAGAAATCGAATCGATTTACACCTGAAGTCCGTGAACGTGCGGTTCGCATAGTGCAAGAGCACCGCAATGAATACCCATCACTTTGGGCAGTCGTGCAGTCCATTGCCCCGAAAATAGGCTGCACAGCAGACACGTTGCTCGAATGGGTTAAACGCACGGAAGTCGATGCTGGTGTGCGCGCTGGCACGACAACGGCGGATGCGCAGCGCATTAAAGCGTTGGAACGTGAGGTCAAGGAGCTTCGCCGGGCCAATGAAATATTGAAGACGGCCAGTGCTTTTTTTGCGCAAGCGGAGCTCGACCGCCAACTCAAACGCTAAAAGCGTATATCGATCATTATCGTGACCGCTATGGGGTCGAGCCCATTTGCAACGTCCTGCAAATGGCCCCTTCGTGTTACTGGCGTCATGCGGCACGGCGACGCTGCCCTGAGCTGCGAAGCCCACGCGCACAACGCGATGCTGTGCTGGTATTGGATGTACAGCGTGTTTGGCATGCCAACTGGCAGGTCTATGGCGCTGACAAAGTCTGGTTGCAGATGAATCGTGAAGGCATCCGGGTAGCGCGCTGCACGGTTGAACGACTGATGCGTCGCCTAGGTTTGCAGGGCGTACGCAGAGGGAAGGCGGTGCGCACCACAACACCGAATACCGCTGTGCCTTGCCCACTGGATCGGGTCAATCGCGTCTTTAGTGCTGACAGGCCAAACCAGTTATGGGTATCGGACTTCACCTATGTCAGCACATGGCAAGGCTGGCTCTACGTCGCCTTTGTCATTGATGTATTCGCGCGTCGTATTGTGGGGTGGCGGGTCAGCCGCACGATGCAGACAGATTTCGTGCTGGATGCACTGGAGCAAGCGCTGTTTGATCGTCAGCCTGCGATTGACGACTTGATCCATCATTCAGATCGGGGGGCGCAATACGTCAGCATTCGCTACACCGAGCGACTAGAGCAAGCAGGCATTAAACCCTCGGTGGGTAGCAAGGGAGATTCGTATGACAATGCGTTGGCCGAAACCATCAACGGGCTATACAAAGCGGAGCTGATTCACCGCCGAGGGCCTTGGAAAAACAGAGAATCCGTGGAACTTGCCACCCTGCAATGGGTGCATTGGTTCAACCACAGCAGACTACTCAAACCTATTGGAGGTATCCCACCGGCGGAAGCTGAGGCAAACTATTGGCGGCAACTCGAACAACAGCCCGAGTCAGCCGCAATCACTTAAACTAATTTGCCTCCTCGATACCCGGGGCTGTTCAGATCAGCAAGCTGGTAGGAGTCGCGCCGATGGCCAAAGACAGTGGGCAATCCCATAGGAGTCGCGCCGATGGCCAAAGACAGTGGGCAATCCCAAGGGAAGCGCCGGATACGAGGAGGGCGCACACACGTCAGAGTGGCGCTCTATATGGCAACGCTATCATCGGTGCGTTGGGATCCAGAAATGAGGGCGCATTACCAGCAATTACGCGCCCGCGGGAAGGTCGGGAAAGTGGCCTTAGTGGCGTGCATGCGCAAGCTGCTGGGTATCGTCAATGCACGGCGAAGAGATGAGCTTGCGAGCGCGCAGTGATTGGCGATTTGACCGACTATCGGAAGACAGTTGCTGAGTTAAGCCGCGCAGCGCAGTGGCGTCGGCTTGAATGAATTGTTAGGGCGCACTCTCGCGCACCTGGAAGATATTGCCCTCTGGGTCCACTGCATTGCACACGATGAAACCCGGGCCGGACCACTGCTCTGGCAGAACCTCTCCCCCGAGAGCTGAGGCTGCCTGACTGGCTTGCTGAAGGCTTGGGACCGTAAAGAAGAATTTGTAGGCCGCATTGTCCCGCCTGGCCGGTGGGCTAGAAATGTCCACTTGTTCGGCAACATGGGAAGGCATGGCATTGACCGTGATCTGCAAGTCCGGCGAGCGCAGCACCACTAAACCGGGTGCAGCGTGTGCACGAGACATGCCGAGTAGCGTTTGATAGAAGCTGGCGAGGTGCTCAAGGTCTTTTGCGTAAATGAAGAGGCCAGCACGGGCAGGACCGGACATCAAAGCTCCTTGTGTAAGTTGCGACGCACTTGCAGTGCGCCCTAACGCTTGAGTTAAGCCGACACGCGCAGTGGCGGCGAATGCCTGCTAGCGTAGCGTAAGCAGGCATTTGACGCCACGAAGTAGGTTCGGCTTGAACGAATTGTTAGCGCCCAACCGGGACGCCCACCTCTTGCCACTGATAGTGCGGCTTGGTGGCGATGCCAAGCAGGTCTCGGTCTTCCGGGGTATCGCCGTACGCATATACTGTGGAGTATGCACTCAGATCGTGGCCCTCACGAACCCGGCGTGCTTTCTCCGCAAGTACACATTGTTGCCCAAGGTAACGACCTGTCAAAACGCCCTGGCTGTGCTGCAGGGAAGAGCAAATGAGCTCCAGTCCATGCTCGTTGCACCAAGGAGATAGATAAGCGTCAAGGCCGCCCGAGACGACAACGACCTTGTGGCCTTGAGCCTTGTGCCAAGCAATGCGTTCCATTGCCTCGGGGCGCAAAGCATTTGGCAAATAGTTCCGGGCAAAGGCTTGGCCAGCCGACTCAATTGTTGCGAGAGGTACGCCGCTATAAGCGAAGCGGACAATAACTCGACGTATCAGGACGCCAGACACGAGCCCAAGCTTGTAACCGAGAACGAGGGGCGCAAGCACGAGGTTCCCGAGAAGCAACCGGCGACGGCTAACCGACTGACGAACGAAGTCCGGCATGGTTTCGTGGGTAGTGATTGTGCCGTCGAAATCAAAGAGTGCGAGAGACATTGTTTTGGGCGCTAACGCTTGAGTTAAGCCGACGCGCGCAGTGGCGGCGAATGCCTGCTAGCGTAGCGTAAGCAGGCATTTGACGCCACGAAGCGGGTTCGGCTTGAACGAATTGTTAGGTGTGCAGCGACTACGCCAAAGTGCGTGTAGCGCGCATACAGATGGGCCAAGGATCACCCAGCCAACAAGTAAGGTATTTGGCAAGCTCTTAGCGAG
>NZ_JAHRWW010000013.1 GCF_019104945.1 Thermomonas sp. | reverse complement strand
CGGGTACAGCCGGGCCGCCTGCAGCGCTCTCAGCGGCGGGGTTTTCTGGGTTCGGTGGGTCGAACAGACCAACCTGTGCGGGAGGGTGTGGCTTAGACATTGCCGTCATTATCGCCGAATAACGCCGAAAACGGCCTTATTCAGCCGATTCCAACCAGTGATCGGGCGCGGAAGGCTTGCCGAAGAGATAGCCTTGCCCGTGCACGCAGCCCAAACCCAGCAGGATTTTCCGCTGCGCTTCGGTTTCCACGCCCTCTGCCACTACGGTGAGATTGAGCGAGCGAGCGAGACTCAAGACCGCCTCGATAATCGCCAGACTGCGGCGTTCATCGGGCTGGCCGAGGTCGCGGATAAACGAGCGGTCGATCTTGATGGTTTTCAGCGGGAAACGGTGGACGTGGCTGAGCGATGAGAAGCCGGTGCCGAAATCGTCCAGCGCCGCCCCAATCAGCGCGTTTTGCAGGCGCTCCAAAGTGCGCGCAACGGCGTCAGGGTCGGCCAGCAAGGTGCCTTCGGTGACTTCGATACGCAGCTGGGCGGGGTTGAAGCCGGTTTCTGCCAGCAGGTCCAGTAGGCGCTGGTCGAAGTCGTCGTATTGGAAGTGGCGGGCAGAAATGTTGATGGTGATGAAGCCACCCTTTTGCGCCAGATCTTTGCCCGCAAGGCAGGCAAGCCGGTACATATGCCAGTCGATGGCCTCGATGAGGCCGCTTTCTTCTGCCACGGGCAGGAAATCCCCCGGCGTCAGTAGGCCGCGGCGCGGGTGCTGCCAGCGGATCAGTGCCTCATAGCCCACCACTTCTGCATCATCCAACTGCACGATGGGTTGGAAGTAGGCGAGAAATTCACCCGAATGCAGTGCGTTGCGCAGCTCCAGCTCCAGCTCCAGCACATTCATGGCGGAGTTTTGCTGGGCCTCGTCAAACAGCATGAAGCGCTGTCGGCCGGCGGCCTTGGCGCGGTACAGCGCCACGTCGGCATCGTGCAGAATTTCGTCGATGGTTTGGTAGCGCGGGTGGCCCACGGCAATACCAATGCTGGCTGAGGCCTGCACGGTGCGGTCGCCCACTTGGATAGGGTCTTGCATGCGCGATTGGATGCGCTGCGCGATCTTGCTGGCGGTGGCGGGTTGCAAGCCGTCTTCTAGCAAAATGGCAAATTCATCGCCCGATAGGCGCGAGACGATATCCGGCCCGCGCACGCATTCCAGCAGACGCTTGGAGAACTCGCCCAAGATAATGTCGCCGGCTTGGTGGCCAAGGCTGTCGTTGAACAGCTTGAAGCGATCAACATCGAGATAGAGCAGCGCAAATGGGTGCTTTTCGGGGGTACGCTGGTGCGCCGAGAGTGCGCGCTCGAGCCGGTCACGCAAATACACGCGGTTGGGCAGGCCGGTGAGTGGGTCGTGCATCACCTGGTGCTTGAGCTGGGCTTCGATTTCCTCACGCACGCTAATTTCTCGGCGCAGCTCGCGGGTGCGTACCTGCACGCGTTCTTCCAGTTCGGCATTGAGATTGCGCAGCGCCTCGGCTTGTTTGCGGCGCTCCAAACTGCTGGCGATTTGATGCGAAACGAAGGTGAGGATATCGGCGTCTTTGCTGCTATACAGGCGATCCTCGTGATAGCTCTGTACCACGACGACGCCGAGTGCGCCGGCGCTGCCTAGCAGCGGTGCACCCAGCCAAGACGCAGCAGGTTGGGTATTGCGCTGGGCATCAACTTCGCCACTGGTCACCAGTGCGCGCACGCCTGCGGCGTCGATCAAAACGGTATGCCCGCTGCGGATGACATATTCACTCATCCCCTTGCCGAAGGGGCGCTCACTGCGAATCTCATCAGTCGCATCAACGGAGTATTGGAACAGCAGACGGTTCCCGTCTTCCGAAAGCAGGGCGATGTAAAAATTTTCCGCGTTGATCACCTCAGACACTGCGCGATGCAGGTCTTGGTAGAACTCGGCGTCGCTTTTTTGCGCGTTGGTCAGTTCGGCAATTTTGTAGAGCGTGGCTTGGAGGTGAGCATCGCGCTCGCGCTCGCGCATTTGCTCATGCAGCTGAATATTGGTCTTGGCAAGCTCCAGCGTGCGGTCGGCTACACGTTGTTCTAATTCTTCTTGGCCGCGTTTACGCTCCACGGCATTGAGTACATGTTCGGCCACAAAACCCAAGACGGCAAGATCGGATTGGGTGAAGTAGATGCCTTCGCGATAGCTTTGCACCACCAGAGCACCCACGGTTTCACCACCACGGCGCATGGGTACACCCATGAAATCGACGGAAGGAGTGCCCACAGTATTTACTGTTGAAAGCCCTAGCTGCGCCGCGATTTCCTCCGAAGAGCCGTGTACCGCACGACCGTGGCGAATAATGCCCAGCGTCACGCTATTGGCCAGCTGCGACACCGGGATTTCAAACTCGGGCGAATACATGCCGTCATCCATTTCATCAACGAAATAGATAAAGCGCAGGGTTTGCCGCGACTTGTCGTATAGCGAAATAAAGAAGTTTTCCGCATACATCAGCTTGCCGACGATCTGGTGCAGGCCGCGCAGCAGGCTTTGCATGTCGCGGTCGGAGGTGGCCATGTCGGCGATGGCAAACAGCGCATGCTGCAGCTGCTCGGCTTGCTCAAGGTCTTGAACGGCCGCCTGCAGACGTTGGATAGACAGCAGTTCCGACAGGCGGCGCGCCGCTAGCGCTAACAGCCGCGCTTGGCTAGGCGTAGGCTGCTGCAGCTGGCCGGTGGGGGCAAGTAAGGCGGCTTCGGCCACGCTGGCCCCTTCGGGTGTGAGCAGGCGCGCGTCGGGAAGCGAGGCTTCTTTCAGTGGGCGCCCGGAAAACAGTGCGGTGGCCACTTGGGTGTTTCCGGCGGTGGCGGCACTAGGTGGTTCAAACAGCAGCTCACCAAGCTCGGTCCAGACCACGGCGGTAGCCGTAAGGCCGTTATCGCTCAGCCCAGTAAGCAGCGCGGCGGCGGTTTTTCGCAGGTCTGTTGCCGCCACGATCGATAGCCCCGCGCCGGCAAAATTTGCCAAGCCGGTCTGTTCGCTATCGTGACCACCATTGTCCTGAGCCATAGCCATCCTGTGATGAATTTCACCTATTTCCTGCAGCAGCGGCGCCTGCAGGCTCAACCTGTGCAGACTAACGCGAGATGCCCGCGGCGGAAAGCTCCGCGCGCTGCACATACTCCTCTAGATACCAGCGGTTATGGAGACGCACAGCGGGCAAGAGTGCGTCGATCTCTTGCCCAGCAAGGGTGTATTGCAGGCGCAAGGTGGCGCGGTCGTCGAGTTGTTGCAGCAGGGTGACGTGAACGCTGCGCAGGCTGGCATCAATATCAAGGCCGTACTGCTCGCGCAGCTGGGCAATGAGCGTGGCGAAAAAAGGCGATAGCCGGTTCAGGCTTTGGGTCATGCCAAGGCTGATAAACGGCTGCCATTTACCGCGGCCGTCGATGCCGGTGCGCACCGCCGCAGCGCTCAGCGCGGAGAAAAATGGCTGCGCGCGTTTGGGGTCGGCCAGCGGCGCGGCTACGGCCCAGCGGCCAATAGCATGTAGGGCCTGCGCGGTGTGCTTGCGTTCTTCGTCGTTATAACTGGGGTCTTTTTCGATATAGCCGCTGCCGAACACCACAAGGGTGCGAACGGCTTGGTCGATATCGGCGTCGGCTCCGGCAAATTGGCGCTTGAAGGTTTTCATCAAGGCCTTGTCGGCATTGGGCGCCTGCAGGGCGGCGAGCATGCGCGGAATGCGCGCATCCAGCGGCAGCTCATCCAAAGGCCAGCGGCTACGGCCAGCACTCCACGCGGTCTCAAGCGGCGCGTAGAGCTCAGGCGGAACAGCGATCTTGGCAAACCCCGCGCCATCGCGGGCCAGCAAGCGGTCGCGCAGGAAGTACACCGCATCTACCGGGCGCTCGGCGGCCTCGGGAACGGCCGTAGCCCCGTGCTGGCTGCGCGTAGGCGCGCCATCGGGAGCGGGCTGGCAGGCAGCAAGCAGGGCCAGCGCAAAGGCTAGCAAGCAGGCGGCAAGCGGGTAACGGATCCCGGCGGTCATGGGGCGGAGTGTCCATGGCCTGCGGGCTGGATGCAAGTTTGGCAAAGAAAAAAGGAGACCGAAGTCTCCTTCAAGTCCGGCGAAGCCGGAGGACATTGCGGTTGTGGCATGGTTCCGGCATGGCGCCGGATGCCGCAGAGTAACGCGAGATTTATCTTAATGCAATAGTATATGTATTTATCTTAACTTATTGATTTATATCAATAGCTGCACTGTCCGCGTTCAAAAGCCTGCAGGCGCTCTGGGTAATTGGTGGCCAGTAGCGCGCGCCACGCCTGCCAGCCGCTGCGGCCGGATGCGGCGTCTTCTTCGCTGATCTGCTTGCTGATGCGGGTGTAGTGCAAGCCGAGGTAGTCGATCTCTGCGGCCTGCAGCGCGTCACGCATATGGGTGATATTGCGTTCGCCGTCATCCACCAAGAGCACGCGGTCGTAGTGCAGCTTTAGACGTTGCAGCAGGCTGAGCAGGGCCTTGCCCTTGTCTTGCCCGGTGGTCATGAAAATGCCGTTGTCGTACACCACGCGCACCGGCGCGGCATCGGGTGATTTGCGGAAATCCCAACTGCTTCCGTCGTTCTGCTGGCCGAGCATCGCGGGCAGGGTGAAACCGTTGTCGTGCAAGGTGCGCTGGGTGCCGCCACGGTACAGCGGGTTGCGCGAGGTCAACATCAGCTTATCGACGTTGAGTGCGTTGACCAACTGCGCGGCGTTGGGCTGGGTGGGGCGCTGGGTGCCGGTTTCGTAATTGAGTGAAATCACGTCGAACAGGCAGGGCACTTTGCCGGGGTCACCTGCAGGTAGGGTTTTTTGCCAGTCGTACCATTTATCACTGCCGAAAAAGTGATCGGAGGTGAGCAGGGTGTCGTCGATGTCGAGCACCAGCAGAGTGCGCTTGGGTGATTCAGCCAAGGCGCTGGCAATGACGCCTAAATCTTGGATGTCGCGCACTTCCGAAGCCGCCGTGTGCGGCCGAATGCCGGTGCTGGCGCAGGCAGAAAGGAGAAGGGCGAGGGCGAAGGGCAGCAGGCGGGGCATAAGGGTCTCCGTTGGAGCACGGCAGGAAGGTTAGTCGGCCAGCATGGCGCGGATATTCGCAAGGCTGGCGTTGCGGCGCTCTACTTTACGCTGGGCATCGGCCTCGGGGTCGGTGCCGTCGCGTTGCAGTTCAGCACTGGGTAGTTCTTCAATGAAGCGGCTGGGGGAAAGCCGAAGCTTATCGCCCCAGCGCTGCGCCTCTTTCGCATAGGACAGCCACAGCCGCTCCTTGGCGCGGGTGATGCCCACATAGAATAGGCGGCGCTCTTCATCGAGACGGCCTTCTTCAAGGCTGGCTTCGTGCGGCAGGTTGCCGTCTTCCACGCCAACAATAAACACGAAGCGGAACTCTAGCCCCTTGGCGGCGTGCATGCTCATCAGCCGCACTTGGTTGCCCGCATCGCCTTTGTCGGCATGGCTGAGCAGGGCGAGCGCGGCGGCCAGTTCGCCGGGGGTGGAGGTCTTGGGGCCATCGAACCAGTCGGCAAGTTCGTCTAAGTTGCGGCGGCGTTGTTTGAACTGGGCTTCATTGCTGCAGCTGGCCTGCAGCGCGGCGAGCAGGCCGGAGCGTTCGTTGAGTTTGCGCACCAGTTCGGCCGGGGGCAGCGTGTGGGCATCGCTGCGCAGGCCGTGCAGGATGCTGGAAAACCCCTGCAGCGCGTTAGCGGCGCGTGCCGGAAGTTGCTGCGCGATGGCCATCGATTCGGCAGCGCGGGCCAGCGAAAGATGCTTCTGCGCGGCCAGCTCACCCAATTTAGCCAAAGTGCCCGCGCCTACGCCACGGTTGGGCGATTGCACCGCACGCAGGAAGGCGGCGTCGTCTTCCGGGTTAGCCAAAAGGCGCAGCCACGCCAGCGCGTCTTTGACTTCGCCGCGATCCAAAAAGGCAGTGCCGCCGGAGAGATGGTAGGGAATGCGCAGCAGCTGTAGGGCTTTTTCCAGCGCACGACTTTGGTGGTTGCCGCGAAACAAAATGCAGAATTCACCCCACGGCGGGGTACCGTTGGGCGGTGTGGCCTTTTGCGCCACAAACTGAATTTCAGCGGCGACTTTATCGGCCTCATGAGCAGCGTCGCGGCATTCCCATACGCAGATGCGCTCACCGTCGGCAGCGTCACTCCACAATGTCTTTGGGTGTTCGTGCGGGTTGTTGGCGATTAGCGCATTGGCGCTGCGCAGCACGCGGTTACTGCAGCGGTAGTTTTGCTCCAGCTTGATGATTTCAAGCGCAGGATAGTCGGTGCCCAGCGCTAAAAGATTGTCGGGATTCGCGCCGCGCCAAGCGTAGATACTTTGATCGTCATCACCCACGCAGGTGAACTGCCCGGCGTCACCGGCAATGGCCTTTAGCAGCCGATACTGCGCGTCGTTGGTGTCTTGGCATTCGTCCACCAAAAGATAGCCGATGCGCTCGCGCCAAGCGTCGCGCGCATCGATGTCGTTTTCTAAAAGCTGCACCGGTAGGCGAATCAGGTCGTCAAAATCCACGGCATTGAATGCAGATAGGCGCTGCTGATAGCGCGTGTACAGCGCCGCGGCTTCGCGCTCACGCGGGGAACCTGCGGCCTCGGTAGCCTGCTCGGGCGATAGCCCGGCGTTTTTCGCGCGCGAAATAAGCTGCTTCATCGCGTCGATCACGTCGGGTTTACTGCCGTGCGGCAGCAGGTCTTTGATTTGCGCGCTGCTATCGTCGGCGTCAAAAATCGAAAAGCCGCGGCGCAGGCCAAGTTTGGCGTGGTCGATCTGCACGATTTTCAGCCCCAGCGCATGGAAGGTGCAGATGGTCAGCTCTTGTGCCGCATCACCTTTGAGGCGCTTGCCCACGCGTTCGCGCATTTCGCGTGCGGATTTATTGGTGAAGGTAATCGCCGCGATGCGTTTGGCTGGGTAGCGGGCTGTGCCAATGAGGTGGGCGATTTTTTCAACGATCACCCGCGTTTTTCCGCTGCCCGCACCGGCCAACACCAGCAGTGGGCCTTCGGTGTGGAGGACGGCGGAGCGTTGCGGCGGGTTGAGGCCGTGGAGAGACGGGTGATGCATTCGGGCTATTGTGGGTGCGAAAAGAGGTGATCGCCAGCCTTGTGCACCGGTAGAATCCGTGCATGGCTAAGTTGTATTTCTATTTTTCGGCAATGAATGCCGGTAAAACCACCACCTTGCTGCAGAGCGCGTATAACTACCGCGAGCGCGGCATGCGGGTGGCCATTCTTACCCCCAAACTCGACGACCGCGCCGGCAGCGGCACCGTGGCCTCGCGCATTGGGCTGCGCGCGGAGGGCATTGCGTTTGACCGCGACGCCGATCTGCAGCGCGTGGTGGCCGCCGATATTGCGGCCCACGGGGCATTGCACTGCGTGTTGGTGGATGAGTCGCAGTTTTTGACCAAGGCGCAAGTCTGGCAATTGTCGGAAGTGGTGGATGCACTGCGTATTCCGGTGCTGTGCTATGGCCTGCGCACCGATTTTCGCGGTGAATTATTTGAAGGCAGCCAATATCTGCTGGCGTGGGCCGATGAGCTGTCGGAAATCAAAACCATCTGCCATAGCGGCAAAAAGGCCACGATGAATATGCGCGTCGATGCCGCCGGGCGCGCCGTGCTGGACGGCCCGCAGGTGGAGATTGGCGGCAACGAGCGCTATATCTCGGTGTCGCGCGCAGAGTTCAAAAAGGTGACGCGCGGCGAGGGCGTGATCGAGCCGCTGCAGAGCCCTTTGCCGCTTTAGCCGTTATGACGCGGCGCAGGCTCCACCACGCCACCAGCGGCATACCGAGCAACCATAGCGGTAGATAGCCAAACCAAACGCTGTGCGTGCGTGCTTCTGGAATAAGCACTACGGCGAGTGCGCCCAAGATGACGCATTGGCGCAAGAAGGAATCAAGGCGGCGGTACAGCATGGGCGGGCTCCTGTTTCGACGGTGGAGCCAGCTTGCCGTAGGCCCGTCTCACAGACTGCGACACTCAGTAACCGGCGGCATCCAGTGCTTTGTCGGCTTCGCGCCTGCCAATATCAATCAATTCCGCGCCGCGCCAAAACTCATAGAACTGGCAGGCATCACGCGGGATGTGGATCAGCAGCTCCGGTGGCTCCAGCGCTAGCTGCACGCGCGAGATGCGCTCCTGCATGGTGTCGAGCGCGCGCGCCATGACTTCCATTAAACCAAAACGGTGCGTGGGTACTTTTCCGTCATCACCAAAATGGCGTTCCATCCAGCGTCCCAGCACGCCGGGATCGGGGGCGTCGTGCTGTGCTTTGATTTCACGCACCGGTTCATCGGCGCGTGGCTGCGGGCGGCCGTGGATGTCCACCGCGATGACGCGGTGCGAGCCTGCGATGCGCGTGGCGGTGATGGGGAGCGGTGCAAGCAGGCCGCCATCCACCAGCTCCATGCCGCCAATGCGCATGGGGGTGAAGATGCCGGGAATGGCGAACGAAGCGCGCAGGGCATCCCAGAGATCCCCCTGCCGCAGCCACACTTCGCGTTGGCGCAGTAGATCCACGGCAATGGCGGTGAAGTCGATGGGCATGTCTTCGATGCGCGGTTCACCGATTACTTCGCGCAGCGTGCGCAACAGGCGGTTGCCGGTGAACATAGCAGGGCGACCAAGGCCGGGATCGAGCAGGCGCAGCATTTCGTTGCGCGTGGTTTTTAGCATCCAGTCGCGCAGTTCGGTGAGCTTGCCTGCGGCAAAGCAGCCGCCCACCAGCGCGCCGCAGGAGGTGCCTGCCACCGCTTCGACATACATGCCGCGTTCTTGCAGCACTTCGATTACACCGATTTGCGCCAAGCCGCGCGCGCCGCCCGCACCAAGGGCCAGGGCGATGGATGGCGATGCTGGGTTAGGGGGGGAAGTGGGCGCGGCGGTATCGGTCATCAGGCGTCCTCGTAGTTGGAGATTGCCAGTTGTAACAGCGTGCGTAATTGTTCGCGTAAGGATTTTGGCTCGATGATTTCTGCATCGGCCCCGTAGTGCAATACGTCCATCAAAAGTTCGCGTGGGACGGAATAAGGCAATTTAAGCTCATAGCTGCCATCCTGCAAAAACCGTCCCTGTTGGCGCGAGTGCCAGTGTTCATCGGCCACCCAGCGCGCTGCCTTGGGGCTAAAGCGGATCGTGGCCCAGCCTTTGGGGGTGCCGGAAAAAATACCGTAGCTGCCTGCAAGGTGCGTGTTGAGGTCTTCGTCGGCCACGTCTTTGGCCACGCCATCAAGCGGTTTGGCGGCGTGGATGCGGTCGATGGAAAAGCTACGCAGCGCTTCTCGGTCTTCGTCCCAAGCGTCTAAATACCAGTTGTCGCGGTAATGCGTGAGGCGCTGCGGGCTAACCGTGCGGCGGGTGGTGTCGTTGGTGGAGCGCGCGCGGTAGTCGAAGCTTAAGCGCAGGCGCTGCAGCACGGCCGAGGCCACGATGCGGAAGCTGTGTTCGTCCATTTTACGGATGCGGTGCGGGATGACCCGCACGCGTTCCAGCGGCCAACGCTTACCGCCCGATTGTGCGTCGAGTAATTTTTCTGCGCGTTCTTGCAGGGGCGCGAGTGCGTCGGAAAGAATGCCGCCGCTGCTGCGCGCCAGCAGTTGCTGCGCGGCGAGCAGGGCGTGCAGTTCTTCCGAATTGAGCCATAGGCCGGGCAGCTCGAAGCGCTCGGTGTCGCTGCGGTCGTAACTGAAGCCGGCATCGCCGTCACCGATAACCGGTGCCATCAACGCGTCGCGTAAAAAAGCAATGTCGCGGTAAACGGTGGCGCGCGAGCAGCCCAGCGCTTCTTGCAGGCGGTTGACGGGCACCGGCAGGCGCGCGGCCTGCAGTGTGCGGTGGATGGCGATGATGCGTTCGTAGCGGTCCATTGGCCGATTATGCGGGAGCGGTTCAGGTTCTGCCGCTATAAAGCGGGCTAGAATCACTCGCAACCCCTCAATCTGCAACGCCCATGCTGCCTTTACTGTGGCTGGCGCTGTCTGCGCCGCCAGCGATCATCGCGAATGCGCCTGTTTCTATCTTGCCTGCGGAAGTAGCGCAGCGCTTGGTGGATCCGCCGCGCTGCCTGCGCGCCAGCTGCGTGGGTAATGAATGGCAGGTAGAGGCGATGCCGCAAATTCCGAGCGGGCAGCGCCGGGTCGGTGCCGACGATCTGCCGGGCGCGGGTGGTAGCCTGAAATTTTCCAATGAACGTCGTGATTGGGTGAAAGCACAGGGCAGCAATGCGCGTGTGGGTATGCAATACGGCATTCAAGCGCTGAAAACCCGTGATACCAGCGTGCGCGTAGCGGTGGATACCGGCTACCGCATGCAGGGTTACGCCGATGATGGCACCGCAGGCACCGGGCCAATTTTGCGTGGGCAGGTGGAATGGAGCCACGCACTCGGCACGCGCACTCGGCTTTCGCAAACCACCAAGGTGGAAACCGGGCAAAGCGGCGTGTATTTGCGCAACAGCCTGCTGTTCAAAACGGAATTGATGCCCGATCTCACGCTGAGCTCGGGTGTTGAAATGCGGCGCGATAGCGATGTTCGCAGCCGCAACAAAACCGACGCCACGCTGAATTTGAAATACGCGTTTTAACTGGCGTCGATCAGCGCACGCGCGCCTTGCGCCAAAAGCATGTCGGCCACCTGCACGCCCAGTGCTTCTGCGGTATCTGCAGGGCCTTGCGCCTGTGCGCGCACGCTGTGTCCGTCTTGTGCAGACCCCACCAAGCCCTGCAAATGCAGTTGCTGGCCATCGAGCTGGGCCAGCGCGGCCACCGGCACGTGGCAGCTGCCATGCAGGGCGCGGTTCATCGCGCGCTCGGCTTCCACGCAGGTGCGGGTTGCGGTGTCGTTGAGTGCGGCGAAGAGCTGCAGCACACGCGGGTCGTCATCGCGTGATTCAACGGCGATGGCGCCCTGTGCGGGTGCGGGCAGCCAGTGAGGTGCGTCGAGGCGGCTGCGGATGCGGCCATCAAACCCTAAGCGCGATAGCCCGGCAACGGCCAGTACGATGGCGTCGTAATCGCCCGCGTCGAGTTTGGCGAGGCGTGTGTTGACGTTGCCGCGAAGGTCCAGCAGCTCTAAATCAGGGCGTAGCGCACGCAGCTGCGCCTGACGGCGGAGTGATGAAGTACCCACGCGCGCGCCCTGTGGCAGCGCGGCCAGTGTTTCAAATTGATTGCTGACAAACGCATCGGCATAGTCGGCGCGCGGCAGGATCGCGGGTAAAGCAAAGCCAGGCTCAAGCTCCATCGGAACGTCTTTGAGCGAGTGCACGGCGCAGTCGGCATCACCGCGCTGCATGGCGATTTCCAACTCTTTCAAAAATAAGCCCTTGCCACCAATCGCGGCCAACGAGCGATCTAAAATTTCATCGCCGCGTGTGCTCAGTGGCACCAGTTCTACCTGTAGGCCCGGATGGGCTGCGCGCAGGCACTGCGCGACGTGTTCGGTTTGCCAAAGGGCGAGCGGGCTTTTGCGGGTGGCGATACGAAGGCTTTCCATCGGCCTATTATCGCCCGAGACGCGCGTTTATAGGTGGTGAAGCGCGTCGCGCAGCGGGGTAAGGCAGCGGCGGCTGATTTCCAGCGGCGTTTCGACGTGGCGCAGCACGGCAAAGGTATGCCCTTCCGGCGAGCGGCGCAGCTCGGTGATTTCGCTGCGTGCCACCAAACAATTGCGGTGGATGCGGATAAACACATCGGCAAATTCCACTTCCAGCGATTTCAGTGACTCTTCAATCAAATCTTCACCGCGCGCATGGCGCACCACGACATATTTTTCATCGGCTTGAAGAGAGTAAATATCGCCAATGGGAATGCGCCGCAGACTGCCGCGCAGGCGCGCGCAAAGGTGGGTGCGTCGTGCTGCAGAAGGCGCGGCTTGGGCTTGGCCACGGCCAGCGAGATAGGTGCGGGCTTTGTCGAGCGCGGCGCTGAGGCGTTCGCCACGCACCGGCTTTACCAAGTAATCCAGCGCCTGCGCTTCAAACGCGGCCAGCGCGTGTTCGTCGTAGGCCGTGCAAAAGATGATCGCCGGTGGTGCGGGCTGCAGGTGGAGCTGGTGGGCGGTTTCAAGACCGTTGAGGCCGGGCATCGCGATATCTAGCAGCACTACGTCAGGTTGCAGTGTTGGCATCGCGCTCAGCGCTGCGTGGCCGTTGTCGGCCTCGCCCACCACCGCCACATTGGTGTGCGCCTCTAACAGGCCGCGCAGGCGCAGCCGCGCCAGTGGCTCGTCGTCCACAATCAAAACGCGCAAAGCTTGGGCGGTCATGGCGTGCTCTTTCTCCCCGAACAGCGTCATCCGTACATCAACCTAGGATGGTAGCGGCACGCGCGCGGCGCGTCACCCCTGAACGGCAGCAAAGCGCGCCGTCATCCAGTCGCCAAGGTCGCTGATTTCTTCCGCACAGACCTGGTGCTGCATCGGGTAGCGGCGCCAGTGCGGTTCAAACCCAAAGCGGCGCATGGCCTGCATGCCTGCTTCACCCGCTGCGGGCGGCACCACCGGGTCAAACACGCCGTGGGCCATAAACAGAGGCTGCGTGTGGGCCTGCGGCTGCAGGCGCTCCTGCGCGGTGGTGATGGGCATCGGTAGATAGGTGGAAAGCGCAATCAGCCCGGCAAGTGGTTGCTGTCGGGCAAGCCCAGCCGCCAGCGTGATCGCGCCGCCTTGTGAAAACCCGGCCAGCAGCAGGCGCGAGGGCGCGATGCCGCGCTCGACTTCGTGCGTAATCAGCGCGTCCACTTGGCGAATGGATTCATCGACCCCGGCGAGGTCGGCGCGGCTTTCAAGATCGAAGTCGCGAATGTCGTACCACGCGCGCATCCGCGCACCGCCATTGATGGTGACCGCGCGCACCGGCGCATGCGGAAACACAAAGCGCAGTGCGGGCCAGTCCTTGCGCACCAGTTCCGGCACGATTGGCGCGAAATCGTTGCCATCGGCCCCCAAGCCGTGCAGCCACAGCACCGCCCACTGCGGGTTGGGGCCGGTTTCGTGTTCAACAGTGTCAAGCAGCATGCGTAGTTCCAGCGGGCGGAGTTGTGCATTATGCCTTGTCCTCATCTTGTCCTGTTTCTCAATAGGAATTACGTTATCTATAAGAAATAGGATGACACCATGCCGTCTGCGGGGATTTCACCCACATCGTCGATCAAACAGATGCTGCATTTATTAGCAGAGGCGTCGGCGTTGCCAAAAATGGACGCCGAAAGTTGGCGTGTGATGTTGCTGGAATTGTTGCGTGAAGTAGAGCAGCAAGCACAGGTGCTGCAAGATAGCGAGCAGCGCTTTCGCGATTTGTTCAACCACTCTCCTGACCCTTGCTTGTTGCTGGAAGACGGCCGGTTTATTGACTGTAACCGTGCGGCGTTGACCATTTTTGGTTATGCACGATTTGAAGATTTCCCGACAAGCCCGGTAGCCATTTCACCGTTCACCCAGCCCGACGGGCAGGGGTCTGGAGAAAAGGCCAACCAAATGGTGCGGCTGGCGTTGCGTGATGGTGTTCACCGTTTTGAATGGGAGCACCTTCGCTATGACGGCTCATCATTCCCAGCGGAAGTGACTCTAGCCAAAATTGAAATGAACGGGCGCAATGTGCTGTATTGCGCGGTACGCGATATTGCCAACCGCAAAGAGGCCGAGGAGCAAGCCTACCAACTGGCATTCTTCGACCCACTCACGCATTTGCCCAACCGTCGCCTGCTGTTTGATCGGCTAGAGCAGGCGATTGCCCATAGTGCCCGCAGCAAAAAGCAGTGCGCGCTGCTGTACTTAGACTTAGACCGTTTCAAAATTATCAATGACACGCAAGGCCACGAAATGGGCGATCGTCTGCTGATCGACGTGGCCGAGCGCTTACAGCGGGTGACGCGGGCCAGCGATACTGTGGCGCGGCTTGGTGGCGATGAGTTTGTGTTGTTGATGCAGCAGTTGGACGAACAACCAGAACTGGCGGTGCAGCAGGCGCAGAGAATGGGAGGAAAAGTGCTGGCCACGCTGGCGCAAACCTTCGTGCTTGATGGTGTGTCGTATGAAAACAGCGCCAGCCTTGGTATCGCGTTGTTCTGTGGTGATGATGTAGATGCCAGTGAGCTGCTCAAACGCGCTGACCTTGCCATGTATCAGGCCAAGAGTTCGGGGCGCGGCACGATGCGGTTTTATGACCCTGAAATTCAAGCCAGCATCAATGCGCGCGCGCTGCTGGAAAGCGCGATGCGCGATGGTTTAGAGAATGGCGCGTTTGAGCTTTACCACCAGCCGCAGTTGGATGTAACCGGGCGTTGCGTGGGTGTTGAGGCATTGATCCGCTGGAATCACCCGCAACGTGGCTTGGTGCCGCCGGGGGAATTTATTCCTGTGGCGGAAGAAACCGGCCTCATTATTGCACTTGGGCGCTGGGTGCTAGAGGAAGCGTGCCGCACGCTGCGGCGCTGGCAAGACGAATCGCGCTATGCCGGGCTGTGGATGGCGGTGAATGTCAGTGCGCGCCAGTTCTATCAAGCTGATTTTGTGCAGAACGTGTGCAATATCGTGCACACAAGCGGTATCAACCCGGAGCAGCTCAAACTCGAAATTACCGAAAGCATGCTGCTGGGGGATATTGAACAAGCGATCGCCACAATGCTGCAGCTACGCGAGCACGGCATCCGCTTTTCGTTGGATGATTTTGGTACGGGCTATTCGTCGTTTAATTACGTCAAACGCCTGCCGCTGGCGCAGATCAAAATTGATCGCGCGTTTGTGCGTGATATTGACACCGACCCCTCCAACGCAGCGATCTGCCGCGCCATGATCGCGATGGGCCATAGCCTTGATCTGCGCGTGGTGGCCGAAGGTGTTGAAACACAGACACAGTGGGCAGTATTGGTGCAAGAAGGCTGCGATTTGGTGCAGGGGTTTCTTTATGCACGGCCTATGCCGCAGGCGGCGCTGGATGCGTGGTTGCAGCTGCGGTAGTTGTGTTTAGCAAGCAATGAGCAATCCACCACACTGCTTTGGCAGTGGAAGCAGGTGCCGGAGAGAATTACGGCAGCGGCTCCCATGGGTTGGCGATAGCTACGCCCGAGGGCTCGAAGTCGGCCACGTTGCGTGTGACGACGGTCATGCCGTGAACCAGTGCAGTTGCGGCGATGAGAGCGTCACGCTCATTGCGTTTATTGGGGACATGCAAACGAGCACAGCGCTGCGCGACAGCTGTATCAACCGGCAATATGCGTTCGGAAAACTCAGGCAAGACCTGTCGTTCCAACCATGTGCGCAAGACAGCGCCCTGGGCGGCATCCTTGCGTTCAATCGACAGAACGCCAAGCTCTAATTCCATGATGGTGATGGCCGATAGAAAGAGATCGGCGGCATCAACGCTTTCCGACCATGCCGCTACATTCACATTGGCCTTACCAAGCCGCACCTTACGTAACTCGGACAGCACATTGGTGTCGAGCACATACATCATGTGAGATCGGCCGGTTTGGCTTTAATAATGGCTTTGGGTGGATCAAACGCAATATCCGCAGCATCAGGCATCGTCAGCGCATCGGCGATGTTGCGCCGTTGTTTCGTTAGTCGCTGGTAGTCCTCAAAACTCAGTAGCACATGCGCAGGCTTGCCGCGATCCGTGATGATCACCGGGCCGTGCTTGCTGGCCTTCTTAGCGTGGGTGACATCCTGATTGAGCTCCCGGCTAGATAAGGTTGTGACGGCCATGATGCGCCTCTTGTAGTGCTTCAACGTAGTAACGTTACTACGTTTATCTTTGAGCGGCAAGCGGAATCTGTCAGGGGCTGTGGGCGTAGATTCGGGCCCACAAAAAATCCCGCAAAGTGCGGGATTTTCATAGGGGGGTGCTGTGCGTGATTCTGGGCCCACCAGGACTCGAACCTGGAACCAAAGGATTATGAGTCCTCTGCTCTAACCATTGAGCTATAGGCCCGTAGAAGTGGGTTATTCCACGTCGAGGAAGCTGCGCAGCATTTCCGAGCGGCTTGGATGGCGCAGTTTGCGCAGGGCCTTGGCCTCGATCTGGCGGATGCGTTCGCGGGTGACGTCGAACTGCTTGCCCACTTCTTCCAGTGTGTGGTCGGTGTTCATGTCGATGCCGAAGCGCATGCGCAGCACCTTGGCTTCCCTCGGGGTGAGGCCAGCAAGAACATCGCGCACGGTTTCGATCAGGTTGATATCGGTGGTAGCGTCCACCGGCGACATCACATTGGTGTCTTCAATGAAGTCGCCGAGGTGCGAATCTTCATCGTCACCAATGGGGGTTTCCATCGAAATGGGTTCTTTCGCAATTTTCATGACCTTGCGGATCTTGTCCTCAGGCATGTCCATTTCTTTGGCCAGCTCTTCCGGCGTGGCTTCGCGGCCGAATTGCTGCAGCATTTGGCGGCTGATGCGGTTGAGCTTGTTGATCGTTTCGATCATATGCACCGGGATACGGATGGTGCGCGCTTGGTCGGCGATCGAGCGGGTGATGGCCTGGCGGATCCACCACGTCGCATAGGTCGAGAACTTGAAGCCGCGACGGTGTTCGAATTTGTCCACCGCCTTCATCAGGCCGATGTTGCCTTCCTGAATCAGGTCGAGGAATTGCAGGCCGCGGTTGGTGTACTTCTTGGCGATGGAGATCACGAGGCGCAGGTTGGCCTCGACCATTTCCTTCTTGGCCTTGCGTGCTTTGGTTTCGCCATAGGTCAGTGCGCGGTTGATTTCTTTGAGGTCGGGCAGGGTCACGAACATCGCCTTTTCCAGCTCGATGGTGGCTTCCTGCTCGGCGATGATTTGTTCTTTGACATCACGCAGGGCGCTGCCCCACTTCTGCTTGCGCTTGAGCAGGTCATCCACCCAGCCGAGGTTGGTCTGGTTGCCTTCCCACGCCTTGATGAAGTCTTTACGCGGCATTTTGGCCACGCGGGTGCATAGGTCAAGAATGCGGCGTTCGTGATTTTTTACCGAACCTACGGCGTCACGCAGTTTGTTGACCAGTGCATCGGTCAGCGGCAGCGGTAGCTTCAGGGTAACGAAAATTTCCGCCACTTCTTCGCGTGCTTTCAGCGTGGGCTTGGCATCGGCGCCGCTCTTGGCATAAGCCTTCTGGAAGCGGCCGTAAGCCGCCTGCAGGGCGTCCATGCGCTCGGCTACCAGCACGGGGTCTGGGCCGGTGGGTGCGGGTTCGTCGGCTTCGCCGCCCGCGTCGTCTTCGTCTTCATCGACTTCGGCGTCGCTGTCTTCCGGCTCGTCGGCGGCAGGTGCGGGTTCCGGCTCCGGTTCTTCATCATTGAAGCCGGTAATAATTTCTGCAAGGCGCTTTTTGCCTTCCTTGTGCAGTTCCCAGTCTTCCAGCAGGGATTGTGCCGTCCACGGGAAGGTGGCCAGCGCGGCGTTCATCTGCGCCAGGCCTTCTTCGATGCGCTTGGCAATCGCGATTTCGCCTTCGCGGGTGAGCAGGTCCACCGTGCCCATTTCGCGCATATACATGCGCACGGGGTCGGTGGTGCGGCCGCCCTCGGAATCGACCGAGGTCAGGGCGGCGGCGGCTTCTTCGGCGGCGGTTTCGTCCACCTCGCGGCCACCGGCCTGTTGGCCCGCCAGCAGCAGGGTTTCCACATCGGGTGCCACTTCGTGCACGTCGATGCCCATGCCATTGATCATGCTAATGATGTCTTCCAGCTGCTCCGGATCGACCATGTCGTCGGGCAGGTGGTCGTTGACTTCAGCGTAGGTCAAATAGCCCTGTTCCAAGCCCTTGCTGATGAGGAGCTTGATGTCGGACTGGGGGGCGGTTTGCCGTTCGTTGGACATGGAGTCGTGTACCGTAGGTGGAAATCCGCGCACTGCGCAGAAAGAACTAAGCATTATACCGTGAATGGACGGTATCTGGTTGCTGCGTATGGGAAAACGTTCACGAACGCAACAGGAAGGTGACGGGGCCGTCGTTGATCAGGCTCACCTTCATATGGGCTCGAAACTGGCCGGTTTCCACCCTTTTTGGGTGTGCTTCCCGACAAATAGCGACGAGGCGGTCGAACTGCCGTTCCGCTTCTGCGGGTGGGGCGGCGGTGCTGAAGCTGGGGCGCATGCCCGACTGGGTGTCGGCGGCAAGGGTGAATTGACTCACTAAAAGCAATTCTCCGCCGATATCCAACAAAGATCGGTTCATCTTGCCGGCATCGTCTTCGAAAATACGATAACCCAGCAGGCGTTTAGCGATCTTTTGTAGCTGTGCTTCACCGTCCCCCGGCTCGACGCCCACGAGGGCGAGCAGGCCGGGGCCAATCTGCCCCACCACCGCGCCATCGACGGTGACGGCGGCTTCGGTGACGCGTTGGATGAGGGCGAGCATGGCGGCTTAGAGGATGTAACGGCTGAGGTCGGGGTCTTGTGCCAGCTCACCCAGATGGGCATCGACATAGGCGCGATCGATTACCACGGTGCCGCCCTTGTCGGGGGCGTCGAAGCTGAGCGATTCCAGCAGGCGTTCCAGTACCGTATGCAGGCGGCGCGCGCCGATGTTTTCTTGGCGCTCGTTCACATGTGCGGCGATCTCGGCGAGGCGGTCCACGGCTTCGCTGGCAAAGCTGAGCTGCACGCCTTCGGTGTGCATCAGCTCGACATATTGCTTGGTGAGTGCGGCCTTGGGCTCGGTCAAAATGCGCACAAAATCGTTTTTATCCAGCGCGCTTAATTCCACACGGATGGGGAAGCGGCCCTGCATTTCGGGGATGAGGTCGGACGGTTTGGCGAGGTGAAACGCACCAGAGGCAATGAACAGGATATGGTCGGTTTTCACCGCGCCGTATTTGGTGCTCACCGTGCTGCCTTCCACCAGCGGCAACAGGTCGCGCTGCACACCTTCGCGGGAGACATCTGCGCCGTGGCCTTCGCTGCGCTTGGCTACTTTGTCGATTTCATCAATGAAGACGATGCCGTGTTGCTCGCAGGCGTCAATCGCTTCTTCGCGAACATCATCTTCGTTGATGAGCTTGCCTGCTTCTTCTTCAATCAGCAGCGGGCGTGCGCTCTTGATCGTCATCGCTTTCTTGTGGGTTTTGCTTCCGGAAATTTGCGAAAACATCTGCCGTAGCTGCTGGCCCATTTCTTCCATACCGGGTGGAGCCATGATGTCCACGCCGATATTCATGCTGAGGTCGAGTTCGATCTCGCGCTCGTCCAGTTCGCCCGCGCGCAGCTGTTTGCGCAGCTTTTGCCGGGTGCTGGATTCTTGCGAAGACGGCTCGGCGCCAATATCCACGGTGGTGGTGTTGGCGGGGTTGAAACCAAAGCCTGGCGCGGCTTCGCGCTTGGGCAGTAGGGCATCCAGAATGCGGTCTTCGGCGCGTTCTTCGGCCTGTGTGCGCACCTTTTGGCGGGCCTGTGCGCGGTACATTTTGACCGCGGTATCGGCAAGGTCACGGATGATTTGTTCCACGTCTTTGCCCACGTAGCCCACTTCGGTAAAGCGAGTGGCTTCTACTTTGACGAAGGGGGCGTTGGCGAGCGTGGCAAGGCGACGCGCGATCTCGGTTTTGCCCACGCCGGTGGGGCCGATCATCAAAATGTTTTTGGGCATCACTTCGTTGCGCAGCTCCGGCGCAAGCTGGGCGCGCCGCCAGCGGTTGCGCAGGGCAATGGCCACGGCGCGTTTGGCAGAGTTTTGCCCGATGATGTGGCGGTCGAGTTCGGCAACGATCTCGCGCGGAGTCATGGAGGAGGAGTCAGTCATAGGATTAGAGCACTTCTACCGTGATGTTTTGGTTGGTGTAGATGCAGATATCGCCTGCAATCTTGAGCGCTTCTGTCGCAATGGATTTCGCATCCATTTCACTATGCGCCAGCAGTGCGCGCGCGGCGGAGAGTGCATACATGCCGCCAGAACCAATCGCGATCAGGCCGTCTTCCGGTTCGATCACATCGCCAGTGCCAGAAATCACCAGTGAGGTGTCGGCATCGGCCACGGCGAGCAGGGCTTCGAGCTTGCCAAAGCGGCGCTCGGTGCGCCAATCCTTGGCCATTTCCACCGCTGCGCGGGTGAGCTGACCGTGTTTTTCTAGCTTGGCTTCAAACAGTTCAAATAAGGTAAAGGCATCGGCGGCGGCGCCGGCAAACCCGGCCAGTACGCGGCCTTCTTTGCCCAGCCTGCGCACCTTGCGGGCATTGGCTTTCATTACCGTATGACCAAGTGTGACTTGGCCGTCACCGGCGATCACCACTTGGCCGTTGCGGCGCACCGAAACGATGGTGGTGGCGTGAAATACATGGGGGTTTTGACTAGGGTCCATCGTAATCTCCGTTGGAACCTAGGATGTGGGGGCGCCGCAAGGGCGCTTCAAGTTGGCCGCATTCAGCTTTTGCGTTTGGCGCGTGGGTGGGCCGCGTCGTACACCTTGGCGAGGTGTTGGAAGTCGAGGTGGGTGTAAATTTGCGTGGTGGAAATATCGGCATGGCCGAGTAGCTCTTGCACGCCGCGCAGGTCGCCGGAGGATTCCAGCATATGGCTGGCAAAACTATGCCTTAGCAGATGTGGATGGATGCGCTTATGCACGCCTTGCCGAAAGGCGAGCTGCTTGATACGCAGTTGAATGGCGCGGGAGGAAATTGGTTTGTCGGTGCGGCCGGGGAACACGAAGGCGTCGCTTGCGGGGTGGGCGCTTTGCCGCAGTTCCAGCAGTGCGCGGCGGGCGTGCGAGCCTACCGGCACGATACGCTGTTTATTGCCTTTGCCCAACACGCTCACGAGGCTTTGTTCAAAATCGAGATCGCGCCAACGCAGCGTACACACTTCCGACACGCGCAGGCCGGAGGAATAGAACAGCTCCAGCAAGGCGTGGTCGCGCAGCCCTAGTGGTGCGTCGGTGGGCAGCTCGACCAGTTTGACCGCTTCATCCACATCCAAGACTTGTGGCAGTTTGCGTGGGGCTTTGGGGGCGCGCACGCCTGCGCAGGGGTTATTCGCAAGAGCGCCTTCTTTGAGTAGCCAGCGAAACAGGCCGCGGCAGGCAGAAAGTCTGCGCTGTAGCGATTTGGCCGAGAGCCCGCGGCGGTGTTCGCTGGCGATGAAGGCGCGCACGTCATCGCTGCGCAGGGTGAGTAGGTCGCGCTCGTTTAGCCATGTATTCAGTGCGGCCAAGTCGCGCTGATAGGCGTCGAGTGTATGCGGCGAGGCCTGCCGCTCAACACTTAGCTGCGCAAGGAAGCGCTCAATGGGCGGCTGCGTTGCCATTGCAGGCAGCTCATGCAAAGCGCGCCAGCGCAGCGGCGAGTGCTTCGCCCATCATGCGTAGGAACAATGTGCCCATGCCAGGGAAGAAGCGGTTGGGGTCGCGGCTGCCCACGGCCACAAGGCCAACCTGCGGCAGCACGAAGAGGGCGCTGCTTTGCACTTCTTCGGCACGCACGCCGTAGAGCAGCGCGTTTTGGTCGGGGTGCAGACGGCCGCACACGGGGTCGCTGTTGTGTAGCAACTTGTTGAAGGTGGCAAGGCGCGGGCTGTCGGAAGGCAGGTGCAAAAACCAATCGGCATCGGCAAGTTCGGGCGCGGGGGTGAAGCCCACAAAGCGCACAAGATCGCCTTGGAAGTCTTCGGCCAATGCGGCCGCCATCGCTTGCAGCGTGCTTGCCGCACTGGTTTGTTTCATCAGCGCGAGGGTGAGCTGGTGGGTGCGCACGCTGAGGCGTTCGTTATCCTGCGCATTGGCAAAGAGCTCGTGCAGACGGCGAGTCAGTTCGCGGTTTTTGTCGCGCAAAATTTCCAGCTGATAACTGGCCAGCGAAGCCGTGGGGCCGTTGTCGCGCGGCACCACAAGCGTGAGCGCAAGATCAGGAAACTGCTTGAGAAATTCGGGGTGGCGGCGTAGCCACGCGGCGACTTCGTGGGCGTTGAGTTTTTCGGTGGAATCGTTGAAGTCCAGCGTCACGGGCTGTTTTCCTCCAGCAAAGTGCCTTCAAATACAA
This sequence comes from Thermomonas sp., assembly GCF_019104945.1. Taxonomy (GTDB): domain Bacteria; phylum Pseudomonadota; class Gammaproteobacteria; order Xanthomonadales; family Xanthomonadaceae; genus Thermomonas. The sequence goes on along the minus strand of NZ_JAHRWW010000013.1, from coordinate 14,545 downwards.
ATGCGGCAGGGCCGCTCATCAACATTGTGTTGTGCGTGCGGTCGTAGCGAATGTGCAGTGTGCCGCCGGGAAGCTGTACGTGCACATCTGAATCTGCAGCAAGGCGACCGCGCTGCACCAGCGAGGCCACGGCCGCGCAAGCGCCACTGCCACAGGCGAGGGTTTCCCCAGAGCCGCGTTCATAGACGCGGAGCTTGATCGCGTTGGGCGAGAGTACTTGTGCGAAACCAATATTGGCCGACTGCGGGAATGCCGCCTGCTGCTGTAGCCACGGGCCGATCGCGGCTACATCGGCCTGCGCCAAGTCGCCCACTTCGATCACCGCATGCGGGTTGCCCATCGATACGGCGCCAAAGCGCAGCGCTTGCCCTTGGTAGGTCAAGCTGTAGTCGCTGTGTTCGGCAAAGCCATGCAATGGAATGGCGGCGGGTGCAAACTGCGGCGCGCCCATGTCGATCGTGAAGCCGCCCTGCGCCGCATGGTGCACGTGATGCAGGCCGGCAGGGCTTTCGATTACGAACGCGTCTTGGGCGGGCGCTGCGCCATCGCGCACCAGCCACGCGGCGATGCAGCGCGCACCGTTGCCGCACTGACCAGATGGCGTGCCGTCGGCGTTCCAAATGCGGTAGCGGGCAATCGCGCTGGGGTGTTGCGCGGGTTCGACGGTGAGAATTTGGTCGCAGCCAACACCGAAGTGGCGATCTGCGAGCCGCTGGCACTGGGCGGCGCTAGGGGCGGCTAAGCCACTGCGCAGATCAAGGACGACGAAGTCATTGCCTGCGCCGTGCATTTTGCAAAAGTGCATGACGGTCTCAGGGCTGATCGTGGGGGGCAGGGGTGTCTTTGGCCGGAGCGGGTGCAGACGCAGGAGTGGCGGTGGGTTTTTCTGGCAGCATCAGCGCGGCCTTGTTGCCGCAGGCGCTGAGCAGGCTGAGTAGAAGGGCCGCGAAAAGGAGACGTTTCATCATCTGCCCAGTGTACTCAGGCTTGCGGAGACTGTCGCGGTTCTGGTCGCCGCCAAAGCCACAGCGCGGTGGTGGCCATGATGCCAATGCCGATGCCCGCCATCCACAGGCGCGGGGCGAAGATCAACATAGAGATGGAGGAAAACGACATCATGATGGTGGCGATCCATTTGGCTTGGCGGCTCACCGCGCCGTCACGCTCCCACTCCATAATGGCGCGGCCAAATTTAGGGTGCGATAGCAGCCAGTTGCGCAGGCGTGTGGAGCCGCGTGTGGCGGCAAATGCCGAGAGCAAAATAAACGGTACGGTGGGCATCACCGGCAGTAGCGCGCCAATGATGCCCAAGACCAAGCTGACCCATGCCAGTGCGGCCCACAGCCAGCGGGTCATACGTGTGTGCGCGTAGCGTTAGCGAACATCCAACTGCTCCAGCATGAAGGCATACATTTCTGCCTGTTCGCGGTAGCGGCGGAAGCGCCCCGATTTGCCGCCGTGCCCCGCTTCCATATTGGTGCGGAAAATGACCGGCGCATGAGAGGTGTTGAGCGTGCGCAGGCGCGCCACGTATTTTGCAGGCTCCCAATACTGCACCTGCGAATCCCATAGCCCGGTGCCGATAAACATGGACGGATAGGCCTTGGCTTCAAGGTTGTCGTAGGGCGAATAGGTAACGATGTAGTCGTAATACTGCTTCTGCTCGGGGTTGCCCCACTCGTCGTATTCGTTGGTGGTCAGCGGGATGCTGGGGTCGAGCATGGTGGTGGTGACATCCACAAACGGCACCTGCGACAAAATGACGCGGTACTTGTCGGGGGCCATATTGGAAATCGCACCCATCAGCAGGCCGCCGGCGCTGCCGCCGTGGGCGGCCACGCGGTTGGGGGCAGCGTAGCCTTGTTGCACCAAAAACTCGGTGACGTCGATAAAGTCGGTGAAGGTGTTTTTCTTATTCAGCAATTTGCCGTTTTCATACCATGCGCGGCCCATTTCTTGGCCGCCGCGAATATGTGCGATGGCATAGGCCATGCCGCGGTCGAGCAGGCTGACTACCGACACCGAAAAGCCCGGGTCCATCGACAGCCCGTAGCTGCCATAGCCGTACTGCAGCAGCGCGGCTTGGCCGTTTTTCTCAAACCCTTTTTTGTAGACGATGGAGACCGGAATTTGCGTGCCATCACGCGCGGTGGCCCACAGGCGTTCAGTAACATATTTTTCGGGGTCGTAGCCGCCGAGTACGGGTTGGCGTTTCAGCAATAGACGCTCGTTGGTGAGCACGTTCAGCGCGTAGGTGGTGCTGGGCGTGGTCATCGAGGTGTAGCTGTAGCGCAGCCATGGGCTTTCTGCTTCGCTATTGACGTCAAGCCCCATCGAATAGGCGGATTCGTCGGCGCTCACAAACGCTTCACTGCCATCTGGACGCAAAATACGCACCCGCTCCAACCCGCCGCTGCGCTCGGCAATGGCGGTGAAGTGCTGAAACAGCTCAAAACCTTCAATGAGCACATCGTCGCGGTGGGCAACGAGGTCTTGCCACGCCGTGCGCGAGGTGCTGCCGTCGGCAGCGGTCATAAGTTTGAAATTTTTGGCGCCATCGGCATTGGTGCGAATGACCCAGCGCCCGCCGTAGTGATCGGCATCGTATTCCACATCGCGCTCACGCGGGGCCAGCACGGTGAACTGGCCGGGCTGCGCGGCGGAGGTGTAACGCAGCTCGCTTGATACCGTGCTGCCAACGCCAATGACAATGTATTGATCGTCGCGGCTACGGTCGATGCCCATGTAGAAGCTGTCGTCGTGTTCGGTATAGACCACTGTATCGGTGGCGGGGTCGGTGCCGAGTACGTGCTTTTTCACCCGCTTGGTGAGCAGGGTGTCGGGATCATTTTCGACATAAAACAGGGTTTTGTTGTCGTCGGCCCAAACGACATTGGGGGCTACGCCGCTAATGGTGTCTGCAAGTGTTTTGCCGCTTTCAAGATCGATAAAACGCAAGGTGTACTGGCGGCGGCCGTTGGTGTCTTCGGCATAGGCCAGCACGCGATTATTGGGGGTGACTTCATACACGCCGATGCTGAAATAGTCTTTGCCTGCGGCCAGGGCGTTGACGTCGAGTAAAATCTGTTCGCCATCAAAATTACCGTTGGCATTGGCCTGCAGAATGCTTTGTGCGTCGATCCCAGCACCGTCTTGGCGACGCGCGTGGATGGGATAATCTTTGCCGGTTTCAAAACGCGCGTAGTACCAATAACCACGCTCGCGAAACGGTACGCTGGCGTCGTCTTGCTGGATGCGCGCAACGATTTCGTGATACAGCGCGTCTTGCGTGGGCTTGCTTGTGGCAAGCACGGCGTCAGCATAGGCGTTCTCGGCGTTGAGATAGGCCAGCATGTCGGGGCGTTCGCGGGTGTCATCGCGCAGCCAGTAGTAATTGTCTTGACGCTGCGCACCGAATGGCGCGGTGACGGTATGCGGATGCTGCGCCGCCTGCGGCGGTGTGGGGAGCGTTTGTGCAGAGGAGCTGCTCATCAGGAAAAGACCGGCAAGAAAGGTTTCAATCTTCATAGATGGAGCCTCCGCGAGCAATTTACAACGCATGGACGGAAGAATGCCCGGCCTACGGGTGTTGTGCCGTAGGCCGGAGGGTGCCGCTTACTTGCTCAGCTGGCTCCACAAAAACGTATAGGCCAACGCGCTCATGTGCGCAGCCTGCGCGTTGTTGGCCGCGCCGCCGTGGCCGCCTTCGATGTTCTCGTAGTAGCGCACGTTTTTACCGGCGGCTTCCATTTTCGCCATCATTTTGCGTGCGTGCGCAGGGTGCACGCGGTCATCCTTGGTGGAGGTGGTGAACAAGGTGGCCGGGTAGGTCTTCTTGGCATCAAACAGGTGATACGGCGAGAAGGTCTGGATGAAGCTCCAGTCGCTGGTATCGGGGTTGCCGTATTCGGCCATCCACGACGCACCGGCCAGCAAGTGGCTGTAGCGCTTCATGTCCAGCAGCGGCACCTGCACCACGACCGCGCCGAATTTCTCCGGGTACTGGGTGAGCATATTGCCCATCAAGAGGCCGCCATTGCTGCCGCCCATGGTGCCCAGGTGCGCAGGCGAGGTGATCTTGCGCGCTACTAAGTCGTCGGCGATCGCGGCGAAGTCCTCGTAAGCCTTGTGGCGGTTGGCCTTGAGCGCCGCCTGATGCCAGCGCGGGCCGTACTCACCGCCGCCGCGGATATTGGCCAGCACGTACACGCCGCCCTTCTCCAGCCAGCCCTTACCGATCGCGCCGGAGTAGCTGGGGGTGAGTGAAATTTCGAAGCCGCCGTAGCCGTACAGCAGGGTGGGGGTTTTGCCGTCCAGCTTCAGGTTTTTCGGGCCGACCATGAAGTAGGGCACGCGGGTGCCGTCCTTGCTGGTGGCGAAGTGCTGGCTGATCGCGTACTTGCTGCCGTCGAAGAACACCGGGTTGGACTTCAGCACTTCCGGCTGCTGGCCGACTTCCGCGATCGACAGGGTGGTGGGGGTGACGAAGTCGGTGACGGTCAGCCACAGCGCATTGCTGTCATCGGCATCCACCGCGCCTACGCCAATCGTGCCGATGGTGGGCGCGCCAACGAAGGCCGACTTGGCCCAGCCATCCTTGCCCGGGGTGAGCACGGTCAGGCGGTTCTTCACGTCCTCCATCACATTGAGGATCAGGTGGTCCTTCGTCCATGTATAGCCAGACAGCGCGGCGTTGTCGGTTGGCTCGAATAGCGCGGTGAAATCGCGCTTACCAGCCATGAAGTCATCGAAGTTGATCGCAAGCAGTGCGCCCGCCGCATAGGTTTTGCCGCCGGCGGTGTAGGGTTCGCGCAGTTCCAGCAGCAGCCAATCTTTGTGCACGCCCTTCTGTGCGGAGTTCGGTGCATCGACCTTGGTCAGCGTCCCGTCTTTACCGCGTAGGTACAGCTCATCGTTATAGAAGGCCAAGGTGCGGCTGACGAAATCGCGTGCATAGCCGGGGGTGTCGTCGTGCATCGCCGAGATGTACATGTCCTCGGCCTTGCCTTCGTACACGGTCTTGGCCGCGCTCAGCGGAGTACCGCGCTTCCACTCTTTCACCACGCGCGGATAGCCTGAGCTGGTCAGGCTGCCATCGCCGAAATCGGTGAACACGTACACCGTGTTTTCATCGATCCAGCCCAGCCCGCCCTTGGCTTCGGGGCGGAAGAAGCCGCCTTGCACGAACTGCTTGGTGGTGAGGTCGAACTCGCGCGTCACGTCGGCATCGGAGCCGCCCGGCGACAGTGCAATCAGGCAGCGCTCATATTTTGGGCGCAGGCAGTTGGCGCCGTGCCAGACCCACTTCGCGCCTTCTTTGGCATTGAGTGCGTCGAGATCGAGCACGGTTTCCCACTGCGGCTCGGCCTTGCGGTATTCGGCCAGCGTAGTGCGTCGCCACAGCCCGCGTTGGTGCTTGGCGTCTTTCCAAAAGTTGTAGTAGTAGTCGCCAATTTTCTGCACGCCGGGGATCTTGGCGTCGGAATCTAAGATGGTGCGGATCTGCGCTTCCAGCGTTTTGAAGGCGGGTGTGGTGGCGATCTCGGCCTCGGCCTTGGCGTTGCGTGCTTTCACCCAATCGAGGGCTTTATCGCCTTGCACATCTTCCAGCCACACATAGGGATCTGTGTTGTCGGTAGCTTGTGCGGCGGCCGTGCCAGAAATGGCGAGGCTGGCAAGAAGAAAAGCGTTGGTCAGTTGCGACATGGAAATGTCCGTGAGGGGGAACAAACCGGGAACGCTACCACAGGCGCAATTAAAAACGGGCTTAACGGCCGCAGTGATTGCGGAAGGCTTGTACCTTGCGCTGCAGCATGCCGCCTTCGGGCAGTACGGTAAGCATTTCGGAAAGTAGGCTGTCGAGCGCTTGTTGGGCGGGAATCACCTGCTCCGGTTGTTGGCAGTGGATATTCGCCGCGAAGGCGCGTGCGAGCCAAGCATTTTTGTGCTGTTCAAGCCCGGTGGATGAAGGTTGACTAAAACGGTCGAGCTGCAGCAGTGCAGTTTCAGAATGCTGCTGCTGTGCTTGAAACCAAGCGAGCGCGATTTCAGCCTTGCGCGTATGCGCGCTGGTTGTTCCGTAGCCATTGCGCGTGAGTAGCACCGCCGTGGTGAGCGCGGCTTCGGCACGCGAGTATTGCCCAAGCGCGGTCAAAATGACGCCGATGAGGCGCTGGCTATCGCCGGTGGGGCCGATGGCGTGAGGAAGGTCTTGTCGCAGATTGAATGAGGCTTGCGCCAGAGGCAGCGCTTCACGATCCATACCGGCGTTATGCAGCACTTGCGCAAGTACGGAGTCGAGTTCGGCAACTTGGGCGAGATTATTGTTTTTTTGCCAAGCCGCCCGTGCCTGCCGTAAATAACGTAGCGCACGCGGGATGTCGCCGCGCTCCCACGCAACGACACCAAGATTGGTATAGGTGCGCGCCAGTTCTGGATGATGGGCGTCTAACCGGGCACGCATCCAGGCGGAGGTATCTAAAAGAATGGATTCGGCTTCGGCGAAGCGACCGAGATTGATGTAGAGCGCGGCCAGTTGGCTGTTGGCGTCGATGGTGGTGCGGTGGTTACGGCCATTGAGCTCTTGCGCCAGTTGTAGCGAGGCGCGGCAGTCGCGCACGGCCGCTTCTAAGGCATCACTAGCGTGCTCTACCTTACAGCGTGCGCGCAGCAGGTCGATGGCGAGCGGATGGTGGTCGCCGACGTTCTTACGCAGCTGTGTGAGGCCTTGGTCTAAGGTTTGAATGGCCGCGCCTAGCTGTGCGGTGTCGAACTGCAGTGCGGCAAGTTCAAGTTTGGTTTCGGCCACACCGACGTTGTCTTTTTCAACTTTGCGCAAATTCTGTGCGCGCTCAAACAGCTGCTGTGCGCGTTTGGCTTCGCCGGATAAACGCTGGCAGCGACCAAGTTGCACGTAAAAGGCGGTCACCGGCTGGGTGAGGCGCTGTTCTTCAACTTTAGCGGTTTCACTCAGTGGCTGCATATGGCGAATGCAGGTGGCGGTATCGCCCAACTGTTGATCTACGTCGCCGCGTAGTGTGGCGGCCTCCAAGCGCAGGCTGGCGGGGGCTTGCGGCAGTTGTTCAAGCAGTTTGGCTTGGCGCAGCAGAAGCTCTTTGGCTTCACGATAATCGCCGAGGCCAAGACGCAGCTGCGCTACTACGCCATACAGCTCGGCGCGCGCTTGTGGCTGCCGTGCAAGGCTGTGTTCACCACGCAAAATACCCATGTCTAACAGGCTGCGTAAATCAATTGGCGTGTTCGCGGAACTGCCCGCGTCTTGAAAGAGTTCGGCCACAAACCGCTGCATCGCCTGCGCGCGGTTAGCCTCCTGCAGCGCGCGCTGTGCCTGCCATGCCACCACCGCCAGTGAGAAGGTGAGCACACCCAAAATGGCGAGCCCGGCGCTGATTGTCCAGCGGTGGCGGCGCAGGTATTTTGAAAAGCGATAGCTCAAACTTTCACCGCGTGCACGCACGGGCTGGCCGCGCAAATAGCTCAGCAAATCTTGCGAGAGTGCTTCCACCGATACGTAGCGCCGCTCGGGCTGTTTGGCCAAGGCTTTAAGCAAGATATTGTCGAGATCGCCCGCCAAAGCGCGTGCGAGCCGGTGCGGTGAGTAGGGGGTGATGAGTTCGGGCTCGGCGCGTGCGGCGGCAAGTGATGGGCGCAGCGGTTCGCCAGTTAAAATGGCCTCTTCCCATTCCGCGTCGGTTTGGCGCTTAAGCTGGTAGGGATAGCTGCCAGTGAGGAGTTCGTACAGCACCACGCCAAGCGAATAGACGTCGGTCATGGTGGTGACAGGTTCGTTGCGAATCTGCTCGGGTGCGGCGTAGTGCAGGGTGAAGGCGCGCACGCCCGTGCGGGTTTGTTCAATAGGGAGCGGCTGTACGTCCAATAATTTGGCGATACCAAAATCCAATAGTCGTACTTGGCCGGCAGGCGTGACTAAGATATTGGAAGGCTTGAGGTCGCGATGCACGATGAGATTGGCGTGTGCGTGGCTCACTGCGTCGCATACTTGCCGAAAAAGATCGAGCCTCGCCGCGATATCGAGCTGGCGCGCGCGGCACCAGCTGGTGATCGGTTCGCCTTCAACATGTTCCAGCGCTAGGTACGGCTGGCCATTTTGATCGATGCCCGCATCCAGCAGGTGCGCGATATAAGAGTGTGAAAAACGCGCCAAAATTTCGCGTTCGCGGTCGAAGCGCTGGCGCAGTGACGGGTCTAATAAGCCGGGACGCAGCAGCTTGAGTGCTACTTTGCGCTCGTAGAGGCCGTCGGCACGTTCGGCCAGCCAGACCTGGCCCATACCGCCTTCGCCAAGCAGGCGCTCCAGCCGATACGGGCCAAGCCGAGCTCCGGCCATGGCAATGCCCGAGAGCATGCGCATGGGCGATTCAAAGATATGCGTATCGGTAGTGTCGAGTTTGAGTAGCTGCGCAAGCTCATCGGCAAGCGCGGGGTCTTCTTGGTGCAGCGTGTGCAGATGCGCTGGACGATCTTCTTCCGGCAGCTCTAAGAGTGCATCGAGCAGTGGAGAGAGGCGTTGCCAGCGTTCGAGATCCATATGAAAACCAGTGCCCAACCTTGTGGTTAGGGGCTGGGGGGCTCCTGTAATTCAGTGAGCAGAAACAGGCGCGCTTTCTGCCAGTCGCGGCGGATGCTGCGCTCGGAGCGGTGCAAGAGCGAGGCGATTTCTAGCTCGGAAAGCCCGGCGAAGTAGCGCAGCTCCACCACCTTGGTAAGGTGCGCATCCACCTTGGAAAGCTGGGTCAGCGCGGCGTCGAGGCTGAGCGTGTCTTCGTTGAGCGCGAACCCGCCACCTAGGTTTTCGGGAAGCTCAGTGACGCGGTGTAGGTCCCCGCCGCGTTTTTGTGAAAGCCGCTGCCGCGCGTAGTCCACGATCACTGAGCGCATCGCCGAAGCGGCGTACGCGAAGAAGTGGGCGCGGTCGTCAAATTCGGCGTTGTTCTCGGAGCGGCCGACCAGTTTTAGGTAGGCCTCATGGACAAGAGCTGTGGCGTCTAGGGTATAGCCCTGTTGCTGCCCGGCCAGCTGGCGTCGCGCCATTTTCCGCAGCTCTTGATAGAGCGTGGAGAGCACCTGATCCAGCGCGGCGTGATCGCCTTCGCGTGCGGCGTCCAGCAACACGGTGATCTCACCAGCGTGGGTCATGGGCATTGGTGTCGGTTAAGAGGCGTTCACTATAACGAATGCGCGGCTAGCGTTGGCAACTACTGCACCAAACCGTCGCGCGCTGGCCGATATTGGCGTGTTTGAGTGGTTTGCCACAGCGTGGGCAGGGCTGCCCAGCGCGGCCATACACCTGCAGCTTTTGTTCGAAATAGCCGGGTTTGCCGTCCGGGGCAATAAAATCGCGCAGGGTGGTGCCACCGCGCTCAATGGCTTGGGTGAGGATGGCTTTGACGGCCGTAACGAGGCGCTGATAACGCTCGTACGAAATGTTCCCGGCAGCGCGCAGCGGCGAAATACTTGCCATAAACAGCGCTTCAGCCGCGTAGATATTGCCCACACCCACCACGGTGTGCTGATCCATCAAAAAGGTTTTGATCGGTGCGCTGCGGCCACGGCTAAGGGCAAATAAATACTCGGCGGAAAAAGTATCGGAAAGGGGTTCAGGGCCAAGCTCGGCAAGAAGTGGGTGGACGCTTCCAAGTGGCTGCCAGAGCAGACAGCCAAATCGACGCGGGTCGTGCAGGCGCAAGAGCGCGTGCGAGGCGAGGGAGATATCCACATGGTCATGCGCGCGCGCGGGCGTGGCTTCCGGCAGCACGCGTAGGCTACCGGACATGCCAAGGTGCAACAGTGCGCTGCCAACGGCGGTATCGAGCAGCAAGTACTTGGCGCGGCGGCGGATGGCCGAGATGGTCTGTCCGGGCAGTCGTTTGGAAATCTCTTGTGGAATGGGCCAGCGCAAGTCTGGGCGACGCAGCACTACTCCCGTAATGCGTTGGCCTTCCAAGTGTGGCGCCAAGCCGCGCCGCGTGGTTTCAACTTCAGGTAATTCAGGCATGCGTGTGATTGTCGCGCAGATGGCTACAATTCGGGAATGAACGCACCTGCACTGCTCCTACTTTTATTCATCGGATTCATCAGTACACCCGCAAACGCGCAGGTGCAGCATACGCGCGAATACTTGGCAAAGATGGATGAGAATGGCGATGGCAAAGTATCACCCGCCGAGTATCTGCATTGGATGAGCTATGCCTTTGATGCGATGGACCGCAATGCTGATGGCGTGCTTGCGCCAGACGAGTTGCCGGGTGGGAAAGGCAAGGCCATAACGCGTGCGGCCTATCTTGCGCAGCTGACGGAACGCTTCCACAAGCAAGATGTGAATCGCGATGGGTTTTTGAGCGCGAAAGAGCTGGCTGCGCCGCCGTTGTAGTGACACAAAAAACGTCGGCATGGCACCGACGTTTTTGTGGATGAATCACCGACTACGGCTCACCAAATTTTCACTCGCGCCTCCGGTGCAAGATAGAGCTTCTGCCCTTCCTTCACTCCAAAGGTGGAATACCACGCGTCGATATTGCGCACGGTGAGTGCGCGCCACTGTCCGGGCGCGTGCTCGTTGCCGATGACTTGCGAGCGCAGCGCAGCTTCACGCATTTTGCTGCGCCAGGCTTGGGCAAAGGCGAGGAAGAAACGTTGGTCGCCGGTGAGGCCGTCGATCACGGGCGCGTCCTTGCCGTCCAGTGATTTGTGATAAGCCAAGTACGCGGCCTGTAGGCCGGACACGTCGGCAATATTTTCGCCGAGCGTCTGCTGGCCGTTGATATGCAGCCCGGGTAGGGCCTCATAGGCGTTGTATTGCGCAACGAGCTTGTCGGCGGCGGCTTTGAAGTGGGCGGCGTCTTCAGGCGTCCACCAATTGTGCAGGCGGCCTTCGGCATCGAACTCGGCGCCTAGGTTATCGAAGCCGTGGCTGATCTCGTGGCCAATCACCGCGCCAATGGCACCGTAGTTGGCGGCCGCATCAGCGTTCGGATCAAAGAACGGCGCTTCCAAAATAGCGGCGGGGAAGTTCATCGCATTTTGCAGCGGCAGGTTCACCGCGTTCACGGTTTGCGGCGTCATCCACCATTCGCCACGGTCAGGTGTTTTGCCTAGCTTGCCAAGCTGGTGTGCATATTCGGCGGCCTGGGCGCGGATAGAATTGCCCAGTGCATCGTCAGGTTTGATTTCAAGCGCGCTGTAGTTACGCCACGTGTCCGGATAGCCCACGCCTACGCGCATGGTTTCCGCCTTCTGCTTGGCCACGGTCTTGGTGGTGGGGCTCATCCAAGTGAGCTGGTCCACGCCAGCGCGGAACGCGGCGAGGATGTTGGACACCATGGCCTCAACCTGCGCTTTCGAGCTGGCCGGGAAGTATTGCTTCACATACAGCTGGCCGATGGCGTCACCTAACGCATTATTGGTGGCGGCAAGGGCGCGCTTCCAGCGGTCACGCTGCTGGGTGGTGCCGGAGAGTTGGGTGCCATAAAACCCAAAACGCAGATCGGCGTAGGCCTTGGGGAGCAGGCTGGCGCACTGGTTCAAGGTGTGAAAGCGCAGATAGTCTTTCCATGTTTGCAGCGGTTGGCTGGTCACAAGCGCCGAGAGTTGTTTGATGGCCTCTGGCTGCCATGCAATGAGCGTGGTTTGTGATTTGAGATTGGCGGCATCGAAGAATGCGGCCCAATCGATACCAGGGGCCAGTTTGCTGAAGTCGGCGGTGGGCCAAGGATTATTGGCCTTGTGGATGTTTTGGGTGTCGATCACGCTGGCTTGGGCCGTGGCAATCTTCATTTCTAAGTCGAAGATGGCTTTAGCCTGTTTGTCGGCATCGCTCACACCTGCTTGCGTGAGTATGGCGGCGATATAGGTTTTATAGGCGTCGCGATTGGCGACCATCGCCTTGTCGGGAGACAGGTAATAATCGCGATCGGGCATGCCGAGGCCACCCTGCAGCAGGTAGCCGACGTTCTTCGACGGGTCTTCAAGCCCGGCGGCTACGAACAGCCCCAGCAGGTTTTCGGTGTAGAAGTTGGTGGCGTTGATTGGGTCAACGTCGGCGCGCAGTGTGCTGCCTAAGTAGTGCGAAAGTGATGCGCTATCGCTGATGGCATCGATGCTGTCGAGTTGTGTTTGGATTGGGCGAAGGCCATGCGCTTCGATGCCCGCTTCGTCCATATAGGCGGCGTAATAGTCGGCGATTTTGCGCTCGTTGCTGCCCGCTGCAGGCGTTTGCTTTTGCAGGGATTGCACTAAGTCGGACAGGCGCTTTTCGGCTTTCTCGAAAACCGTATAGAAGACGCCGGTGCTCGCGCGGTCGGCGGGAATCTCGGTCTTCTGTTGCCATAGGCCGTTGGCGTAGGCGTAGAAGTCATCGCCGGGGGCAACGGCCTTGTCGATACCGGCAAGATCAATCCCCGCGGTGGGCGCGGCAGGAGCGGGCGTTGTATTGGTCACGGCAGGCGCATTGGATTGGGAGGTGCAGGCACCGAGGCCCACGGTTGATACGGCCAACAATAGAGCAAGCGCCAGCGGCGCGCGGCGAAACGAGGGCGAAATCATGGGCGTCTTCCAAGGCGAGGCTGCAAAGGGGAAGATAGGATTATCCTGCTAGAGCGCACCTTTCGGGCAAGTGCCGAAGGTTGCGTGTCGGACGAGGGATAGACAACGATGTCATTTTAAGTACACACTCGATCCAATGGGGGCAGCGCACGTAGAAGACGAGCGCGCGGCCGTAAGTCATCTCAGTGGAGAAGCGAACGATGAGCGATTTGTATCCGGTGGACCCTGTGTTTGCGGCGCAGGCCAATATCACCCGCGACGCCTATGAGCGCGCCTACGCGCAGGCCAAAGATCAACCCGACGCCTTTTGGGGCGAGCTGGCCAAACGTCTGGATTGGTACAAAGCGCCGACCCAGATCAAAGACGTGAGTTATGACCTCAAAGATTTCCGCATCCGCTGGTTTGCCGATGGCGAGCTCAATGCCAGCGTGAACTGCCTCGACCGGCATTTGGAAAAAAACGGCGATAAAGTTGCGCTGATTTTTGAACCCGATAGCCTCGATAGCGCGGTGGAAAAGATCACCTACCGTCAGCTGCATGCGCGTGTGTGCAAGATGGCCAACGCGCTACGTAATTTAGGGGTGGGCAAGGGCGATCGCGTCACCATCTACCTGCCGATGATCCCCGATGCGGCGGTGGCGATGCTCGCCTGCGCGCGCATTGGCGCGATCCACATGGTGGTGTTTGGCGGTTTTGCACCGAACTCGATCGCCGATCGCGTGGCCGACTGCGCCAGCAAGCTCATTATTACCGCCGACGAAGGCCTGCGCGGCAGCAAGCGCGTGCCGCTGAAAGCCAATGTGGATGCGGCATTGAAGCTGCCCGGCACCAATTCAGTGGAAACCGTGTTGGTGGTGCGCCATACCGGCGGCGCGGTGGACATGCAGATGCCGCGTGACCGCTGGATGGACGCGGTGGTGGACGGCCAGCCGGAGACCTGCGAGCCGGAGCGCATGAACGCGGAAGACCCGCTGTTTATCCTCTACACCTCCGGCAGCACCGGCAAGCCCAAGGGCGTGCTGCACACCACCGGCGGCTATCTGCTGTGGAGCGCCTACACCCACGATGTCACCTTCGATCTGAAGCCCAATGATGTGTTCTGGTGCACCGCCGATGTGGGCTGGGTCACCGGCCACAGTTACATCGTGTATGGGCCGCTGGCCAACGGCTGTACCGAAGTGATGTTTGAAGGTGTACCTAACTACCCGAATTTCTCGCGCTTCTGGCAGGTGATCGACAAGCATCAAGTCAGCATCTTCTACACCGCGCCTACCGCCATCCGCGCATTGATGCGCGAAGGTGATGCGCCGGTAACCTGTACTTCGCGCAAATCGCTGCGCGTGTTGGGGAGTGTGGGCGAGCCGATCAACCCCGAAGCGTGGCGCTGGTACTACGACGTGGTGGGTGATAGCCGGTGTCCGGTGGTGGATACATGGTGGCAGACCGAAACCGGCGGCATGCTGATTACGCCGATCCCCGGTGCGACAGATCTGAAGCCCGGCTCAGCCAGCAAGCCGCTACCGGGCGTGCAGCCCGCGCTGGTGGATGCAGAAGGCAAGCTGCTTGAAGGCGTGGCCGAAGGTAATTTGGTGATGCTCGACTCGTGGCCGGGGCAGATGCGCACCGTGTATGGCGACCACCAACGCTTTATCGATACCTATTTCAAAACCTATCCCGGCATGTATTTCAGCGGCGACGGTTGCCGCCGTGATACCGATGGCTATTACTGGATCACCGGGCGGGTGGACGATGTCATCAACGTCTCCGGCCACCGCATTGGTACGGCCGAAGTGGAAAGCGCGTTGGTGCTGCACCCGAAGGTGGCCGAGGCCGCCGTGGTGGGTTTCCCGCACGATCTTAAAGGCCAAGGCATCTACGCCTATGTCACCTTGGTGGCCGGTGAAGCCGAAAGCGAGGAGCTGCGTAAAGAATTGATCGCGTGGGTGCGTAAGGAAATTGGCCC
>NZ_JAHRWW010000053.1 GCF_019104945.1 Thermomonas sp. | reverse complement strand
AACACGTTGGGGTGCTTCAGGCTCAGTAGCTACTTCAGGCTCAGTAGCTACTTCAGGTTCAGCAGCTACTTCAGGTTCAGCAGCTACTTCAGGTTCAGCGACTGCTTCAGGCTTGTCTTCTACCTTTTCCACGGCTGGTGGGGATGGGGCGGGGGCTCCTAACAGCGCGTCTAGGTAGGCATCCACTGCCGCCGTGGGTGTTGGCGTGTTGCTGGGCGGGGGCGCTTGTGTGCTCATGCGGCTTCCCTTGCGGCAGGGGCGGTGTCGAGCAGCCATTGCAGGGCGTGCTCGTAGGCCATTAGACCGCGACCATAGAGGTGTTCTTTGCTGGCAAGCATATCGGCATCGCGCAGGCGCGTATCGAGCGGAATGGGGGTGCTGCAGATGGCGTCACCGTACAGCGTCTGCATTTGCTCAAGCACGTGCTGGCCGGACTTGGTGCGGCGGTCAAACAAGGTGGGCAAGACTTGCCGCAGCATGGGGCGCCCGCGTGAGCGCTCGACCATGGCAGCGGTATGCATCATGCCTTGCAAGCCGTGGATGGCGAGTGGGTCGGTTTGGCTAGGGACGATCAGACGATCGCAGGCGGCGAGCGCGTTGACCAAAAGCAGGCTAAGCGTGGGCGGGCAGTCCAGTAGCACGTAGTCGTAATCGTCTTTAGCGGCCTGCAGCGCACGCTCCAGTGCAAGGCCAAGGCCCGGCTGGGTGGCGCTGCGGCGTTCTAACGTGGCCATCGCTGGCTGGGCGGCAATGAGGTGGATGTTGGCAAGTGGGGTGGCGTGTGCAATTTCAGCAACACTTTGCCCGTTGAATAGCTCGTGTGTCCCGGCCGGTGGTGGGTCTGAAGGCACACGGAAGGCGCAGGTGATGGAGCCGTGCGGGTCCATATCAACGACTAAAACACGGTGGCCCAGCTCGGCGAGCCCGCGCGAGAGGCAGAGCGTGGTGGTGGTCTTGCCGACGCCACCTTTTTGGTTGGCAATAGCCCAAACCTGCATTATGGCTGTACTCCGGTGGTGGGTTGCGGGCTTTGCGTATCGCGCATGTCCACTCCATTCATGACGCTGTTGACGGCTTGTGAGTTTTCTAAAATAACGATTTCTACCCGCCGGTTGCTGCTACGCCCGGCCTGCGTGATGTTATCCGCAATGGGTTGGTATTCACTGTAGCCCATTGCCGCTAAACGATCAGGGCTGATGCCAGAAGTGATCAGGGCGTTTACGACATTCGTGGCGCGGGCGGTGGAAAGGTCCCAATTGGAGCGGAACTGCGCGTTCGAAATAGGTTGGTTGTCGGTATAGCCTTCGACGCGCACGGCGTTAGGGGCTTCGCGCAGGGCGTTGCCTAGCTGGTGGATGGTAGTAAGGGCCGCTTGGGTGGGCTGCGCTGAGCCGCTGGGAAACAGGAGGTCGCTTTGAATTTCGACCTCCAAATAATTGCGCCCGCGTTTGACCTGCACGACCCCGCTGCCGATAAGACCTGAAAGTGCCGATTCAATTTTGCTGCCGAGTGCACTGAGCTGTGCGCTGCTGGCGGCTTCCGCCATCTTTTGTGCTTCCGGTGTGGCGTTTTCCATGTCGCGCCGGGTCAGCGGCATTGGAACTTCAATACGGGTGGGCTGCGCCGGGCCACGACGGGCGCCAGTGTCGATTACTGAAGGGTGGTCGAAATCACCACCGCGCAGCTGCACTTGCCCCACTTGAATGGGCTTGATCGAACGCGGCGCGCCGCCAAACGCCGCCGATAGCGCATCGGCTACGACGCGGTACTTGCCTTCATTGAGGGTTGAGATGGCGTACATCACTACGAAAAACGCGAGGAGCAGGGTGAGCAGGTCACCGTAGGGAATGGCCCATGCTTCGTGGTTCAAGTGTTCTTCGGGCGGGTGGCGGGGGCGGCGGGCCATACGTCGCCTCGATCAATGTACGAAGCCGCTGAGGCGCGACTCGATGTTGCGCGGGTTTTCACCTTCGGCAATGGCGATAAGACCTTCGATCAGCATGTCGCGTTCCACCTGCTGACGATGGATGATGCCTTTGAGCTTTGATGCCACGGGCAAGAAGGCGAGGTTCGCCGATGCAATGCCGTAGATCGTGGCGGTAAATGCGGCCGCGATGCCGTGGCCGAGCTTGCTGGGGTCGGTGAGGTTTTGCATGACGGCAATCAGGCCGAGTACCGCGCCGATGATGCCAAGGGTAGGGGCATAGATACCCATGCCTTCATAGACTTTCGCAGCGGAAATGTCGCGGTGGTTCTGCGCTTCCGATTCGATTTCCATCATCTGCCGTAGGGTTTCAGGCTCAACGCCGTCCACGACCATCTGCAACCCTTTGCGCATAAATGGGTCGCGTAAATTATCGAGATGCGATTCCAGCGCGAGCAGGCCTTGCTTACGCGAGGTGGTGCTCCATTCCACCATGCGCGCAATCAGCGAGGCGTGGTCTTGCGGCGGCGGCACGAACACCCACTTCAAAATTTGTAGGGCGCGCCGAAAAGTAGGCAGGGAGGTTTGCAGCAAGATCGCAGCGAAGGTGCCAACGATGACGATGACGAATGCCGCTGGTGACCACAGGCCCGAGAGGCCTGCGCCTTTGAGCATGCTTCCGCCCACCAAGGCGATCAGCCCAAGGATCGCACCGATAATGCTGAGAATATCCATATACCCACACCTATCGGCTGCGGGCGCCTGCACTTGAGCCGCGCATCGCGGAGCCCAGCAGTGCATCGACATCCAAGATCATCGCCATGCGCCCGTCGCCCACAAGGCTTGCCCCCGCATAGCCGGAGATCCCGCGCAGTGAACGCGGCAGGGCTTTGATCACAACTTCTTCACGGCCAACGACGCGATCCACCAAGAGGCAGAAATGCTGTTCGCCCGACTGCAGCACCACGCCGCGCGTAGCGTCGATGGGATCGCCGGGGATACCCAGCCAATTGCGCAGGGAGAGCACGGGTAGTGGGCGCTCACGCAGATCAAGCACGCGCTGGCCGTCCATCCATAGCACGCGGCTTTCTTCGTGGGTGACCACTTCAATGACGCGCACCAGCGGCAGGGCGTACACGTCTTCGTCAATTTCCACCAGCAGTGTGGGCAGAATGGCCAGTGTCAGCGGCACGCGAATGATGAAACGTGAGCCTTTGCCCAGCTCAGACTGAATTTGTACTTGCCCGGAGAGCTCGCGGATTTTGGATTGCACCACGTCCATACCCACGCCGCGCCCGGAGATATTGGATACCTCGGTGCGCGTTGAAAAACCGGGCAGGAACAGCAGCGCCAAACATTCGTCTTCAGACAAACGCAGTGCGGCTTCGCTATCGATGAGGCCTTTTTTCACCGCACTGCGGCGGATGCCTTCGGGGTCGATGCCCGCGCCATCATCGCTGACTTCAATCGAAACGTGATCGCCTTCTTGCTGTGCCGAGAGCAGTACCCGGCCTTGTACGGGCTTGCCCGTGGCTTGGCGCTTCTCGGGCGTTTCGATGCCGTGGTCGATGGCGTTGCGCACGAGATGCACAAGCGGGTCGGACAAGGCTTCCACGAGGTTGCGATCGAGTTCGGTTTCACCGCCCTCAACCACTAATTCCACCTGTTTGCTGAGCTGGCGTGCAACATCACGCGCCACTTTGGGGAAGCGAGTGAACACGCGGCTCACTGGCTGCATACGCGCCGACATCACCGCGCCTTGCAGGCGTGCGGTGACGGTGTCGAGTGCGGTAACGGCGCGGTCGAGTGTTTCGCTGCGTAGGGTGGGGCGAATGGTTTTGAGGCGGTTGCGCGCCAGCACCAGTTCGCCCACGAGATTGACGAGCGCATCAAGGCGACGCACGTCCACGCGCACGGTGTGTTCGGCCTCGCTGCCGCCTGCGGCGGGCTTGCTATCGCCTGCAGCCGGTTTAGTTGGTGCTGCAGGTTTTGCAGGCTCAGGTGCGGGCGGAGGTGGCGGAATTTCGGCTTCGCCGGGAATTCCTCCCTTGCCGTGCAAGCTGTCGAGTAGTGCGTCGAAGTCGAGGTCGTCGAGATTGTCGGGCAGATCAAACGCGGGCGCAGCAGCGGCAGCCGGAGCGGCAACATGTGCGTCTTCACCACGAATTTGAATGAGCAGGGCTGGGTCAACGGGTTCAAGCTCAGCACCGTGGGTCAGCGCGTCCATCATGTCGATCAATAGATCAACCGAACGGTAGGCCGCCTCGAAGGTGTCGGAGTCCAGCATACGGGTGCCGCTGCGGGCGGCGTCGATGCGGTCTTCAAACGCGTGGCAAAGCGCCACCATCGGCGCGATGTCAAGGAACCCCGCGCCGCCTTTGATGGTGTGGAAACCACGGAATACGGCGTCTAGCGTGCTGCGATCTTCGGGCGCTTGCTCCAGATCCACGACCTGCTCACCGAGGCGGTCGAGGATTTCTCGCGCTTCGATGAGAAAGTCGGCACGGGCGTCGTATCCGTCTGACGTCATACTTAGATCCCGAGTGCGGCCAGTAGGTCGTTGGCCTCGTCTTGCGTGGCAGGTGCCGGGTCAACGCCTTGCACCGCCGGGCCGTGGCCTTGAGTATCGGTGCTGGTCATGGCTTTAAGGTCACCCAAACCACTTTGCAGCGAACGAATCAAATGAATGACCTTCTGAATGATTTGCCCGGTAAGGTCTTGGAAGCCTTGCGCCTCGGCCATTTGCGACAGGCGTGAGCGAATGGCTTCGACTGTGGCCTCGTGCTCAGGGCCAAGCGTGCCAAGCAGGGTGCGGCATTCGTCGGCCAGATCCAAGGTGCGCATGCTGGCTTCTTCGGTCATTTTGACCACATGTTCCAGCCGACTGCAGGCATCGGGAAGGCCGCTGTTGCTTTCTTTTGCGGCTGGAATCCGCGCATCGATACTGCGCTCAAGATCATCCAGCTCGCGGGCCAAGCTCACCAAACTGGCCACCACCGGTTGCCGGCGCCATTCCATCAATGAGTCGAGATGGCGTCGCCAGACGCTGCCATCACCTTGTTCCAGCGCCGCCATGGCAGCGCGGAGACGTTCGGCAATATGGGCTTCGTCAGCTGGGATGGCCGGTGGTTGCTCGGGCAGTGTCATGCAGCACTCTCCATTCGCTCAAAGATCTTGGTGAGCTTATCTTCAAGGGTCGCTGCGGTAAACGGTTTAATGATGTAGCCGTTCACGCCCGCCTGCGCCGCTTCGATGATCTGCTCACGTTTGGATTCGGCGGTAACCATCAGCACCGGAATCTTTTTTAATTCGGGGGCGGCGCGGATCGCCTTGAGCAATTCGATGCCGGGCATGCCGGGCATGTTCCAGTCGGTAATCACGAGATCGAACTTGGCTTTTTGTAGCTCCGCCAGACCTGTTGCACCGTCATCGGCTTCGGCGGTATTGGTGAAGCCCAAGTCGCTTAGCAGATTTTTGACGATGCGACGCATGGTCGAGAAGTCGTCAACGATGAGGATGCGAATGCCTTTGTCCATGTTGAATCCTGTAAACCTTGTTCTATGGGTATCGGTCAGAGGGAGAGTAACTTGAAAGTGGGACCGGGGCCACGTGTACAGGATAGGCGATATTTAGCCTTCGTCGGCATCAATCTCGCTGCGCCAATCGGTAAGACGTGAGCGAAGTCTCAACATGGCCTGCCCGTGGATCTGACAAACCCGCGATTCGCTGACGTTGAGTACCTCGCCAATTTCGCGCAAATTCAATTCCTGCTCGTAGTACAGCGAGAGCACCAGTTGTTCGCGCTCAGGCAGGTTGCCGATGGCATCGCCCAGTGCACTCCGAAATGCGCCTTGCTCAAGGCGACGCTCGGGGGTGCCGGTGTCGCGCTGGTCAAGCTTGGGTTCGCCGTCGTGTTCTTCGGTGTATTCGTCGAGGCTGAGCAGCTGCCCGCGCGCGGCGTCTTGCACAATGCTGTGGTATTCATCCACGCTCATGCCCAGCCCAGCGGCGATTTCTTGGGTGCTGGCGGCGCGGCCTTCGCGTTGTTCGATGCTGCGCGTCACTGCCACCACATCGCGGTAGCGGCGGTGCACCGAACGCGGAACCCAGTCGCCCGAGCGGATCGCGTCGATCATCGCGCCGCGAATGCGGATGGATGCATAAGTTTCGAAGGTGGCGCCTTGGTCGGACTGGAAATTACGTGCTGCCTCCAATAGGCCGATCATGCCGGCTTGGATCAGATCGTCGATTTCAACACTCGACGGCAAGCGCGCGGCGAGGTGGTGGGCGATACGGCGGACGAGTTCGGAATGCTGCCCGACAATGCCAGCGACATTGCTATTTTGCTGTGCGCGGTATTGGGCAGTTCCGACGTTCATCACGCAACGGTGCTCCCTTGGGTGGCGACTAGGCGGTCGGTGAAGAATTCAACGTGTCCACGTGGCCCTTGTGGGGCCTGCCATTTGCCTATCTTGCGCACAATGTCGCGAAAAGCAAGTGATGCAGGGGCGGTGGGAAAGGCTTCCACAACGGGCTCTTGGCGCTGAATGGAGAGGCGTAACCATTCATCACGGGGAATGGCGCCCAAATAGGACAGGGTGACATCTAGGAAGCGCGAGGTGACGCGTTCGAGCTTGTCGAACACGGAGCGGCCTTCGTTGACGTTCGGCACTTGGTTGGCCAGCACCTGGATGCGGTTGACGCCGCGGTCGCGGCTTAGAATTTTCACCAGCGCGTAGGCGTCGGTTACCGAGGCGGGCTCGTCGCAAACCACAAGGATGACCTCCTGCGCGGCTTGGCAGAAGGTCAGCACGCTATCGCTAATACCCGCTGGGGTATCAACGATCATCACATCGAGTGGGATGTTGAGTTGAGAGAACGCATTGACAAGGCCAATGTGCTGCTGCGGCAAAAGCTCGGTCATATGGCGCTTGCCCGAAGCAGCAGGCACCACCATCAGCCCTTTGGGGCCTTCTAAAATGGTGTCTTGCAGCTCGCAGCGCCCGGCAAAGACGTCGGCCAAGGTGAATTTGGGTGATAGGCCCAGCATCACATCGACATTGGCTAGGCCAAGGTCGGTATCGAGTAATAGGGTGCGCTGACCCGCTTCGATCATGGCCATTGCCAGATTCACGGACGTCGTGGTTTTACCCACACCGCCCTTGCCGCCGGTAACGGCGATAACACGCGGGGCGCGGAGAGGTTCGTTGGAGGTGGCGTCAGGCGAATGCATGGTGACCATCATCATGGAGGGGGCTGGCCGCGCCAGCCCGGCGCGGAAAATCAATAGCGCTGACCATACACCGTGCATCGGCCAGCTCGATGTCATCGGGCACCTGCTGGCCAGAGGCCGTGTAGGCCATAGGCAGATTATGCTGCACCAGCACCGATAGCGCAGCCCCTAGACAGGTGCTTTCGTCTAATTTGGTTAAAACGGTGGCTTCTGGGGCGGCCGAACGGTAGCGTTTCAGCAGTTCAGACAGGTCGGCTGGGTTGCCATTGGCAGGAACCACCAGCATGCAGCGCACGTTGCTGGCGCCGCGCACCCATAGGATTTGACGCAGTAGGCCGCGGTCGCGCAGGCCGTAACCAGCGGTATCAATGAGCACCAGGGGGTAGTCGGCAAGTTGCTCTAAGGCGTGGGTGAGGCCTTCGGGGCCGTCGGCGTCGCATACCGTAACGCCGAGGCGGCGGCCTAGGGCGTGCAGTTGTTCGCGTGCGCCGGTGCGCTCGTTATCGGCGCTGATCAAGGCAACATCGCGGGCGCGGTGGCGGGCGGCATAGCGCGCGGCAAGTTTGGCAATGGTGGTGGTTTTACCGGCGCCGGTAGGGCCAAGTAGGGCGATAACGCCACCTTTTTCTAGCGGGTCTTCGGTCGCAATAGGAAGCTGGGCCGCAAGCGCATTACGGGTGACTTCAACCACATCGCTGGTGGAAAGTGCGGGGTCAAGCTGGCCTGCGATCTGCTGCGCCAATGTGTCGCTGCAGCCGAAGGCGGCCAGCATGTCGAGTGCGGCGGCGCGCGCCGGGGAGCCGCGTAGGCGTTCTCCAGCAAACTGGCCGAGTTCGCGTTCAATCATTTTGCGCATAGAACTGAGTTCGGCGCGCAGTGCAGTGACGGCGGGGTCGGTCTCGACGGAGCGTAGCGGCGGTGCAGGGGTGGTACTAACCGCTGGTGCGGGGGCGGGCTGAGCGACAGCCGCGACCGGCGGTGCAGGCGGCTGAACCAAGCGGGTGGCCGGGTTGTTCGCCAAGGCCTCGCGTAGCGCTTGTGCAGGCGTCTGTGCAGGTATTGGTGCAGGCGCGGGGGGCGCTGTCGCGGCCACCGGTGTCTGTGCGGCTTTGGGGGCGCGACGCAGTGCTTTGACAAGGTCTTGCTGTGGCTCGAGCGTGGGTTCGATACGCTGCAGCGCGGCCGTGGTTTCGGCGGCGGGTTTGCGCGCTGAAAAAACCGACATCACTTGTTCGATACGGCTGCTGGAGCGTTCTTGCTTAACGGATGCTGCGGCGGCTTCTGCGGGGGCGACCGGCACGCCGTCGATATGGAACACCGCGCGCTCATGGTGGTTAGGTTCGGGAACGGTATGCGGCGCGGGCTGCGGTTCTGGTGCACTGCGCGGAGCCGGTGTTGTCATCGTGCGCAGGGTTTGCTGCACGAGCGCTTCATCGTAATCGGTGGCCGCGACCACCTCGACACCACCCTCGGCCAGCTGGTGGCTGGACAAAATAACCGCGTCCGGACCTTGTTCGTCGCGGATACGGCGCAGCGCGGTGCGCATGTCGGGAGCCGTGAAGCGTTTGATTCTCATGGTCGTTTTTTAATGTCGTGTCGATAAAAGGGTTAACCAACAGCTCCTAGCAGCCGCAACCGCTTGTCTTCCGGAACTTCACCATACGCCAGAACCGAAAGCTGCGGTACGCTGTGGCGCACCAGCCGTGAGATAGCTGCGCGGATCCCACCGGGAACAAGCAAAATGGCGGGTTCCCCCCGTTGTTCTTGCCTGCTCACGCACTCGCTGAGGCTTTGATGCAGCCGCTCAGCAAGCCCGGGTTCCAACGCAGCCCCTTGGCCGTTAACCGAGTCTTGCAAGATGCGTTCCATTTGCGGAGCTAAGGTAAAGACCGGCAGTTCGGCGGCCATCCCATTGAGTTCTTGCACGATAAAGGCCCCAAGCGCCGTGCGCACGGCGGCAGTGAGCGCGGCGGGGTCTTGGGTCATGATGCCGTGTTCAAGCAGGGCTTCCACGATGCGGCGAATTTGCTTGAGCGACACGCGTTCGGCCAGCAGGGATTGCAGCACGCGCACGATCACCGACAGCGGCAGCAGCTTCGGTGTCAGGTCTTCGACGAGCTTGGGCGACATCTTGCCGACACTGGAGAGCAGGTGCTGCACTTCATCGTGGCCCAACAGTTCACTGGCGCGCTCGCGCACAACGTGCGAGAGGTGGGTTGCAATGACGGTACCCGCATCCACCACGGTATAGCCTAAGGACTCAGCGTGGGCGCGCTGGCTGGGCAGGATCCATGTGGCATCAAGCCCAAAAGCCGGGTCTTTGCCGGGAATGCCTTCCAGCGGGCCAAACACTTTGCCGGGATCCAGCGCCATCATGCGGTCGGGGTGAAGTTCGCCGCTGCCCACCGGAACGCCGTGTACCAAAATGCGGTATTGGCCCGCAGGGAGCTCCAAATTGTCGCGCACGTGTACGGCGGGGATAAGAAAGCCGAGGTCTTGGGTAAGTTTTCGGCGCACGCCTTTGAGCCGCGTCAAAAGTTCGCCGCCTTGTGATTTATCGACCAGTGCAATGAGCTTGTAGCCCACTTCCAAGCCCAATGGCTCGGCAGGGCGGACTTCATCCCAACTTAGCTCGGCTGCGGGGGCCGCGGCTTGCGCAGCCGCTTCGTCGGCCGCGGGGACTAGCGCTGCGGCGTCTTCATTTTTCTTCAGTCGCCACGCGGCATAACCAAGGATGCCCGCAAACAGCAGGAAGGGCAGGTTGGGCATTCCCGGTACGACACCAATCAGGCCCATAAGACCGGCCGCTACGATCAGCGCGCGGCGCTGGCCGAACACCTGTTCGCCCACAGCGGCGCCCATTTCCTGCTCGCGGGTAGCGCGGGTGACCAGCATGGCCACGGCAGTGGACACCAACAGGGCCGGAAGCTGGGCCACAAGGCCGTCACCAATGGCCAGCAGGGTGTAGGTCTGCATTGCATCAGCAAAACCCAAACCGTGCTGCAAGGTGCCGATTGCCACGCCGCCAACAAGGTTGATGACAAGAATAAGCAGGCCCGCGATGGCGTCGCCGCGCACGAATTTGCTGGCACCGTCCATCGAGCCATAGAAGTCGGCTTCGTTACGCACTTCTTCGCGGCGCATTTTGGCGTCTTCGCGCGAGAGCAGGCCCGCGTTGAGATCGGCGTCGATCGCCATCTGTTTGCCGGGCAATGCGTCAAGAATAAAACGCGCCGACACTTCAGAAATACGCCCAGAGCCTTTGGTGACCACCACAAAGTTAACGATGGTGAGGATGGCGAACACGATGATGCCGACGGCATAGCTGCCGCCAACCACGAAATTGCCGAATGATTCGATCACATGCCCCGCTGCTGCGCCGCCTTGGTGGCCATGCAGCAGCACCACACGGGTGGAGGCCACGTTCAGCGAAAGCCGCAGCAGGGTGACCATCAGCAGTACGCTGGGGAAGACTGAGAATTCCAGCGGCCGTTTCACATACACCACCGCCAGCAGCACCATGAGTGACAACGCGATATTAATGGTGAAGAGAATGTCGAGCAGGAACGGCGGCAGCGGCACCACCACCATCGACAGCATTGCCAGCACCACCACCGGTGCGGCGGCACCACTGCGCAGTGAATGCAGTAGAGAATTCAACGAGTTGCCTTGTGGTGTTGCGCTCATCTTGGGGTCTGCCCATCATCCAATGCGGGGTCAATGACGACTTTGGCCAGTTGCGGCATTGGCCCCATACGTGGGTTCCAGCGACGCAGCTGGAAGACGTAAGAAAGCACTTGGGCCACGGCGGCGTAGAGCGTCACGGGAATTTCCTGATTCAATTTGGAATGGCGATACAAGGCGCGTGCCAAAGGGGGCGCCTCGATCATGCTGACCCGGTGTTTTTCGGCGACATCGCGAATGCGCATGGCAATTTCATCCACCCCAAGCGCTACCACTTTTGGGGCGGCCATCTTGCCGATTTCGTACTTGAGTGCGACCGCATAGTGGGTGGGGTTGGTGATGATGACATCGGCCGTAGGCACGGCTTCCATCATTTGCCGCTGCGCCTGCTGGCGGGCGATTTGCTTGAGCTTGCCTTTAACCTCAGGGTTACCTTCGGTTTCTTTGAACTCGTCGCGCACTTCTTGCTTGGTCATCTTGAGCTTTTGCGCCCAGTTCCAGCGCTGATAGGGCGCATCGGCGGCGGCGAGCAGGCCCATCGAGCCCACCACATAGCCAAGTACGTGCAGCATGCTGACCATGCCTTGGCTCACCGCGCTTTCCAGCGGCATCCGCTGCAGGCCAGGAATGGATTGCAGCGCGTTGCGCATCGCCCACGCCCCCACCAGCCCAACGATGAGCACGCGCAGCAGCGAGCGAATGATTTCAGCAACGCCTTCTTGCCCGTACACGCGGCGCAGCCAGGCCATGGGGCTTAGGCGTTCAAATTTGGGCTCCAGTGCCTCTGTACTAAAGCGCAGGCCCCCCATGGCCAGTGGAGAAATGAAGCAGGCCAGCAGGGCCACTGCAAGCATGGGGAGGATGGGCAGCACAGATGTGCCGAGCATCAGTACAGCGTGTTTGATTAAGCGATCATGCTGACCAATCAATTCTGGCTCGAAGGCGAGGGCATTGTGCATCCAGCCCAACGATGTGCGCGCCATGAAGCTGCCGCTGGCGAGCAGGGCGATGACGGAGCAGCCTAATACCGCGACGTTGGCAAGTTCTTTAGAGCGCGGGACATCGCCGCGTTCGCTGGCTTCGCGCAATCGTTTCGGTGTCGGGGCTTCTGTCCGGTCTTCGCGATCGGCTGTTTCACTCATGCTCTCAACCTGTTACGGCGCGGGCGGCTTGGAATGCCTCCATAAACAACGCGCGTATAGGTCCTAGCAATTCTTGTGCCAAGGCAGCCAGCAGGAACAGCCCCATAAGTAGGGCGACTGGCATGCCAATTTGGATGGGGTTGAGCTGTGGCGCAGCGCGCGCCAGCACGCCAACGATGATATGTACAGAAAGCAGGGCCACGGTGACCGGTAGTGAAATCAGCACGCTGGCACGCAAAATCACGGGAACAAATTCGGGGACGCGGGCGAGGAAGGCTTGCGTGTCCGGTAGTGCAACACCAATGGGAACCGCGCGGTAGCTATCGGCCACCAGACTAATCAGTGCAAGATGCGCATCCAAGGTGAAAAACATCAAACCGAAGGTAATAAAAAACCATAGCGAGACTACCGACATCGACGACTGATTGGCCGGGTCTGTCATCGTGGCAAACGAGAGCGCCATGTCTTGCGAAATAAACTGGCCGGCGAGGTTGCCCGCTTCAAAGGCAAGCCGAATCATCAAGCCAATAGCTGCGCCAATGGCGAGTTCGCGCAGTACCGACAGCGTGGTGAGGGCGCTCACCGTTGCCGCAGGGGGGGCAGGTAGGAAGCTGGCCATCATGGCCGAGAGCACTAGAATCAAGAGCAAGCGCGCACGCAGTGGGATGCCCCGTCCACCGACAAATGGCAATACCTGCAGCATGGCTCCGACACGCAGCGAATACCACAGTACAGTAGAAAACAGCGCAAATAGGTTGATGCCGGTAGCGGTGGTGAGCGTGATCGTGTCCACGGCGCGTGGTTAGCCGATCAAATGTGGAATTTGCCGGAACAGCTCCGTGGTGAACGATACCAGCCGCCCCAGCAAGAAGTTGCCGGTGATCGCCATGGTGGCGGCAAGCGCAATAACCTTAGCCACGAAGGCCACAGTGGGTTCGTTGATCGAAGTCGCGGCTTGGATGATACCCACGATCACGCCGGTGACCAGCACAGCGAGCAGCGGCGGCCCACCGAGTAGAAGTGCGAGATAGAGACCTTTGGCCAGCTGGGTTAACGCCATTTCTGGAGACATTGCGCGTTTCTCCTTTAGGTGACGTTGAAGCTGCCGGCCAGCGAGCCCACCACCAGCACCCAGCCATCGACCAGAACAAACAGCAGAATTTTGAACGGCGCAGAGATCAGCATGGGCGAGAGCATCATCATGCCCATCGACATCAATACGCTGGCCACCACAAGGTCGATGATCACGAATGGGATGTAGATCAAGAAGGCAATTTCAAACGCGGTCTTGAGCTCGGATGTGAGAAATGAAGCGGCCAGTACACCGAACGGCACGTCCTGCGGCGTTGCGTAGGGGCCGGTACCAGACAGGCCTGCAAACGTCATGAGGTCGGCATCGCGAATTTGTGCCAGCATGAACTCTCGGAACGGGCCGGAGGCTGCTGTCCACGCGGTATAGAAATCAATTTTCTGATCCAGATACGGCGCGATACCTGCCACCCAAGCCTGATTAAACACCGGCTGCATAATCATGGCCGTGAGAAACAGCGCCAGCGCCAGCAAAATCTGGTTGGACGGTGCTTGGCCGGTGCCAAGTGCCTGTCGCAGCAGGCTCAATACAATGATGATGCGGGTAAATGCCGTGATACCCAGCAGCAACGCAGGTAGCAGGGTGATGCTGGTCATCAGCAACAGCACCTGCATCGGCATACTCACCGGCTGGTTGCCTACTTGGCCGATATTGACCGCAGGAAGATTGGGCAGTGGCGAAGGCGGCGCTGGTGGCGCGGCGGCAGGGGCTGCCTGTGCAAAGACATCGCCCATGCCAAACCATGTAAGCGCAATGAGTGCGAACAGCCAAAACCAAGGGCTTGCGGCAAGCTGTGTTGGGCGCTGCCAGCGCGCCGCGCTCACGGGTTTTTCCTCATGTGCTTGGCCAGCAGCTGCGCAAATGCGGGCGCCTGTGCGGCGGGGGCTTCAGGGAGAGGGGTTTCAAGCTTGTGCAACACGCGTGTTCCTGATGCACCGGTGCCTAGCAGCAATTGGGTGCCGCCCACATCCACCACCACAATGCGTTCGCGCGTGGTGAGTGGCAGCGAGGCCACCAGCCGCAGCCCTTGGCTACGTTGTCCGAGCGCACCGGGCATGCGCCGCGCAAGCCAGGCCAAAATAAAAATTAGGCCTAGGACAATCGCCAGCGAAAATAGCGTGCCGCCAATCGCGCCTGCTGTACTCGGGGCTTCCGGTTGAGCAGTGTGCGCCGTTGTTGTCGTGGCCGCAGGCTTGAATGGCAGAGAGGTGGGCTGCTGCATTGGCAGACTCAGCGCAGGCGCTTGATGCGTTCGGCGGGGCTAACCACATCGGTCAAACGCACGCCGAATCGGTCGTTCACCACGACAACTTCACCCTGTGCAATGAGTGTGTCGTTGACGAAGACATCCATCGGTTCACCAGCCGCACGCTCTAGCTCCACAACGGAGCCTTGATTGAGCTGAAGCAGACTGCGAATCGGAATTTTGGTACGGCCAACGACCAGCGACAACGTCACCGGCACGTCGAGGATGACGTCGAGGTTGATATCACCCGTATCCGCATTTTTTTCGGATGTTAATGAATCAAAGGCGGCGCGCTCGGCTTCGTTATCTGTGCTCATGGTTGTTTCCGAATATCTTGAATAGCAAGAGGGGCATGTACCGAGGTGATCTTGACTGAGTTGTGGTCGTTATGAACGCCAAATTCACCAGAAAATAGTGGCATGTCCTCCACAAAAAGAGGGACTTCAGACTGCGGGTTGATCGGAATGATGTCGCCCACTTTGAGTTTGCTGAGCTCGCGCAGGCTGATCTGGCGCTGCGCCAAAATACTGGTGAGCTCTACCTCAACATCGCGCAGCTGCGCATGGAGCGAGCGCGTCCAGGTTTCGTCACGCTCGATACGGTCGCCTTGAACGCCTGCATCAAGGTGCTCGCGAATCGGTTCAAGCATGGACCACGGTAGCGCCATGTGCATCTCGCCAGCACCGCCATCAAGTTCAACGTGAAAACGCGAAACGACAATGTACTCACGTGGGCTGATGATATTGGCGAAATGCGGGTTGACTTCAGAATTCATGTACTCGAATTCAACCGGCATCACAGGTAACCACGCTTCGGTGAAGTCGGCAAAAATCTGCTTCAGCAGCAGATTGATGACGCGCATTTCGGTTTGCGTGAACTCACGCCCTTCAATTCGGGTGTGGTATTTGCCGTTGCCGCCAAAGAAATTATCGACCACGGTAAAGATCAACCGTGGCTCCATCATGATCATGGCGGTGCCGCGCAGCGGTTTGACCTTGAACAGATTGATATTGGTGGGAACGTGGAGCGAATGGATGTATTCGTTGAACCGAATCATATCCACACCGCGCACGGTGAGGTCGGGCGAGCGACGCAGTAAATTGAACAGGCCAATGCGCCATGCGCGGGCGAAGCGGTCGTTGATCATTTCAAGCGACGGCAGGCGGCCACGAATAATGCGTTCTTGGCTGGAGAAGTCATAACCGCGCACCTCGCCTGGTGTCGGCGGCGCTTCAGTTTCAACCTCGCCGGAATCAACGCCGTGAAGTAGGGCGTCGATTTCGTCTTGGCTAAGTAGGTCGGCGGTCATGACGGGCTCCTTACTGGATCACAACACTGGTAAACAGCAGTGCGTCAACCTTGTCGGCAGCGTGTTGTTCTTTCAGCACTTTGCGCACTTCTGTGAGCGCTTGTTTTTGCAGTTGTTCTTTGCCGTTGCGGCCATTGAGCTGCTCGGAGGTTTGCTGGCCAAACATCAGCAATAGCTTGTTACGAATAATGGGCATGTGCAGGGTAATGGCCGCCGCAGTCTCGGGGTCACGTGTCTGTAGCTGGATATCCGCTTGTAAATAATGCACGGCATTCGGGTCGGCCAAATTGACCACGAATGATGGTTCCAGCGCGATGTACTGCGGTGGCGCTAGCGGTTTTGGGCCTGCTGGCTTGGAGGGCTTCATCAAGAAAAACGCCGCACCGCCACCCGCAAGCAGCAGTACCAATAGCGCAATGATGATGATTTTGAGCTTACCCGATTTTTTAGCGGGCGCAGCGGCTTCTTCGGCTTTGGCGGGTTTGGATGCGGGAGGCACGGAGAAATCCTTCCTTGATGACGAACCTGAATTCTACCGTGCCAAGCCCTGCAAATCTCGTGCCGAACCGCCTCTATCTATGAATTTAGGCGTACACGTCCAAAAGCCCACGCGCCGGGCGCGAACGCGGCGTATTGGGGCCGCCGTTCGGATCGGGCTCGCCGGGAAGAACGCCTTCTTCGTTACCCTGCTGCGCAAAAGGTGCACCGCGCGAATGTTGCGCCTGTTCTTGAGGTTGCCCGGTTTGCTGCTGGCCAACACCTGCGTGCGCCAGCTGAAAGCCTTGTTGGCTCAGCATGTCGCGCAGCGCTGGGATACTGGCTTCCAGTGCATGCCGAACGTCGGGCTGGGCGCTGCTGAATTCGGCACGGATTTGGTTGCCGTCAAGCTGCAGTTGAATATCGATCGCACCGAGATGCTTGGGGTTGACACGAATTTCTGCGCGGCTGATTTGCTGCCCGGCCATCCACAATACGTGGCTGTTTAATTCGTCACCATAGCCTGCGTCGGCTTGGGTAGGTTGCTGCAAAACGCTGACAGGAGCCGGTGCGACCTGCTGCATTGGGCGTACTTCAACGGCGCTCGGCTGGGCGTGCACGGCGTTAGCGGCGGGCTCGGCGAGGGTAAATACGTCGTTCGAAGTGGCCACGCTCGTGCTGATGGGTTTGGCCGTGCTGGCTGTGGCGAGGGCTGCGGGCGCACTGGTATGTGGCACTTCTTGTGCGCTCTGGTGCTTGCCTTCCACAGCCCGCAGCGCAGGCTCGGCCGATTCGGTAGATTTGATGCTCGAAGTGGTGGCAACGGGCGTTGTGGAAGACGCCGCGGAGGCGGGCATCGCCGGGTCCGTAGCCGAAACTGCAACTGGAGCGAGCGTAGGTGCTGGCGTTGAGGTGGTTGCAGGCGCAGCGGCGGGGGCGGCGTTTTCACTGGCTTTGGGGTGTTGTGCCGGTGCTGGCTTGGCAGGTGAGGCTAATGTACTCGCGTCAGAAGGTGTTGTTTCTGGAAGCACTGATACGGTGTTTTTTGCCGGTTGTGGCTTGGATAGTGCTGCCACGATTGTCGCCGCTGCTTTGGGCGGTAACGCGGGCGCTGCGGGCGCTGGCGTGGATGCAGTTGGCTGCACGACCGCGGCAGGTGTTTGCAGCGCACGGACTTCCACTGGATGGCCTTGCTGGGCTGCCGCCATTGGTGGCATGTGCGGTGCTTCGCTCACTGCATGTTGCGAAGGCTGCGGTTGTGCAAGTGCAGCGGCAACAGCGGTATCAACTGTCGGAGCTGCCACTGTTGGAGCTGCCACTGTAGAAGCTGCCACTGTAGAAGCTGCCACTGTCGGGGCTGCCACTGTCGGGGCTGCCACTGTCGGGGCTGCCACTGTCGGGGCTGCCACTGTCGGGGCTGCCACTGTTGGGGCTGCCACTGTTGGGGCTGCCACTGTCGGGGCTACAACTGTCGGAGCTGCCACTGTCGGGGCTGCCACTGTTGGGGCTGCCACTGTTGGGGCTGCCACTGTCGGGGCTACAACTGTCGGAGCTGCAATTGTCGGAGCTGCAATTGTCGGAGCTGCAATTGTCGGAGCTGCAATTGTCGGAGTTTCTGGTGCTAGCGGTGTTGCTGTTTGCGTTTGCAAAATATGCGAAATCGCTGTTGCGATGTCGGCGCGAGGCGGCGGCGATGGAAGCGCCACTGCGGGCGTAAGGCTAGGCTGCGCTACTGCACTGTTGCTCATTACTGCAGGCGTCACTGCAGTAGGGATGGGCTGTGTCGTCTGCAGCCACGACGCCAATAGTGGGTTTCCCGCATCAGTCACTGGCTCGCTGGGTTTGCGGGGCAAGGGCGTTACGGGCGCGTGCTGCGTGCTGGCTTCGGTGAGAGATAATGCACTTGCTGGAACCGTGGGTTCACCTAATAGCTGCTCAAAGAGCTGCGCCGCCGATGCGGCATCACCCTGCGGCTCACCCTCTAACGCCGAGCCCATGGCAGAGGCCGCGTTTTGCAAGAGCGCAGTACCTGCGCCGGTTAAGGCTGCAAGAGGTGAAGCTGCCACTGTAGCGGCCACCGAAGCCGGGTTGCCCATCATGGCGTTCCCCCTTCTTGTGCCGCACGCACGCGGCGCGCGCCGATGTCATCGAGTTCGCGCTGTTCGCGTCTGCCTGCTTCGTAGAGTTCGTCGGCGCGGTAGCTGGCAGCGAGCTGTTCTAATACTTTGGAATTACGGCTGGCCAACATTAAGCGTGTGCGCTCAATTTCACGGTGCTGCACAGAGGTATCCACGGCCTGTGTTTGCTGCTTCACGGCCACATCGAGCTTACCGCGAAAGGCGACATGGTTGGCCAGCATAGCGGGCGAAAGCGTGCTTCCAGCAGGACTCAGAGTGAAACTATCGGCATAGTCTTTGAGAAGGTCGAGGCGTTGCTGCTGTTCATTGACGGTTTTTTCGCGTTCGGCCAGCTGCTTGGCCACGGCATCTTGGCGTTGCTGGGCGACACGAATCAACGGGTCTAAGCGTTCTGAACGGGTCATGGGGTCTCCGCTCCGTTATCAATCAATTGCGCCAGAGCTTCACGGCTGGCTTCAACATTGGATGCTTCCAGCACGTCCTGCGCAAGAAATTGTTGAATTCTTGGCCAGAGCGCAAGTGCATCGTCTACCAGTGGATCGTTGCCACGTTGGTAGGCGCCGATTGCGATTAGGTCGCGCTGCGCATTATACGCCGCCATTAGCTGCTTCAAGCGGCGGATACGGGCGCGCCACGGGCCGTCGGTGA
This sequence comes from Thermomonas sp., assembly GCF_019104945.1. Classification (GTDB taxonomy): domain Bacteria; phylum Pseudomonadota; class Gammaproteobacteria; order Xanthomonadales; family Xanthomonadaceae; genus Thermomonas. The sequence continues at coordinate 95,712 of NZ_JAHRWW010000053.1, read as the reverse complement.
TTTCCTGCATCACGCGGCTAACCGAGACTTCCACGTCGATCGCCGGGTAGAGGCCGGAGTCGGCAATGCGGCGGGTCAGCACGATATGACCATCCAAAATCGCGCGGGCGGCGTCGGCGATAGGCTCTTGCTGGTCGTCACCCTCTGTTAGAACGGTGTAGAACGCGGTAATTGAGCCGCGGCCGTCAGAGCCGTTACCGGCGCGTTCCACCAAGGCAGGCAAGCGCGCGAAAACGGAAGGTGGATAACCACGTGTGGTTGGAGGTTCACCAACGGATAGGCCAATTTCACGCTGGGCGTGGGCAAAGCGGGTGAGCGAATCCATCAGCAGCAGCACGTGCAGGCCTTGGTCGCGGAACCATTCGGCAATGGCTGTGGCGCGCAGCGCGCCATGCAAACGCGCCAGCGGCGGGCGGTCTGCGGGGGCAGCTACGACCACGGCGCGGCGCAGGCCTTCGGGGCCAAGCGTGCTTTCCACGAAGTCGCGCACTTCGCGGCCACGTTCGCCGATCAGGCCCACCACGATCACGTCGGCGGCGGTGAACCGGGTCATCATGCCGAGCAGTGTCGATTTGCCGACACCAGAACCTGCAAACAGGCCGATACGCTGACCGCGACCAATAGGGAGTAGGGCGTTGATGGCGCGCACGCCCACGTCGAGCGAGCGGGTAATGGGTTCGCGCATCAGCGGGTTGATCTGCACACCGGTGAGGCTGACGTAGTCTTCGGCACGCAAGGGCGCACGCCCGTCTAGGGCGACGCCGTCGCTATCAATCACGCGGCCTAGCAGGCCTTCGCCAACGGCGACTTCACCGCGGCTGGTGCCGGTAATGACGCGTGCACTGGGCAACACGCCGGAGGTGTCGGACGTGGGCATTAAGAAGGTGCGATCACCGGAGAAGCCGACCACTTCGGCATCAACCCAGCGCCCACCCATGCTCTCTACCCGGCAGCGTGAGCCTAGTGGAGCGCTGCAGCCGGTTGCTTCTAGGGTGAGCCCCACGGCGCGGCGCAGCACCCCTTCGCGGACAAGACCCAAGGCTTCTACACGCGGATCGCGCGCGCGGAGCTGCGTCGCCAGACGCAGGCTGCGGGCCTCATCCCATTGTGCAGCGGCAACGCTCATCCGTACTTCTCTACTTTGTAGTGGCATCGTCCCATCAGGTGATGCAAGTATTGTGCCGCCTTTGTTGGGTGCGAAACGTGCAGGTTACGTATGCTCACTGTTAATAATCGCCTGCAGGGCCGTTTTAAGCCGTGCATTGAGGCTGCCATCGATGCGCACGCCGTCGGCATGAACGCGCAGGTCGCCACGCGAAAGGGTGGCGTCACCGCTGATGCGGACGCTCTCTTTGAGCATTAAATGCGGGGTGAGCATGGCGAGATCCGCTGGATGCAGGCGCAGCTCGACTTGCCGGTTATCGTCGTCGGCAATTTCCAGCGCTTCTTTGACGAGGTCGGCCAATAGCGTGGGGTCGGCTTCATAGCTGCGCCCCAGCAGAGCGCCGGCGATGCGCACTGCTAGCTCTCCCAGCGCATCGCCGACCTCTGCATCTAACCGCGAAAGTGGACGGGTAAAGGCGTCCAATATGCCTTCCATCTGCACGATAATCCGCCGCACTTCCGCTTGACCGCTGGCTACCCCTTCTGCATGCCCACGCGCAAAGCCTTCCTTGCGCGCCGCTTCTTCAATCGCTTGAAGCTCTTCAACACTAGGCAAGTGCCGTGTCGGTTCCAGAATTTCCTCTTCCACAATGGGAGCAGGGTTGGAAACCAGCTCGGGCGCGGCCCAGCGGATCGCCGTTGTCATACAAAGACCTCTGCCTTCGCCGCCAGCTGGATCGTGCCGTCATCGGCCATCTTGCGCACAATGGCCAGGATTTCTTTCTGCGCGCCTTCCACTTCGGCCAGACGCACAGGGCCGCGCGATTCCATGTCTTCCATGAGCATTTCGGCGGCGCGCTGCGACATATTGTTGGTGATCTTTTCTTTGACCTTGCTGTCGGCGCCGCGCATGGCCAGTGCCAATTTATCGGCAGGCACTTCGCGCAGGATCTGCTGCATCGCCCGGTCATCGACTTCAGCCAAGTTGTCGAAGACGAACATCAGGTCGCGAATCTTGCCGGTGAGCGGTTCGTCGATCTCGGAGATTCCGGTTAGGATCGCCTCGTCTTGCCCGCCGTCCATAAAGTTCAAAATGCTGGCCGCCGCTTTGATGCCACCGATATTGGACGACTTCAGGTTCTGGTTGCCCGAGAACTGCTTGGCCATCACGTCATTGAGTTCATTTAGCGCATTTGGCGGAATGCCATCGAGCGTAGCGATGCGGATCAGTGCTTCAGAGCGCGTGCGTTCCGGCAAGAACTTCAACGCTTCGGCGGCTTGATCGGGGTCTAAATGGCATAAAACGATCGCGATGATTTGCGGGTGTTCAAGGCGGATGAGATCGGCAATGGCGCGCGGCTCCATCCACTTCAATGTGTCCAGGCCGGTGGTGTTGCGGCCCAGTAAGATGCGGTCGATCAGGCTGCTGGCGCGGTCTTCACCCAAGGCCTGCACCAAGACAGCGCGCACGTAGTCGTCGGCGCCGCTGCCGATATTGGGCATTTGCAGGGTCGTGACGAAGTCGCCCAGCACGCGCTCGACGGTTTCGTGTGCGATGCCGCTGACCGAGGTCATGGCCACGCCCAGTTTCTGCACTTCTTTGGCGTTCATGTGCTTCAGCACTTCGGCCGCCTGTGCTTCGCCTAGCGAAAGCAACACGACCGCAGCGCGCTGTACGCCGCTTAATTGTTCGTCACGATTCATCGGCATTGACCATGTCCCTCACAAGTGCGGCAACATGTTTTGAATCTGCAGCAACAGCACTTCGCGCCACTTCCACTTTCTCGTCAAAATTTAACACGCCGGGGATCTTCTGCTGCGTGAGCGCGGGGCGCACCGGAGCTTCTTCACCGTCTGCATGTTCAATGGAGGTGATTGTGGCAGCTTCAACATCGTCTTTCACGGCGATTTTAGGCGTTGTGATGGCGCGGAAAGCGGGGCGTAGCACAAAGAGCACCACGGCGAGCACAGCAAGCCCACCCAGCAAGGTACGCAGCATATTGAGGGCGTTCGGGTTTTCCCAGAGCGGTGTTTTTTCGGGCTCTGCAGCCGGTTGGCGTGCGAACGGCGAGTTCACAACGGTGACAACGTCGCCGCGCTGGGCGTCAAAGCCTACCGCCTGCTGCACCAGCGATTCGATCTTGCTGATTTCTTGTGCAGTGAGCGCGCGCTCGGTGGGCTTGCCCTTTTTATCGGCAGGGCCAGCGAGGTTATCCACCAGTACCGCTGTGGTGACACGCTTGATGATGCCCGGTGCCTGCCGAGTATGGGTTAGGGTGCGATTGATTTCGTAATTGCGCACCGAACTGCGCGAGCCATTGGTGGCGGCGGTTTGGGTTGCCTGCGCCTGCGCCTGCGCCTGCGCCTGTTGGGCGTTGGCCTGTTCGGCTGCACCGGGGGTATTGCTGGCACTACCCGGTACGCCCTGCGGCCCCGCAGCAATATTGCCGCTTTCTGAAAGCTGTTCGCTGCGCACGATTGCCGGGTCGGGGCCGAACTTCTCGCTGGCCTGCTCGCTTTGGTTGAAATCCATATCAACACTGACCTCGGCGCGCACGCGGCCGGGGCCGGTCATCGGCTCTAGCAATTCTTGAATGCGGTGAACGAAGACGGTTTCTTGACGCCGCTGCTGTTCAAACTGCTTGGCGCTTACCGCCGCGTCGCTATCCGGGTCTGGGTTTGAGAGTAGACGGCCGTATTGATCGACCACGGTGACGTTTTCTGCGACCAACCCAGGAATGGAGGACGAGACAAGATGCACGATGGCATCCACTTGGCCTTGCTCTAGCGTTGCACCCGGACGTAATTGCAGAGCCACCGAGGCGCTGGCGGCTTCTTTTTGCCGAGTAAAGGCCGAGGGCTTGGGCAGGGCGAGGTGTACCCGCGCTTCGCGCACCGGGCGCAGATTGGTGATGGTGCGCGCCAGTTCCGACTCTAGGGCGTGCTGGTAGCGGGCGTTTTCAACGAACTGGCTGGTGCCAAAGCCTTGGTCGCCTTCCATCGCCGCAAAACCTTTATCCGGATTGGCGCCAAGCCCACCCGCTGCCAGCGCCATACGCGCTTCGCCGATTTTGTCCCCCGGCACCGATAGCACGCCGGTGGCGGCGTCGATTTTGAACGGAATCTTGGCTGCGGTGAGTACGCCGCGCGCGTCGCTGGCGGTTTTGGCATCGAGGTCTGGGAGTGGGGCGTAATCCGGGCGCTGGGTCCAGAAAAACAGCCAAAGCCCAAGCGCAATCGCCGCCGCCGCCACGGCAAACGTCATCATTTGGCGCACCAGTGGGATGTCCTGCAGACGGCCGAGGCTCTTCAGGCTCTCGGTCGTTTTGCTTAGGCCTTCATTGGCTTTGGTCAGGGCAGTGGCACTCATGGCATTGGCTATTTTATTAAATAATTATGAAAAACAATAGTTTATACAAGCAAGTTAAACCGGCATATTCATGATGTCTTGATACGCTTGCACCATGCGGTTGCGCACTTCGACCGTGGCTTTGAAGGCGACTTGCGACTGCTGCATGGCCACCATTACGCGGGCAAGGTCGGCGCGTGGATCGCCCAATTCAAACGCTTGCTGCAGGGCGCTGGCATCGTTTTGCGCTTTACTAACACCCTCAATGGCATTGCTTAAGGTTTGCTGGAAGTTGGATGTGCCGGTCTTGCCTACATCCACCGCATTGCCGGGGCGAATGTCGCCAATACTGGCCGCGCCACCAAGTGCGCCCTGCGTCCGCGTCTCGTGGGCGCGGATTTGGGAAAGGATGGAGCTGATCGCGTCGGACATCGCTGCAGCCGTGGGAAGTTAGAGTCTGCCCCCTCGCTGCAAAAAATGTGCCAGAGCAGGTGTCAAGAATCTTTCGTGTCGGGTTCCGTGGCTTGATCCGTTGCGGTGTCGGCGTGTCGGTCGATCCCGTATTTGCGCAATTTCTCGAGCAGCGTCGTGCGACGCAGCCCCAGCAGCGGGGCTGCGTGGGCCACGACACCGCCACTTTGCTGCAGCGCTTGGCGGATCAATTCGTTCTCGATTTCCGCAATGTGATGGCGCAGATCCAAGCCGCCTGCAGGCAGCGAGACCAGTGGCGATAGCATGGATGGATCAGGCGGCAACGGTACGGGCGGTAGCGGCTGTAGCGCTGGATCATCGGCCGTAGGCTGCAGCAGGTCGTCGGCGATGCCTTCGCGGTAGCGGGCAGGCAGGTCGATGGCTTTGACACTGCCGCTGGGATGGAGCACAGCAAGGCGTTCGATCAAATTGCTAAGCTCACGCACGTTGCCGGGCCATGCATACTGCTGCAAGACGGCGATCGCATCTTGGCTTAGGCTCACTCGGCCGCGCCCGCCTTCTGCGAGCTGGCGGGTAATGGCGTCGATCAGCTCCGGTAGGTCTTCGCTGCGTTCGCGCAGGGCGGGTATCTCAATAGGGAAGACGTTAAGCCGGTAAAACAAGTCTTCGCGAAACTTTCCGTCGGCGATATGAGCTTCTAAATTGCGATGGGTGGCTGCAATAACGCGCACGTCGCAGGCGATTTGCACCCCGCCGCCAACGCGCTCAAAGATGCGCTCCTGCAGGACGCGCAGCAGTTTGACCTGCATGGCCATCGGCATATCGCCGATTTCATCCAGCAGCAGGGTGCCACCTTCGGCCATTTCAAAGCGGCCTTTGCGCTGCACGAGTGCGCCGGTGAACGCGCCTTTTTCGTGGCCAAATAGCTCACTTTCAAGCAGATCAGGCGGAATGGCCCCGCAGTTGATCGCCACAAACGGTTTGCTGGCGCGCGGTGAACGCAGATGCACGGCGCGGGCAGCCACTTCTTTGCCGGTGCCCGATTCACCTAGGATCAAGACCGTGGTATCAAACTTGGCCACTTGGTCGATCATTCGGTTAAGCGACTGCACCGCGGCGCTGTGGCCGGTGGGGCCAATTTGCGGTTGCTCGCGGCTGGCGTCGTCGTCTAGCCGCTTGATGCTGGCTTGGCGCAGCACGTCTTGCAACTGGTTGCGGCGGATGGGGTAGTCCAGCAACCAGACCATTTCCGGATGCAGGTGTTTGCGCCAAGCAGCCTTTTCTTCTTGGTCGGGAAGTGTGATCACCGGCGGGTGCAGCGGGGTTTTGGAGAGCCATTGCACGAACGCTTCCCAAGCGGCGGTATCGCCGGGATCGCCCACGATAATCGCCACCCAATCGCTGGGCTTTACTTTATCAAGGTCGATATCCGCTGCATCCGCCACGATGCGCGGGGTGAAATCCATAAAATCAAGCAGGGTGGCGAGCCGTTCAACGCGGCCGTCATCGGTATCGACAAGAAGAATCCTAGACTCGCTCATCCTTGACGGCCTCCTGCTGGTGCGGCAGTAGTCAAGCGTTCCAAAAGAGGTAGCACTTCCTGAATATAGTTGAGCTTGCTGATAAACGCGTCGCTACCCGCGCGCAGGGCGTGCTCACGATGTTCGTTATCATCAAAATGGCTGACGATAGCGACAAATGGCGGCTTATCTTGGGCTTTTATCAGCCTAGTGGCCTGTAGGCCACCCATTTCGGGCATAGCTAAATCCATTAAAACGATGTCGGGGCGAAGGCTTTCAGAGAGGGCAACGGCTTGGATGCCATTGCCAGCGGTTCCGGCCACTTCGATCCACGGGTGTTTGCGCATATGCCGAAGCACTGCGTTAATGAAACCTTCGTGGTCGTCCACCAGCAGCACTTTGATCGACTGCGGCAGGGGTTGTTGCGGCTCTGCCATTATCCCACCTGTCTGCCTTTGACTGCGGCTGAGGACGCACCACGCCGTTGGCGGGCGGGCGCAATCCCCAGCTGTTCACGATATTTTGCCACGGTGCGCCTTGCAACGCGGATACCTTGGCGCGCCAGTAGGGTGGCAATCACTTCATCGGCCAGCGGCGTTTGTGACGGCTCGTCTTCAATCAACCGGCGCACCATGGCCTTGATCGCGGCGCCGGACACTTCTGCACCATCTAGCCGCACCGCAAAGAGCTGTTTGAGCTCCAGCGTGCCGCGTGGGGTTTGCATGTATTTGCCGTTGGTGATGCGGGAAACGGTGGATTCGTGAACGCCGATCTCTTCCGCCACCTCTTTTAAGGTTAAAGGTGCAATCGCCTCATCACCACGTTCCAAGAAGGCCTGTTGGCGCTGCACCAGCACCCGCGCGGTTTTCAGCAGGGTGTCGTTGCGAATGCCTAGGCTGCGCAGCATCCAGCGCGCTTCTTCGAGAAGACCGCGCAGGCTTTCGTGGCTGCCCGCCTGTTCGGCATACGTGCACAGGCGCAGCTTGGGCACGTTGCGCGAATTGAGCCGCACCTGCCAGCCACTATTGCCGCGCCATACGATGACGTCGGGCACGATAAACGCAGGTTCCGGCTCCGGTGGCTGCTCAACGGGGTGGGGCTGTAGCGACAAAATCAGCGTCACTGCTTCGGCGACAGCCGCCTCGCTCGCGCCAAGCGCCACTGCCAAGGCTGGGTGATCGTGCTTGGACAGAAGGTCAATGTGTTCGCCTACGATGCGCTCGGCCAACAGGCGAGCGGCGGAGGCGGGAAGCGCGTGCAGCTGCGCCAGCAGATTCTCGGCGGGCCCATCAGCGCTCATTCCTGGCCATTCACCGTTAAGCAAAAGACGCTGGCGAATGTCTAAGAGCTCTTGTTTGGGAAGCCCGGTTTGTTCGGCCCCTTGCGCGGCCAAAAGGGCAGGCTCGCCTTCTAAATAACCACTATCGTCGCAGTAATCTAGCCACCATGCGGCAATCGCCAGTTCACGTGCGCTGCACTGAAGCTGCAGTGTTTCTAGCAATCGCTGGCGCGGGTCGCTGGATTGCCCTGCAGCAATACGTGCCGTTGGGTCATCGTCTGGGTCGCCCGAATAGCTTCCGCCCGAGAGAAACATAGGGTCGGGCAGCTCGTCCCACGCGGCAGTATCCGCTGCGGCGGCATCGAGGCTAGTAGGTGGTGGATCGTCTTCCTCGGGCTCTTGTTCAAGCAGAGGGTTGCGGTCTAATAGCTGGTGAAGCTCTTGCTCCAGCTGCAGCGAGCCCACCTGCAGCAGCCGGATCGACTGCAGCAGCTGCGGGGTTAGCGTAACTTGCTGCCCCAATTTGACCTGCAAGCCCGCCTTCATCCCCGCGTCTTCCGTGCGGTGGCGTGCTTACAGCGCTGCGCTGGCAGGGCTTTATCCATTGGCGACAACGACATCCTTAGTGGGGTTCATGCGCAGCGAAGGCCGCACCATGCCGACACTATGGGAAATTGTGCTGCAAATGTCGAGTTTTTGACATCTCGCCTTGGTATGCGTTAAATCCGCGGTTTGATGCTGATCGATCGTGGGACGATGTTGGAACAAGACGAACATTGGATGCGCCAAGCCCTTGTCCTTGCGGAGCGCGCCCGCGATGAAGACGATGAGATTCCGGTGGGGGCGCTGGTGGTGGATGCCGATGGGCATTTAGTGGGAGAGGGGTGGAACCGCAACATCCGCCACCACGACCCGAGTGCGCATGCTGAAATCGTTGCGATGCGGCAGGCTGGGCAGGCGCTTGGCAATCATCGCCTCATTGGTTGCACGCTGTATGTCACCTTAGAGCCCTGCGCGATGTGCGCAATGGCCGCCGTGCATGCACGTTTGGCGCGCGTGGTGTTTGGTGCTAGTGACCCGAAAACGGGGGCCGCAGGCAGTGTGTTTGATCTCATCAGCGACCCGCGTCATAACCACCGCGTAGAGGTCACCGGCGGCGTGTTGGCCGATGTTGCTGGGCCGATGTTGACCCAGTATTTCCGCGCCAAACGCAAAGCCTCGGTATGATGAGCGTACTCGTTCAAGGCCACAATTAAGCACAATGAACACCAATTTGATCTGGATTGATCTGGAAATGACTGGGCTAGATACCAACAACGACGGTATCTTGGAAATCGCCACGGTGGTGACCGATGCGCAGCTCAATGTGCTGGCCGAGGGGCCTGAACTGGCCATTGCGCATCCGCTAGCCACGCTCGAAGCAATGGACGATTGGAACCGCAACCAACACAGTAAGTCGGGCCTGTGGAAGCGCGTGCTGGAGCAAGGCGTGCCGCTAGAAGAGGCGGAAGCGCGCACTGTTGAATTTCTAAAAGCTTGGGTGCCTGCCAATACGTCACCGATTTGCGGCAATTCGATTTGCCAAGATCGCCGCTTTCTTGCGCGGCTGATGCCCACACTTGAGCACTATTTTCACTACCGTAATTTAGATGTCAGCACGATCAAGGAGTTGGCGCGGCGCTGGTCTCCTAAGGTGTTGGACGGCGTGAAGAAAACCACCGCGCACACTGCCCTAAGCGATGTGCACGATTCCATCGAAGAACTGCGTTACTACCGCAAATTTATGGGTGAACTGGCGGGGCTTGCGCCGTAACGGCCACAAGCCCCGCATGCAGCGGCTTAGTGCGAAAGATGCGCCTGCCGCTGTTTCACTAGCGCATAGATCACCGGGATCACCACCAGCGTGAGCACGGTAGACGACACCATGCCGCCCACCATCGGTGCGGCGATGCGGCGCATCACTTCAGACCCCGTGCCGTGGCTCCACATAATCGGCAAAAGGCCAGCCATGATCGCAACCACCGTCATCATCTTGGGGCGCACGCGTTCGGCCGCGCCAACGATGATGGCTTGGTGTAGATCACTTGCCGACAGCGGGCGGCCTTCGGCGAGGCAGCGTGCCTTGCGCTCTTCCAGTGCGTGATCCAGATAGATCAGCATCACCACGCCAGTTTCGGCGGCAACACCGGCCAGCGCAATGAAACCTACCGCAACGGCAACGGAGACTTGATAGTCAAGCAGCCACAGCAACCACACCCCGCCGACGAGGGCAAACGGTACAGAGAGCATCACGATCAGCGACTCGGTGACGCGGCGGAAGTTGAGATACAGCAGCAAGAAAATCAGCGCGAGGGTAATGGGGATCACAATTTTCATGCGTGCCATCGCACGCTGCATGTACTCGTATTGCCCGCTCCAGCTGATATACGTGCCGGTGGGCAGCTTTACCTCAGCGGCAACGGCCTGTTGGGCGCGCTGCACATAGGCGCCTAGGTCGCTTTCACGCGTGTCCACATAGATATATGCCGCCAGCTGGGCGTTCTCTGTGCGAATGGATGGCGCGCCTTTGTGCAAGCTGAGTGTGGCTAATTCACCCAAGGGGAGCTGGGCGCCGCTGGGGGCAGTTACAAGCACTTGCTGCGCAATTTTCTCTGGGGTATCACGTAGTTCGCGCGGGTAGCGCACGATCACGCCAAAGCGTTCGCGGCCCTCCACCGTTGTTGTGATCAACTGTCCACCCAAGGCGCTTGCGATCACGTCTTGCACATCGCCCACGCTCAGGCCGTAGCGTGCCAGTCGTGAAAGATCTGGGGTGATATCCAAGTAATAGCCGCCCGTGAGTCGTTCGGCATAGGCGCTGGTGGTGCCGGGTACTTTGCGCACCGCCGTTTCAATCTGCCTTGCAACCTCTTCCAACTGTTCAAGGCTATTGCCAAACACCTTGATGCCAACAGGCGTACGGAACCCGGTGGAAAGCATGTCGGTGCGCGCTTTAATCGGCATCGTCCAGCTATTGGCCACACCGGGAAACTGCAGTGCGGCGTCCATTTCGGCAATGAGCTTGTCCACGGTCATGCCGGGCCGCCATTGATCTTCAGGTTTTAAGTTGATGGTGGTTTCAAACATCTCCATCGGCGCGGGGTCGGTTGCGGTTTGTGCGCGCCCCGCCTTGCCGAACACCGATTCCACCTCTGGGAAGGTTTTGATGATGCGATCTTGCTGTTGCAGTAATTTCCCTGCCTGCGTCACCGATAGGCCGGGCAGGGTGGTGGGCATATAGAGCAGGGTGCCTTCGTTGAGCGTAGGCATAAACTCGCTGCCTAAGCGCGCAGCAGGCCAAAGCGATGCCAGCAGTAATACCCCTGCAACGGTGAGTGTGGCAACGCGGTGGCGCAGCACGCCTTGGATAATGGGCCGGTAGAGAGCGATAAGGAAACGATTGATCGGGTTTTTATGCTCCGGCACGATTTTGCCGCGCACAAACAGAAGCATCAGCGCAGGTACAAGTGTCACTGAAAGCAGCGCCCCGCCTGCCATTGCGAAGGTCTTGGTGAAGGCCAAGGGTTTGAATAGGCGGCCTTCTTGCGCTTCAAGCGCAAATACGGGGAGGAAGGACACGGTAATAATCAATAGGCTGAAGAACAGCGCTGGCCCCACTTCGCGGCAGGCGTCGATCAGAATTTGCAGCCTTGGTTTGCTACCGCCATCGCGTTCCAAATGCTTGTGGGCGTTTTCAATCATCACGATGGCCGCATCAACCATCGCGCCAATAGCAATCGCGATGCCGCCAAGGCTCATAATGTTGGAGTTCATCCCCAATAGGCGCATGGCGATAAAGGCGATCAGCACGCCAATGGGCAGCATGATGATGGCCACCAGTGCGCTGCGCACGTGGAATAAAAACACGATGCACACCAGCGCTACGATGAGGCTTTCTTCCAGCAGCGTACTGCGCAGCGTGGCAATGGCGCGGTCGATTAGCTGCGAACGGTCATAGACGCTGCGAATCTGCACGCCTTCGGGAAGGCCGGCCTGAATTTCTTTCAGCTTTGCTTTAACGCTATCAATGACGGTGAGTGCGTTCTCGCCGTAGCGGGCAATGGCAATGCCGCCCACGGCTTCGCCTTGGCCATCCATTTCCGCAATGCCGCGGCGCTCGTCAGGCACAAACTCAACGTGCGCAACATCGCGGATCAGTACCGGGACACCGTTTTCGGCTTTCAAAACCAAATGTTCGATATCGCTAATGCTGCGCAAATAGCCGCGCCCACGCAGCATGTATTCGGTTTCAGAAAGCTCTAATGAACGTCCGCCCACGTCGCGGTTGCTGGTGGTGATGACGTCTTCAATTTGCGCCAGTGAGATGCCGTATTCGCGCAATTTTATTGGATCAACTGTGACCGAATACTGGCGAACGAAACCACCAATGCTCGCTACTTCGGCAACGCCATGTGCGGCGGTAAGTGGATAGCGCACAAACCAGTCTTGCAGCGTGCGCAGTTGGTCGAGCGCGTGGTGTTTGCTTTCCAAAATATATTGATAGACCCAACCCACGCCGGTGGCATCAGGGCCGAGCGTAGGTGTTACGCCCTGTGGCAGTTGGCGCGAAGCGAAGCTTAGGTATTCAAGCACGCGCGAGCGCGCCCAGTACACGTCGGTGTCGTCTTCAAAAATGATATAGACGAATGATGAGCCGAAGTAGGAGAACCCGCGTACGGCTTTGGCTTTGGGTACCGCGAGCATTGCGGTAGTGAGTGGATAGGTGATTTGGTCTTCCACAACCTGTGGCGCTTGCCCGGGCGCTTCGGTGTAGAGGATGACTTGCACGTCCGATAGGTCGGGTTGTGCGTCAAGCGGCGTATGGATCAGCGCGTAGATGCCGCCTGCCGTGAGCGCTACGGCGAGGGTGAGCACCCAAAAGACGTTGCGCGCAGACCATTCAATCAAGCGTCCTAGCATGTCAGTGCTCCATCTGGCTCATGTCGTGGCCCGCGTGCGGGTCTTCCACTTTGGGGGCTTTTGCGGCAGGCACTGCGGGCGCTGCCGCTGGCATTGTGTGGCCGCTCATGTCGTGGCCTTCGTGTGCCGCTGCGGCGGGTTTGGCCATATCGGTTAGAGCCGAACGCAAATTGCTTTCTGCATCGATCAGGAAGTTGCCTTCCACCACCACCTGTTCGCCTTCGTTTAAGCCTTTCAACACTTCAATGCGATCATCACTGCGCTGGCCGATCAGCAGCTGGCGTGGGGCAAAACGCCCTTCGGCCACCTGCACCAGCGCTATCTGCCGTTCGCCACTATCAATTAAGGCCGAGCGCGGAATGGTAAGAACGGGGGAATGCGCTGGGCCGCTGAGTGCAACGCTGCCGAACAAGCCGGGGCGCAGTTGGCCGTCGTGGTTAGCCAACTCAATACGCACGGCAAGCGTGCGGGTCGTGGCATCAAGGGTTGGTTGAAGAAAATTGAGTGTGCCTTCAAAGCTGCGTCCGGGAATGGCGGGGGTGGTAAACACCGCCGGTTGGCCGTCTTTGAGCTGGCTGATCTTTGTGGTGGGAATGTTGACGGTGATCCAGACGGTAGAAAGGTCAACGAGGCGTAGCAGAACATCGCCTGCCACAAAGCGTGCGCCTTCCACTGCAGGCTTTTCCAAAATCACGCCATTACTGGGTGCGGTAATCGCAAGATTTCCCGGCGGTAGATGGGCGAGATGCTCAAGCTGGGTTTCGCTGATATTCCAGTTCAACAGGCGGCGTTTTGCTGCATCGCGCAGGCGCTTCATGGCCTGTTGGCTGGCTGCATCGCCTTTTTTGAGCTGGCGCAGCGCCGCATCGGCCACGCGATAATCTTCTTGCGCGGCCATCAGTTGCGGGCTGTACACCGTTGCCAGCGTTTGCCCGCGTTTCACCGCCAAGCCGGTTTGGTTGGCGTGTAGCGTTTCAATCCAGCCATCGAAACGCGGCGCGATGACGTGCTGTTTGGTTTCGTCGACGGCAATCGTGCCGCTAGCCAAAAAAGCCAGATCGAGCGCTTGCTTGCGCACGGCTTCGGTGCGCACGCCAAGGGTTTGCATTTTTTCTGGTGAAATAACGACGGTACCAGGTGATGCCGATGCCTCGTCTTCTGCATAGACAGGGATATAGTCCATGCCCATTTCGTCTTTTTTGGGCACAGGTGATGTGTCAGGTAGGCCCATTGGGTTGCGGTAATACAGCGGTTTTTTCTCCGCTGTGGCCGCTGCTTGTGGGCTTGCTATGGTGGGTTTAGTCAAGCGCCCAAGCACGATGCCTCCGCCCAGTGCCGCTGCAATGGCGAGTGTTCCGATAAGCATTGAATTGCGGGTCATGGGGTTTCTCCGGCGAGGGCGCGCACGCTAGCGGCGCTAATGAGTTCGTCACGTTGGGCGTCAAGCTGGGCGAGCTTGGCGTCTTGCCATTGGGTAAGGGCGTCGAGCAGGGCGTTAAAATCCACTTCACCCACTTGATAACTGGCAAGTGAAGAGTTGAAGTTGGCTTCGGCTTGTGGGATGCGCGTGTTTTCAATTAATAAACGTTGGCGCTGCGCGCTGCGCCACTGCGTCCACGCGGCACCCAGCTGGCCGCTAAGCGTGGTGAATTGCGCTTCGGCGCGGGCTTGCGCTGCTGCTTCTAAGCGTTCGGCTTCACGCGTGCGTGCGGCTAAAGCGCGGCGTTGTAGGGGAAGTTCTACTTCCAGCATCAATTCGTAGTCTTTTAGATGACGGTCGATTTGCATGGCGCTTACACCTATCGAAACGTCTGGCCAGCGCTCACGCTGGCGTAGGCGTAGGGTGTCTTGTGCGGCAACCAGCTGGGCCTGTGCGGCGCGTTGGGCCGGGTGCTGGTGCTTATCGAGTGCGGTAAGGGCATCGCTAAATGACGCGCTTGCGATGGAAATGTTCGGCATGTTTTGAGGTGCGGCTAGCTCCGCATCGGCCCTGCGTCCTAAAACGAGGTTGAGCAAAATGCCCGACTCATGGCCCGTTTCTTCACGAAGAATGCGCTCGCCTTGCACGCGGCTAACTTCTACCTGTGCGCGAATGGCGTCCTGCTGCGGCGCCATACCAAGTGCGTAACGCACACCTGCAATTTCTTCTACTTTTTGCAGTAGTGTCAGTTGCCCGTCAAGGAGTAGCAGCGACTGTTTGGCGTGCCAAAAATTCACATAGGCCGTTTCGGCTTGCGCCATGAGCGTGAGCGCATTGGCTTCGCGGCTGGCATCAAGCGCCTGGGCCTGCTGTGAGGCGATGTCGCGCGCTAGGCCGCGCTTGCCCCAAAGTGGAATGCTTTGGCGCAGTTGATAGCGCGTATCACCTAGGAGCGAGACGCTGGCTGTGGGGTTGGGAAGACTGCCTGCCGCAATCGTTTGTGCTTGAGCAGCCTCGGTTTCTGCCTGCTGCGCGCGCAGCTCGGCGTTGTGCTGCAGCAACCATTGGCGAATGGAGGCCACATCTTTGCCCGGAAGGGGCTCTGAAGGTTGCTGCGCGGCAACGGGTCGCGTCAGCAGCAGGCAAGCCAGCAGGCTGCCCAGCAGTAGGCTTCGAGAGAATATGAGCATGAAACTACCTATCGCTTTGATCCAACGTTTTGGACGTTAGAGAAGAAGCGCGCGCCAAGAACGTGGGCGCACGCGTTTACGGCTGCGCGAGGGCGCAACCGTTAACGGCGATAGATGGGATCAAATAAGTAGCAGCGCTGCAGGGTGCAGCGTTGGCCGGTTCCAAGGAATGGGCGGGGGGGTGTCTGTCTGCACTACAACCGCAGGTGATGGCGGCAGCAGCGCTGCGGTCAGTGCGGGCACCAGTGCGGGGAGTGCGAGGAATGCAGGAATACGCACGACATCGGAGCTGGGCGCACCTTGGTCGCAATGCGCAGCGCACAGTGAGTTGTCGATAGGGGCAGGCGGTGCGGTGTCGCTGCAGTGCTCCATATGCCCCTGCATCGCGACTGTTTGTGCGACTGGTGCAGGCAGTTGCTGCGCGTGGGTACATAGCGCATGCCAAGCCATCACCGTTTGCGACCACAGCAGCAACAGCATCGCCACGAGGGCGATGCGTTGGTGTAAGCGGCGGCGCAAATAACGGAGCATGGCGGCGATAGTACCCGAGTCCGCGCAAGTTGCGAACAACCTTCCTTGCGCGGAAGGTTGCGCTTAGGCTTTGGACTTCGCCAGTGCCAGCCACGTATCGACAACGGTATCGGGGTTGAGCGATACCGATTCAATCCCTTGTTCCATCAGCCACTGTGCCAGATCCGGGTGGTCGGACGGACCTTGGCCGCAGATGCCGACGTACTTACCCTTGGCGCGCGCAGCAGAAATAGCCATCGACAGCATTTTCTTGACCGCAGGGTTGCGCTCATCGAACAGCCCGGCCACGATGGCCGAATCGCGATCAAGCCCAAGCGTGAGCTGAGTCATATCGTTGGAGCCGATCGAGAAGCCGTCGAAGATATCAAGGAATTCATCGGCCAGCAGCGCGTTAGACGGAACCTCGCACATCATGATGATCTTCAGGCCATGCTCGCCCTGCACCAAACCGTTTTCGCGCAGCACGTCGATCACGGCTTGACCTTCGTCCAAGGTGCGCACAAACGGGATCATCACCCAGATGTTGCCTAGGCCCATTGCTTCACGCGCGCGCTTCACTGCCACGCATTCCAGTGCAAAAGCTTCCTTGAAGCTGGGGTCGATATAACGCGACGCGCCACGGAAGCCGATCATCGGGTTTTCTTCGTGCGGTTCGTACTTGGAGCCGCCCAGAAGGTTGGCATATTCGTTGGATTTGAAATCCGATAGGCGCACGATCACCGGCTTCGGATACACCGACGCCGCAATCGTGGCGATGCCTTCCTTCAGACGCTCGATGTAGAACTCCACCGGCGAAGCGTAGCCTGCGATACGCGCATCGATCTTGGCCTTGGTAGCGGCGTCTTGCTTGTCGTATTCCAGCAGCGCCTTGGGGTGCACGCCAATATGGCTGGCGATGATCATTTCCAAACGTGCCAAGCCAATACCCGCGTTCGGCAGCATGCCGAAGTCAAACGCACGCTCCGGGTTGGCAACGTTCATCATGATCTTCAACGGCGCTGGCGGCATATTGCCAAGGTCGGTGGTGGTGCGCTCGAAGGGCAGGGTACCTGCGTAGATAAAGCCGGTGTCACCCTCGGCGCAGCTCACGGTCACCGGGTCGCCGTCTTTCAGCATGTCAAGCGCGTTGCCGGTGCCCACCACGGCAGGAACCCCTAGCTCACGTGCGATGATCGCTGCGTGGCAGGTGCGGCCACCGCGATTGGTAACGATCGCGGCGCTGCGCTTCATCACCGGCTCCCAATCGGGGTCGGTCATGTCGGCGATCAGCACGTCGCCGGGCTGCACGCGGTTCATATCGTCCAAGCTGCGCACCACACGTGCGATACCGGTACCAATTTTGCTGCCAATCGCGCGGCCTTCCACCAGCACTTCACCGCGCTGTTGCAGGGTATAGCGTTCGATCTGAGTGGCGTGCGCGCGCGACTTCACCGTTTCCGGGCGCGCCTGTAGGATATAGAGCTTGCCGGTGTTACCGTCTTTGCCCCACTCAATATCCATCGGGCGGCCGTAGTGCGCCTCGATCACCAGTGCTTGCTTGGCAAGCTCCTGCACGTCGGCATCGGTAATAGAGAACTGCCCACGTAGTTCGAGCGGCGTTTCTTCGGTGCGCACGCGCTCGCCCGGTACGTTCGAATAGACCATACGCAGCTGCTTGCTGCCAAGGCCGCGGCGCAAGATGGCGGGCTTGCCTTCTTGTAGCGTGGGTTTGAATACATAGAATTCGTCGGGGTTCACCGCGCCTTGCACCACCATCTCGCCGAGGCCAAAGCTCGACGTGACAAACACCACGTCGCGGAAGCCCGATTCGGTATCGAGGGTGAACAACACGCCGGAGCTGCCTACGTCCGAACGCACCATTAGCTGTACGCCAGCAGACAGGAAGACGTCTTCATGGGCGAAGCCGTGGTGCACGCGGTAGGCAATGGCACGGTCGTTATAGAGGCTGGCGAAGACTTCCTTGACCTTGTGCACCACATCGTCGGCACCGGTCACATTAAGGAAGGTTTCCTGCTGGCCCGCAAAGCTCGCATCGGGGAGGTCTTCAGCGGTGGCTGAAGAGCGTACTGCTACGGCGATATCCGCCGCGCCCGCGTCAGCGCAAAGCTTGGCGTAAGCACTGCGAATATCCGCATCAAGATCAGGCTGCAGCGGTGCATCGATCACCCAGCTGCGAATTTCTGCGCCTGCTTTCGTCAACGCTGGCACGTTTTCCACATCTACCGTGGCGAGCTTGTCGTAGATGCGCGCATGCAAATTGTTGTGTGCGATAAACGCCTTGAACGCATCGGCTGTGGTGGCATAGCCGCCTGGTACCGAAACGCCGAGCCCAGATAGCTGGCCGATCATTTCGCCGAGTGAGGAATTCTTGCCACCGACTTGGGCAAGGTCGGTAAGGCGCAGGTCGTGCAACCAAAGGATATTGGCAGTCAAGGCAGGCTCCGAGGAGAAAAACAGCGCGGGGGCGCGGAAGTTCGCTATTTTAACCCGACCCGGACTGAAGGAACCCCCATGGACGCTGTTCGCCCCGTTTTTTACGTCTCTGATGGCACAGGGATTACTGCCGAAACGATCGGTCATAGCCTGCTGACGCAGTTCAGCGGCGTGCGTTTTGTTTCGGAGCGCCTACCATTCGTCGATACTCAAGACAAAGCCCGCGAAGCCGCGAAACGCATTACGCTTGCAGGAACAAACGCAGGTGTGCGCCCTGTGGTGGTCAATTCCTGCGTGGATCCCGAGCTAAATCGCATTTTGGCGGAAAGTGGCGCACTGATGCTGGACGTGTTTGCGCCATTTATCGCGCCGTTGGAAGAAGAACTGGGGCATACGCGTAACGCCTATATCGGCCGCGCCCACGGCATCGTCGATTTTGATACCTACCATAAGCGCATCAATGCGATGAACTATGCACTTGCGCACGACGACGGCGTGAAGCCCGATTATTCCGAGGCAGATTTAATCCTTGTCGCCGTATCGCGCGCGGGCAAAACGCCTACCTGTGTGTATTTGGCCCTGCAACACGGCGTGCGCGCGGCCAACTATCCATTAACGCCAGAAGACCTTGAAAGCGAGCGATTGCCGGCCGTGCTGCGTCAGCACCGACACAAGCTATTTGGGTTGACGATCGACCCGATGCGGCTGCACCAAATTCGCCAAGAGCGCCGCCCCAATTCGCGCTATGCGCAACTGGATACCTGTAAGCGGGAAGTGGCGCAAGCCGAAGCGATGCTGCGCCGAGAAGGTGTGGAGATGCTGAGCACCACGCACGCCTCGATTGAGGAAATCTCCAGCCGGGTGATGGAACACCTCGGCATTGCGCGCGAAATGTTTTAACGCATCGACTTTTTCAGCTTAGGCCGGCCTAACGCGGGCGTCAATGCTGCCGCGCACGCGTTTGCACGTGTACGATCAGGCCATGAGCCTTGCCCTTGTTAAACGTGAAAAATTGCCCTCGATCAGCCGTTTTGGCTGGTTGATGGGCTTGTATGCAGAAAATTTTCTGCGCCTGCAGCGCTTGTTTGAAGTAGCAGAGCTTGGCTGCGGACGCTACGTCTCATCCGTAGGGGATGGGCTGGACGTGCATATCGATATTGTCGAACAGCACGCCTATACCACTGAGCTGCGCATGAGTTATGGCCTGATCGACCCGCAAACAGGATTGGCCGACCCGTCGGCCAGCGTGCGGCTGTACCGCGACGCGCGGCAAGTGGAAGCCACACACTGTTATGCGGGGCGGCGTTGGCAGGACGTGATCGGCATGTATCCGCCGCCACAACGCGTGCTCAATCACCGTTTGCGGATGAATACCTTCCTTGGTAAATGGCTGCAATATCTCGCGGAGCAGGGGCATGGCGTGGCAACGCTGAAAGAAAATTTTCAAAAAAGTGAAAACAACGCTTGACGGAACTTCATTTTGGCCCCAGAATGCGCGCTCTCCAGATTCATGGGGCCATAGCTCAGCTGGGAGAGCGCCTGCATGGCATGCAGGAGGTCAGCGGTTCGATCCCGCTTGGCTCCACCATTTACAACTTGTTTTCGGTTTTGTCCCCATCGTCTAGAGGCCTAGGACATTACCCTTTCACGGTAGCGACCGGGGTTCGAATCCCCGTGGGGACGCCACTTCGAAACCGAAATCAAGTCGCATTATTCAATGGCTACCGCAAGGTAGCCATTTTTTTTGGTGCGTACTTTAACGCCGCTGTTGCTTGCGCTGCACATACCACTGCATTGGCCGCTCTGCCCACGACTCCAATTTGCCGCGCAGGCCGGGAGCGGGGGGCGGCAGGGTGTGCAGGTCCACCTCACCACCGTCGGCACGATACATCTGCGCAAAGAGATCCAGCACCTTTTGCCGCACCATGCCGCGCAGAGGGACATGGCTCATCATGCCGTAGGTAGCGGCGCTGCCGCTGTTCGCAAGCTCGGGGTGTGCACGCACAGCGGCCACGGATTCAGCCAAGTCGTGTAGGTATTCATCCACCACGTTCAAATGCTTGGCGGTGATCATTGCGTGCAAACCATCCGGGTTTTGCAGCCGGTTGACACTCCAACCGCGGGCTTCCATTTGATCGCCCACGGCAAAAATATTGAGCCTGCGATCCGTCGCCGCGTAGGCCAATAGAGGGCCGCAGGGAGCGCCCAATACGCGCAAACCATCAATGGCGCGAACACCATCACGCATGCGTTCAAACGCCCGCTGTGTGCACGCGGCAAGTTCGCGGTAACCATCCACGCCAAAGTGCTGCATCGCGGCCCACGCAGCCGCGTAGGCGCCACCGGGGCGGGTGCCTAATAGAGCAGCAGAGGCAAATACGCCGCCCGGCCAGTCTTGGTCAACAAACATTTGCTGCTTGAGCAAATCAAGATGGCGATAGGTAATAGTCGAGGCGCCTTTGGCTGCATAGCCATATTTATGAATATCCGCCGAAATACTGGTAACGCCGGGGACGCTGTAATCCCAGCGCGGTAGCGGCACACCGTTGAGCGCCATAAATGGCAGGATAAACCCGCCCACGCAAGCATCAACGTGCATGGGAATGTTGTGTAGCGCGGCGATCTTCGCCATGTGCTCGATTGGGTCGATGGTGCCGTGGGGGTAGGCGGGTGCAGAGCCAAGCACCATGATCGTATTACGGTTGAGCAGCCGGAGTAGTTTCGACGCATCGGCGCGCAGGTCTTGATCGAGCGGCAGCTTACGAATTTTGACGCCGAAGTATTCTGACGCTTTGCCCCAAGCCACATGCGCCGTTGTGGGAAGTACCATTTCGGGTCTGCGAACGCCGCGTTTACGCGCAAGATCGCGGTAGGTCTTGACCGCCAATAAACAGCTTTCGGTGCCGCCCGAGGTGACCACGCCGCAGACAGTGTCCGGGCCGTGGTGCAGTTTGCCCACGCTGCTAATAATCTCGGTTTCCATGCGTTTCAGGCTTTTGAACACGGATGGGTTCAACCCGTTGGCGCTTGAAAACTGCCGGTAGGCTTGACCTAGAAAATCATCGTGGGCTTCGTCTAAGTAATAGACCAAGCTCCATAGCTTGCTATGTTTGTAGTCTGGATCGTCACTGGAAAACGCCTGCAGCGCTTTCAGTACATCTGCGTGGCTACGGCCATGTTCTGGCAAGCCAGAGACTGGCTTCATTGACGCCCCCTTCGTTTTCTCCGCCTCCACCACCATAGCACTGAAGCCAGTGCAATGCCGCCTAGCAAATACCACTGCGCACCATGCAGATAGCCTTGCAGCACTTGCCAGCGCCCGCCAACGTAGCGCACGCCATAGACGAGAAGTGGCAGCTCAATCAGCGCGGCCACGCCGTCGTATAGGAAAAGGTCGCGATAGCGCATCCGTAGGCTGCCAGCGGCAAAGAAGAGTGCGGTACGTATGCCGGGAATAAATCGAACGAAAAACAAAAACGCCGCGCCGCGCCGCCGTAGTACATGCTGCATTACCTGCAGCTTATGTGGGCTTACGATGCGGGCCATAAAGGGTTTTTCTAAAAGCTTCGCGCCAAACCGATGCCCCCAATGAAAGATCAGGGCATCGCCGCAGAGTAGGCCACACCACGCCGTTGCGATCAATGGAATAGGCTCCATTGTGCCGTGTAGGGTAAGCGCGCTGGCGGTGAGCAGCACGATGTCTTCGTTGACAGGCAGGCCAACGCCGCAGCCGGCCAAAACGGCAAACAGCAGTAGATAGGCGGGCGGCCCTTGCAGTGTTTCCAGTAAGACTAAAAAAGATTCGAACACGAATTAAAACGAGCTAATAGGGTTCGTAGAGGTTAACGCAGGATGCTCGGCCTTGGGTTTGTCGAGGTGGTAGCCCTGCAGCATATCCACCCCCATATCGCGCAGCATCAACATGGTGCGGCCGTCTTCTACAAATTCGGCCACGGTTTTTTTACCCATGCCGCGCGCCACATCGATGATGGCACGCACGAACACTTGGTTGTCACGGTCGCTTGGTAGATCGCGGATAAACATGCCATCAATCTTGAGTACGTCGGCTTTCACGTGCTTGAGGTAGGCGAACGAAGAAAAGCCCGTACCGAAGTCGTCGAGGCAGAGCGTGCAGCCGGTTTTGCGTAGTGCATCAATGAAGCGCGAGGCGTCACCGATATCAGAAATAGCCGAAGTCTCGGTAAGTTCAACCAACAGGCGCTTGGGTGAAACGTGCTGATCGTGCAGCTGTTTCGCAATATAAGCGGGCAGATCTGGATCATCAAACGAACGCCCCGAGACATTGATCGCAATCGCGCTCAGATGCGGGTGCAGGGCCAACGTGCGGATTGATTCGCGAATCACCCAGCGGTCAATATCAAGAATTTTTCCGCTTTTTTCCGCGTGCGGAATAAATTGCCCGGGCAAGAAGACGTTTCCTGGGGTGGATTCATCCTCCATACGGATCAAGGCTTCAAGGTGTGCAAGGTGGCCGTTGCTGGCGAGATAAATACCTTGATAGTGCAAGTGAAAGAGGCCGCGCGCCAACGCGCGGTTGATGCGCTCATTCCAAGTAATGCGGGTGAGTGTTTCTTGTGACACATCGCGGTCTTGGCGATAAATGCTCCAGCGATTTTTGCCCATGCGCTTGGCCTGATACATCGCAGTATCGGCATGGGAAACAAGATCATCGGCACTGTTGGCGTGCGCGGGATAACAGGCAATCCCAAGGCTGGTGGTCATACGCAGCACTTTGTCGTCTATTTGTAGCGGCGCTTGGGCGATGCGGGATACCAGACGTTCGGCCAAATGCTGTGCGGTTTTTTGCGCGGCATCGGGCATAAAGACGGCAAACTCATCCCCCCCTAAACGGCAGAGGGTAGCGTCGTCTGGAACGAGGGAGCGCAATTCTGCGGCCACACGGCTAAGGACAGCATCGCCGCAGCGGTGGCCATGGGTGTCGTTGATGAATTTGAATTCGTCGAGGTCGAAAAACAGCAGGCAGGCTTGGTCGTAGTTAGGGTTGGCACTGCGGAAAAACTTGGCAAGCTCATCTTCAAATTTACGGCGGTTATACAGGCCGGTTAGCGCGTCATGCTCGGCGATTCGCACCAATTGCTGCGCCACCTGCCGATCATGGGTCACATCTTCCTGCGCCCACAGCCTGCCAACCAAACGGCCTTGTGCGTCGTTGACGGGGTAGGAGTTATGCAAAATGATGCGCCCGTCGAGGCGATGAATTTCGACGTGTACAATTTGAGTGGGTGTTTTGGCAACGCGCTCTTTGATGTCCAGCAAACTTTGTGGATCAACCAGCAGTGGGATAATTCTCTTCAGCCCTTCACCGGCATTGCTGCCAATGATGTCTTTGGGCTCGGTGTAGTCCCACATTTTCAAGAAGGCTGCATTGCAATACACCACCCGGTTTTCGTTATTGACGAAAAGAATGCTTTGCTTCATCGCGCCAAGAAGAGAATGCAGGCGGGCACTTTCTTCTTCTAAGCGTCGCATGAAGGTAAGACGTTCGCTAATTTCTCCCTGTAGCGCCTGTGCGTGGGCGTTCTGCAAAGCGTGTTGATGGCCCAACTCACTCACCATCGCGTTAAAGGCGAGGGCAAGCCGACCGAGCTCGTCATCGTGGCGCATCGCAATAGGTTGCGGGGTTGTGCCTTGCCCAAAGGTATCCACCGCTTCGGTGAGACGTTTCAGCGGTGTGGCCACAAAGTGATACACACGGCGGCGCAGCAGCCAAATGGCCGGCAGTAAAATAAGAATGCCCACCGCAATAAACGCAGCCAAACCGATAGCCAGCCATGTGTTGATACGTGCCTGCGGAAACAGATACACCTGAAACCAGCCGGGGCCTTGGATCGGTGCCCACGCCACCCAAAAACTGCCGTCGGGCGTGCGGCTTGCGCCGCTGTGGCCGTTGGCGTGGGCCAGCATCTGATGCACCTGAGCCAGTACCGGGTCGTTGGTGGCATCTACTTTGAGCTGCCCGTTGGCCGCTTCGATACGTTTGCGCAGGTCGGGGTGAGCGATGAGATCCCCTGCTGCACTCATAATCAGGCGGGTGCCGTTACTACGGTTTTTATCAATAACGCTATCAATCAGCTCTTGTACGGAAAGGTCGTGGCCAACGGTGCCCACCCATTGGCCTTGCCAGTCCAGTGGTTTGATCACCGAGACCATCCACGTATTGGCTTGCTTGTCTAAATAGACGGGTGTCCAGAACACTTTGCGAATGGGGTTGTTGCGCGGTTCCGACCCCTGCATGGTGGGGTAGCCGGTATTGGTGTAGTCGGCATCGGCGCTGCTGGCCCAGTCGTGCCCGCGCGAGTACACCATCAGGCCGTCTTCAACAAAATCCATATAGACCGAATAAAACGGCGGGTCCAAGGCCGGGCCTTGTTCACGCAGCAGGTCGTAGCTCATCACCGCGCGCATTTTGGCCGAGTCGGTGAGCCCGCGTGGAGGCTGGTGCAGGTACAGCGTGGGCGCGTGTTCGGCATCGACTAGCTCTGGGCGCAGCCGCCACAAGCCGTCAGGGCTGCGCGCGAAGAGGTAATTAAAGCGCGCGATCGTGGTGTCGTGATCGCTTGCGTCGAGGCGTTTCAAGAGCACGTCGCGCAGGCGTTTTACGCTGGCTTCGGCCTGCAGGAATAGGCCGTCTGACGCATCGGCGCGCAGTTCGATGGCTTGCTGCATCAGCAGCGGCACAATGCGATTGGCGGTGAGTGTCATCGTTAAATACGCAAGCGCCGCCAGCAAGAGCAGCAGGGCGATGAAAAGCCCCCATATGCTCTTTACGAGTCGATGGATCAACGATGCTGGACGTTGGCGGTACGGCAAACGGAACCCTCTTCCAGAGGAAAACGGCAGCCACCCATAGGAACATCAAGTGGTGAAAGATGCTTACATACTATGACTTTTGGTGATTCACAATAGGCGCACTAAGCGGCATGCTTCCATAAGGTATTTCAATTGCCTGTTTTGGAGACGAAATAGTGATGAGCCATAGTGAACACCCCTTCGATGCTGCGGATCTAGACTTTTCGCCTGCCCAGATGGCTAGCATGGGGGAAGATGTCCTGCGTCGCATCGTGGCCCATCTGCAGGCGCTACCGGAAACCCCTTCGCGCGGTACCTTAGAGGGCTGCGCCGATCTTTGCCGCAGCCTGCGCGAACCAACACCCGAGCAGGGGGCTGAGTTAGACGCGCTGCTTTCCCCTCTATTTGAAGAGTGGATTCCACGCTCGTTCAACACCCCGCACCCAGGGTATCTTGCCTATATTCCCGGTGGCGGCCTGTACCCTGCGGCCTTGGCTGATTTTATTAGTGCGACCACCAACCGCTATACCGGTATTTGGGACGCCGCGCCTGCCTTGGTGCAGCTGGAAGCCAATACGCTGGATTGGCTGCGCGACTGGATGCAGTTCCCTGACACGACGCGCGGCCTTTACACCACGGGCGGCTCAATGGCGATGTTCAACGCGATTGCCTGCGCGCGGGAGAAATTGCTGGGGCACAATATTCGTTCTGGCACGCTGTATGTTTCAACACAGTCGCACCACTGCATTGAAAAAGCCGCCAAGCTGGCTGGCATTGCGCATGATCGGGTGCGCGAAATCGATGTGGATGCGCACTACCGTATGCGGGTGGATGTGCTGCAGCAGCAGATCGCGGCCGACCGCGCAGCGGGCTTGAAGCCGTTTATGGTGTTCTCCACCGCAGGCACCACCAATACCGGCGCGGTGGACCCAATGGACGCGGTGGCGAATCTATGTGCGCGTGAGGGGATTTGGCACCATGTCGATGGGGCTTACGGCGCGTTCTTTCACATGGTGCCGGAATTGCGCCCATTGCTCGCTGGGCTGGCGCGTGCCGATTCTTTGACGCTTGACCCGCATAAGGGGCTGTTTATGCCTTATGGCATCGGTGCGCTCTTGGTGCGCGATGGCGAGGCGCTGCGCGCCCTGCATTCTTCAACGGCGGGCTATCTTCCGGATAACCAAAGTGAGTTTTATGACCCCGCGCAGTACGGGCCGAACCTGTCGCGCGGTTTTCCCGGTTTGCGGGTATGGCTATCGGTCAAGCTATTGGGCGCGGCACGTTTCCGCGCGGCGCTGGCTGAAAAACGCACACTGGCGGTGGAAGCGGCAGAAAAGATCGCGCAGATTCCAGGCATCGTG
This sequence comes from Thermomonas sp., assembly GCF_019104945.1. Taxonomy (GTDB): domain Bacteria; phylum Pseudomonadota; class Gammaproteobacteria; order Xanthomonadales; family Xanthomonadaceae; genus Thermomonas. Next base: position 69,303 of record NZ_JAHRWW010000053.1, on the reverse strand, counting down.
ATGGACGCCGAGCCGCAGCTCTCGCTGTTTGCCTTTCATCTGCAAAGTTCTGCACTGACAACGCTTGACGCGCAAAACGCCGCCACGCGTGCGTTGATGGAACGCATTACCCGGCGCGGCAAAGTGATGCTCACGGGCGCGCAAGTGGGTGAGCGCTTCTTGGGCCGCGTCTGCGTGCTGAGCTTCCGTACCCGGCGCGAGGAAATGGATATTTGCGTGCAGCAGATGGCAGAAGAAGCCGCGGCGGTTTTGGCTGAGGCTGCGGCGAAGTAGGGGGTTAGTCGGCCCAACGCTGGCGGATATGCTCCAGTTCTTCGCGCAGCGGCAAAAAGGCGCGAACAAGTGCCGGGTCAAAGTGCTTACCGCTTTGGCTTTCAATGTGCTGCAACGCTTCTTCCACCGGCCATGCCTTTTTATAGGGGCGCACAGAGGTAAGCGCATCAAATACATCGGCCACGGCCACGATGCGTGCCTCTAAGGGGATTGCTTCACCGGAAAGGCCATGCGGATAACCACTGCCATCCCATTTTTCATGGTGGCCAAGCGCCACCGAGCGGGCGAGACTGAGCACATCGGAAGTGTGCTCGCCAATAATTTCAGCCCCAATCTCTGGATGCTTACGCATGGTCTGCCATTCTTCCGGCGTGAGCGGGCCGGGTTTTTGCAAAATGGCGTCGGGAATACCGATCTTGCCCACATCATGCATGGGCGCGGCGTTGAGCAGAGCGTCCGCCCACTCGGCGCTGCAGCCGATAGCCAAGGCAAGGCGCTGCGAAAAATAACTCATGCGCACCACGTGCATGCCGGTTTCGTTGTCTTTGTACTCCGCTGCGCGGCCAAGCTGCTGCACGATCTGCAAGCGCGATTCGCGCAGTTCTTCTGTGCGCACCAGTGAAAGATGCGTGCGCACACGGGCGCGCACCACGGCTGCGTTGATCGGTTTGGTGATGTAGTCCACCGCGCCCACATCGAAGCCGCGGGTTTCATCGGTGGACTCTGCCAGTGCAGTGACAAAAATCACTGGGATATGCGCTGTGGCCGGGTTTTTCTTGAGCTCGGTGCACACGGCGTAGCCGTCCATCTGCGGCATCATCACGTCAAGCAAAACCAGCTGCGGCTTTTGCTCAAGGACCAGCTGCAAAGCGCGCGCACCGTCGGTGGCAAACAGCAGACGGTAATCGTTTTGCAGCACTTGGCGCAGCACCTGCAAGTTGGTGGGCTCATCGTCCACTAACAGAAGACAGGGCTGGCGGGTGGGTTGGTCAGGCGTCATGTGGTTTTGCTGCGTAACTGTTGTTCAAGCAGGTTAAGCCCAGCCTGCGCGTTTTCAAAGTCAAATGTATCTAGGGCCTTTTGCACGCGCTGTAATTGCGGGGAAGAGAGCAGCGTTTCGAGTTCTGTGATCAGGCGATCGGAAAGTTCACCGCGCTGCAGCGTGCTGCGCAGTGCGTGGATCGCTTGGAGTGCGCGCTGACAGGCCTCATCTGATAGTTCAAAGGCCGGCACTGCTGCGTTGGGCGCGTCTTGCAAACTGGTAGGTGTCACTTGCAGTACGGCCTCCCATGCGCGGCACACCGCCTGCAGGGCTGCGGTAAGGTCTCCTGCACTGGAGCTGCGTGCCTGTGTTTCTAGCACGGTGAGCGCATCGTAAAGCGCAGTAAGCCCCAAGTTGCCTGCTGCACCACGCAACCTATGCGCCGCGGCGGCGAGTGCACTGGTATCGGGCTGAAGCGTCGTTAACGAGTGCGAAAGCGCCGCGTTATCGCGCAGGAATTGCGCCAGTGCTGTGCGTAATGCAGGCATTGAGCCCCATAGCTGCAGCCCACGATCCCAGTCGAAGATGGCCGCTTGCGCCGCGCTTGTACTGCCCACACTGGGTAGATGGATACCAAGCACGCGGGCAATTTCGCTTTGTAGTTTGGGAAGGTCTAAGGGCTTATGCGCAAAGCCATCCATTCCTGCAGCAATGGCTAGGCTGCGGTCGTCATCGAGCACGCTCGCGGAAAGGGCAATGATCGGCGTTGCCGCGAGGTTGTTGGATTGTTCAATTTCCCGAATGCGTCGTGCGGTTGCAAACCCATCTAAGCCGGGCATTTGTAAATCCATCAACACGAGGTCAAAGTGCTGTTTTTCAAGTTGCGCGATTGCCTCTGTACCGCTATTGACGGCGGTAAGTTGGTGCCCACCACGCACCAAGGCAAGCTGCAATACTTCTAAGTTAGCGGCCACATCATCTGCCGCCAAGATGCGCAGAGGGGGGAGGGTGAAATGGGCCGCCGGTGCGAGTGGGGCTACGGCCTCCCCTAAGGGAATAGGTAGCTCAAGGAAGAACGTACTGCCTTCCCCAAGTTGGCTTTTCACCGTAATCGTGCCGCCCATCAATTCCACCAGCTGTAGCGCAATGGTGGTGCCAAGGCCCGAGCCGCCGAAGCGCCGTGACGTGGACGCGTCGGCCTGAGCAAACGGCGAAAAGACGCGCGCGACTTGTTCAGGGCTCATGCCAATGCCGGTATCTTGTACCCCCAAAAACAGGCGCTGATCGCGATAGCGCACGCGTAAGGTTACGCTGCCTTCGGCGGTAAATTTCACCGCGTTGCCAATGATATTGGTGAGCACCTGCTGCACGCGCAGGGCGTCACCGCGCAGATAGTCGGGTTCTTCGCTGGGGTAATCCAGTTGCAGTGCCAACCCCTTGCCTGCAGCGGTAATGCGCAAGGTGTCCAAGGTGAGCTGGCAGAGATTGCGCAGGCTGAAGTCCAGCGCTTCCAGTGTCATTGCGCCTTTGTCGAGCTTGGCGGTGTCTAAAATGTCGTTGAGCAAGCGCAGCAGTGAGCGGCTAGCACTTTGCACCGTGCTGAGTTGGCGGCGCTGGGACGAGTTAATGGGGGAATCGAGCAGGGAGTCGGTAAACCCTAAAATGGCATTCATTGGGGTGCGAATTTCATGGCTCATATTGGCCAAGAAGTTGCTGCGTGCGGTGGCGGCTTGTTCGGCGCGATCTTTGGCTTCACGCAAGTCTTCTTCTATCGCTTTGCGCTGCGAGAGGTCGGTGGCAAATTTGATGATTTTGAAGACATTGCCTTCGGGATCCAAAATAGGGTTGTAGCTTGCTTGGATCCAAAGCTTTTGCCCGTTTTTGCCAAGCCGTAGAAATTCGCCCGCTTGGTACTGGCCTTGCAATAAGTGGCTCCAAAATTCGTGGTAGGCCGTGCTCTGTGCTTCTGCATGGGTGCAGAAAATAAAATGTGGCTGGAATTGTATTTCTTCCAGTGAATAGCCGGTAAGCGCCAAGAAATTCTTGTTGGCGTTGATCAAACGCCCCTGTAGGTCAAATTCTGCAATGGCTTCTGAACGGTTCAGTGCTTGCACCGTGCCAATGAACTCTGCATCGCGCTTCTTTATTGCACTGATGTCCAGTAATACACCGTCGATCCAGCGTATCCGGCCTTGATCGTCAAGAACACCGCGCCCATTTTCTGAGATCCAGTGGGTGCTTCGGTCTCGCGCTTGAATGCGATACTCGATGCTATAAGGGGTGTTTTGGGACAGCGCCACCTCCATCTCCCCGGCAATACGCTGAGCGTCGTCTGGGTTCACTAGTTGGCCGAAGTGCACATGCCCCTGCACGAAATCATGGGCGTCCCAGCCCGTGAAGCCTTTGACACCGTCACTGATGTATTCCATCGGCCAAGGGTCTTCGTTACGGCAGCGAAACGCCGCGCCTGGAAGGTTAGACATCAGCGAGCGGAGTTGCTCGCGGTCACGCTGGCGTTCTTCTTCCAGCGCTTTATAGTGCGTCATATCCACCAAAAAGCTGACAAAGCGCGGGGGCGTTTGTGCGTCGTCTGACTCGATACGGCCAAGCGCAAGCCGCATCGGGACGGTGTGCCCCTCTTTATGGCGCATATCGATATCGTGGGTGTCATCCAACCTAGACGGCTGCCCCAACGTATATTTACGTAGCTCACCTCGATGCTGTTGTTTGAATGAATCAGAGACGAGGGTCAGGATGTCTTGCCCGAGTAGCTCGGCCTCGTTCCAACCCAAGATGTGCGCGGTTGCTGGGTTGGCCGACTGAATGATGCCGTATTCGTTGAAGGTGATGATGGCGTCTACTGCGGTGTTGTTGAGTGCGCGCAAGCGCGCTTCATTTTGACGCGAGCGTTCAAGTAGATTGCGGTAACGCAGGCTGGAATTGGTGGCAACCAGAATAAGGCTGAGTGCCACCGTAACGCCGATAATCGCCAGCGCGATCGGGGTCTCCAGCGGGAGTGTTGGGGTGGTGATGTGGATCTGCGTGATGGGTGTGGTAAAACGCAACGCCGCCATACCGGTGTAGTGCATGCCAGCAATGGCCAGCCCCATCACGCTACCTGCCAATATATTGGTGACGGTGCTTCTCAGGTGAAGGTACTTTTCAAGTCCGAAGCGGATCCATAGTGCCAGCATGGCCAGTAGCACCGCCACCACGATGGATAGTGCGAACCCAAACGCGTCGTAACGCATCAGTGGCGCCACGGCAGAAGCCGCCATGCCGATGTAATGCATCGCGCCGATTCCTGCACCGACCAATACACCGCCCGCAAGCAGATGCTTAAACCGAATCTGTTCACGAATCAGCAGGCGCAGTGCTGCCCACGAGGCGGCCAGCCCCGGCACGACAGAAAGTAAAGTGAGCCAAGGAGAAAAGCCGGCGCGCCCGCATAGAGCGAAGGCCAGCATCCCCACATAGTGCATGGTCCAAATACCGCTGCCTAGCGCGAGCGCCCCGGAGGTGAGAGCTAGTTGGCGGTTCCCCGGAAGCGTAGCGCGCCGCGCCAGTGACGCCATATAAAGCGCTACTGCGGCAGCCCCCATAGAAACCAGCAATGAGAGCGCAACCAACCAAGGATTGTGCTGCTGCCACAACATAGGATCGGCGGCGAGTTGCTGGGTAAAGAAGCGCTCAAACATCCAAAAGCCGTTTGATAGGGGGCGACACCTGCGTTATAGCAAAAACGAGCCATGGCGAACCATGTCGGTTCGCCTATACGGGTAGAGGAAAGGCTTTCGACTAGTGGAAGGGCAGCGGTTTATCGTTGCTCAGGGATGGCTGCATATAAAAATCATGCAGGTATTTCTCACCTTCGTCGTCGAAAATGGTGACAATCGTCTTTAATTCCGGAAATTGTGCGCGGATACGCTGTGCGGCAAGTAAATGCGCTCCGGAGCTGGGGCCACAGAGCAGGCCGCGTTCGCGCGCCAGCTTGCGCATTTGCAGCACTGCCTCTTCGCTGGAAACGCTGATGGTGTCTTTCACTAATTCTCTGTGCCGGGCGAAGATGCCGGGAATAAAGCCATCAGAAATGCCTTCGATCTGGTGTAACGCCACTTCGCCGCACAAAATAGTGCGCGACTCTGATGGCTCCATTGCAAACAGCCGCACGTTTGGATTCACCGCACGCAGCGCCTGACCCACGCCAATCAATGTGCCGCCCGTGCCAACGCCGTGCACAAACGCATCCGGCACGCGGCCGCCGAGTTGGGACAAAATCTCCTGCCCCAGCCACGAACGGTTTTCTTCCACATTCCATTCGTTTTCAAACTGACCGGGAAAGAAGAAGCCGGGCTGTTTGCCCAGCTCGCGAGCGCGTTCTAGCGCAGCGTTGACATGAAAGTTGCCGCAGAACAGCACCTCGGCCCCAAAGGCACGCGAGATGGCAACGCGCTCACTCGACAAGCCCTCGGGCATCACCACAATCATGCGGTAGCCCTTCACTGCAGCGACCATCGAAAACGCATTGCCCGTATTGCCACTTGTGGCTTCCACAATCGTGTCGCCGGGCTTGATGAGGCCTTCTTTTTCCGCACGCTCAATGATGTAGTGGGCGATGCGCGCCTTGATCGAGCCAGATGGGTTCAAAAATTCGCACTTTGCAAACACGCCATCGATATCGAGCAGCGGCGTATCACCGATAGCTTCGAGGATGTTTTTGGCGATACCGGTATGGCGGATAGGCATGGATAGGGCTCCAGTAAGGTGCAGAAAGTGTGCTATCGAAAGCACTATCTTCCCCATGACCCATGTCAACGCGGCGCGAAAACGCAAAACGCCCCTTGCGGGGCGTCTGTCGATATTGGATCGCTTGAATTAGCGATGACGGTAGGTAATGCGGCCCTTGGTGAGATCGTAGGGTGTCATTTCAACCTTCACCTTATCGCCAGTCAGGATGCGAATGTAGTTCTTGCGCATGCGGCCAGAGATATGGGCGATGATTTCGTGGCCGTTCTCCAGTTTGACCCGGAACATGGTGTTCGGGAGGGTTTCAGAGATGGTGCCTTCGAATTCGATGACGTCGTCTTTCGCCATGTGTATGCCGCAGCGTTCCTAATGAGGGTGGTGGCCGGTTTTATGGCCTGAAAGTTCGTCATTGTGTCACGAAGTTGGCCTGTTTGCAAAAAACTGGTTAACGCCCCAGTAGGGAAGCGGGGCGATCACCCCAGCGCTGCGTCCATGTGCCGGGTGGCGAGGGTAGATCGCGCTGTTTGGCGAGCGCCTCTAAGTAATGAGGGCGTGCCCAAGTTTCAACGCCTAGCCGCTGCGTATGCGAGTTGGGCACTTGCGAATCAATGATCGGCCAGCCCCAGCCATGCAGGGTGTGCGCGAGCATGGCAAGCGCCAGCGAAGACGCGCCAGATTCGGCCGAATACATACTGTCGCCACAAAACATCTGGCCGAAGGCGAGCCCGATCAAGCCGCCAATCAGGCGATCGTCCGCGAACACTTCGATGCTGTGGGCATAGCCTAATGCGTGCATTTGCCGATACGCCGTGTGCATATCGGCGGTGATCCAAGTGCCTTCATGGCCGGCTCTAGGCGCAGCGCAGCCATCCACCACTTGAGCAAACGCGGTGTCAGCGCGCACTGTCCAGCCACTCGTGCGCAGACGGCGGCGCAGGCGCGTCGACAGGTGAACAGCCTCGGTGCGAAAGACGGCGCGCTTCGCAGGACTCCACCAGAGCAACGGCTCGTCTTCGGAATACCAAGGGAAGATACCGCTGCGGTAGGCGTTCAAAAAGCGCTGGGGCGACAGATCGCCGCCGAGAGCGAGTAGCCCATCTGGCTCGGTTTCCGCTTGGTCAACCGGCGGAAACGGGGCATTCGGGTCGTTGCCAAGAAGAAAAAGCATCTGGCAAGTGTAATGCGCTTAAGCGCTGATCACCTCGGCGTTGCGATGCTTGAGTTGCGGTGTGCGGCTACGGCTGCGGGGCAGCGGAACAATACTCAACACGCTAGACATCACCGTCACCACGCCCTTGGCGGCTTCCGGCTGCTCTAACGCGGCGATAGCCGTGGCTTCGTCCGGCAACTGTGCGCCCCAATAGCCTACCCATGCGTCGCGGGTGCGTTTGGATGCATAGAGCGCGGTGTCGGCCATGCGTAACGCGTAATCCCAACGGTGCGCCGTGGTATTGCTGGCAGGGGCTTCAAAGAAGGGAATGGGGGCTAGCCCAAGCGAAATGGTGACCGCGTGCGGGCCGTTTGCGGTGTTGAGCGTGTAAGCCATTGCTGTGCGCAGGCGGCAGGCGATCTGCTCGGCTTGTTCGCGGGTAAGGTTAGGGCAGGCCACCAAAAACTCTTCACCGCCCCAGCGGGCCACGAGGTCGGTTGGGCGACAGGCGGTTTTCAGGCGTTTGGCCATTTCCACGAGTACCTCGTCACCCGTATGGTGGCCATAGCTATCGTTGATGCGCTTGAAGTGATCAATATCGATTAAGAAAAGCACGTGACGGGTGCCTTCCGGGCCGCGCTGCTGGGTCATTTGGTTCAGCGCTTCAGTGGCAGCATGGCGGTTATTCAGGCCGGTGAGGGCATCGATTTCGCTCAGTTTGCGCAGCTGTAGATGGCGCTTACGCAGCAGCAGGCTAAACCCAGCCGCTGCCGCCAGTAGCAGCGATAGCACGGAAATAATGGCGACGTAAAACAGTCGCTCATTCTCGCTTTTAAGCGCCTGAATCTGGGCTTGATGCTGCGCCTGCTCTAAGCTGCGTTGGCTGGCGATCACCTGATGCTTGGCGTTGAGCGCCGATAAGGCGATTTTGGGGCTCGACAGACGGCTTTGTAAGGCGAGGCACTGGGTGATGCCGCTTTCGCTCAGCACCGGGCTTGCGGGCGACGCAACCGAAATAGGTGCAGGCACCGCTGCAGGCGCTGCGGTGAGGCAGGCCAGTAGCGCGAGTGGCAGAAAGCGGATTGTCTTAAATAGTGGCTTTGGCATGGGGGTTACCTGGGCTTTGCTTCCCCTACGCAATTTCCATGCCAAGCAAGATGACGAAGTTTTGACAGATCGGTGCTAAGAGCGCTCTCTGTTATCCTTTTGAGCTGAAACTTCGCCCGAATGGGCCCGATGGATAAACGATGAACGAACCTGCTTCTCCCCAACCCGTGGATGAAAACCGCCTAATTGCCGAGCGTCGCACCAAATTAGCGACGCTGCGCGAACAGGGCGTGGCCTTCCCGAATGATTTCCGCCGCAGTGAGTTTGCGGGCGATTTGCACGCCGAATATACCGATGTCGAAAAATGGACAGGGGAGGCGTTAGAGGCCAGCGGGCGCAGCGTAGCGATTGCCGGGCGCATTTTGGCGAAACGGGTGATGGGTAAAGCAGCGTTTGCCACTGTGCAGGATATGAGTGGGCGGATTCAGCTGTTTTTGCAAAGCACGACGCTGGGGCCCGCTTACGACGCCTTCAAGAGCTGGGATATTGGCGATATCGTGGCGGCCGAAGGCAGCCTGATGCGCACCAAGACCGGCGAACTGTCGGTGAAGGCAACATCGTTGCGCCTGCTGGTGAAAGCCTTACGCCCGCTGCCGGATAAATTCCATGGCCTTGCTGACGTGGAGCAGCGCTACCGCCAGCGCTATGTCGATTTGATCGTTACGCCGGAAGCGCGTGACGTGTTTATTGCCCGTTCGCGGATTGTTTCCGCGATGCGTCGTTGGCTGGATGGCCGCCGCTTCTTGGAAGTGGAAACACCGATGATGCATTACATCGCCGGTGGTGCCACTGCGCGCCCGTTCACCACGCACCATAATGCACTGGATATCGACTTGTTCCTGCGCGTAGCGCCTGAGCTGTATCTCAAGCGTCTGGTTGTGGGCGGCTTAGAGCGCGTGTACGAGATCAACCGCAACTTCCGCAATGAGGGCGTGTCCACCCGGCACAACCCTGAGTTCACCATGCTGGAACTGTACGAGGCTTATGCCACCTACAACGAGGTAATGGATCTCACCGAAACCATGATGCGCGACGTAGCGCGCGAGGCAATGAACACCACGAATTTCGAGTGGGACGGCCATGCCATTGATCTTGCCCCCGCGTTCCGTCGCTGGAAGCTGGAAGAAGCGGTGCGTGAGTTGAACCCAGAAATCTCGGTGGCCGATTGCCGTGACCGCGAAGCCTTAGCCAAACACGCCGTGCGCCTTGGTATCTACGTCAAGCAGGGCTACGGCTGGGGCAAGCTGCTGCTGGAAATTTTTGAGAAAACCGTGGAAACCGGCCTGATCCAGCCCACCTTCATCACCCACTACCCGGTGGAAGTAAGCCCGCTGGCGCGCGAATCAGATAGCGAACCCGGTATTACCGACCGCTTCGAGCTATTTGTGGGCGGTAAGGAGCTGGCCAACGGCTTCTCCGAGCTCAACGATCCAGAAGACCAAGCCGCACGTTTCAAAGCGCAGGTGGCGGCAAAAGACGCAGGTGATGACGAGGCGATGCACTACGACGCCGACTATATCCGCGCCTTAGAAACCGGCCTTGCGCCCACCGGCGGGCTGGGCATTGGTATCGACCGTTTCGTGATGCTGCTCACCGGCTGCAGCTCGATCCGTGATGTGCTGCTGTTCCCGTATATGCGACCCGAGCATTAGTCCGGGTCGTAATCGAGGTTAAACGAGAGCCAGCGTTCGGCCTGAGCAAGATCAACACCCTTGCGTTTGGCGTAGTCGGCCACTTGTTCTTTGGTGAGCCGTCCAACGACGAAGTATTTGCTCTCCGGGTGGCTGAAATACATCCCCGACACGCTGGAGGCAGGGTACATGGCGAAGTGGTCGGTAAGCTCGACGCCTGCGTTTTTAGTGGAGCTGAGTAGGTCGAAGATCATGCGCTTTTCGCTATGCTCCGGGCAGGCAGGGTAGCCTGGGGCAGGGCGGATGCCTTGATAGGCTTCTGCGATCAACGCGTCGTTGTCCAGTGTTTCATCGGGTACAAAGCCCCAGAACTCTTTACGCACGCGTTGGTGCAGGCGTTCGGCAAAGGCTTCGGCCAAACGGTCGGCTAGTGCCTTGAGCAATATGACGCTGTAGTCGTCGTACTCGGCGCGGAAGCGGTCGATGTGTTCCTCAATGCCAAGCCCAGCGGTAACGGTAAACGCACCCACCCAGTCTTGCTTGCCCGCGTCTTTGGGCGAAATAAAATCGGCCAAGCACAGATTGGGGCGTTCGATAGGTTTGTCGGCCTGCTGGCGCAGGCAGCGCAGCCAGCGGGTTTCACCATCGACGTTGAGTTCAATATCATCACCCACGCTATTGGCGGGCCAGAAGCCGCACACGGCCTTGGCGGTGAGCCATTTTTCATCGACAATTTTTTTCAACATCGCGCGCGCATCGCGGTACAACTCGCTGGCCTGTGGGCCTACCACTTCGTCGGTGAGGATGGCGGGGAACTTGCCCGCAAGCTCCCACGCGTTAAAGAAGGGGCTCCAGTCGATGCAGGCAACGAGCTCTTCCAACGGGTAATTATCGAAGACGTGGATGCCGGGCTGCTTGGGCGCAGGTGGGGTGTAATTGGCCCAGTCGCAGGTGAACTTTTGCGCGCGGGCTTTTTCCAGCGTGACCAGCTTTTTGCCATCACCGCGGTTGCGGTGGCGCTGGCGCACTTCGGCGTAGTCATTGGCGGCCGCCTGCACGAAATCGTCGCGCAGCTCGGGGCTCATCAGTGACTGTGCCACGCCCACGGCGCGCGAAGCGTCTTTCACCCAGATGGTGGGTGATTTGTAGTGCGGGTCAATTTTTAGTGCGGTATGTGCACGCGAAGTGGTGGCTCCGCCAATCAGTAGCGGCATGGTAAAGCCTTGGCGCTGCATCTCTTTGGCGACATGGCTCATTTCTTCCAGCGATGGTGTAATGAGGCCGGAGACGCCGATCATGTCGGCATTCTCGGCAATGGCAGTGTCTAAGATTTTTTGCGAAGGCACCATCACGCCAAGGTCGATCACCTCGAAGTTGTTACAGGCCAGCACCACACCAACGATATTTTTACCGATATCGTGCACGTCGCCCTTCACCGTGGCCATTACGATTTTGCCGTTGCTCTTGCCCACATCGCCAGTGCGCAGCTTTTCTTCTTCGATAAACGGCAGTAGATGTGCCACGGCTTTTTTCATCACGCGCGCCGACTTCACCACCTGAGGCAGGAACATTTTGCCCGCGCCGAATAGGTCGCCGACCACGTTCATGCCGTCCATCAGCGAGCCTTCGATCACGTCTAGCGGCCGTTTGGCGGCAAGCCGCGCTTCTTCGGTATCTTCCACTACGTAGGCGTCGATGCCGTGTACCAGCGCGTGCGAAAGCCGCGCCGCCACTGGTTGTTCACGCCAGCTGAGGTCTTCAACCTTTTTCTCGCCTTTTTTCTTTTTGTAGTTGTCGGCAATTTCCAGCAGGCGCTCGGTGGCATCGCTGCGGCGGTTTAGCACAACGTCTTCTACGCGCTCGCGCAGCACCGGGTCGAGGTTGTCGTAAATTGGTAACGCACCGGCATTGACGATACCCATGTCCATGCCCGCCTTGATGGCGTAGTACAAGAACACGACGTGGATGGCTTGGCGCACCGGCTCATTACCGCGAAAGCTAAAGCTGACGTTGGACACGCCACCGGAGATATGGCTAAACGGGAAGCGTTGACGCAGCTCACGCGCGGCTTCGATGAAATCCACCGCGTAGTTATTGTGTTCTTCAATACCCGTGGCGATGGCGAAGCAGTTGATGTCGAAGATGATGTCTTCCGGTGGGAAGCCAATTTCTTCAGTGAGTAATTTGTACGCGCGCGCACTAATTTCCACCTTGCGCTGTGCGGTATCGGCTTGGCCCACTTCGTCAAACGCCATCACCACTACCGCCGCACCGTAGCGGCGCACAAGACGAGCCTGGCGCAGAAATTCTTCCTCGCCTTCTTTCATCGAGATGGAGTTGACAATGCCTTTGCCCTGCAGGCATTTCAGGCCTGCTTCGATGATCTCCCATTTCGAGGAGTCCACCATCACGGGTACTTTGGCGATATCAGGCTCTGCGGCGATGAGGTTGAGAAATTCCACCATCGCTTTTTTTGAATCCAGCAGACCTTCGTCCATATTGACGTCGATCACCTGCGCGCCATTTTCTACCTGCTGCCGCGCTACCACCACGGCTTCGTCGAGGCGGCCTTCGAGGATCAATTTTTTGAACTGCGCGCTGCCGGTGATATTGGTGCGCTCGCCTACGTTGATGAAGTTCGACTCGGGCGTGATGACCAGCGGCTCAAGCCCAGACAAACGTGTGTAGCGATGGAGTTGGGTGCTCATGCGGCGATCTCCACAACAGGAACGATGCGCGGCGGCAGGCCGTGCATGGCCTCAGCAATGGCGCGGATATGCTCTGGTGTGGTGCCGCAGCAACCACCCACAAGGTTGATCAAGCTACTTTCGGCAAATTCACGCAGTACGCTGGCCATGTCTTCGGGTGTTTCATCGTAGCCACCAAACGCATTAGGCAAACCGGCGTTGGGGTGGCAGCTCACGAAGGTGTCGGCCACTTGTGCGAGCACGTCCACGTGTTGGCGCAGGTCTTTCGCACCCAGCGCGCAGTTCAGGCCAATGCCCAGCGGCTGCACATGGCGCAGGGAATACCAGAATGCTTCGGCAGTTTGCCCCGATAGGGTGCGGCCCGAGGCATCGGTAATGGTGCCGGAAATCATCACTGGCAGGCGCGCACCGATTTCGTCGAATACGTCGTCGATGGCAAATAGCGCAGCCTTGGCGTTGAGTGTATCGAACACGGTTTCTACCATCAGCACGTCAGCGCCGCCTTCAATCAATCCGCGCGCGGCTTCACGGTAGGCTTCCGCTAGCTCGTCGAAGGTGATGGCGCGAAAACCAGGGCGGTTGACGTCTGGCGAGAGTGAGGCCGTGCGGCTGGTGGGGCCAAGCACGCCGATGACAAAGCGCGGCTTGGTAGGATCATTGGCTTCAACCGCATCGCACTCTGCGCGCGCCAAACGCGCGCCTTCACGATTCAGCTCGCGCACTAAATGCTGCAGGCGGTAGTCGGCAAGCGAAATGGAGGTGGAATTGAATGTGTTGGTTTCCACCAAATCTGCACCGGCTTCTAAATAGCCGCGATGGATGCCAGAGATAATTTCGGGGCGGGTGAGCGAAAGCAAGTCGTTGTTGCCGCGCTGGTCGTGGCCTTCGCAGCCACAGCCGGGGCCGTGGGCGTGACCATCGTTTGCGAACAGGGCATCGTAGCCTTCGGCAAAACGCTGGCCGCGATAGTCGGCTTCCTGCAGCTCATGGCGCTGGATCATGGTGCCCATCGCACCATCGATAATGAGGATGCGCTGGGTCAGCGCAGACTGCAGCGCAGCAACGCGTGCGGGGTTTTTCCAAACGAGCGACATAGCAAAATCCTTACGGTTTAACGCCGGTGAGGGAGATCACCTCAAAATGCGGAGGACGACGCTCGCGCGTCACGGTTTCGCAATTAGCGATATTTAGCCCTGCTTTTTCCGCAAACTTGCGCAGTTCTTTTTCACTAAAGCCTAGGTTGACGTGACCATACGCCTCTACCGCGCTGCGGTGTTCGTGCTTGGCGAGACTTGAGAGCAGCAGGCGGCCACCAGAACGCAGCACACGCGCGGCTTCGGCCACGGCCTGCGCGGGTTTGCTGGCATAAGTCAGCGCGTGCATCAGCACCACAAGGTCGAAACTATTGTCGTCAAAGGGCAGTGCATGCATATCGCCTTCACGCACTTCTACATTGTTGAAGCGGCGCAAGCGTTCGCTGGCCGCAGCCACCACGCGTTGGCTGGAATCAATGCAGACATAACGCTGCGCATGCGGGCTGAGCAATTCCGCCAGCACGCCATCGCCTGAGGCAATGTCTAATACGTCTCCCGGCCACAGTAAGGGCAGGGCGGTGCGCGCTAGGGCCTCCCAAGTGCGCCCCGGCGAGTAGTGGCGCTCCATATCGCCAGCTACGCTATCGGCCCAGTTTTGATCTGCGGCGCGGTTGGCCAGCACGCTGGGAACGCGCTCAGCGTCTTGGCGTAGTAGTGGATCATCACTACCGGTGCGAATGGAATGCCATAATTGCCGCTGGGCGGGTTCAATACTGGTATCGTCGAAGCGGTAATAGGCGGAAACCCCCGCGCGCCGGTCGCGCACGAGGCCTGCTTCTTTCAGTTTGGCCAGATGTGTGGACACGCGTGGCTGTGCCAGCTGGGTGATAGACGAAAGCTCTGCAACGGTGAGCTCTTCGCCTTCCAGTAGCGCCAACAAGCGCACACGTGTCGCGTCGGCAAACACTTTAAGTTGCAAAGACCAGCCTTCAAGATCCATATATCTTTCCATCGCGATTTAGAGATAATTCTCTCGCGATACTCGATATGGGTCAAGTAAAACCGTGATTAGGGCGTGAGAGGCTTCGGTTTTATCCGGGTCAGGGCTACAATGCGCCAACTTCATAGTGATGCGGAGCGCGGGCGTGGATTTCGGATTCAGCGAAGAGCAGCTGATGTTGCAAGACGTGGCACGGCGAATTGCCCGCGAGAAGATCGCGCCCAGTGCCGAGCATCACGACCGCACCGGCGAGTTTCCGCTTGAAAATATCCGTGCTCTGGGCGAAAACGGCCTGATGGGTATTGAAGTGCCTGCCGAGTACGGCGGCGCAGAAATGGACCCGGTGGCCTATGTGCTGGCGATGGTAGAAATCGCTGCTGCCGACGCAGCGCACAGCACCATTATGTCGGTGAATAATTCACTGTTCTGCAATGGTATTTTGACCTTCGGTACCGAAGCACAGAAGCAAAAGTATGTGCGTGATATTGCCGAAGGCCGCGAAATTGGCGCGTTTGCGCTCACCGAGCCGCAATCAGGTTCCGACGCTACTGCCATGCGCTGCAAGGCCACTAAGCAGGCCGATGGTTCGTATGTGATCAACGGTAAGAAAAGTTGGATCACCTCTGGCCCTGTGGCCAAATATATCGTGTTGTTTGCCATGACCGACCCGGACAAGGGCGCCAAGGGCATCACCGCGTTTATGATCGACACCACACGCGAAGGTTTCCACCGCGGCAAGACCGAGCCCAAGCTTGGCATTCGCGCTTCGGCTACCTGCGAAATCGAATTTACCGATTATGTGGTGCCGGCCGACGAAGTGCTGGGTGAAGAAGGTCAGGGCTTCAAAATTGCGATGAGCGTGCTGGACGCAGGCCGCATTGGTATTGCCAGCCAAGCCATTGGTATTGGCCGCGCCGCATACGAAGCCACGCTTGCCTATGTCAAAGAGCGCAAGTCGTTCGGCCAGCCGCTGGGCAGCTTCCAAATGACCCAAGCCAAGATTGCCGATATGAAGTGCAAGCTCGATGCTGCACTACTGCTCACGCTGCGTGCCGCGTGGCTGAAAGGGCAGGGGAAACGTTTTACCACTGAAGCCTCGGTGGCCAAGTTAACCGCGTCGGAAGCAGCGATGTGGATCGCTCATCAGGCGCTTCAAATTCATGGAGGTATGGGCTATTCCAAGGAGATGCCGATCGAGCGTTACTTCCGCGATGCCAAGATTACAGAGATTTACGAAGGTACCAGCGAAATTCAGAGGTTGGTCATTGCCCGTAACGAAACCGGGCTTCGATAAACCGACAATAAAACTCAAGACGGCCGTGCTCCCCTGCGCGGCCGTTTCCCTTTGGAGGCTTAGTACAGATGAATAAGTCAGTTGATTCCCGCAATGTTGATCTCAAACCGGTTCTCGATGCGTTAGCCAAGCGTGTTGGCAAGGCCGGACAGGAACAGGCGATTGCATTTGCAACCGCGTTCTATCAGCGTTTGGACGCTGAAGAATTGGCCAGTCGCAGTATTGATGAGTGGGCCGACCTGGCCGCCGATACGCTGGAGTTTGTCGCCACACGCAAGCGCGGCAAGGCCAATGTGCGCCTCACCAACCCGGCGCTGGAAACGAGTTCTTCGTCGCATACCGTGCTGCAGATCGTGAATGACGATATGCCGTTCTTGGTGGACTCGGTGAGCATGGCGCTGGCCGATATGGGCGTTGGCGTGCATGTACTGGGCCACCCGATTGTGCGCTTCACCCGTGATAAGAGCGGCAAAATTACCGCCGTGGGCAGTGGTGATGCAGAGTCGGTGATGTATATCGAAATTGACCGTCAGCAGAAGAGTGAGCTGGCTACGGTCAAGGCGGGCGTCAATAAGGTGCTGGAAGATGTGCGCGCCATTGTTGCCGATTGGGAGCCGATGCGCGCACAAATGCGCGAAGTGGCCGAAGAACTCAGCACGCGCAAGTTACCAGTCACCGAGGCGGGCCGCAAAGAGGCGCAGGAGTTCTTGCGCTGGGCCGCCGATGACCACTTCACCTTCTTTGGCTACCGCGAATATCAAGTGGGCAAGCAGGGTAAAGACGAGGTGCTGGCTTCGGTATCCGGTAGCGGGCTTGGCCTGCTGCGCGACGATAGCGAAAGCAAGCCGCGTTCGATCAAGTCGCTTGCGGCCCATACGATGCCGCAATCGGGCGCTGTTGATGCGCTGATCTTGACCAAGACCAACGCCCGCGCCACGGTGCATCGCCCCGGTTATATGGACTACATCGGCGTGCTCAGCTTCGACAGCAAGGGCCGCGCGGTGAGCGAACAGCGTTTCGTTGGGCTGTACACCTCAAGCGCCTACACCCGTCGCCCATGGGATATCCCGCTGGTGCGCGAGCGCCATAATTACGTGATGGATCGTTCCGGGCTTGACCCGAACGGGCACAGTGGCAAAGCGCTACGCCACATCCTAGAAACCCTGCCGCGTGACGAACTGTTCCAAGCCAATGAGGAAGAACTGTTCAAGACCTGCATGGGCATTCTTGGTTTGCAAGAACGCGTGCGCAGCAAGTTGTTCCTGCGTCGCGATCGCTACGGCCGCTATTACTCCGTGTTGACCTACATCCCGCGTGAGCGGATGAGCACGCAAATCCGTCACCGCATTGAAGCCATGCTGCGCGAAACGCTGGGAGGCGTGCGCGTGGATACCAATGTGCAAATCGGTGATTCGCCACTTGCACAGATGCACACCATGGTGCGCTTGGATGCGGGCAATACGGCAACGGCCGTGGATATTACGGCACTGGAATCCAAGCTGGCGCTGATCGTGCGCGACTGGCGCGACGAGCTGCGTGAGCAGCTGGTGGCCAACCACGGTGAAGAGCAAGGCCTGAAGCTGGCCGCACGTTATGCCAGTGCACTGCCTGCGGGCTATATCGAAGAAGTCAGCCCGGAAGTGGCCGCCGACGATGTTGAACACATCGATAGCATGCATACCCCTGCCGATATGTGCCTGAAGCTGTATCGCACCTCGGCCATGCAGCACGAGCGCCTGCGCTTCAAGATGTTCCGTTACGGCGCGCCGCTGGTGCTATCAGAAGCCCTGCCGGTGCTTGAAAACATGGGCCTAAAGGTGCTTTCCGAGCACGTCTTTGAAGTGACTTTGGATGATGAATCCATCTTCATCCAAGACTTCGAAGTGATGAGCCAGATCGACCAATTTGGCTTTGAAAGCATGGACGTGGAAGCCGTTCGTGGCGCTTTTGAAGGTGCTTTCGAGCAAGTACTGCGCGGCAATTCCGAAAACGATGGGTTCAACCGTTTGGTGCTTTCGGCCAAGCTGGATTGGCAACAAGTCGCCATGCTGCGTGCTTATAGCAAATACCTGCTGCAGACCGGCGTCCCGTTCTCGCAGAGCTATATGGAAGCCACGCTCACCCGCTACCCGCTACTTGCGCGATTGCTGGTGGAGCTGTTTGAAGCACGCTTCCACCCGGAAACTGGCAAAGAAAATGCCGCGATGATCAAGCAAGGCGTGGAGCATTTCACTGCGCAGCTCACCGCACTGACCGATGGTGACGAAGCCGCACTGACGCTGCTGAAGCCACTGCTTGCGGCCCGTAGTGGTAAGCGCGAGCAGCAAATTGAAGCGGCCCATAACGCACTGAAGAGCCTGCTGGACCGCGTCGCCAGCCTCGATGAAGACCGCATCTTGCGCAGCTTCATTGGTGTGATCGACGCCACGCTGCGCACCAACTACTACATCGACTACGCGGACGGCCTGCGCAAAGATGGTGGCCCGGCCGACTACTTGGCGTTCAAGTTCGACACCGCGCTGGTGCCGGATCTTCCCAAGCCGCGTCCGTACCGCGAAATTTGGGTCTGCGGCCCGCGCGTTGAAGGTACCCACCTGCGTTTCGGCCCGGTAGCCCGCGGCGGCTTGCGTTGGTCCGATCGCCGCGAAGACTTCCGCACCGAAGTGCTGGGCCTTGTCAAAGCGCAGATGGTGAAAAATACCGTCATCGTGCCGGTGGGCAGCAAGGGCGGTTTCTATCCGAAGCAACTGCCCAACCCCGCCGTGGATCGTGACGCTTGGCTGGCCGAGGGTATTGCCTGCTACAAGCGCT
Source organism: Thermomonas sp. (assembly GCF_019104945.1). Classification (GTDB taxonomy): domain Bacteria; phylum Pseudomonadota; class Gammaproteobacteria; order Xanthomonadales; family Xanthomonadaceae; genus Thermomonas. Next base: position 50,567 of record NZ_JAHRWW010000053.1, on the reverse strand, counting down.
TTATCAATGGCCTGCTCGACATCACCGACAACCTTTCGGTTGAAGGCAAGGTGCTACCGCCGCCGCGCGTTGTGCGCCACGATGGCGATGATCCGTACTTGGTGGTGGCGGCCGATAAGGGCACCGCGAGCTTCTCGGATATTGCTAACGGCATTGCGCAAGCGCACAGCTATTGGTTGGACGATGCCTTCGCGTCGGGCGGCTCTGCGGGCTATAGCCACAAAGGGATGGGCATCACCGCACGCGGCGCGTGGGAGTCGGTGAAGCACCACTTCGGTGCGCTTGGCCGCAACTGCCAGAAGGACGATTTCACCTGTGTCGGTATTGGTGATATGTCCGGCGACGTGTTCGGCAACGGCATGCTGCTATCCACGCATACGCGCGTGCTCTGCGCGTTCGATCACCGCCATATCTTCCTTGATCCAAACCCGGATGCAGCGGTGTCGTTCAAGGAACGTCAGCGCTTGTTCAAACTGCCGCGCTCCAGCTGGGCCGATTACGACACCAAGCTGATCAGCAAGGGCGGCGGCGTGTATGCGCGCTCGCTGAAATCGATCGATATCACCCCGGAAGTACGCGCAGCACTTGGTATTGCCGATGATGTGCAGCACCTCACGCCTACCGAATTCATCAGCGCCGCACTGAAAGCGCCGGTGGATCTGCTGTACAACGGCGGTATCGGTACTTATATCAAGGCATCGAGTGAAACCAATGCCGAAGTAGGCGATCGTGCCAATAACGGGCTGCGCGTCAATGGCGCTGACCTTCGTTGCAAGATCATTGGTGAAGGCGGCAACCTCGGCATGACCCAGCTGGGCCGTATCGAAGCCGCACAAGCGGGCGTGCTGCTCAACACCGACTTCATCGACAACTCGGCAGGTGTGGATACCTCGGACCATGAGGTCAACATCAAGATTCTGCTGAACGGCGAAGTGCAGAAGAAGAAGCTGAAACTAGCCGACCGCAACAAGTTGCTGGCGTCGATGACCGACGAGGTGGCCAAGCTGGTACTGAACGATAACTATCGTCAGAACCAAGCGCTCTCGCTGATGGAGCGTATGAATGTCTCGCGTCTTGGTTCGAAGATGCACTTTATCAATACGCTGGAATCGCAAGGCCTGCTGGACCGCCAAATCGAGTTCCTACCCACCGATGCGCAAATTGCCGAACGCAAGCTGCGTGGGCAGGGGCTGACCCGTCCGGAATTGGCCATTCTGCTGTCGTACTCGAAGCTGGTGGCGTTCCCGCAACTGCTCGATTCAGATATTCCGGAAGATCCGTATCTATCGAAAGAACTGGTGCGCTACTTCCCCGAACCGCTGCAGGCCAAGTATGCCAAGGTGATGGATGGTCACCGGCTGAAGCGCGAAATCATCGCAACGGCGGTGACCAACTCCACCATCAACCGCATGGGTGCCACCTTCCTGATGCGTATGCAGGAAGACAGCGGTCGCAGCATTGGTGAAATCGCACGTGCGTACACCATTACCCGCGAAACGCTGGACGCACGCGAGCTGTGGGCGCAGATCGACACGCTCGACGGCAAGGTGGGCGAGGGCGTTCAAGTGGACGCGCTGATGGTGATCTGGGAGCTGCAGCGCAGCTTCACCCGCTGGCTGCTGTCGCGCCCAGGTGCGGTACCGGCAATCACCACAGCGGTGGAGCGTTACCACGATGGCTTCCGCGATATTCGCGCAGGCGATGGCATCATTTCCGACGCGCAGCGTCCGGAATACGAAGCCAACCGCAAAGCGTGGCGCAGTAAGGGGCTGTCGGCTGCGTTGGCTGATCAGCTAGCAGCGTTGCCGTACCTTGAATCCAGCCCGGACATCATCGAACTGGCACGCGAGCGTAAGCTGCGTCCTACCGATGTGGCCAAGGTCTATTTCCGCTTGGGCGAAGCCCTGCGTGCACCGTGGCTGCGTGCGCAGATCGAAGCGCTCAAGGTGGAAGGCCGCTGGCACGCTGTGGCACGCGGCGTTCTGCGCGACGAGCTGTTTGCGCAGCTGCGCACGCTGACCGGCCAAGCCCTGTCGATGCCGGGTAAGGATGCCGATGCCAAGGTACAGGCATGGCTGTCCCGCGATGACTCCAGCCTGCGCTTCACCTTGGCGATGCTCACCGAACTGGCTTCGCACAAGACGCTGGACTACCCAACCGCCTCGGTTGCGGTACAGCGTGTAGCCCAACTGGCAAGCCGCGGCTAAGCCCCTATGCCCTCTTCATCAGTGGAGAGGGCATAAAATTACGGATACCTCCCCTTCAATGAAGGGGAGGTGGGCTGTAAGCTCAGCACATGACTTCTCCTCGCATCGCTTTTCTTGCCAGCCCAACCGACGAAGCGCAAACAACACTTGCGAGGCTTGTGTCTCGGCACGGTCTCTACGCACCTCAGGACGCCGACGTTATCGTGGCACTTGGTGGTGACGGCTTTATGTTGCAAACCTTGCATCGCCACGGCGATTTGGGCAGGCCGGTGTATGGCATGAAGCTGGGCACGGTCGGCTTTTTGATGAATCAGTACCGTCCGGAAGACGACCTGCTGGCGCGCCTCGCCGATGCCGAACCCGCGACGTTGCACCCGCTAGAAATGCAGGCACAAACAGAGTCGGGAGCGTGCGTTTCATCTCTGGCCTATAACGAAGTCTCGCTACTGCGGCAAACGAGGCAGGCGGCGCATGTGAGTATCGAGCTCAATGGCGAAGTGCGTTTAGATGAGCTGGTTTGCGATGGCGTTATGCTGGCCACGCCGGCCGGCAGTACCGCCTATAACTTTTCTGCGCATGGGCCGATTCTGCCGCTGGGCGCGAACGTGATGGCGCTTACGCCTATTGCCCCGTTTCGGCCAAGGCGCTGGCGTGGGGCTGTATTGAAGTCGGGTACAGAGGTGCGTTTCAAGGTGCTGGACCCGCATAAGCGGCCTGTCAGTGCAACCGCAGACTCGCACGAAGTGCGCGATGTCACCGAAATTCTGGTGCGCGAATCGATCAACCGCAGCGTGCGCCTATTGTTTGACCCAGAGCACAATCTTGAAGAGCGAATTTTGATTGAACAATTTGCCGTATAAAGTAACGGACACCTGAGAACAGCAGATGCCGTTTGATAGCTACGACAACGAGGCCTCCCAAGCGATCCGGTTGATGAGCAAGCGGCGCGTGCCCGCGATCGTCTGGGCGTTACTGGTCTTCGTCTTGGGGCTGCTCGCTACCGGCTGGGTGTCGCTGAACGAGCGTGCGCGTGAACAAGACGCAGCGAAAGAAGCGTTTAAGCATGAAGTAGTCTTGATTACTAGCGCCGTAAAAGATCAATTGCTGGCGTGCGAGAGTCTCATTCGCACATTTCAATCAATCTTTCTTGCTTCAGACGAAGTCACCGAAGATGAATATGTGCGTGCCTATGAAAATATGTATGCCAATAGCATTGTTCGGATCAGCCTACAGGCGCTGGCGTATGTCGAGCGCAAGTCGTCGTCCGCAGGCGATCGTTACATCACCACACTGTTTGCACCGCGCGAAGGCAATCAGGCGATTGTGGGCTTGGATATTCAGAACCAGCCGCCCAATCTCGACGCTGTGCTGCGTTCGCGTGATACCGATCAAATCGCGATGTCGTCGGTATTTCGTCTACGACAAAGTGGTAACAGCCAAGTAACAAAAGATGGTTTTATTCTGCGCCTACCGGTGTATGCGCATGGCGTCGTTCCGGAATCGGTTGAACTGCGGCGCAAGCATATTATCGGGTCGGTTGGCGCTTCGTTTCGCGTAGAAGACCTCATCAACTCGGCACTGCCGTCGAAGATTCACTCACTCGCAAGTTTAAGTATTGCCGATGTCACGGGTGGTGCGCCGGTAACGCTCTACCAGCATCGTTTCGGACAAGCCGCCTCCACCCAAGCAGAGGTAGCAGAGCTGCTGCAATTTGGTGGGCGGCAATGGCAGATCACAGGCGTCCCACAAATCTCCGTCGTTAATACACAAAATTGGCGCCGGGTGTTCATCACGGGTGTCATTATCAGCCTGTTGCTCGCGGCCTTAGTGTGGTCGCTGGCCATGACCCGCGCGCGCGCATTTGCACTCGGCCGCGCCATGAGTGAAAAATATCGGGCCAGCGAAGAGCGCTTTCGCAAACTCAATGAGTTGCTGCCCTCGCTTGTGCTTCTTGCACGCAAAGACAATGGTACTGTGGTGTATCGCAATGCAGTAGCACGCCAGCGGCTTACTGTAGATACGGGGCTTGCTGGGCTCGCCACCGTTTTGCCGCACGATATCGCGCATCGCCTTGAAGAAATTAGCCAAAGCGAGCACCCAGCGTTTGAAGTGTATCTACACGATAGCGATGGCAAACCGTTCTGGCTGATGATACGCATCAGTTCAATTGTGATCGATGACGTGCCAATGTGGCTGCTCGTGGGTAACGACGTTTCGGAGCAGCGGCAGCTGTCTGAGCGGCTTAGCTACCAAACCAACCACGATGCGCTCACTAGGCTCTATAACCGCACCAAATTTGAGGCGCACACACAGACGCTGTTAGAGAGCGAAGAGGCGCGTGCAAGCGCACTACTGTTTATCGATCTAGATCAGTTCAAACTCATCAACGATATTTCTGGCCATGATGCGGGCGATGCATTGCTGGTGCAGATCGCCAAACGCATTCGCGATGAACTGCGCCCATCGGATCTATTGGGCAGAATGGGCGGCGACGAGTTCGGTGTTTTATTGACATCGGTGCCTTCTGCTGTGGCCGCGCTGCAAACCGCAGAACGGCTGCGGCGCAGTATTGAAGAGTTCGTCTTCAATTGGGAACGCCGGATCTACACCGTGAGCGCCAGTATCGGCGTGGTGATGGTGGAAGAATCGACATCGGTCAAGGAGCTTTTCGCTAACGCCGACGCTGCCTGTTTCTTAGCGAAGGAAAATGGGCGCAATCGCGTGCAATTGCACTCCAGCAGCGATACAGCGATTGCTTCACGCATGGTTGAAATGGAATGGGTCAACCGAATCCGTGATGCCATGCGCTACGACCGTCTATTGCTGGATTATCAAGAGCTGCACCCGCTTAAAGAAACCAACCGGGGGGCGCATATCGAGCTGCTGCTGCGCCTGCGTGATGAGGATGGGCAAGAGGTTCTGCCCGGCGTCTTTTTGCCTGCTGCCGAGCGCTATGGCCTTATGCCGCACATTGACCGCTGGGTATTGGAAACCGCGCTTGCTCACTTCGATCAACTGCACCCACAAGGCGCTGCGCTGGCGACTTGCGCGATCAATCTCTCTGGCGCAAGCCTAGAAGACGAAGGGCTTTTTGATTTTATCAAAAACCTGATCGAACGCCATCAGATCAACCCGCAGCGCCTGTTGTTTGAAATTACCGAAACAGTTGCGATGCGTGATATCAATGTATCGAGCGCACTGATTTCGCGCTTGCGCCTATTGGGCTGCCGCGTGGCACTCGACGACTTCGGTTCGGGTATGTCGTCGTTTGGCTATCTCAAAACATTTGAGCTGGACGTACTGAAGATCGATGGAAGTTTTGTGCAGACCATGACCACCGATGCAACATCGCGCGCCATCGTCAATGCCGCTACTGAAATCGCCCACTTGCAGGGCTTGGAGGTTGTGGCTGAGTGGGTGTCCACGCCCGACATTCTGCTGCTGATCTCTTCGCTACAAGTGGACTATGCGCAGGGCTTTGCCTTTCATAAACCCGAACGTGTACCTTTCCAGCGGACGAACCATGCCTAAGCAGCAGCCCGTACCCTCTGTATCAGAACAGCCGCATTCGCCGCTTATCGTGGCGATTACCGCGCGTGCGCTGTTTCTGATGGAAGACAGTCATGCGCTGTTTGAACGCGAGGGGATCAAGGCTTTTGCCGATTATCAGCGCCAGCACGAAGATGATGTGTTGCCCCCTGGGCTGGCTTTTCCTTTGGTGCGCAAGCTACTGTCGTTGAACGAAGGCGCCAGCGCCGAAGCACCGCGCGTCGAAGTTATTTTGCTATCGCGCAACTCTTCCGATACCGGCCTGCGCGTGTTCAATTCTATTCAGCACTACGGGCTGGATATTCGACGCGCAACGTTCACGGCCGGTGCTCCGGTGTGGCCGTACATCAAGCCCTTTGGTGCACAGCTATTTCTTTCAGCCAATTCCGAGTCGGTGCGCAGCGCGTTGGCCGCTGGCGTGGCGGCGGCCACGATTTTGCCGGAGCGCGGCAGCGAGCCGAGGCAGCGGCAATTGCGTATTGCCTTCGATGGCGATGCGGTGATCTTTGGTGATGAAAGCGAGCGCGTCTCACGCGAGCAGGGGCTTGAAGCCTTTGGTAAGCACGAGCGTGCACTTGCCCACGAGCCGCTTTCTGGGGGGCCTTTCCGGGGGTTCCTGTCGGCATTGCACGACTTACAAGAAGCCTTTCCTGCAGACGACACTTGCCCAATCCGCACGGCTTTAGTCACGGCACGTTCTGCACCTGCTCATGAGCGCGTGATCCGAACGCTACGCGAATGGGACGTTCGTCTTGATGAAGCGTTGTTCTTAGGGGGGCGTGACAAAGGCCCATTTTTGGAAGCATTCGGTGCCGATATCTTCTTCGACGACTCACCGCACAATATCGACTCAGCACGCCGTCACGTCGCCGCTGGGCATGTGCCGCATGGTGTGGTCAATAACGATGCGAAGAAGAATTGACTCAGTTTTCTGGAAGCCGTAGCCCGGCGAGTTTCCACGTTAAACCGCTGCGACGAAATTCGAAGACCACCGGCTTGCCTTCAGCATTGGCGGCCGTTGCAGTAAATAAAGAAGGCGATTCGAAATGTGTTGCCGCGCCTTTCAGTGGGTCGGTTGCTTGCGCTTGGCCTTGCTCATTGACGATGCCCCGCACGCGGTTGCCGAACGCACTACCTTCTAACAATGTCGCAATACCCTGTGGCGACACCATGGCGTCAATTGCAGGGTCGGCAATCATTGCGGTGACTTCACCAATCGCTTTAGCCCCTTGGCTTGTGCCGGTGTGGCCCATAATGCCGCGTGCAATACGTTCTTGAATCTGCGGGCGTAAGCTGCTGCGCAACTGGTCGAAATCAATAAAGCGCCAAAGCTCTCCATATTGGCCACTGGCCACCACGTTGTGAATGCCGTTGATCGCAAGATAGGGGCCCGCAGCTATGTAGCCAAGCATCAACGCAAGCAGTGCGGCGATGACGCTAACGCCCCATTTGAGTTTCTTCGACACAGGCAGGCTCCAAATAGTGTTCGGGCAAGTGTACTGGTTAGGCTTTGATTTCGGCGGCCATTTGTGCGCCCCATTGCACCAGTTGTTCTAAAAGGTGCAACTTTTGCGGGGCGTCTGCATGTTCTTCGCGAAGACGGGTGATTTCATTTTGAAAATGCGGCAGGCTGCCTTCTGTACTTGGATCCTGCTCCAGCCAGCGCTGCTTGCGGAACTCGCGCCACTGCTGCTGTTCCGCTGGGAGCAGTTGCTCTGGCCAGTTGCGGGCGCGATAGCGAAATAAAAGTTCCGGCAGGCGCGCGTCGCGGAACGCATACTGCGCACTTGCTAGGAGATGCGGCGGCGTACCGCGCACCTGTGTTTGTAGGCGCTTATCCCCTTCGGCCATAAAGCCGTCGTAGAGCGCCGCATCGACGTCTTGTGCACCCGCCATACGTTCACGCACAAATACTTGGCGCATCTTTTCAGCCAGCGCCGGACCTGCGGCGCGAATGCGTTCGGCACGCGCAAGCACCGTGTCAGGGTCAATCGCCAGCCGCGCAAAATCTGCTTCGCGCAAATGATCCCAGCGCACAAGAGCAGGGCATTTGTTGGTATGCACTTCCTTCAGAGGGACGCGCACTTGCCCTTCCTGTAGCTGGTCATGGCGTAGATACAGGCGCTCGGCAATAGTGGCGGCATCTAGCTCTAAAAGTGCATCAGGCTCGGCGCTCAGATCGAACGCAATCACCCGCGTTGCGATGTGTGGGTGAACAGCCAATGGCAAGATCGGCGCCGCCGCTAATCTTTCGGCGGGGTAACGCTGCGAAATATGCAGCACTGGCGTCATTGCAAAGGTATCCAGAAGCGACGCAGCAAAGCGTTTGTCGCGCAGGCGCAGGGCGTATTCCCAAAGTTTCGGTTGGGCGCGTTTGAATAATTTGCCAACACCGATGAGCGCACGTACGTCCGACAATGCCTCGTGCGCCTCACCAATACGCAGCCCGTTGTCTTCGGCCAAATGCTCAAGTTTGAAGCTGCTGCCTTTGCCATCCTCACGTTGCCGCCAGGTAATGCCATCAGGGCGCAGCGCATGCATCATGCGTAGGGCATCGAGCATATCCCAGCGCGAATTGCCGCCGCGCCACTCGCGCTCATACGGGTCGTAGAAATTTCGATAGAGCCCGTAGCGAATAAACTCATCGTCAAAACGCAGTGAGTTATAGCCGGCGCTACAGGTTTCCGGGCGCGCCATCTCTTCCATGATGCGCGCGAACGCGGCGGCTTCGTTGACACCGTGCTGCAGCGCGTACTGCGGTGTAATGCCGGTGACTAAGGTAGCGGCAGGCGAGGGCAGTACGTCGTTGGCAGGCTTTACGAAAAATGAAATGGGTTCATCAATTTCGTTGAGCTCGCTATCGGTGCGGATCGCAGCAAATTGGGCGATGCGGCTTTGCCGCGGGTTGATACCGAAGGTTTCTAAGTCGTAAAAGAGAAAAGAGGCGGCCATTCTGGGATTGTAGTGGGGAATGCTTTATTCCGTTGCGAGCAAACGCTTCGCCGCGGCGCGCGCCTCTTTACTGATTTCTGCGCCGCCCAGCATGCGCGCAATTTCATCCACGCGCCCCGCACTATTAAGGGCTGTTACCGCCGATTGGGTGATGCCGTCCTGGGCGGCTTTGCTCACACGGTATTGCGCGTGCCCCGCAGCGGCCACCTGCGGCTGGTGGGTGACACATAAGACCTGCCGCTCGCTCCCCAGTTGGCGTAGTTTTGCACCAACTGCTGCAGCCACGGCGCCACCGATACCAGCATCCACTTCGTCAAAAACCATGGTGGCAACCGCATCTTGGCCTTGCGTGGCGACTTCAATAGCCAGTGAAATGCGCGACAGTTCGCCGCCTGAGGCGACCTTGCGCAGCGGGCGCGGCGGTTGGCCGGGGTTGGCAGAAACCAAGAACTCTGCGCGCTCGGCACCAAGACTATCGGGGGCGTCGCTACTATTAGGGGTCAGGGCGATCTCAAAACAACCGCCCTGCATGCCCATATCACTGATAAACGATGCAATGGCGGCGGCCAAGGCATCACCCGCACGGCGGCGCGAAGTGCTCAAAAGACGTGCAGCGCTGCTCCATTGGGCCAGCGCTGCTGCAATGTTTTGATCAAGATGTTGCAGGCGCTGTTTGGCATCGGCAAGCGATTCCAACTCTTGCGTTAGCACTATTCGGTGGGCCAAGAGCTGGTCCGGCGTGAGGCGATGTTTGCGTGCCAAATCTTGCACGCGGGTCAAGCGACGCTCTAGTTCAGCCAAGGCGTCGGGGTCGATGTCTAAATCATCGCGCACGCGCTGAAGCAGGGAGTTTGCTTCATCCAATTGAATCAACGCGGAGTCCAGCATGCCGTCCACATCGTTCAAGCGTGGTTCGTGGCGTGCTTCGCGCTGAATCAACCCGCGCAGTACATGTAGGCGACGGCTGAGTGAGTCGTCACCACTCAGTGCCAGAAGGGCGTCATCACAAGCACCGATAAGCGTGGCGGCGTGTGCTTGGCGGCGGTGGTTAGCATCAAGCTCGGCCAAGGCTTCCGGTTCAAGCGGCTGCGCGTTGAGCTCGATCAGCTGGTGCTGAAGCCATGCTTGGCGATCTGCAACATCGCCGCGCGCAAGCAGCGTGCTGCGTTCATCGCATAGTTGTTTCCAACGCTGCGCAGCTTCGCGAACGTCTTGTAGTAGCTGCGGATGGCGCGCGAATGCGTCCAGTAGTGTCGTTTGCTGGCCACGTGCCAATAGCGCCTGCTGCGCGTGCTGGCCGTGAATTTCCACCAAAAGTTGTGCCAATTCTCCTAGTTGGGTCACCGGCACCGGGCGGCCGTTGATCCAAGCACGCGAACCACCGTCGGCACGCAGCGTGCGGCGCAATTGGCAGGTATCGCCCTCATCCAGCTCGTTGTCTCCCAGCCACTGCGCGGCTTCGTTGCAATCGGCCAACGAAAACTCGGCGCTCAGCTCCGCACGTTCTGCGCCGTGGCGCACCGCGCCCGAGTCGGCACGTGCGCCCGAAAGAAAACCGAGTGCATCAACCAAGAGGGATTTACCTGCGCCGGTTTCGCCCGAAATAACGGTAAGCCCTTGGCCGAACTCAAGTTCAGCTTGGGCAACAACGGCAAAATCGCGAATGGAAAGTCGGGTCAGCATGGGAATGGCATTGTGCCTGCATGAAGCGAAGACGGATAGCGGTTGCATAACGATGCGGCGATGCTTACAACTAGATACCTATCACTTGAAGTCAACAATGCGCCGCCACCTACCCGATATTATCCACGACCCACGTGTTAGGCAGCTGCTGCGTACCTTGGTGGCACGCCACGTCAGCAGCGGCGAGCCGGTTGGCTCACAGACACTCGCCAAGCACGCCGGGCTGGACGTTAGCCCAGCAACCATTCGCAATATCTTGGCCACGATGGAAGATGCAGGGCTACTGGCCGCGCCTCATGCGTCCTCCGGACGGGTGCCCACACCGCAGGGCTATCGCCTCTTTGTTGACTCGCTGCTGCAATTAAAACCACTGACCGCCGCTGAACTCGACCACCTACGCCATACGCTACCCGCAGGAGCAGGTACACAAGCCCTGCTGAACAGTAGTAGCGAATTGCTGTCCAGCATGACCCGCTTTGCCGGCATGGTGAGTGTGCCCAAGCGCGATAGCTTCACCTTTCGCCAAATTGATTTTGTCGCGCTCGACCCGCAGCGCGTATTGGCTATTTTGGTGTTTGCCGATGGCGAAGTTCAAAACCGCGTCGTGCAGGTGCGGCGCGCGTTTTCCCCTTCCGAATTAGAACAGGCGGCCAATGTTCTCAATGCCCACTATGCGGGCAAGCCGTTATCGCACATTCGTACAGCATTTTTAAGCGACTTGCGGCAAGCACGCAGTGAAATGGAGCGCTTGTTGGCCAATTCGATGGACCTAGCCGAGCAGGCGTTTGCCCCGACGGCGGGTGATGACATGCTGGTGGCGGGGCAAACGCGTCTGATGGGCTTGCAAGACATGGGGGATGTCGATCGTCTGCGCGCCCTGTTTGAAGCTTTTGCCGAAAAGCGCGAGCTGTTGCAGTTGCTGGAACGTACCGCCAAAGCACCGGGAATGCGCGTATTTATTGGTGAGGAAACCGGGTTGGCATCGCTGGATGGGATGTCATTGGTCACCGCCCCGTATGGCCATGACGGGCAAGTATTGGGCGTATTGGGGGTGATCGGCCCCAGCCGCATGGCCTATGAGCGGGTCATTCCGGTGGTGCAGGCCACGGCGGCCGTCTTGGGGGCGGCCTTGAATCAGGACGGCTAAGCCCCCATAGCTGTGTGCAGAGGCGGCATCCCGCCGCAAATTTAGACTGCAAACCGTGAATATGAGCAACGAACCGACGCAGGACATCAATGACACCGCCGCCGAGGTGGAGCAGCACGACGAACTGGAAGTGCTGCGCGGCGAAATCGACCAACTCAAGGCGCAGTCTCTGCTTGAGCGCGCCGACCTTGAAAACCAGCGCAAGCGCTTGGCGCGTGATATCGAGCAGGCCCGCAAGTTCGCCAACGAGCGTCTTTTGAGTGACCTGCTGCCGGTGTTCGATAGCCTAGACGCTGGTCTTGCTGCTGCCGCAGACGGTGCCGACGCATTGCGCCAAGGCTTGGAGCTGACTTACAAGCAGCTGCTGAAAGTAGCGCACGAAAACGGCATGAGCGTGCTTGACCCTGCCGGTGAAGCTTTCAACCCCGACCACCATCAGGCCATTAGCCAAGGCGAAGCCGAAGGCGTTGCGCCGGGGCATGTGATTACCGTGTTCCAAAAAGGCTACCTGCTGAATGGCCGCCTGTTGCGCCCGGCGCTGGTGATCGTAGCGAAACACGATTAACTGCATTCCGACACCCCCTTGAAGGCTTGCACCTTCATCCCCAGATACAAACCAGTGGCGCGCGGCGCCAACCAGACATCAAGATTTAAGAGGACATCGTCATGGGCAAGATTATCGGTATTGACCTCGGCACCACCAACTCCTGCGTCTCCATCATGGAAGGCGGCAAGGCCCGCGTCATTGAAAATAGCGAAGGCGACCGCACCACCCCGTCGATCGTTGCGTGGACCAAAGACGGTGAAGTGCTGGTGGGCGCTTCGGCCAAGCGTCAGGCAGTCACCAACCCCAAAAACACTTTCTACGCGGTGAAGCGCCTGATTGGCCGCAAGTTCACCGATGCCGAAGTGCAAAAAGATCTCGGCGTAGTGCCGTACACCATCACCGCACACGACAATGGCGATGCGTGGGTGGGTCTGGCCGACGGCAAGAAGCTGGCGCCGCAGGAAGTCTCCGCCAAGGTGCTGGAGAAGATGAAGAAAACCGCTGAAGCCTTCCTAGGCGAAACCGTCACCGAAGCGGTCATCACCGTGCCGGCGTACTTCAACGACAGCCAGCGTCAGGCCACCAAGGATGCTGGCCGCATCGCCGGGCTGGATGTCAAGCGCATCATCAACGAGCCCACCGCCGCAGCGCTGGCCTATGGCCTTGACAAGGGCGACGGCAAAGACCGCAAGATCGTGGTGTATGACCTTGGCGGCGGCACCTTCGACGTATCGATTATTGAAATTGCCAACGTCGATGGTGAAAAGCAGTTTGAAGTGTTGGCCACCAACGGCGACACCTTCCTCGGCGGCGAAGACTTCGACAACCGCGTGATCGACTACTTGGTGGAAGAGTTCCAGAAGTCCGATGGTGTGGATCTGCGCAAAGATCCGCTGGCCCTGCAGCGCCTGAAGGATGCCGCCGAACGTGCCAAGATCGAGCTGTCCAGCAATCAGCAGACCGACGTCAACCTGCCGTATGTCACGGCTGACGCCAGCGGCCCGAAGCACCTCAACATCAAGCTGACCCGCGCCAAGCTGGAAGCTTTGGTGGATGACTTGGTGAAGAAGACCATCGAACCTTGCCGCGTGGCCCTGAACGACGCCGGTTTGCGTGCGTCTGATATCCACGAAGTGATCCTGGTCGGTGGCCAAACCCGTATGCCGAAGGTGCAGGTCGCTGTGGCCGAGTTCTTCGGTAAAGAACCGCGTAAGGACGTCAACCCCGACGAAGCTGTGGCCATCGGTGCGGCGGTGCAGGGTGGTGTGCTGGCCGGCGACGTCAAGGACGTGCTGCTGCTGGACGTGACCCCGCTATCGCTGGGCATTGAAACTTTGGGCGGCGTGTTCACCAAGATCATTGAGAAGAACACTACCATTCCGACCAAGGCTTCGCAGACCTTCAGCACTGCCGAGGATAACCAGAGCGCCGTTACCGTGCACGTGCTGCAAGGTGAGCGCGAGCAGGCCCGCTACAACAAGTCGCTGGCCCGCTTCGACCTCACAGGTATCGACGCTGCACCGCGCGGTATGCCGCAGGTGGAAGTGAGCTTCGACATCGACGCCAACGGTATCGTCCACGTCACCGCCAAGGACAAGAAAACCGGCAAGGAACAGAAGGTTGAAATCAAGGCGGGTTCAGGCCTGAGTGATGAAGAAATTCAACGCATGGTGCAAGACGCCGAAGCCAACCGCGAGGAAGACAAGCGCTTCCACGAGCTGGTGTCGGCGCGTAACCAAGCCGATGCGCTGATTCACACCACGCGCAGCACCATCAAGGACAATGGCGATAAGCTGCCGGGCGAGGCCATTGGCAGCGCGGAAGCCGCCATTGCCGAGCTGGAAGTGGCGATCAAGGGCGATGACAAGGCCCAGATCGAAGCCAAGGCCAAGGCGTTGGAAGAAGCCGCGCAGGCCCTGTTTGCCGCAGCCGCTGCCGCCAGCCAGCAGCAGGAAACCGGTGGTGCGGAAGCCGGTAAATCCGGTGACGACGTGGTGGATGCCGAATTCACCGAAGTCAAAGACGACAAGAAGTAATCAAGTTTCGGCTTGACGTAACAACGGGCAGGCCAAAGGTCTGCCCGTTGCTGTGATGGGAATAGGTTGAACCGATGAGCAAACGCGACTACTACGAAGTGCTGGGCGTGGCCCGTAATGCCAGCGACGATGAGCTGAAGAAAGCCTATCGCCGCTTGGCGATGAAGTATCACCCCGACCGAAATCCGGGGGATGCAACGGCCGAAGTCTCGTTCAAAGAGGCCAAGGAAGCTTACGAAGTGCTGAGCGATGGCGGCAAGCGCCGCATTTACGATCAGCATGGCCATGCGGCGTTTGAAAACGGCATGGGTGGCGGCAACGCGGGCCCCGGCTTTGGCGGCGCCGACATGGGCGATATTTTTGGCGATATTTTCGGCAATATCTTTGGCGGCGGCGCGCGCCAGCAGGGGCCACGTCGCGGCGCTGACATCGGCTACATGATGGAGCTGGATCTGGAAGAAGCCGTTGCCGGTGTGGAGAAGCACATTCACATTCCCACGCTCACGATGTGCGAACCTTGCAAAGGCAGCGGTTCGGAAGATGGCAAGGTAGAAACCTGCACAACCTGCCACGGGCGCGGGCAGGTCATCATGCAGCGCGGCCCGTTCAGAATGCAAAGCCCATGCCCGCACTGCGGCGGCGCAGGCAAGACCATTGCCAACCCGTGCAAAACCTGCAACGGCAATGGCCGCGTTGAAGAAGAAAAAACGCTGGAAGTCAAAGTGCCTGCCGGTGTGGATAACGGCGACCGCATTCGCCTTGGCGGCGAGGGCGAAGCTGGCCCGGCGGGTGCGCCTCCGGGCGATTTATACGTTGAAATTCGCGTGCGTCCGCACGAGATTTTTGAACGCGATGGCGATGATCTGCATTGCGAGATTCCCATCCGCATTTCGCAGGCAGCACTAGGTGACAGCGTACGGGTGCCGACGCTGAGTGGCGAAGTCGAGCTACGTATTCCTGCCGAAACCCAAAGCGGTAAAGTCTTCCGTGTGCGCGATAAGGGCGTGAAGTCAGTGCGTAGCCGTCAACCGGGCGATCTGTACTGCAAGGTGGCGGTGGAAACGCCGATCAACCTCACCCCCGAGCAGCGCGAGCTGTTGGAAAAATTTGAAGCCACGTTCGTAGGCGAAGGCGCACGCCGCCATTCGCCCAAATCCAGCACATTTATTGATGGTGTGAAGGGCTTTTTCGACCGCATGGTGTCCTGAGCTTTCAGCAGTAACTATTAAGATTTCTTAGAATCGCGTCTGGCTTGCCAAGACGCGATTTTTTTGGACACTCAGTATCCCACCATCGGTATTGTTGGCAGTGCAGGCGCTTACGGGCGCTGGTTGCGCGACTTCTTTGAACAGTGCATGCAGCTGCAGGTGATCGGTCACGACCCGGCCGATGCCAACTCAAGTAGCGAAGAAGACCTCTTGCAGCAGGCCGATGTACTGCTGTTCTCCGCACCTATTCGGCAAACGCCCGCGCTGATTGCGCGCTACGTACAGCAATCGGCAGGGCGCGAAGTTGGGCGGCTTTGGCTGGATGTCACTTCCATTAAGTCCGAACCAGTGGCCGCCATGCTGCTCTCACAGGCAGAAGTCATGGGCCTGCACCCCATGACAGCACCGCCTAAGTCGCCAACATTGCGCGGCCGCGTGCTCGCCGTGTGCGAAGGCCGCTTGCAGCACTGGGGTGGTTGGTTCGCCAAGCTGCTTGACACACTTGAAGCCGAATGCGTGCACGTCACACCTGAGCAGCACGACCGAGCCATGGCCATGGTGCAGGCCATGGTGCATGCCACCCATCTTGCCCAAGCAAGCGTGCTGCACCAGCACACCGTACAAACGGGGGGGCTAAGTGGCCTGCTACCGCTGCGCTCAGCTTCATTTGAAATGGATGCAGCCATTGCCAGCCGCATCTTGTCGCTTAACCCCGCGATCTACGAAGACATTCAGTTCGGCAACCCGCACGTTCCTCAGGTGTTGCGTGGTCTCGCCGAACAGCTCACGCGTATTTCCAGTTTGGTTGAACACGGTAGCGATACCGCGCGCGCTAGCTTCCGCAGCGAGTTTCTCACCAATAATCGGAACGCCTTTGGCGAACAGGCACTTGCCGCGGGCAACTACACCTACGAGCGACTTGGCTATCTGCTTGCCGATCTGGCCGACCCGCATACGATGAGCGTGCATTTACCCGAAGACCGGCCGGGATCGCTACGCGCGCTATTGCATGTATTCGAAACGCAGGGCGTGAGTATTGCCTCATTGCACTCATCCCGCACCCCGTCGGGAGAAGTCCATTTCCGCTTCGGGTTCAATAGCGGAACACCGCTGGATCGGCTGGCTGCAGTGGCAAGCGCACTGGCAGAATCCGATATCGGAACGGTGCTCTCAGGATAAACGGTTAACTGCACCTGACGAACGGCGACAATGTTTGTCAAATCATGACAGCCATCAATAACTTGCTTGTAAAGTTGCGGTAACGTACAACTTAGGGTTACTCCATCTAGGCCTCGTCATGACTTTCCGTTCCCCCGCGGAATCTACGCACCCAAAAAGTCCCGCCAACGCGGCGCTGATCGATGCGATTCAAAAGCATCTATTAGACCGTGTTGCGCCTGCACTTGACCGTGCGCTAGCTGATGTCGATGACTACCTGTTTGATCGCAGCCAAAATGGTGAATCCAAACTTGGGATGATGGCACTGCGTGAAATGCGCCACGCGCGCGCCGATGTCGTCAACAACTACAAGCTGACCATCACCCGGCGTTTCCGTGCACTGCGCGATCAGCAGGGGCCATTGCAGGGGGGCGAAGATGCTGGCCTAAGTCTGCTGTCGGAGCAAGCATTAGAGGAACAGCTCGCGGTTGAGCAATTGGCCTCCACAGTCTTGCGCGCACATGCCTCGCTTTTTGAAGTGACAAGCAAGCGTTTTTTTGTGGTGGTCGGGCAGGGGGAGCTACGTTCTCGTGAGAACCCGCTCGACCCCGTATTCCTAGCAACGGCTCTGGGCAATGCCATGAGCCAGCTAGAGCTTGATGACGATCTCCGCATCGTCATTTTTAAGTATTTTGAACGTGAAGTTTCCAACGTCGTGGGCGATCTCTACGAGCGCTGCAATACGCTCTTGCTCTCGGCAGGCATTCTTCCCGATCTACGTGCCAGCGCGGGGGCCAAGCCTGTCCATGTGCGCGCACCGGCGACGCACGACGAGGCGGGCAGCTATGCCGGTATGCCGCCGCAACATGCACCGCCCCCGCAGCAGCAGCCGGCAGCCGCCTCCTACTTAGGTGAGACACCAAGCGCTGCAGATCAAGCCATGTTTACCAGCATGCTTGGGCAGTTGGCTGCTTGGCGCAACACAGCGGGTGTGCAGCCAAGCGCCGCACAAGGCCCGACGTTGGGCACACATGACCTGCTCTCTATCTTGAGCCTGATGCAGCATGATGCAGCACCGGCGATCTCACCCGATGTGGAAAGTGCGCAAACACTCGCCGCACAGCTGCGCGAGCGCATGCTGCAAAGCGCGCATAAGCTCGGTGTGCCCGGCGATAATTTGCACCTCGATGGCTTAGATAACGACGCCGTTGACCTTGTAGCACTGCTTTTTGACGTACTCCTAGACGGCCCACAGTACGACTCGCAAATTCGCGGCATGATTGGCCGCATGCTGGTGCCTTATGTGAAGGTCGCGGTAAAAGACCGGCGCATGTTTATGCTCAAAGAGCATCCGGCACGCAAGCTGCTCAATACCGTGGCCGAAGCTTGTGAGGGCAACCGTGGCGAAGCGCCGCAAGAGCGCGCCATCTTAACTCGCGTCGATCACACCATCGACCGGCTCGTTGCAGAGTTCAATGAAGACGTAGCAATTTTTGAAACGCTGGAACAAGAGCTGCGCGCCTTCCTCGCCCAGCAGCGCAAGCGTTTTGAGTTAGCAGAAAAGCGCACCACCGAAGCCCAACGCGGGCGTGAGCGTTTAGATCATGCACGTTCAGCAGTGACCGAAGACGTTGCAGCGCATCGCGGCGCCCGGGAGCTCCCGCCGGTGCTAGATGACTTCATTTCGCACCACGCAACGCACCACCTTGTTCAGATCACACTGCGCGACGGCAAAGGTTCGCCGCGCTACAACACGGCCATGCAGGCCGTTGATGACGTATTGGCAGCGTTTGATCTGGCCAGTGCGGGCCAGTTGCCGCATTTTGCAACGGCGCTGCCTTCTGCGGTCTTGTCCGATATTTTTGCCAGTGCGGGGTGCTCGGGTGAAGCCGCCATCGCTGCTGAAGATGCGCTGCGCGATGCGCTCACTCGCCTCGCCAATGGCGAAGCAGCGCAAGTGGCGGATGTGCGCCTGCCTGCACAGATCGACGTGCTCGATCCGGAGCTCACGCCGCAGGAAGCACAGTTGGAGGTCGTTGCAGACAACGCCGCCCTCGACTTTGATGCGGCCATGTTGGAGCGCATTCGCAAACTCAAAATTGGTGACTGGCTGCAGCTTGCCGGTGCCGACGGTCATTTTGCCCCGGCCAAGGTGTCGTGGATCAGCCCAATTTCCGCACGTTTGCTGCTGGTGAACCGGCGCGGAATCCGTGTATTGGTAGCTTCGGCGCAAGAATTAGCGGTGATGGCCAAGCTGGATCGGGTCATTGTGCGCGAGGGTTCCAATGCGTTCGATGAGGCGATGCATTTGATGGCGGGGCGCCTGCAATCTGCGGCCGAATCCGCATAATGGGCTTAACGCGCTTGCTAAAGCCCCATTCAGGCCGTTAACCTGCACGGATGACCAAGATTCGTGTATTGATCCATGGTGCCACCGGGCGCATGGGGCAGGCGCTTTTGCGCTTGAGCAAAGAGGCTGAGGCGCGCTACGACGTTGTTGCGGCTGTTTCGCGTAGCGGTGAAGGTGAGGCAGGTGTGCCGGTGTTTCCGGTCAGCCAGCTACATGCCGTTCCCGCGTTTGATGTGGCCATCGACTTCAGTCTGCCGCAAGGCTTTGACGACATTCTCGCGCTATGTGTGGCGCGTAAAGCCGCGTTCGTATCTGGCACCACTGGCCTTAGCACGCAGCAAGAAACGACGCTGC
Organism: Thermomonas sp.; assembly: GCF_019104945.1. Lineage (GTDB taxonomy): Bacteria > Pseudomonadota > Gammaproteobacteria > Xanthomonadales > Xanthomonadaceae > Thermomonas. Next base: position 31,376 of record NZ_JAHRWW010000053.1, on the reverse strand, counting down.
AGGCCGCTGCTTCCAACATCCCCGTGCTTTGGGCAAGCAACTTCAGCCTCGGCATTGCTGTGCTTAATCAACTGGTTGAAAGCGCTGCGCGCGCACTGCCCAACTGGGACTGCGATATCGTGGAAGCCCACCACACGCAGAAAAAAGACGCGCCTTCGGGCACCGCGCTTACGCTTGGACAAGCCGCGCAGGCGGGTGGGGTAACGCCGCACTATGCTTCGATTCGCGCTGGCGACATTGTGGGTGAGCATTTGGTGCAATTTACCGGCACCGGCGAACGCATCGAGCTGGTGCACCGCGCCAGCAACCGCGATATTTTTGCGCGCGGCGCGCTGCATATCGCGGGCCGCCTCGCTGGACGTCCGGCAGGGTGCTATCAGGTCATCGATTTGTTGTGATTTGTAGCGTCTTTTTCGAATAGGGACTGGCGTAACGCGCCGTTCCCCGGTAAAATTCCCCCTCGCCTAACCTCCTCACGCTCCGAACCGGCCAGCCCGCTTCGGCGCTTTTTTGCAACCTCACGCAAGGCGACGCACTTGAATAATCCCGCCCTTCTCGCACTTGAAGACGGTACCGTCTTTGAGGGTATTTCCGTGGGTGCCCCCGGCTTGTCCGTGGGCGAAGCGGTGTTTAACACCGCCATGACCGGTTATCAGGAAATCCTGACCGACCCGTCTTATGCCCAACAGTTGGTCACCTTGACCTATCCGCATATCGGTAACACCGGTTGCACCGACCAAGACGACGAAGCCAGCCAAGCCTGGGCCGCCGGTTTGATCGTGCGCGACGTGCCGCGCCGCCCCAGCAATTGGCGCAGCCAAGTGTCGCTGCCGGAATGGCTGCAGGCACGCGGTATCCGCGCCATTGCCGGTATCGACACCCGCAAGCTCACGCGCATCCTGCGCGAACGCGGCTCGCAGAATGCGGCTCTGCTGGCTGCGGCCAGCCATGACGAGGTGCTGGACGCCGAACATGCCATTGAAGCGGCGCGCAAATTCCCCGGTCTAAATAATATGGATCTGGCTAAAGTGGTCAGCACCAAGGCTCCTTACCAGTGGAGCGAAGGCCAGCTGGATCTAAACGCCAACGACTGGATCCGTACTCCCCCCAAGTTCAAAGTGGTGGCCTACGACTTCGGTGCCAAGCGCAACATCCTGCGCATGCTGGCCGAACGCGGCTGCGATGTGCATGTAGTGCCTGCGCAGACATCGGCCCAAGACGCACTGGCGCTGCAGCCTGACGGCATCTTCCTCTCCAATGGTCCCGGCGACCCGGCCCCCTGCGACTACGCCATCGAAGCGATTCGCGAGTTTTTGAAGGTCAAAATTCCGTTGTATGGCATTTGCCTTGGCCATCAGCTGCTGGGCCTTGCCATTGGCGCGAAGACCATGAAGATGCCGCACGGCCACCACGGTGCGAACCACCCCGTGCAAGAAATCGCCACAGGCCGCGTGCTGATCACCTCGCAAAACCACGGTTTCTGCATTGACGAGAGCACCCTGCCGGAACGCGCCCGCGTCACCCACCGTTCGTTGTTTGACGGCACCAATCAGGGTATCGAGCTCATCGACGCGCCTGCGTTTAGCTTCCAGGGCCACCCGGAAGCCAGCCCCGGCCCGCAAGACCTGTCCCCCTTGTTTGATCGTTTCGTTGCGTTGATGGAGAAGAACAACAATGCCTAAGCGCACCGACCTCAAGACCATCCTCATCATCGGCGCCGGCCCGATCGTCATCGGCCAGGCCTGCGAGTTCGACTACTCCGGCGCGCAGGCGTGCAAGGCGCTGCGCGAGGAGGGCTACCGGGTGGTGCTGGTGAACAGCAACCCGGCCACGATCATGACCGACCCGGACATGGCCGATGCCGTGTACATCGAGCCGATCAACTGGCAGACGGTTGAGAAGATCATTGCCAAGGAAAAGCCCGACGCGATCCTACCCACCATGGGCGGGCAGACCGCGCTGAACTGCGCGCTGGACCTGGCCGATAATGGCGTGTTGGAAAAATACAACGTTGAGCTGATCGGTGCTAAGCGCGACGCCATTCGCATGGCGGAAGACCGCGAACTGTTCAAGCGGGCGATGACCGAAATCGGCCTTGACAGCCCGAAGTCGGAAGTGGCGCACACCTACGAAGAGGCCGTTGTCATTCAGGCGCAGGTGGGGTTCCCCACCATCATTCGCCCAAGCTTCACCCTGGGCGGCACCGGCGGCGGCATCGCCTACAACCGCGAGGAGTTCGAGGAGATCGTCAAGCGCGGCCTCGAACTGTCGCCCACCAGCGAAGTGCTGGTCGAGGAATCGGTGCTGGGCTGGAAGGAATTCGAGATGGAGGTCGTCCGCGACACCGCGGACAACTGCATCATCGTCTGCAGCATCGAGAACTTCGATGCGATGGGCGTGCACACCGGCGACAGCATCACCGTCGCCCCCGCGCAGACCCTGACCGACAAGGAATACCAGCGCCTGCGCGATGCGTCGATTGCGGTGCTGCGCAAGATCGGCGTCGATACCGGCGGCAGCAATGTGCAGTTCGGCATCAACGCGAAGGACGGCCGCGTGGTCGTCATCGAGATGAATCCGCGCGTGTCGCGGTCCTCGGCGCTGGCGTCCAAGGCCACCGGCTTCCCGATCGCCAAGGTCGCCGCCAAGCTGGCGGTGGGTTATACGCTGGACGAGCTCAAGAACGAAATTACTGGCGGTAAAACCCCGGCGTCGTTCGAGCCGTCGATCGACTACGTGGTGACCAAAATTCCGCGTTTTGCGTTCGAAAAATTCCCCGCCGCAGATTCGCGTTTGACCACGCAGATGAAATCGGTGGGCGAGGTGATGGCGATTGGCCGCAGCTTCCAAGAGTCACTGCAAAAAGCACTGCGCGGGCTGGAAACCGGCAAGATCGGCCTAGACCCCACCGGCCTAGAGCTGACCAATGAAGATGATCTTGTGCGTCTGCGCCGCGAGCTGAAAGAGCCCGGCCCGGAGCGTATTTTCCATCTGGCCGATGCGTTCCGCGCAGGCATGAGTGTGGAAGATGTGCATGCGTTGTCGTTTGTGGATCCTTGGTTCTTAGATCAAATCGAAGAGCTGATCGACGCCGAAATGGACGTGGTGCACCGTGGCTTGGATGGCCTCGACGGCAAGCGCTTGTACGCGCTTAAACGCATGGGCTTTTCCGATGCGCGCATCGCCAAGCTGGCGGGCACCAACGAAACCGCAGTGCGCGCCCTACGCAAAGCCTTCAATGTGCGTCCGGTGTATAAGCGCGTGGATTCTTGTGCGGGCGAGTTCGCCACGTCCACTGCTTATCTGTATTCAACCTATGAGGACGAATGCGAGGCGCAGCCAAGCGACCGCAAGAAAATCATGGTGCTCGGCGGCGGCCCCAACCGGATCGGCCAAGGTATCGAGTTCGACTACTGCTGCGTGCACGCCGCGCTGGCGCTGCGCGAGGACGGGTACGAGACCATCATGGTCAACTGCAACCCGGAAACTGTGTCCACCGACTACGACACCTCCGACCGTCTGTACTTCGAGCCGCTGACGCTGGAAGACGTGCTGGAGATCGTTGAGCTAGAAAAACCGCAGGGCGTGATCGTGCAGTACGGCGGGCAGACTCCGCTGAAGCTGGCCAAGGCACTGGAAGCCAACGGCGTGCCGATCATCGGCACCTCGCCGGACTCCATCGACCTCGCCGAAGATCGCGAACGCTTCCAAAAACTCGTCGATGATTTGGGCCTGAAACAGCCGCCGAACCGCACTGCACGCAGCGCCGAAGAAGCACTGACGCATGCGCGCGACATCGGTTATCCGCTGGTCGTGCGCCCAAGCTACGTGCTGGGCGGCCGCGCGATGGAAGTGGTGCACGCCGACGCCGACCTTGAGCGCTATATGCGCGAGGCAGTGAAGGTTTCGAACGATTCGCCGGTGCTTTTGGATCACTTCCTCGATGCGGCGGTAGAAGTCGATATCGACGTCATCGCCGACCGCGACGGCAATGTACTGGTGGGCGGGGTGATGGAGCATATCGAAGAAGCAGGTGTGCACTCCGGCGATTCGTCGTGCTCGCTGCCGCCATATTCTCTGTCCAAACGCACGCAAGAACGCCTGCGCGAGCAGGTGGTGGCGCTGGCCAAGGCGCTGCACGTGGTCGGCCTGATGAACACCCAGTTTGCCGTGCAAGTAGGCAAGCCTGACGGTAACGAAGAAGACACCATCTACCTGCTGGAAGTGAACCCGCGCGCTAGCCGCACGGTGCCGTTCGTGTCCAAGGCGATCGGCCGCCCGCTGGCAAAAATTTCGGCGCGCTGCATGGCTGGGCAAACCTTGGCCGAGCAGGGCGCGACCAAGGAAATCGTGCCGCCGTACTACTCGGTGAAGGAAGCGGTGTTCCCGTTCGCCAAGTTCCAAAATGTGGATCCGATCCTTGGGCCGGAAATGCGTTCCACGGGTGAAGTGATGGGCGTGGGCCGCAGCTTCGAAGCCGCATTTGCGCGTGCCGAAGAAGCGGCCAATATCAAAGCACCGCAGCCGGGCAAGGCCTTCATCTCTGTGCGTGATCCGGATAAGGCGCGCGTGCTGCCGGTGGCAAAATACATGATCGAGCGCGGCTTTAGCATCGTTGCCACCAGTGGTACTGCCGATTACTTGGCAGCCCACGGTGTTGAGTGCGAGCGCGTCAACAAGGTGGTGGAAGGTCGTCCGCATATCGTCGATTTGATCAAGAACGGCGAAATCTGCTACATCGTCAACACCACCGAAGGTCGCGCGGCGATCAACGACTCGTTCTCGATCCGTCGCGAGGCGCTGCAGGCCCGCGTCACCTATTCCACCACCGTGGCAGGTGCCAGCGCGCTGCTGCATTCACTGGACTATCGCGGCAAGGGCGACGTGCTCTCGCTGCAGGAACTGCATAAGGAGCTGGCATGAGCCGCGCCCCCATTACTGCCAAAGGCGCGCTGCGTCTGCGTTCGGAATTAGATGAGCTGAAATCGGTCAAGCGCCCGGCGATCATTGAAGCGATCGCCGAAGCACGTGCTCATGGCGATTTGAAAGAAAATGCCGAGTACCACGCCGCGCGCGAGCAGCAGGGCTTTATCGAAGGCCGCATCAAGCAGCTGGAAGCTGAGCTGTCGCACGCGCAAATCATTGACGTATCCACCCTCAACGCGGGAGATAAAGTCGTGTTTGGTGCCACCGTGGTACTGGCCGATTGCGATACCGACGAAGAGAAAACTTATCAAATCGTGGGCGACCTTGAAGCCGATATCAAACAAGGTCTCATTGCGATTTCTTCGCCGGTGGCCCGCGCCATGATCGGTAAAAACGAAGGCGACGCCATTACTATCGAAGCCCCTGGCGGCACCCGCGAATACGAGATTATTTCCGTTCGCTACGCGGGTTGATCGAGAGCATTCGTCCGTTGATTCTTCTACTACCGCCGCTACAGAAATTTGGCGGAACGTCTCTGCCCGAGCGGCTTGCAAAAGCACTCGCGCAGGCGGATCGTGGAGCTCTGGCTGCAGGCGAAGAAGCACAGTTACTGCGCTATTTCAAACCGCTGCCACTGCGTTTACCATACGCGCCACTAAGCCGAGTTACCGACATTGGTTTAGCTGAAACCCGCGACGTGCAATGGCTACGTGCAGACCCCGCGCATATCCGTCCTGACATCAATGGCGCACGCTTATTGGGTATTGGCCGCACAGTGGGGATCGAACAGAGCGATGTGGACGCGCTGCTTCCCGCGCTGCGCCCACTGTTCGGTGATCTTGGTATGTTGCTCGATGCGCCATCGCCGGAACGCTGGTATCTCAAGCTCGCAGCGGGGGCCACGCTTCCCACATTCGCCTCGCCCGAGCAGGCGTTAGGGGATGATGTGTTTGAACACATTCCCGATGGGCCAGAAGCGCGGCGCTGGCGGCTATTATTGAACGAGACCCAGATCGTCTTGCACAACCATCCGCATAACGAAGCTAGGCTTGCGGCGGGGCGCGTGCCGATCAACTCGCTGTGGTTCTGGGGCGGCGGGGCGCTGCCCGATTCGATCTCCACATCGGTGACTCAAGTCTTTTCAGATGAAGCGGGTCTGCGCGGTGCGGCACGCCTTGCGAGAATCGCCTGCGGTGAGCTTAGTGATTACAGCGCAACCCCATCGAACGTACTCATTGACCTGCGCCAACAGCGCGACTGGGCCGGGCTGATCCAGCATTGGCTGCTGCCAGCAGCGCACACCGACGCGGTGCTGGATTTTGCTGACGGCGCAGTCTTCACCCTACGCAGCAACCAGCGCTGGCGCTTCTGGCGTAAACCGCTGCGCACCTTGCAAGGATGAGTGCGCCACGCAAGATCGTGCGCCGTCCGGTAGCGAATACCGTCGGCGACTGGCCCGCACAGTGGCCCGACGTCTTGCGCCGCGTGCACAGCGCTCGCGGCAGCCACGATGGCGCGCAGGCCTTGCCGCGCTTGGCCCAATTGCTACCGTACCAGCAGCTTAAAGGTATCGAGCGCGCAGTCGATTTACTGCAAGCCGCCATTAAAGCCCAAGCCCACATCTTGGTGGTGGGTGACTTCGACTGCGACGGCGCTACCGCCACCGCGGTGGGCGTGCGTGGGCTGCGCATGCTGGGCGCGCAGCGCGTCTCGCACGCGGTGCCCAACCGCATCGTACATGGCTATGGGCTCACGCCGGGGCTGGTGGATGAACTCGCTGCGCTCAAGCCTGATCTCGTGGTGACGGTCGATCACGGCATCGCCTGCCATGCGGGTATAGCGGCCGCTAAAGCGCGGGGCTGGCAGGTATTAGTCACCGATCACCACCTGCCGGGAACAACACTTCCCGCTGCCGACGCCATCGTGAACCCAAACCAGCCAGGCTGCAGTTTTCCTAGCAAAGCCCTCGCTGGTGTTGGGGTGATGTTCTATGTGCTGGCCGCGTTACGCGCGCAGCTGGGTGTGCAGGCCGATCTTGCATCCTTACTCGATCTCGTCGCTGTGGGCACCATAGCCGATATGGTGCCGCTCGATGCCAATAACCGCACCCTCGTCGGTGCGGGGCTACGACGCATGCGGGCGGGGCAGGGCGCAGCAGGGCTGAATGCCTTGATCGAAGTATCCGGCCGCCATGCTGCCAGCTTGTCCACCACCGATATTGGCTTCGCCATCGGTCCGCGTATCAATGCCGCCGGGCGGCTGGAAGACATGGGCATTGGTATTGAATGCCTGCTCACTGAAAGCGCCACGCAGGCGCGTGAGCTTGCCAGTGTGTTGAACAGCATCAATGAAGAACGGCGCGCCCTGCAGGGCAATATGCAAGACACCGCTGAAGCGAGTCTCGATGGCATCGACACCCGTGTGACAGCCTGCTTGTTTGACCCCAACTGGCACCCCGGTGTAGTGGGGCTAGTGGCTTCAAAATTGAAGGAAAAACTGCACCGACCGTCCATCGCGTTTGCCCCTGCTGAGCCTGAAAGCGACATGCTGCGTGGCTCGGCACGCTCAATTCCGGGCTTCCATATTCGCGATGCGTTGGCCTTGGTCGATGCCCGTCATCCCGGCTTGATCCCGCGTTTCGGTGGGCATGCGATGGCCGCAGGGCTGAGCCTTGCGCGTGAAAATTTCCCCACCTTCAGCATGGCCTTTTCGCGGGTGGCGAATGAACTGTTGAATGCCGAACTTCTCACCGAAGCGCTCTATAGCGACGGCACGCTTACCGCGGCCGAGATGACCATCCACACCGCACTAGCACTGCGCGATGGCGGTTTATGGGGGCAGGGCTACCCGGAACCGTTATTCGACGGTGCATTTGAGGTACTGAACTGGCGCGTGCTCAAAGAGCGCCACCTCAAGCTGGAACTGGGGCTGGGCGGGCGGCGTTTGAACGCGATCCAGTTCAACGGTTGGGAGGGCGAGGAGCCAGCCCGGCGCATCCATGTCGCGTATCGGTTGGCGCCAGATGACTATCGCGGTGGCGATGCGGTGCAGCTGTTGGTAGTGCATCGGGAAGCAGCGTAAGAGGCTTAAATTTTTGTTAGTGCAGCACCGTAATGCGCAGCAATGTGTTTGCTCTTATCACTTTGAATTTCATACTGCGGCTTGCTTGGCGACGCACGATGCGTATGGCCTTTATAGTCAAAATCGGCCGTATGCACTTTGATGATGCGCCCGCTCACCATCCCAGCCTTTGAATTCCAGCGTACATGGTCGCCAACGGAAAAGGGCGTTGCAGTCATAACGAGATCCTTGGATATAACGCCGCCGAGCATGAATACTCACGCGCGAAGTCTGCGTGAGCAAACTACAAACTGCTAAACTACGCGATTACCTGACGTAAAAGTATTTGCCATGATCGAGCTCAATCCTATCCGAGCCCGCATTGCCGACCTGACCGGGCGGCTGGATGCGCTCCGGGGGTTTCTTTGACTACGACACCAAGCGTGAGCGCCTGGAAGAAGTCGAACGCGAATTAGAAAACCCAGATATTTGGAACGACCCGGAGCGCGCGCAGGCGCTGGGCCGCGAGCGTTCCATGCTGGATAAAACAGTGAACGGCATCCGCAACCTGAAAGAAGGCTTGGTGGGTGCCGACGAACTGCTTGAGCTGGCCGAGATGGAAAACGACGAAGACACCGCGCTGGCCGTTGTGAGTGACGTCGATGGCTACCAAAAAGGCGTGGAAGCGATCGAGTTCCAGCGCATGTTCTCCGGCCAGATGGACAGCTGCAATGCCTTCGTGGATATCCAAGCGGGCGCGGGTGGCACTGAGGCGCAAGACTGGGCGGAAATTCTGCTGCGCATGTACCTGCGCTGGGCCGAGTCGCGCGGCTGGAAGGCCGAGCTGATGGAAGTCTCCGGCGGCGACGTAGCCGGAATCAAATCCGCCACCTTCCGCGTGGAAGGCGAGTACGCCTATGGCTGGTTGAAAACAGAAATCGGCGTGCACCGGCTGGTGCGCAAGTCGCCGTTTGACTCCGACAACCGCCGCCATACGAGCTTTACCTCGGTATTTGTGTCGCCGGAAGTCGAAGACGATATCGACATCGACATCAACCCTGCTGACCTAAGAACCGACGTGTACCGATCCTCGGGCGCCGGTGGCCAGCACGTCAACAAGACCGAATCGGCGGTGCGTATTACCCACGTTCCCACCAATACAGTCGTTGCTTGTCAGACCGAACGCAGCCAGCACGCCAACCGCGACCGCGCGATGAAGATGCTGAAGGCCAAGCTGTACGAGCTGGAAGTGCAGAAGCGCAACGCCGAAAAAGACGCGCTGGAAGCCACCAAGTCCGATATCGGCTGGGGTAGCCAGATTCGCAACTATGTGCTCGACCAGAGCCGCATCAAAGACCTGCGCACCGGCATTGAGCGTTCCGATACGCAAAAAGTGTTGGATGGCGATCTGGATGAGTTCGTAGAAGCAAGTTTGAAATCTGGCCTCGAAGCCGGTGCAAAGCGTAGCGACGCCGCTTAAGTTGAAGGCGCAGCTGGGGCTTAACCTCGGCTGCGCTGCTGTTCTACCAACCGAAACGCCTCACGCACATGTTCGCGCAGATCGGCATCGTCCCACGGCTTTAGCAAGAAGCGGAACACCGCACCTTGGCTAATGGCTTGGCTAATGACGTCCATGTCTGCATACCCCGAGAGCGCCAGCCGGACAGTATTCGGATAAAGATCGCGCACGCGCGAAAGAAATTCAATGCCGCTCATCCCCGGCATTCTCTGATCAGACATGATGACTTGCACATCCTTGCAGGCCAACAGATCAAATGCCTCACTCACGCTGTTCGCGGTCAATATCCGATAACCATCACGGCGTAGTAGCCGCACCAGCGAGCGCAGGATATTGTCTTCATCATCAAGAAGAAGCAAGGTGCGCGAGGCTGCGAAGTCAGTTGTGTTCTGAAAGATATCCGGGCGCAAGAACCGGCTGCGTACAAGCGCATCAATCCCTGCATCGGGCAGGGGAGGGCTAAACAAGTAGCCTTGGAAAAAATCGCAGTGCTGCCGCCGCAGAAAACCCAGCTCGGCTTCGGTCTCCACACCTTTGGCAATTACGGTCATACCAAGTTTATGGCCCATTGCGATCATGCCGCGAAGCAACGCCGCCCTTCGAGGGTTATTTGTAATATTGCGAAGAAAACTATGGTCGATTTTCAAACGCTCTAGCGGGTACTGCGCGAGTGCATTCAACCCTAATCCGCGCGTACCAAAATCAGCAAGGGTCAGAATAGAGCCCTGTGCGCGAAGGCCTTCCAGATTCCCCATAACGTGCGGGTCATCGAGTGCAAGCGCGGATTCCGATATTTCATATTCCAGCGCACTGCCAGGCAAGCCCGTGCGATGGAGTAGGTCGGCAATGATGTCAACGCATTCGAAACGCAATAAGAGCGCGCTCTCTAGCGGCACCGACGCCGTGACATAATCGATCCCGGCACTGCGCCAGCGCTGCACTTGACGCATCGCCGTTTCAATCGTCCAAAGCCCCACTGGCCCTGCCAAGCCCGCACGTTCAATCGCAGGTAATACGCGGTTGGCGCGCAGCACACCTTCTTGTGTATCGTGCCAGCGCAGCAACGCGCTACAGGCCACAATGCTCCCGTCTTGGCCACTGACAACCGGCTGATAATAAAGACGAAACTCGCTATGGGCGATTGCATCAACGAAACGATGTTCCAGCGTTTCTTTCGGAACAGCGTCAGTCGCCTGCGCAGTGAGTTCGGGGGTGTAACTGGCAAAACTGCCGGGGCCTCCGCGCTTGGCTTTCCGTAGCGCTTGCTCTGCAGCTTCAAGTAATGTTTGCGCATCGTGCGCATGTTCCGGGTAACGCGCCAGCCCAATTGAAAGACTGATATCCAGCGTGAATGATGCCCCCTGAAGCGGCGTATCAAACGCGTCGCGCAGCTGTTCCACCAAGGCTTCACCCGCATGCTGTTCGTCACCATGAACGAGCGCAACCACAAACCCTTCGCCACCTAAACGCCAGAAACGCGCATTCTCTGGAATGGTTTGCAGCACGCGCCGCGAGATCGCAACAAGCGCCTGTTCCACTACGTTTTCGCCCATCGCCGCATGGATGGCACCCACGCCATCGACGTCTAAGCACAATAGAGAAAGCTGTTGGTGCCTGCCGTCTGCGGCGGCGATCACCGATTTCAGACTAGGGCCATTGGCGCCCAATCGATAGACTTCGGTCTGTGGAAATCCTAATCCGATTTTGCGCTCATCGATGGGCATGCTTGATTATTGCCAATACGCGTTGAGATTTCTTCCACCTACAACGGCAGGGTCCATTCTAGCCACGATACTATCGCGGCACGACGGCGCACCAAGATCGACGGTTTCCACATGGATATCCTGTTGGCTCGTTAGTGAATGGAATACACGAACGATGGGCGAGAGTAGGGAGTGTTTGCCTGGCTCGGTTACAACGGCCAACCGGTTTGAGGCTAAACGTACCAATGATCCTACCGGATAAATACCCACGGATTTCACGAACGCATTAAAAATACTGGTGTCGAAATGCCCCTGCCACTGCGCCATCTGATGCATCGCCATGGCTGGGTCCCACGGCTCTTTGTAGGCGCGTACGGAGGTTACCGCGTCATACACATCACACACGGCCCCCATGCGCGCGAGCAGGGTAATTTCGTTGCCTTTCAACCCGTGCGGGTATCCTAGGCCGCTGATTTTTTCATGGTGGTGCAGGGCGATATCAACAGCCTCAGCAGACGCACCAGACTGCTGCAACGCGCGCGCGCCTTCCACCGGGTGCTGCTTCATAATGGCGAATTCGTCATCTGTGAGCTTGCCCGGCTTATTGAGCACATCAAGCGGCATGAAGGCTTTGCCAAAGTCGTGCATCAAGCCGCCAACACCTGCTTTCTTGGTTTGCATATCATCCAGCCCAAGCTGCTTAGCAAGTGCCAGCATCAGCCCGCATACCGCAACCGAATGTAGGTAGGTGTAGTCATCGTGTGTTTTAAGCCGCGCTACGCTAATCAATGCAGCTTGGTTACGCGAGATAGAGGCTGAAATTTCTTCAACCAAAGGAATGACTGACGCCTCTGTGACCGTCTTCCCCATGCGCAAGTCTGCAAACAGCTGTTTTACTTCTTCTTTGGCCGCCAAACAAAATGCGCGCGCATGCTCAAGCTCAACCATCATTGAAGTAGGGGCGAGCGATCGTTCTTTACCACCTTGTTGTGCTTCCTCTTCAACAGGCGCAGCCAGCTCAACCGGCCATTCTTCAGGGGCATCAACTTCGGCCACTGCAGTGGATTCGTCCAGCGTAAGCCCTTTGGATTCATCGATCCAAACCGTCCTAATGCCAATGTCCTGAATTTTGCGCAGATCCTCCTGCGTTTCCAGTAAAAAACTACTGCGCACAAAAGGATGGTCTAGCCACGAGGTGCCTAGTTTATGCACGTACATGCCTAGGCAGAGTTGGCCTATTTCAATTTCTCTTACTGCCGTCATTATGTGTGACGCACACCCCTGACATCGCTCATCGCGACAACCGCACATCCTCGCACAGTTGCCGAGCAAGCGTTTTAGTGAAGCTCCTTTATCTGAACCACATCAAATTTTGTGTTTAGGCAACAGACATGTTGCCCAACCCTGCATTTAATTTAGCGTGTGCTAGGCTTGCTCCTTTGTGAGCCCTACATGAGCCGAAAACCATTTACCAGAGACGATGAAGGCGGCACACCTTTTTGGCGTATTTTCGGCGCGGTGCTTGCTGCGCTGATTGTGCATAGTCTTTTGCAAGCGGCCGTTGTTGCGTTGGCTGCAAGGTCCGCTGCCGACAGCTTTAACGAATCCCTGAAGGAGGTGACTTCTCAGCTTGAACAGGCCGCACCTGTGCAACCTGCATCGTTGCCTACGTCGCCTTACCGCAGCGATCAACAGCCGAACCGTTACCCGTCTATGATGGGGCCGGTTCAAGCAATGCAGAAAAAAGCCGCTTTTGCGTGCGTTAACGGCAAGGTGACGCGCATTGGTGGCGGCACATTTGACCAGTCAAACGAGAGATGTTCAGCATACAGCGAATAATCGCGACCTCATGATTTGAACTCTGATTAGGAAAGTCCACCTTTTAATAACTTCGCATAATGCATAGTAGTTACCGCTCCGCGCTCGATCTGCTGGCCGTCTGCGTCCCTTGCATTTGCTGGGTTTGAGAAGGCGATTCCCAGGGAAACGATTCCCAGGGAAACGATAGCCGCCAGCCTTCGCCATACTTTTTTTTCTTCTTTGCTGATTGCGCGGGCTTCACCCACAATTCCAAGAACGCGGGCGAGGGGTTCGCCTGTTAGTCCCGCAATGGTGGCGCACTGTACGGCATCGGGTAATGTTCTTTCCTTCCGCCAGTTGCTTACCGTCTGCCTTTTTACTCCCAAGGATTCTGCGAGAGCGTTATCTGACGCGAGAGAGCGCGTTTCCTTGATTTTGTCAAGTAATTTATTTAGCTGCTCCATGTCTCCACCCTATTGACAGTTTTGTCTCTAGGTAGTGTACTTGCCCGCGTGTCTCTTGGTTAGAGACATGGCCACGCCACCGGGGCGGGCCGTAGGGCAGGGAACTGTTCAACCCGAGGCATCCCCAGCCGCGCCCTATCCGCCCCGGTGTCGATGAGCAAACGACTATGCCCGCCGGGTAGGTCGCTGAACCCCTCCCGGTGAGGGGCCAGTTCATCCGGCGGGCTCCATTCAAAGGGGCAAGCAATGGAAATTCAGCAGGATATCGCCAGCATTTTTCAAGCCGCATTCGCGCTTGGCTTTGGCGTCGGTGTTGTGTGCTGCGCGGTTCTGTATTGGCAGTTCAACGTAAGGGGCCGCTAACTTGAATACTTTTTCCCAGCGTTCTTTAACTCGCTCGGAGTTCCTCGACTCCTTCCGCCTTGCCCGTCTTGTGTTTGGTTTCCGTCGTTCGCTTCCGTTCAAGGTTGCGTGCGTCTTTGATGTTGTTCCCCTGCTTGATGGGGTCGCTTGGCATGGCGTCTATTCCGCTGCTGCTCCTTTCGATGGCTTGGCTTTTCCGCGAATCGGCCGCCAACGTCGGAACATTCCTACGCCTAAGGGGGAGCTCCCATGATTGGCTATTGCCGCGAAGCTAACCTATTCACTCGCCGTGAGCTGGGCGCGGTCTGCGCGCACGCTGCCGCGCTCTGTAACCTCCGCGCCATCTCCTGCGCTTCTCAACGCGACATTGACGACGCCGCCCGCGTAGAGCTTTGGGCGGGCATTCTCTGCGCTGCGCTCGAAGAACGCGCCTCTATGGGGGCTCACTAATGGCCGCTGTCGCACCTTTTCACCGCTTCGAGCGTGCAAACGCTGCCGCAACTTCGGCAGTTGGCCCGGTTAGTAACACGGGCCAAAAGTCCCCCACATCGCTAAGTTGTCCGATTATCGATTTCTGCACTGTTGTTTTAGATACCGACGCGGCTAAAGCGTTCATGCGCAAGTTGCCACCGGCTGAGGTTCTGCGCTCTATCTTCGGTGTTGGTGGATCTATCGCCGTTGGCTCTGTTCAGGATCGTCCTTTCAATTTCTACCCAAAAAGCGCGGTAATGGTTGACTCAACCGGAAGCGTGGCGGGGCGTATTGGCCTTGGTGACGATGGCCGCATGTGCATCTCACTGACTGGCCAAGGTTGCCAGCACGTCACGAACTGGCCGACCGTTGCGGCCAATCTAGAACGCATCGGCGGGCGTATTACCCGCCTTGATATTGCCGTGGATGATCTCACCGGCGAAACCTTCGATATCCAGACCTTTCTAAATTTCTATGATGAGGGCAAGTTCACTATGAACGGCAGACCTCCCACGCCTGTTTTTGTTGATGACATGGGAAGCGGCAAGGGTTGCAGCTTCTACGTAGGCCAGAAAGGCCACAAGCAATTAAACGTTTACGAAAAGGGCAAGCAATTAGGCGATCCTGACTCAAGGCATACGCGCTGTGAGCTTCGCCTTTACGCCAAGCGCTTAGATCTTCCTCTAGACGCTCTCCGCGATCCCGGCAAGTATTTTTCCGGTGCTTACCCGGTGTTGGCTGCTTATGTCATCGGTGAGGCTGAGCGCCTCCTTGTTAAAGACCAAATTATCAACGCGAGTGCTAAGGCAATGGTTCGCTTCCTGCGTAATCAGGCAGGAACCGCGCTGCATCTGGTCATGAATGCCCTAGGTGATGAAGCGCTCGAATACCTCATGGAAAACGTCGTTCGGCCCGGTCGCCCCGGACGATTCAAGAAAATTCCCGGCGATCTTCACGCGCTTGTAAAAGCGCAGTTATCTGAATCTCTTGAACAGGAAATATATTTATGAAGATCACAATCACCAGCCTCAACGTAGATGAAAAAAAATGGATTAAGGGCGAGCGTTCCGGCGTTATTCGCACGCAAGACGCGCAAGCGGAGTGTGCACGCTTTCGCCAGCGTATCCGCCTTGACCTTGGCAAAGATGAGCCATTCCCGCTTGGTGAATATTCCTGTGACATTGAGGACGCAATCAGCGTGGGCGACTTCGGAGATTTGAAGCTGGCCCGACGTCTTCCCCTCGTTTCCATCGGCGCACCGGCTCCGAAACGCTAACCATTTGAAGGCGTCCGTCGCTTGCGGCGGGCGCCTCGGAAAGAACCATGATTGAGCCGACACTTGTCATGCATTGCCTTGCATCGGATTTTGACGCCGTTACAAATGCTTGTGCCGCGCCTTTCTGGTCTGTTGCTTCATCGTTTCCGCCGCCGATGAGCATTGAAGATTCCCTCTTGATCTCCAGCGCTATCGGGGTTCTTTGGGGGATTGGCCACATGATCCGGCAATCCCGCCGGGCAGCGGCAAGCGGCTAAGGAGTTGTATCTATGAACGTGTTCCAAAAAGCGGCCGCAAAGGCCAAGAGTGGTTTTTACACCTTCGCAGCGGTTGGTACTGCTGCAATGATGACCGGCCCAGCGTTTGCGGGTGACCTTGCTACCGCTGTTACTGGTGCGCTGGATGCCTCGGAAATGACTCTAATTGGCGTTGGTGTGTTGACGCTGACGGGTGTCGTTGTGCTCATCAAGAAAGCCCAACGAGCCGCTGGGGGCTAAACCGATACGGGCCGGGAAACCGGCCCTATCTCTAAAGGGGTAGGGTGATGGAATACGCGGGTTATTTTGTGATGCTTGGATTGTTAGGTGGCTTATGGCTCGCTATTTCGGGTTAATTTTAATTATTTGCCTTTTTTTTTATCCTTTACCTTCGCTTGCTTCTGATCCGGCAGAATCTAATGCTTGTTTGAATCCTAACCCTTCTGCTCTTCCATCTTCTTGCGTTTTTTTTGAGAATGCAAAGAATGTTCTATCCATTTGGATATCAAAAAACGCTGTAACTAATTACTTGGTTTGCGGGCCAAATTATGATTATTCATCTAAAAAGGCTTTTGCGACGTATGTCCATCAAAATAATTATAATAAATGTTCCCCTTCTCTTTTTAGTCCTATAAATCCAACTGACCCTAGGTTTACGGTTTCTTGGTCTGTTCTTTGCCCTTCTGGAAGCGCATTTAATCAAGCAACTAAATCTTGTTCTGTTGTTTGCCCATCCGGTCAAATACAGAATTCAATCACTAACCAGTGTATGGACTCCTGTAGCGGCCGGGCGAATAAGTCTAGCGTTACTTACTCTTACATGATCCCAAACGGTTCGATTGGCTGTGATTCGGGTTGTATGTATATAGCTCAATCGAATGGCGACGGTACTTATTCGAATACCTTTTTTGGCGATGGAGAAAGCTTTCACTGCATCGCGTCGCCAACAAATTGTGGTGATAACGGCCCCGGCTGGACTATGAACTATGGCCTGAATATGTGCGTTCCACCGCTAGATGAATGCAAATCGAACGAGGTTAAAGACCCGGTTACAGGCATGTGCAAGGTAGGCTGCCCCTCAGGCATGTCTGCCGATTCGACCGGCATGTGTAAGCCTGAATCGAACACCTGCCCTGCGGGTGAAACTAAGGGGCCTGACGGCTCTTGCATAAAGAAACCCGACGCCTGCGGTGAAGGAAAAACTGCTGGCGCTGATGGCACTTGTAAAAAAGACGGCGACACGGATAAAGACGACGGCGATGACGACAAATATTTTAGCGGCGGTGATAGCTGTTCATCACCTCCGGCTTGTAGTGGCGACCCGATTATGTGCGGTCAGGCCCGTATCCAATGGCGCATCGATTGCAACACGCGCCGTAATGTGAATATCTCCGGCGGTGCATGTAACGCTATGCCTGTTTGCACTGGTGACTTGTGCGGTGCGATGGAATACAGCCAGCTTCTAATGCAGTGGCGCACTGCTTGCGCTCTCGAGAAAGACAAAAGCGCAACGGGCGGCGAGGGTGACGAAGGTCAACCGGGCTGGACGAAGGTCGATGGCATGAACCAAGACGCAGGGCAGGGCGAGGGCGCAGGCGATACGCAGGGCGTCCAGACCAAAACCCAGAGTTTAGATTCTCTGGATTCTGGCGGCTGGCTTGGTGGAGTGGGTTCGTGTCCTGCAATTATGGCCGGTGGCGGTGATGGCCTCGGCGGTTCATTTGCCCAGTCACTTGCAAGCCCGCCTGCTTACTTCTGTCAATTTATTGGAATGATGGCGGCTATTGTTCTTCTAGGTGCCTCCGTCGTGAGTTCAGTTATTCTTGCGAGGGGTTAACCAATGCCTGCAATTATCGGCGCGCTAGTTGCTGCGCTCATCGGTGCGTTACGCCAGTACCTACCGGGCCTTATTGGTCGGGTTCTGCTTACGTTCGGAATTGCGCTCACGGCGCATGAAATAGCCTTACCTGCACTTAAATCCTTCATTCAAAGCTACATGGGCGGCCTTCCTTCCGTCCTGCTTGCTTATGCAGGGGCGCTTGCTTTTGATAAGGCCGTGACCTTGATTCTGTCTGCTTATGCGGCTGTGCGTCTTCAGCGCGTGGTGCTTTCTAAAATTGCGAGTACTCCCTAATGGGTATGATTCTTGTAACTGGTCAACCGGGCCACGGCAAAACGGCTTGGGCCATTGACCACGCTTTTAATTTGAAGAAAGAGGGCCGCGAGATTTACGCCTCTGGCATCAAGGATTTTGACTACCAGCGGGCCGGGTTTAACTACCTAGCGGAACCTGAAAATTGGCAAGATTTGCCCGACGGTTCCGTGATCCTTCTTGATGAGTGTTATACCGTCTTCCCGAATCGTAACCCCGGCGCTAAGGTTCCTGAGCACGTCGAGGCAATGGCGCGTCATCGGCACCGAGGCTTTGACTTTATTCTGATTGCTCAGCAAGGCTTGCAGCTTGACCCGTTTTTACGTGGTCTTTACGAGCAGCATATACACGTTAGGCAAACTAGCGTTTTACGCAGTAAGACCAAGCTAAAGCGCTGGAACCAATACCAAAGCAACGTTAACGGGGCGTGCAATGATGCGGTGGATTGGATTCGTCCTAATTATGTTTTTGACTACTACACCAGCACAACGAAAATAACGACTAAACGCCACATGCCTATGTGGTTGCGTTGGCTACTGTTCGGCGTCGTGTTCCTTGTTGTGATTCTTCTTGCGCTGAAGTGGTATTTCACCGGCAAGATTGCAGGCCAATCGGCGGCCCACGATGCACGAGGAGGCACGTCCATATCTGGCAGTCGGTTTGCCTCGGATGGCGCTTCTGCTGACCCCGACGCACCACGCTGGGCAACGGCTGCAGATTACGCGGAAGCGCATTTGCCACGTTTTGCAACGATGCCTTGGACGGCTCCAATCTTTGACCATCGTCAACCTGTTAGCGATCCTCAGCTTTTTTGCATGAGTGGTGGCCCCGGCTTGGACGCGAACAATAAGCACACCGAAGGCGGTTGTAAGTGCATTACAGAACAAGGCACTGATTACGACATCAGTCAGGGCGAATGTCGCAGGATTGCCCGCGGTGGCCAAGTCTATAACCCCTACAGAGTGGCAGGCCAATATGCGCAACCTTCGGCACCTTTACCGGCTCCTTCGCCTGCTGCGCGTCCTGCGCCTTCTGCTGCGGTGACGGGTAGCACTGGGACGGATGTTCAAGCATCCTATGGACAGATGAGAGGCGGGGCTGGCCGACTGCGATTTTGAGCGGTCGGACGGCACCGCCTAACCCTCTCTGAAACTTGGCCAAGTTTTCGGCTCGTCGCGCAGCTCTTGGGGTGTAGGGGCTTGCCCCTACGTTGACGCCTCTTGCGTTACGGCTTCCACCGCCTCGCCGGTTCGGTTCCAACCTAACCGCACGCGCCTACACTGTCCACCTGCCAAACCGCTTTTAATCGCAACGGCCCACGTTCGAGAGCTCACCGTTTACGGTTTCAAATAGAATGCCGTCGAGGCATCTAGTGTTCTTGTAGTTCTCTCTGGCGCGTTCGTCTGCAGCTTGTTCCCGCATCATTCGAATGTGCTCTAGTTCGGCGGCTTGTTGCTGCCGCAGCTTTTCGAGCTCTACATTCTTTGACGGTTCGGACTTGGCTACCTTGGCCAGCGGGCGAGGGCGTTTCGAGCGCTTCGCACTGTCTGCGATCTGCATAACTCCGGCGGCGCTGGCAATCAGCACGATAAGCATGATTCCAGCGCCGACGATGCCCGTTAGGCTAATAGATGATTGATTCCCCATGTCCGAATTGTAGCCGGACAATAGCGCTAGGCGTAGCCGCAAAACCTCTCGCGTGCGGGTATCACTTTGGGTTCGATCTTTCGAGCTCGTGCGCGATCTCTCCGCGCTTCGGATTCCTCGCGCCACAACAGACCGCGCAAGCGTTCCGGGCTGATTCTCTGGCGATCAGGCGCGACAAGATCACGCCCAGCGAGTCGCCAACCGGCCCACGGCCCTGTTAGCGTGACGTGGTTGTCTGACATTTGCCTGTAAAGCGCAATTGCGCAAGCGTTGGGCCTTGTTCCGAGTTTGTGACAGGGCGCGGTTCCATCCTCTCTTAACATGCGTAAGCTTCCAGATTGTTCGGCCCTCGATTGTGTCGGCTGAGCTTCCACTTGACCCATATCCAGATCAAGCAAGCCTCATTCTTGAGCCACTTCGCATAATGCATATTATGTAAAACTCAATATCCGTGACAAACGCTTCGCACCTCTTCACCAAGCTGACTCAGCTGCTCGTATGTGCGGTTTAGCCCCAGTTGCTCTAATTTCAATGCGCGCTTGCTCTTTGCAGCTTTACATCGATCCGCATCCGTCAACTGAGGCTTTGCGCGAAAACGATAAGCGGATTGATAGTTAGAAGCCCTGCGCCAGCGTGTTGTTTCGGGAAAACGTGGGTCGCGAATGGATTGCTGTGGTGTCAGCACCACCGGCGGCTCCGACTGAAAGGCATACACCTGCCGCAGCGTCTGCTCAGGCGAACATGGCGCACTTTGAAAGCTGACTGCTCCCTTCAAGCTTTCACACCGATACAGTTCACCGCTCACGGCCCGGCCAGAGAATAAAAACAGTACGGCGGTGAACATCGACGGTAAATGCTGAGTATGCATAAGAGCAACCGACTAGATGGGCCTTAAACAGACTAACGCCCATCTGGGTCGGCACCGATCAGGAACTGCCGCGGAATTAGGTCAGATCTACCCGACGCTTACCTTTCTTACCCCTAGGGTGCACCTCGGCAAGTGACGCGAGAAGCACGCCACAAAGTAATCCCGTCGTGCTCATCAGAGTAAGCGTGCGCAAAGGGTACTCGGCCCAAGAATGCGCCAACACGGCAAAAATGGCGGCCATACACCCACCAGCTAGAGCTGCGTGGCGCCCTTCACTACGAAACAATTTCCATGTGGCTGCCAACAGCAATGTAAGCGTCAAGCCGAGGACGAGCATGCCCAGCCAACCCGTCGTTAGCCACCATTGGGCGTACTCGTTGTGTGCATGGTTGATAAAGCCAGATAGTAGAAGGTTACGCGGGATCGCCTGTTCGAACACGGGCACAAATGTACCGATACCGCTGCCTAAGGGGGCGTTCGCCTCCCCTAATTGCACCGTGGCGGCCGCCATGGTGTGGCGTAGTTCTTCGGCTTGATCAACAGCCATCCAGCCAAGAGCCGCATGTACACCTGCGACAGCTAACACCAAGAGCCCCATACCAATGAGCATCGCCCGACGGCTGTGCAACATGCGCCCAAGGCGAAGCGTGGCCGTTAGCAACAGTGCCAATACTAATACAGGGAGTGCGAGCGACACACCCGCGCGAGAAGTAGACAGGGGCACCATCAGCAGTAGGGCCACGGCTAGTCCAAAGTACCACCAGCTACGCTGAACCGTGGCCATCCCGCGTTTTTCCCGAAGCCTGGCTTCAGCACCTAATCCAATAGCTAGCGCCATCCCGATATTGCATGCTGTCGCTTGGTGATTCGTATTAGCCAATAGCCCGCCAAAGCCAGCATTGAAGTCTTGATACAAGCGAAGCGGGCTATCGGGAGGTAGTCCCGTTTGGAAAAAGGCGAACGCGACATTAAATAACACTAAAACCAAAACGCCCTGCACTACGCGGCGTCGCTGCTGGGTCTCTAGGGCTAAGGCGGCTAAAAAAGCGGCCACTGCAGGCAGCAAAGCCCAGAGTGAAGCCTCCGTGGCGCGAGGAGAAAGCGTCCAGTGCGGAGCCGTAGTGACGCCAGCAATACGTAAATCTTCTGCGAGAGTGGCTCTTGCCGGAATCCGCAACCAGAACTGTTCTGAAATGGGAAGCAGCTGCAGCACAGGCACCGCGGCGATTAGCGCTGCTAGCGCGATACCAAAGCGTGCCCAGTGCGATGCGGGATTTTCAAACAATATCCAAGCCGCCAATAACAAAACGGGAAGAGCAAGCAGCTGCAGCCCTTCATCGACCCAAGTGTCATCAACGGTCACCCCGCCCCCCAACCAGCACGCGACAAGGAGCACCAATAGAGCGGGCAAAAGCAATCGCTGCGCAGTTCCCATCCTTAGACTTTACCTGTAACAAATCAAAACACGAGTAAAAACCATTAGTGCGCACCAAAGCAACAGGGCAGACCTCCCGATCTGCCCTGTTGGTAAAACTAGTACGATCTAGAATGATCAGTAGTGACGAACACCGGTGCTCAGAGGGCCGTTATCGGTGTTCTTGCCTTGATCAATCGCAACGGCGCCCAGCGCAGCAGCACCAGCAATGACAGCAGCGTTCATGCCGCTAGAACCGCCACTGCTCTTACCACCCGCAGCTTTGCATTCTGCCGGAACGCTGTAAGTACCCGGCTGGGTCAATTCCATTTTGCAGCCATTGCCATAGGTCAACGTAGCAGACGACCCAGCGTTTAGCATGACACTCTGGCCTGCCGCAACTGCCTGACCGCTGGCAGCCGATACAAAATCGCCGCCCGTGCTGGTCATGACGGAACCAGTGTTGACTTGAAGAGTGATGCTAGCGTCTTGGCCTGCTGCAAAAGCAGATGACGAAAAGACCGTAGCAACAAAAAGAGCAAGAGCAAGCTTCTTCATGGGGATCATCCTTGTTTAGGCGGATATTGAAACAGCAAAAAATGGTTCCCAGCGATCCTAGCAAAACCTACGACGGAATGCAAGAGGATGTGCAAAATTCATTACGCAACCACCTTATAACAAGGCTTGTACTCTCCCGAAATCTTCATGCGCCGCTGCTGGACGAACGCGCGCAGCAGCGCGTCTAGTGCACGCATGATATCGGGGTCTCCGTGGATTTCGAAGGGGCCGTGCGCCTCAATCCTACGCAGCCCCTCCTCTTTCACGTTGCCCGCCACAATACCGGAGAACGCGCGGCGCAGGTCTGCTGCAAGTTCGTGCGGCTTGCGGCCGTGGTGCAGATCCAGCCCGGCCATAAGTTCATGGGTGGGGCTAAACGGCTGCTGTAGCTCCAACGGCACGTGCAACGCCCAGTTAAAGAAGAACGAGTCACGCTGGGCGATACGCTGCTCTTTTACCTTCTTTACACCCGCGTCCATTCGCTTGGCCACCTTCACCGGGTCGGCCACGATGATTTCGTACAGTTTGGCCGCTTCGTCGCCCAAGGTCAGGCGGATGAACTTGTCGATCTGTTCAAAATAGGGCGCTGCGCCGGTGGGGCCCGTTAAGATAAACGGGAAGCGTAGATGGGCGTTTTCTTCCTGTAGCAAGATCCCCAACATATAGAGAATTTCTTCTGCTGTCCCTACCCCGCCCGGGAACACGATAATTCCGTGCGCCATGCGTACAAAGGCTTCGAGGCGCTTTTCAATATCCGGCATGATCACCAGATGATTGACGATGGGGTTAGGTGATTCCGCTGCAATAATCCCAGGCTCGGTGATGCCGATATAGCGGGTGCGGTGGCGACGCTGCTTGGCGTGGGCGATGGTAGCCCCCTTCATCGGCCCCTTCATGGCACCGGGGCCGCAGCCAGTACAGATATCTAGCCCGCGCAGGCCAAGCTCGTAGCCCACCTGCTTGGTATATTTGTATTCTTCTTGCCCAATTGAGTGGCCGCCCCAGCACACGACAAGATTTGGGTCGGCCGGATGCAGCACGCGCGCATTGCGCAGCAGGCGGAACACGGCGTCGGTAATGCCTTCTGTAGTGTCGAGTGAGGTGTCGCCGTTGAGGTCGATTGCGGTGAAGGCAAGATCGCGCACAACGGCAAATAGCAGTTCGGCTACGCCGTGGATGATTTCGCCATCTACAAAGGCCATGGCGGGCGCGTTTTTCAATTCGATCCGCACGCCGCGATCTTGTTGGCGCACTTCGATATCGAAATCCGGATACAGCTCACCGGCCGCACGCGGGTCATCCGAGGCGCTGCCAGAGGTCAACACGGCCAGTGCGCAGCGACGCAACAACTCATGCAAGCCGCCGGACGATGCATCACGTAGGCGCGCCACTTCTTCACGCGAGAGCACGTCCAGCGCGCCGTGTGGGTAGATGTGGGTGCTGATGGTAGGAAGGGTGGTTAAGGCCGCACCCTGCGGCGTTTTTGTTGTCGTTGTCATGGCCTCACTTTAACTCAATCGCATGAGAATGGCGCAAAAAAACACCCGGGTTGCCCCGGGTGTTTGGTGGTGCAGTTGTTGCGGTGGATTAGAACTTGTACTTGAAGCCCACCATCACCGACCAGCGCGACACGGCGGTGTTGCCCTTGTCGTTATTGTTTTCCTGAATGGAAGCGTTATCGGTCGAACCTGTAAAGGTATAGATATATTTTCCAGTGACCGGATCAATACCTGCGTAGTTTGCGACGCGACGAGTCGAGTAGAAGCCATAGTCGTCGATCAAACCCCACTTTTTGTTGAGCAGGTTGCCGATGTTCATAATGTCCAACGACAGTTCGGCCTTATGACCCTTGAAGAAAGCCGGCAGTTCTTGGCTGATCCGAACATCGAAGCTATTGACCCACTTAGCGCGATGCGAATTGGCAGGCACAGCCAAACCACGGAATGCATTCAACTCGGGGGTATTTTCTAGCCAGTCAAAGAAGGCCTTTTCCATGGTAGCGCCGCCGGTAAACAGCACATCACCATAGCCCTTCGGCACATAGAACAAGTCATTGGTACCTGCGCCATCGCCATTGGCGTCGTTGTAGAAGATGTAGCTATACGGACGACCCGTGCGACCTTCGTAGAACAAGCCTGCACGAGTAGCGTAGTCACCGAAGAAAGCATGCTTCCACTCAACAGTGCCGGTCAAACGATCCTTGATCGCATAGCGTGAGTTATACGCCACGTTCTCGTTTGCATTGAAGATCAATGTATTGTTCCAGTTCGAGGTGTTCTGCGAACTGGTCAGCGGGCTGACTTCCTTGGCATTGGTGTAGGTATAGCCCAACGACCAGCCCCAGTGCTGGGTCATCGGCTTGCTGAGGGCGAAAGTCAACTGGGTGCTGCGCCCCTTGTCAGTATTGCGCAACAGCATCACATCGCCGATATCGCTAGGACGGTTGCCCTTCACGTCCGGACACAAACCGCCGCTGACCTGTGCCGTCGTACAAGTCTTGCCGTTGATTTTACCCACCTCCATGCCGTACTGGCCTGCATTAGCCGGATTGCGGCCAGCAGCATTCCAGTAGTTATCACGACCATCTTGGGTGCCCGTGAAGGTTGGGTTCATTAAGTCCAGACGTTCAAAATACAGTGCATCTTTGACCTTAGTAACCAGCACTTCGGCCGATGCCACCATGCCATACCAAGGTAATTCATGCTCGAACGCCAAGTTGGCTTTCCATACCGACGGCAGACGTGTGCCCGGCGCGATGACGTCTACGTTCTGACGTGCTGCCGACGGAGTCAAACCAGCGGTAGGAGGTGGCACAGTCGGGTCGAAATTCGGCGCAGCATTGCCCTTGAGGTCGTACTCAACGTAATTCAAACCCGTGTTCTGATAGGCACCAGCCAGCCAGACGTTGGGCGCTGCACCACCGAACAGACCCACACCACCACGCAGCTGAGTTGGGCGTTCGCTATCGAAGGTGTAGTTGAAACCCACACGCGGCTGGAACAGCTTCTTCTCTGGCAGGTTGGTATTGTTATAGCCATACAACTGCTCGATGCGTGCGTTATACAGGCGCTGCTCACTAAACTCCGGCATGTCCATGCGCAGGCCGAACATCAGGTTTAGATTATTTCCGATCGCCCAAGTATCTTGCAAGAATACGCCAGTATTCTTCAGCGTGAAGGATGCGGGGATGTCGTCACGGCTGCCACCCGGACGCGGGGCGCGCAACTGGTAGCGCGACGGATCGCCATTGAGAAAATCCGTCAGGTTGGCAAACTCATAGACGCCATTGAGGTTGCGCCCGTAGAAGTTCATCAAGTCGTTATCGCTGTAGTCGAAACCGAACTTGACGCTGTGGTTACCCACATACCAAGTTCCGGCGGCAAATACGCTCAGCTCTTTAGACTCAACGATATTGACGTGAGTGTTCTGCTCCGTACCAATGAACAACGAATTGTTCTTCGGGCCAAAGCCCTTGATCTGGATCGCCGGCAGATCGACTGCTGGCACACGGCTAGCCGCGTAATCCTTGTGCGAGATCTTGAATTCGGTGGAGAAATTATCGCTCCAGTCCGAGAACACCTCACCCATCCACGTTTCATAAGTCTTGGGTTGGGCATACCAGTAATTGCTCAGCGAGAGCTGACTGGAGCTGATGCCGGGGAAGCGCATCACGCTCTGCTCCATCTTGTTGTAGCGCAGCGCTGCACGATGATCGTCGTTGATATTCCAGTCCAGCTTGACCGCGTATTCCTCGATCTCGGTCTTGCTATCCGGAGCATCTAGGCCACCTACGTCATAGCCCTTGGCAGACATAAAGTCTTGCACCTGCTTGATCTGGGTATCGGTGATATCACCCTTACCATATGGGCCGTCGGCCAGCGCCACGCCCGGCGCTGAGCGCTGGTACTTTTCGTAGTTAGCGAAGAAGAACAGCTTGTCCTTAACGATTGGGCCACCAACCGTCATACCGTAGGTTTTTTCATCATTGAAACCGTTGAAATCGCCTTTATCGCCGTCCAGACGGGTTCGCACCATATCCTTATCGCGGTAACTGCCGTAGATCGAACCGTGGAAGTCGTTGGTTCCCGACTTAGTCACAGCGTTGATCACCGCGCCAGTGCCACCGTAGATGGTGGTGTCGTAATTGGACAGATCGATATTGATTTCTTGAATCGCATCCATCGACACCGGCTGACGCTCGGTTGGTAGATTGTTGGACTCAAGGCCAAACGGGTCACCGGCACCGATACCATCGATGCGGATCGCGTTATAGCGGGTATTCTGGCCACCAGCAGAGATTGCACCATCGGCTTTACTGATCTGCGAGATACGCGGATCAAGGCGAATGTAATCTTGAATATTACGATTGGCCGAAGGCAGGGCTTCGATCGTGGTGCGGGTTACGTTGGAGCCTGAACCCATCTTATTGGTGCTGAAGATATCCAAACCACCAGCTACGCCCAACACCTGCACGGTATCCATAGTGGCAGCAACACTATTGTTGAGCTGGGCATTGACGGTATTGACCTGATTTAGGTTCAGATACACGCCATCCTCAGTCTTGCTCCCCTCACCCGCCTTGGTAATGACGATGGTGTACGGGCCGCCCACGCGCAGGCCGCGGGCGTTGTAGCGGCCGCTGGCATCGGTGGTGGCGCGGCTGACTGTGCCGGATTCAACGTGGGTGATGGTGATTTCGGCACCTGCCACCGGCTGGCCGCCAGCGGAAACGACCTGGCCACCGACGCCGGCGGAGGTGCTTTGTGCGAAAACAGGTGCTGCGGCGAGGGCGACGATCAAACCCAGCGAAAGCTTGGACAGCCTAGCGCGGCTCGGATGGTTCATGGCATAACCTCTGATTATTGGAGGAGAACAACTGACAATGGACTAAACGCCGCTGCGGCCTAATTTCGGACATCAACGGCGATATTGCAGGAATGTGTGGGCCGTACCCTGCTGTACGGTATTACTAAAGTTTAACATGATAACGAGCATGCATGACGGAGGTGTGACAACGGCATGTCGCGGTCGTGACAGCCAGTTTTTTAACCCAGCCCTACCTGCGAAGGTGTCTTCAAGTAAGACGCCACGCCGTCCAAGAACATTTGTACCGAAATCGCTACGATCACCATCCCCATCAGACGCTCTACGGCGGTCAATACGCGGGTACCAAGCAATTTTTTGAGCCATGGCGCCGAGTACAGAATGACGGCGGTTGCGCCCCAAGCAAGAATCAAGGCCAGCATCCAGTCCAACATGCGGTTAGGTTCTTGGCTACCAAGCAGCATCACAGCAGCCATGCCGGAAGGCCCCGCAATCATGGGAACAGCCAACGGCACTACGAAAGGTTCACCGCCTGGTACATCGCCCATCACCCCTTCAGCCGTGGGGAAAATCATGCGCAGACCAATGAGAAACAGCACGATACCGCCAGCAATTGACACCGACTCTTGCCGCAGGTGCATCAAGTTCAATGCATATTGCCCGCCCCAGAGAAATAGCATCAACACCACAAGGGCGATCAGCAGTTCTCGGGTCAACACCTTGCGCTGTCGGTGGGCAGGCACATTCTTGAACAAACTCAACAGCACCGGGATATTGCCCAACGGATCAAGAATAAAAAACAGCAGCAGTGCGGCGGCGGTAATCGTCATTGATCAGTCCTCGGCTTTGCGTATTGTTCCACGCCATGTGCCGGCCGCAGGAGTGAGCATTTCAACGCAAAGCGGCGCGTAGTCTGTGGCCGAGCGTGCCTTGGCATCGGCATTGAGCTGGTAGGCTTTGGCACGCAAATTCGTGCGCATGGGGCCAAGCTGCAAGCCGCTGATACGCGGGCCGGAACTGCCTAATTCTGCTTGTAATATTGAGATCATGGCCGCCTGCCCTGCTTGCGCAATCCCGTAAGCGCCCCAGTAAGCGCCACTGGTGCGCATGGGGTCGTCCACCACGAATACTGCCGCACCGGCATCGGATTTGAATAGCAGCGGCAGGCAGGCTTGGGTCAGCCACCAGCGTGCGGTAAGGTCCACATGGATCGCACGCGCGAAGTCGGCTGGATCTGTGTGCTGCAGTGGGGTAAGTGCTTTGAACTCGGCGGCGCAGTGCAGCAGACCGTCTAACTTCCCAAATTCACCTTCCACCGCCTGCGCTAGCTGGTCGTAGTCGTCCGGAGACGCGCCTTCTAAATCGAGTGGATACAAAATGGGTTCTGGCCCAACGGCTTTGATCGCGTCATACACGCGGTTAAGCGGCGCCACTTTGCGGCCAAGCAACACAACCGTGGCCCCTGCCACTGCACAGGCGATGGCCGCCTCTTTACCCAGCCCACCGGCCGCGCCTGCGATTAAAATGACGCGGTCTTGTAACACGTTATTCATGCTTATCCTTGGTGCAAGTCTGCGATCAAGCGTGCCAGTTCACCCGACTCGGCCAGTTCAACAATGATGTCGCAGCCGCCGATCAGTTCGCCATTAATAAAGATCTGTGGGAAGGTGGGCCAATCGGAATAACGCGGCAAATTGGCGCGAATTTCGGGCTCTTCCAGCACATTGATCGTATGCAAATGCGTGGCACCTGCCGCCTGTAACGCTTGTACCGCGCGACTAGAAAAACCGCACATGGGATACTGCGCCGTCCCCTTCATAAACATCACGAGGGGGTAGCCTTCGATCTCGGCGCGGATGCGCTCTTCCACAGACGGCATTGTTTCAGCTCCTGCAACAGTGCAGCCCGTTGATTTCACGATGACGCAACGGGCGAAATGGATACAATCCGCTATTGTAATTCGTTGTGCGCCGTTTCGGCTCGCATCTTTCAAACCGCTCGATTCAAACAGCTAGATAAGGAGTTCTTCGTGGCTATCACCTTGCCAGCCCTACCCTACGACCGCACCGCGCTGGAACCGCATATTTCGGCCGAAACCATCGACTTTCACTACGGCAAGCACCATCAGGCCTATGTCACCAATCTGAACAACATGATTGTGGGCACCGAGTTTGAAAACGCTTCGCTGGAAGACATCATCCGCAAGTCGCAGGGCGGTATGTTCAATAATGCCGCGCAGGTATGGAACCACAGCTTCTATTGGAATTGCTTAAAGCCCAATGGCGGCGGCGCACCAACCGGCAAGCTGGCCGATGCCATCAATGCCGCATTCGGCAGCTTTGAAGCGTTCAAAGAAGCGTTCACCAAGACCGCCGTTACCACCTTCGGATCTGGCTGGGCATGGTTGGTGCAGCGCCCGGATGGCGCATTGGCGCTGGTCAGCACCCCGAACGCGGCCACCCCGCTAACCGGCGAAGACACCGCGCTACTCACCTGCGACGTGTGGGAGCACGCCTATTACATCGACTATCGCAACGCCCGCCCGAAGTATGTGGAAGCGTTCTGGGCGCTGGTGAACTGGGACTTTGTGGCATCGCAACTTAAGTAAGCCTCTTGGTTTGCGCCATAGAAACGGCCGGGTTTCCCCGGCCGTTTTGCTAACTACTTTGGGAGGCCCGCTTAGCCCAGCCGGGCCACCACCGGCGCCACTTGTGCCTGGCGGCTCAATGCCTCACCCAGTGCGCTAAGCGCCTGCGCTAATTCAGCCGGAGTGTCGGCGCGCACAGTGGCGTGCCCAACCTTGCGCCCGTCGCGCGGCTGCTTGCCGTAGTCGTGCCAATGCACGCCTGCCACGCGCAGCGCGGCCTCGCGGTTAGGCATCTCGCCCAGCCAGTTCAACATGCACGCATAGCCGCGCATAGCGGTGCTACCCAGTGGCAGGCCCGCTACAGCGCGCAGGTGGTTTTCAAACTGCGATGTTTCGCTGCCTTCTGTCGTCCAGTGGCCCGAGTTGTGCACACGCGGGGCCATTTCATTGGCGAGCAGTTCACCATTGCGTTCAAACAGTTCGAGTGCGAACACGCCCACATAATCAAGCGCTTCAGCCAGTTTCTGTGCATGTGCGAGGGCGATCGCCTGTTGTTCTGGGGGCACCTGTGCGGGCGCAAGGCTGGCCGATAGCACGCCATCTACATGCCAATTCTGCGTTAGTGGCCAAGCGCGGAACTCGCCACTGCGGCTGCGTACTGCCACCACCGAGAGTTCGCGCTGGAAGGCTACAAAACCTTCCAAAATCAGCCCTACTTTTTCCGCCTGCGGGCCAAGTGCAGCCCACGCGGCCTCGACATCAGCCGCCGACTTGATGCGGAACTGCCCTTTACCGTCGTAACCAAAACGACGGGTCTTAAGAATGCAGGGCGTCCCTAGCGCAACAACCGCGGCCTGCAGCTGTACAAGCGTGTCGATCGCGGCAAACGGCGGCACCGGAATGCCCAGTTCACGGAATAAGGTTTTCTCCGAAAGCCGGTCTTGTGCAACCGCTAGTGCGCGCGCATTCGGCGCCACTTGTGTCTGTGCAGTAAGTTGCTGCGCGGCCTGCGCGGGTACGTTTTCAAAATCGAATGTGGCCACATTCACGCCCGTTGCCCAATCGGCAAGCGCGGCTGTATCGGCGTAGTCACCCATGGTCAGCGATGCAAGCTGTCCGGCGCAGGCATCGGCTACGGTGTCAAAAATTTTGAATTGCAGGCCTAATGGTGCGCCCGCCAGCACCAACATGCGGGCCAGTTGGCCACCGCCTAAAATGCCGACCGTGCTCACTGGCGCGGGTCGTCGTTATTGACGACGTCCTCGGTTTGCTTGGCGCGAAAAGCAGCCAACGCGGCACCAATAGCCGGGTATTCCACCGCCAGCATGGCGGCTGCAAACAGCGCTGCGTTAGCCGCGCCGGCATTACCAATGGCGAAGGTGGCCACCGGAATGCCTGCAGGCATCTGCACGATAGACAATAACGAATCCATGCCGTTGAGCGCTTTACTCTGCACCGGCACGCCCAGCACCGGTACGGCGGTTTTA
>NZ_JAHRWW010000038.1 GCF_019104945.1 Thermomonas sp. | reverse complement strand
TTAGCTTGGCTTTGTTATCAAGAATGGCTAATAGTTTTTCGCGTTCGGCGGCAAGGTCGTCCTGCTCGCCGCGAATTTTCATTTCTTCTAAGCGCGCTAGCTGCTTCAGCTTGGTGTCGAGAATGTAATCGGTTTGCTCTTCGCTGAGCTTAAAACGCGCCATCAGCACGTCTTTGGGCTCGTCTTCGCTGCGGATGATACGGATCACTTCATCCAGATTAAGGAAGGCGATCAACAAACCTTCGAGCAGGTGTAGACGGCGCTCCACTTTATCGAGGCGGTGCTTGAGACGGCGTGTGACCGTGGTTTGACGGAAGCTCAGCCACTCCGACAGCAGCATCTTTAGGTTTTTCACCTGCGGGCGGCCGTCTAAGCCGATTACGTTCATATTGACCCGGAAACTTTTTTCCAGATCCGTCGTGGCAAATAGATGCCCCATTAGTTGTTCTACATCGATCCGATTGCTGCGCGGAATAAGCACGATGCGGGTGGGGTTGGCATGGTCAGATTCGTCGCGGATGTCTTCCAGCCACGGCAGTTTTTTCGCCCGCATTTGCGTGGCGATCTGCTCGATAATTTTGCTGGGGCTTACTTGATGCGGTAGTTCGGTGATGACGATGTTCGACTGTTCTTTGACGAATACGCCGCGCGCGCGTACTGAGCCAAGGCCGGTTTCATACAGATTGAGCAAGTCGGATGGCGAGGTGATGATTTCAGCTGCGGTGGGGTAGTCCGGGCCGCGCACGTGCTCGCACAGGTCGCGCACGCTGGCATCAGGGTCATCCAGTAGGCGCACGCAGGCACTGACGATCTCATTGAGATTGTGCGGCGGTACGTCGGTGGCCATGCCTACAGCAATGCCGGTGGTGCCATTGAGCAGTAGGTGGGGAAGACGGGCTGGCATCCATGTGGGTTCTTCCAGCGTGCCGTCGAAGTTCGGCGTCCAGTCGGTGGTGCCGTGGCCGAGCTCACCCAGCAGAACTTCGGCAATCGGCGAGAGCTTGGATTCGGTATAGCGCATCGCCGCGAACGATTTGGGATCGTCGCTGCTGCCGAAGTTGCCTTGGCCGTCGATTAGCGGGTAACGGTAGGAGAACGGCTGCGCCATCAATACCAGCGCTTCATAGCAAGCACTATCGCCGTGTGGGTGGTATTTACCGATCACATCGCCCACGGTGCGCGCGGATTTTTTGGGTTTGGCCGAAGCGGCAAGCCCCAGTTCGCTCATCGAATAAATAATGCGGCGCTGTACGGGCTTCAGGCCATCGCCGATGAAGGGCAGGGCGCGATCGAGCACCACATACATGGAATAGTCGAGGTAGGCGCGTTCGGCGTATTCGCGTAGCGGGATCTGCTCGAAGCCGTGGAAAGAGGAGCGGAAAATATCGTCAGTCATCCGCCCATTTTACGGGTAATACGGTTCAAGGCTGATAGCTTGCCTGCGGTTCCTGTATTTTTCCTGCGGGTTTGGCCTGAATTTTAGGGCGTAACCACGCGGCGAACTCGGTTTCGCTGAGGTTGCCTTCGGCGAGTTGCAGCATGGCGATGTATTTATCTTCATCGCTTGCGATAAATTCGCAATCATTGAGTGCAATAAATACGCGATAGCAAACGTGTGCGGTACGCTTGTTGCCGTCAATAAATGGGTGGTTGCGCGCAAGGCCATATGCCAGCGAGGCGGCAAGGTCGGCGAGGTCTGGCGGTGGTTCCCCATAGGCATGGCGCTGCTGTGGGCGCGCGAGTGCTGAATCGAGTAAGGCATCATCGCGCAGGCCGCCGCTACCGCCGTGTTCGGCTAGCTGGCGGTCGTGGATGGCTAGGGCTAGGGGTTTGCTGATCCAAACGATCATGGCTAGCCCCTATTGCGCAAGTTTGTGTAGAACGAGGCGGTCTTCGCGCATCACCTGCTCGGCCACTTCCATTTGCGCGGCAAGCTCGGGGTCATAGGCCGTCAGGCGAATGCCATCGGGTGTTTCCAACGCATACAGCGCGTCGCCTTTTTCCAAATGCAGCCGCGCCAGAAGCTCTTTGGGGAGAATGACGCCTGCAGAGTTGCCGACGGTGGTGATTTTGAGCTTCATGGCAAACCTAAAATACGTTGTTGTAACAAATGATGTAACTATATTCATTGTGGGGTGTCAAGGGTGTTCGCTGGTAAGCCGCAACTCGCATAAACTCCTGTTCATGCCCAACCCCGTCTTTTCCTGTGACGCCACTGCGCTAAAGCATTACTTGCCACTCCGGCAGCGCGATGCGCATAAAGGTATGCACGGCCACGTGCTGTGTATTGGTGGGGATCACGGCAGTGGCGGCGCGGTGATTTTGGCTGCACAGGCGGCGCTGCGCTGCGGTGCGGGCTTGGTGAGTGTGGCTACGCGCGGTGTGCATATTGCGCCGCTACTAGCACGCAGCCCCGAGGTGATGGCGCATGCGGTTGAAACAGTGAGCCAGCTAGACCCGCTACTCGCGCGCGCCAGCGTGGTTGCACTTGGCCCCGGGCTGGGGCAAGACGACTGGGGCAAAGCGCTGCTGACGCGGGTGCTGGAGGCAGAGCAGCCACGTGTATTCGACGCGGATGCGCTGAATCTGCTGGTCCAAGAAGGCAGGCGGCTACGCAGCAGTGACGTGATTACGCCGCATCCGGGAGAGGCCGCACGTTTACTTGGTTGTACAGTTTCAGACGTACAGAACGATCGCCTCTCTGCCGTGGAAGCGTTGCAGCAGCGCTGGGGAGCTGTTGTTGTTTTGAAGGGGGCCGGAACGCTGATAAAGCCGGTGAAAGGCGTGTCGATGCAGATTGCAGCGGGTAATCCAGGGATGGCGGTTGGCGGAATGGGAGATGTGCTTACTGGCTGCATTGCCGCATTGATTGGGCAAGGGCTATCGGTAAGCGATGCGGCTACGGCGGGTGCATTGCTGCATGCGGCGGCCGGAGATGCTGCTGCACAGGAAGGTGGTGAACGCGGGCTGCTTCCTTCCGATTTATTGCCGTGGTTGCGCAGATTAGCCAATCCAGTGCGACGATAGACGGATGGACACACTATTTTTAGAAGACGCTAACGCAACAGAAGCACTGGCGGCGCAGCTGGCGGTCGCGCTGCCTGAGCGCGTCATCGTGTACTTACACGGTGACCTTGGTGCCGGGAAATCCACACTCGCGCGCGCCCTGCTGCGCGCCTTGGGCGTGACCGGCACGATCCGCAGCCCCACCTATACCTTGGTGGAGCAGTACGTGCTGCCGCAGGGCGGGCTGGCCTTGCATTTGGATCTGTATCGTATTGGCAATGCTGGGGAGCTTGAGTTTCTAGGCCTAGACCCGGCAGAGGCGCGGCTGTGGTTGGTGGAATGGCCCGAGCGCGGGCAGGGCGCGTTACCGCAAGTCGATTTAAACATCCATTTGGCTGTTGCCGGGCTGGGGCGAAGTTGCGAACTGCAAGCCGAGACTGAGGCCGGGCGTGCGTGGCTGAAACAGGCAATTCAGGGTGCGGTTGCAGCAAAGTCTTCCTGAATTATCCAAGAAAGTGGTGCAGGTTACGGATTATTCAGGAAAAAATACTTGCGCTTATTGAAAACCGGTGGTTAACTCCGCGGTATGCGCACCTCGGGGAATCGCTACGGCCTGTCGTTGTCCATCGCGTTGGCGATGGCTGTATTGCCGTGCTTTGGGGCGGATGCTGCGGAAATTAAACAGCTACTGATCGAAACCAGCGCCACCGGAACGCGTGCCGAGCTGCGGCTAGACAAACCGGGGAGCTATAAGCTGATTCCCCTCAAGAACCCGGAACGGCTGGTGGTGGATTTCCCAGAAAGCCATCTGGCACGTGGTTTGGCGCTGCCTAAAGCCGCGGGTGTGGTGAAATCGGTACGTACCGGGCAACCGGTCGCAGGAACAGTGCGGGTGGTGTTTGATTTGGCCACGCAGGTGAAGGCCATTCCGACGGAAATCGAAACCCATGCCACGGGTTATACGCTGGTGCTGGAATGGCCGGGCGATGGGCAGCCGGTCACGCGCGTGACACCCGTGGAGGCGGCACCGCAGCCAGCTGCTGCCGCTGTAGTGGATCCAATGCTGGCGCTTGTCGAGCGTGCAGAGTCGGTTAAAGTGTCCGCGGCAACGCCGCCGGTTGCTGTGCCTACGCCCCCAATGGAAGAGGCCGAAGCGCCCATTGTGTTACCCAAGATGGACATGCGCGCAGGCGTTCGTCCCTTGGTTGTGGCCATTGATGCCGGACACGGCGGGCAAGACCCGGGCGCACGCGGTAAAAATGGTACGCGCGAAAAAGACGTGACGCTGGCGATTGCGCGAGAGCTTGCGCGGCAAGTCAATGCAACGCCGGGCTTGAAGGCTTTTTTGACCCGCGACAGCGATATGTTCATTCCGCTTGAGCACCGCGCCCGTAAAGCCAGTGCCAATAAGGCGGATATCTTTCTCTCGATCCACGCCGATGCTGCGGAAAACCGCAGTGCGCGCGGGTCTTCGGTTTATATTTTATCCACCAGAGGCGCCTCTTCGCAGCGCGCCCGCTGGCTGGCCGATAAAGAAAACGCGGCAGACGTGATCGGCGGCGAACGCGTGCGCGTTTCCGACAATACGCTGACCAATGTGCTGCTTGACCTTACCCAAAGCGGCAATATGAAAGCCTCGGAAGACGCAGCGTCGCATGTGTTGGGTGGGCTGAAGCGCGTGGGCAATAACCATAAGCCGGATATCGAACGCGCCAATTTCGCGGTACTGCGCACCTCCGACAAAATGCCAGCGATGCTGGTGGAAACGGCCTTCATTTCCAACCCGGATGAAGAAAAACGGCTAGCCGATCCTGACTTCCAAAAAACGCTGGCGCGTGCGATTTTAGATGGCGTAGATCGCTATTTTGCACGTCAGCCGCCGCCAGGAACGTTGTACGCAGCACGTGCGCAAGCCGCGAATGCAACAGCGAGCAGCGGAAAATCGGCAGCGATCGGCGGAAGCCGCTAAGCCCAGTTAGAATTGACGGGTGAGCATTCGTCAACTTCCCGATACCCTGATCAACCAAATTGCCGCAGGCGAAGTCGTTGAACGACCGGCCTCTGTGGTGAAAGAGTTGGTAGAAAACGCGCTGGACGCCGGGGCCAAGCGTATTGATATTGATCTTGAAGAAGGCGGTGTACGCCTAATTCGCATTCGTGACGATGGCGGTGGCATCGCCCCCGAAGAACTGCCGCTGGCGGTGTCGCGCCATGCCACCAGCAAGATCGCGTCCATTGATGATCTTGAAGCCGTGGCCACGCTGGGCTTTCGCGGCGAAGCGCTGCCATCTGTTGCATCGGTAAGCCGGTTTCGCTTGGTATCGCGCAGGCACGATGCCGAACACGGCGCCGAGCTGCGCATCGAGGGTGGGAAAGCCTCGGAAGTAGTGCCACACGCGCATCCATTCGGTACAACGATTGAAGTGCGCGACCTGTTTTTCAATGTGCCTGCGCGGCGTAAGTTTTTGCGCGCAGAGCGCACCGAGCTTTCGCACATCGAAGAGTGGCTGCGCACACTCGCCTTGGCGCGCCCAGACGTTGAACTACGAGTCACCCATAACGGCAAACCTTCGCGGCGCTGGAAAGGCGAAGGTGATTTGTTGTCGGAAGTACGCTTGCATGAAGCGCTGGGTGAAGAGTTTGCGCGCAACGCGATGCGCGTGGATCACACCGGTGCAGGGATGCATTTAAGCGGCTGGATCGCCCAGCCCGCCTATAACCGCGCCAGCACCGATCAGCAGTATTTGTATGTCAACGGCCGTAGTGTGCGTGATCGCAATGTCGCCCATGCGGTGCGACAAGCCTATAGCGACGTGCTCTACAACGGGCGACACCCGGCCTATGTTTTATTTCTGGAACTCGACCCGCGCGGTGTGGATGTGAACGTGCATCCTGCAAAGCACGAAGTGCGTTTTCGCGAGTCGCGGCTGGTGCACGATTTTGTCTATCGCGCACTGCAGCAGGCCCTTGCTGAAACACGCGCGGGCGCGGTGGCTACGCCAACGCCGCCGATGCACAGCATGCCCGCGGCAGTGGCGCAGGCGGCTTTCGCACCACGCCAAGAGACAATGGGTTTACGCGTTGCCGATGCGCCTTCTGCTTATGCGGCACTGTATGCACAGCGCCCAGTAAGCGCCTCGCAGCCCATACCATTTGCACCGCCGCCCGCCGCGATGCCTGCAGAGCGCGAAGACGGCATGCCGCCGCTGGGTTTTGCTGTAGCGCAGCTGCACGGCATTTATATTTTGGCGGAAAATGTCGATGGCCTGATTGTGGTGGACATGCACGCCGCGCATGAACGCATCGGCTATGAGAAATTGAAAGCAGCGCACGATGGGGCAGGCTTACGCACTCAGCCGCTTTTGGTGCCTACCAGCTTGGCGGTGTCCGAGCGCGAAGCCGACATTGCCGAGCGCGAGACGCAGACATTGGCCGAGCTTGGGTTTGAGGTACAGCGTAGCGGCCCGCAGTCGCTGTTATTGCGCAGTGTTCCAGCGCTACTCGCGCACGGTAATGTGGAAGCGTTGCTGCGTGACGTACTCACCGATCTGCGCGAACACGGCAGCACGCGACGGGTGGCAGAAACACGCGATGAGCTTTTAGCCACAATGGCCTGTCACGGTGCGGTGCGCGCTAACCGGAGGCTATCGGTTCCTGAAATGAACGCCCTGCTGCGTGAGATGGAAGCCACCGAGCGCTCAGGGCAATGCAATCACGGGCGTCCCACATGGACGCGGTTTACATTAGCGGAGATGGATAAATGGTTTTTACGCGGACGCTGAGGGGAGCGTTGGTGGGTTTGAGTTTGTTAGCGGCACTGACCGCCTGCCAGCGTGATACCGAAATGAGTGCAGAGGCAAAAGCCGCACAGGCAAGGGCCGAAGCGGCGTTTTTGCAGGATCAGCAGGCTTGGCGCAAGCAGCGGGTAGAAGCGCTGACGCAGCCGGATGGGTGGACAAGTTTGATCGGGCTGCATTGGTTAGATAACGGCGTGCGCCGCGTGGGAAGCGGCCGCGATAATGGCATTCAACTGATGCAAGGGCCGGCGCATTTGGGCCTGTTTACGGTAAAAAAAGATCGGGTGAGTTTTACTGCGGACACGGCGCTGACCTTAGACGGCCAACCCGCACGCGGTGGTGTACTGCGGAGTGATGCCGACCCAATGGGGGCCAGCGTCATTGCTTTTGATGAAGGCAAAGGCCTTGCGGTTGTCATTAAACGCGGCGGCCGTTTGGCGCTGCGTGTACGTCATGCCGATGCCGAGAGCCGTCTGCGCTTCACCGGGCTTAATTACTGGCCGGGTGGGCGTGACTGGCAAATGCCGGCACGCTTTATCGCGCATCCGCCAGGCACTACATTGCCTATCGTCAATATCATTGGCGTGACAGACAATGTGCCGAATCCTGGCAAGGTGGAGTTTCAGCGCGATGGCAAGCTCTATCATTTGGAAGCACTGGATGAAGGGGGCGCAACGCTGCTCTTGGT
Source organism: Thermomonas sp. (assembly GCF_019104945.1). Lineage (GTDB taxonomy): Bacteria > Pseudomonadota > Gammaproteobacteria > Xanthomonadales > Xanthomonadaceae > Thermomonas. The sequence goes on along the minus strand of NZ_JAHRWW010000038.1, from coordinate 15,390 downwards.
CTTTGCCGACCGCACCAGTGGCCACGGCAGTTATGGTGCAGGGCGTTTCTTAGACGTTCCAAAGCCCGATACAAAAGGGCATTTGCGCATTGATTTCAACCAAGCCTATAACCCGCCGTGTGCATTTACGCCGTTCGCGACTTGCCCGCTGCCACCGCCAGAAAACCGCCTTGATCTGCGCGTAGAAGCGGGAGAAAAGGATTACATCAAACCAACGAAGGAATCGTGATGAAGCGCCAGTGGATTGCTCTTACTTTGTGTGCCTTATGGGGCTTTGCGGCCTGTGCTAGTCCTTTATCAGCAGCGTCCGATGAGGCAGCAAAGCCGCTGCTGTGGAAGGTGTCTGATGCGGATAATTCAGTGTATTTGTTAGGCTCGTTTCATTTACTCAAGCAGGAAGATTACCCGCTGCCAGCAGAGCTTGATCGCGCCTTTAACGACAGTAAAACACTGATGTTTGAAGTTGACCCTGCCGCACTTACCTCGCCAGAAACGCAGGCGTCGATGCAGAAATACATGGCGTATGAAGACGGAAAAACACTGAGTACGGTTTTACCAAAGGACACATTGAACAAGCTCAATACGTTGCTTTCAGCAGGCGGTGGGTCTTTGCAAGCAGTTGAGCACAGCGAGCCTTGGGCGGTGAATTTAAGCTTGGTATTGAGCGTGACGCAGGCGATGGGCTTTAGGCCAGAGTTGGGCGTAGATCAATATTTTATGCGGCGTGCAGCCGAGGCGGGAAAGCCCGCGACTGGGCTTGAAACAATCGACGACCAAATGCGGGCAATGGACAGTGTGCCCTACGCCGAGCAGGCGCAGGGGATGGAAGAATTTCTCAATGATCCGCAAAAATCGATCCGGCAATTGCAGGAGCTGCATGGTTGGTGGCGTGCGGGGAACGTAGAGAAGTTGGATGAACAGATGCGTGCCGAGATGGCGCGTAAAACGCCAGAGAGTTACCGCTTATTGGATGTGGAGCGTAACAATAGCTGGCTTCCGCAAGTTGAGAAGCGGCTTGTGGATGAGAAGAAAGACAATACGTTGATTATTGTCGGTGCGCTGCATCTATTGGGGAGCGACGGTTTGGTGGAACAGCTGCGCGCCAAGGGCTATACCGTTGAGCGCGTTTGCGATGCCTGCGCAGTGAACTAAGGCTACGGTGCTGGCACCATGATGATGCAGTCCACCGGGCAAGCTGGAACGCAGAGTTCGCAGCCGGTGCACGGGTCATCTAACACGGTGTGCATGAATTTAGGGCCGCCAATAATGGCGTCCACCGGGCAGGCCTGAATGCATTTGGTGCAGCCGATGCAGTCGTCTTCAATAATGAGGGCGACTTGATAGGGTTTGTGTTCGCCGCGACTGCGGTCATACGGTACGGGGGTAACACCAAGTACGGTAGCGAGTGCGCGGGCTCCTGCGTCGCCTCCGGGAGGGCAGCGATCTGGCCCGGCTTCGCCGTTTGCCATGGCCTTCGCATACGGGCGGCAGCCCACATAGCCGCATTGCCCGCATTGTGTTTGCGGGAGGATGCGGTCGAGGCGTTCAATCAGATCAGATGTATTAACGGGTGCCATGCTGGTGGTTGTATCACGTAGCGACATGGCTACATCCACTTCCGTTCATGTCCTCCGATGCTGCCTGCGGCAGCATCTCCTCCTTGACTTCGCTGCAGTGGATGCAGCCATGCCGCAATGCGGTGTTCAAGTTTAGCGTACCGGCATGCCGGGTTGGGCTGCGCTATCGGCATCGAGCAGGGCAAGCGCGCCGCTGTCGAAACCGGCGGAGAGAATCATGCCTTCGCTCAGGCCAAAGCGCATTTTGCGTGGAGCAAGGTTGGCGATGAAGACGACTTTACGGCCTACCAGTTTTTCTGGTTCGGCATAGCTTGCGCGGATGCCGGAGAAGATTTGGCGTTGGCCTAAGTCACCAGCGTCTAGCAGGAAGCGCAGCAATTTGTCGGAGCCGTCCACAAAGCCGCATTCCAGCACTTTGCCGATGCGCAGGTCGAGCTTGGCGAAGTCGTCGATGTTGATAAATGCATCTGCTGCCGCAGGGGCTGGAGCGTCGGTTTTCTTTTCCGGCTTGCCTGCCTTCGCTGCCGTGGGGGCTGGCGTTGCCAAGGTGTCTTTGGAAGCATTGACCATAGCTTCGACGTGTTTCGGGTCGATGCGAGTGAACACCGCCGCATAGGGCGCGATAGTGTGGGCCAGCAGTGGGGCTTTAACACTGTCCCAGCCGGTGACAGGCGCGTTGAGGAAGGTTTCGATCTGCGCGCAGGTGGCCGGTAGCACGGGTTTGAGTGCAGTGGCCAGTACGCGGAATAGGTTGAGGCCTTGTGTGCAGACGCTTTGCAGTTGCGCGTCGGCGCCGTCTTGCTTGGCGATCACCCAAGGTTTGTGTTCGTCGATGTATTTGTTGGCTTCATCGGCCAGTGCCATCGTGAGGCGCAGCGCGGTGGCAGCTTCGTTGCGCTCGTAGGCATCTGCAATAGCGGGAAGCGCAGCAACAAAGCGCTCATACATTGCTGCATCGGGTAGCGCATCTGCCAACTTTCCAGCAAAACGCTTTTCGATAAACCCGGCGCAGCGGCTGGCGAGGTTGACGAATTTGCCGACGATGTCGCTGTTCACGCGCGCAACGAAGTCGGAAAGGTTGAGATCCACATCGTCCACGCCACCGGAGGTTTTGCCGGCGAAGTAGTAGCGCAGTGCTTCGGGATGCAGGCCGTTGTCCAAGAAGGTACGCGCCATGATGAACGTGCCGCGCGACTTGCTCATCTTCGCGCCGTCTACGGTGAGGTAACCGTTGACGTGTAGGCGGGTGGGGGCGCGCAAGCCAGCGCCATGCAGTACTGCAGGCCAGAATAGGCCGTGGAAGTTGACGATGTCTTTGCCGATGAAGTGGTGCAGCTCGGCGCTTGAGTCGGCGCGCAAGAAGCTGGCGTAATCCACGCCGGTTTTACCGCAGTAGTTTTTGAAGCTGGACAAATAGCCAATTGGTGCGTCTAGCCACACATAAAAATACTTACCGGGTGCGCCGGGAATTTCAAAGCCAAAATACGGTGCGTCACGCGAGATATCCCAAGCGCGTAGGCCACCTTCGGCATCAAGCCATTCCATTAGCTTGGCTTTGACACCCGGCAGGGCGGTGTCACCCGCAAGCCACTGGCGCAGGAAATCGGCAAACTGCCCGGCTTCAAAAAAGAAATGCTCAGAATCGCGGATTTCCGGCGTTGCACCGGACACCACAGACTTCGGTTCGATTAAATCGGTGGGGCTATACGTTGCGCCGCAGACTTCGCAGTTATCGCCGTATTGATCGGGCGTTTTACAGTTTGGGCAGGTGCCTTTGACGTAGCGGTCGGGCAGGAACATGCCTTTGCTGGGGTCATAGAGCTGAGCCACGCTGCAGCGGGTGATGTGGCCGTTGGCTTCCAGTGCGGCGTAAATTTCTTCGGTGATTGCGCGGTTGGTGGCGGAGTTGGTGGAGTCGTAGTGGTCGAACGCCACACCGAATGCGGCGAAGTCGCGCTCGTGGCTTTCCTGGATATTGGCGATAAAGGCTTCTGGCGTGACGCCTGCCTTCTCCGCCGCCAGCATGATCGGCGTGCCGTGGGTGTCGTCTGCGCACACATAATGCACCGTATCGCCGCGCATGCGTCGCGCCCGCACCCAGATATCGGCTTGGATATAGCCAACCAAATGGCCAAGATGCAGCGGGCCGTTGGCGTAGGGCAGGGCATTGGTAACGAGCGCAGAGCGTGACATGGGCAATTGAAGTAAGGGGGTAAGAGGGTCGATTATCGCATGCGGCCGCACACTGGGCGGGCTTGGTCGTTTGTCACTTCATCTTTGGCAAAAATTCCGGTAGAAGTGGATCAACCCATCCAAGGAGTGTCCGAATGTCCGTTCTCCGCCTGCGGTTGCTCTCTGCGCTCATCACGCCCTTACTGTTCGCCGCTCCCATCGCGCAAGCGCAAGCGCCCGATTCGGATGTTGCAGCGGCAAAAGACATGCTTAAGCACGCGGTCGCGTTTCGTACCGAGCAAGGCCAAGTGCCACAGCTGGCGCGCTATCTGGCCGACAAACTAGAGGCGGGTGGGTTTGCATCTTCGGATATTGAGATCATCCCCATCGCCAATACCGCCGCGCTCACTGTGCGCTATCGTGGGCGTGGTGAGGCCAAGCCGATTTTGATTTCAGGCCACATTGATGCGGTGGCGGCGAATCCAGAAGATTGGACGCGCGACCCGTTCACGCTGATCGAAGAAAACGGCTATCTCTACGGGCGCGGCGTGGCGGATATGAAAACCGCAGCGGTGGTGCTGGTGCAGACGTTCATCCGGCTCAAGCGCGAGGGTTTTGTTCCCAATGGCGACCTGATAATGCTGTTTTCAGGCGATGAAGAAACTGATATGGCCACTACGCGCGAGCTGGCCAAACGCTACCACGACGCGCGTTTTCTGCTGAACGCCGATGCCGGTGGCGGTACGCTGGATCCCAGTGGTAAGCCGGTGATGTATAACGTGCAGACGGCGGAAAAAGCCTATGCTGATTTTCGCATTACATTTACTTCGGCAGGCGGCCACTCCAGTGCGCCGAATGTGCCGGATAACGCGATCTATCGGCTGGCGCGTGCGATCGACCGAGTTGCTGCGTATCAGTTCCCCACACAAATTAGCCCAACCACACGCGCCTCATTGCGGAGCATGGGGCAGCGTCTGCAAAGCCCGCTGGGCAAAGCGCTGATGCACTATGCCGAACACCCCGAGGATGCCGAAGCCGCTGCCATCATCAGCGCTGACCCGGCCTACGTGGGGCAAATTCGCACAACCTGTATCGCCACCATGTTGCATGGCGGGCATGCCCTCAACGCATTGCCGCAGCGCGCTTCGGTGGACGTGAACTGCCGTATTTTCCCCGGTACACCGGTTGAGAGCGTGCGCGACATGCTGGTGAAGGTTGTGGACGATACCAGCGCACACTTTGAAACATTGCCGCCACCGCCGGTGGAAAGCCCAGAATCACCGCTGCGCAACGATGTAATGGAGCGCGTTGCCGCAGCCATCCACGCACGCTTTCCGGGCGTTGATGTGGTGCCGGGGATGTCGGCGGGGGCCACCGATAGCATGCATTTCCGCACATTGGGTGTAGATAGTTACGGCGTGAGCGGTGAGTTTGCCAAAGACAACGACAGCTTTGCACATGGCTTGAATGAAAAGCTGCCCGCGGCGGAAGTGCCTGCCACGTTGGACTATTGGCATCGGCTGTTGATGTCATTGGCGAAGTGATTTAAATCACAAATGCTGGAAAGGTAGGGTGTGTTGCTGCAATAGGTTGTCTTTCAACGCCATAACGCATAAAAAAGCCGCCGATCGTGAGATCGGCGGCTTTGACGCGACTATCCTTATCCGAGAATCAGAACGTCTTGGTGAAGTTTAAGAAGAACGACCGCCCCAGATAATCATAGCTGCTGGACAATGGGGAGTTGCCGATAACGCTGGTGGCGCCCGTCGAGACAATCGGAGGATTCTTGTCGGCAATATTGCGTACGCCACCGGTGACCGACCACTTGTCGCCCGAGTAACGCACTGAGATGCTGTGCAAGAAGTAGTCGTCAATCTCCATCAGATAATTCGGGCGGTAATCAACACCGTTATAGTTCATGTAGAAAGCGTAGTCGCTAACCGCACCCACCCAGTCTAGGCCGTAACGAAATAGCCAGTTGCGGACGTTGTAGGAGAGATCGAGGTTGCCAGTGAAATCCGGGCTACCAATTGTTCCGTTGCTGTCGCGGTATGGTGCGGTTGACAGGCTTTGATAGCCCTGTTCCAAGAAATGTGACACTTGTGCGGTAGCACGGAAGGAACCCGGGCCGATGTCGCGCACATAACGTGTGGTGAAATCCCAGCCACGAACGACACTGCTGGTCACGTTAATGTAGCCGGTGGTGACGGTAAGCGAGTTATTGGCCGCACGCTCCACCAAGCCGCAGTAACCACTACCAGCTTGGAACTCGGATGTACTCTGCGCATAGCATAGTCCCAGAACACTACCGCCAGACAGCAGTGAGACACCGTTATTAACTTTGATGTCGTAATAGTCGGCAGCAAACGACAAGTCGCCAAAGGTTTCCGGGAATTCCGGCTGCAGTACGATACCTGCGGTGGTCGCTGTGGAGGTTTCGGCGAACAGCCCAGTCTCTGCGCCCCCCTTCGTGAATACACGTACGCTTGTGTTTGCTGTGTAGTTGTTTGGCAAGTTCAAGCTTTGGCAGTTCAGGTAGCGGTTACTTGTCTTGTCCGTCATCTGCGCCCATTCGTTGCATGGGTCGTTGGTGCTACCGATAAAGCCACTAGTTGCACCTAGATGCTGCTCAAACAATGCTGGTGCACGGAACGAGGTGCCGTGTGACGCACGAATCGATAGCCAGCTCACTGGGGTGTACAGCAGCCCCATCTTGTAAGTGGTGTCGTTTCCGTAGGACTTGTAGTCGGTGTAACGACCCGACAAGTTGACGCTAAGTTCTTGCGCCCCCGTAATGCCCGACAGCAGTGGTAGTTCAATTTCTGCATAGACTTCATTCACCTCGTCGCTACCGCGAGTTGGGGCGGACGAGGTGAAGCCGTACAGGTTGTTATTAATGGAGTTGATATCTGGGGTGTCATTGATGCTAGCGCGGCGATGCTCAAAGCCGAACGCGCCGTATGCAGTCCCATGCCACATGTCAAACAGTGAGCCATTCAGGTTCAAGCTGAAGGTGGTTTCCTCGTACTTCGTGTTGCCGTGGGTCCACTGCATGATGTAGTCGCGATAGGCTTGGGGCAAGTTGCCGGCGATTACGTCAGCAGTGAGTACCGGTGCGGCGACGCAGCCTTCTGCGCGAGCTGCTGCATCGGCGCAGATGAATCCACCCGAGCCATCTGCAACGACGTTGAAGGCCTTTGCAATGCGATCGGTTAACCGATTCTGTGTCATGTAGTCGGCATCAGAATTTGCATGGCTCAAGTAAAAGTCATAGTCCCAGCTACTTGAACCGATGTGGCCGCGCAAGCCCGCGGTGGCACGGTAGAAGTCCACTTCTTGTTTATTACGGTAGATACCCCAGCCGACGAAAGCGCGAGCGGCAATTACTTGGCCGTTCGTTGAGCCGTCAGCTGGAGCAGCTGCAAAATTTTTCAAGAACGAGTACTGCCCCAGAAGAGGGCTGTTGTTAGCGTAGTCGATGGTGTGTTGCAGGTAACCCGACTGATTAGATTTGCGACGGTGTGTTAGCAGTTCGAAGTAGAGCTCGGCATCACCTAAAGCGTGCAAATCTTTGCCGCCTTGCAGGAATCCGGTGAAGTTAGTGGTAGGTGATACTAGGTGAGCGTCTTTCATTTCCGGTGCGAAGGTCGTGCGCGTATTGAGATCAACACCTTCAAAGCCAGCAAAGCCGGTGGTGACACTCGAATTGGGACGCCAACGGTTGAAATAGTCTTGGGGGTAGAAGGGCATGTTTGCCCAATCATCTGCATAGAAAGAGGCGTAGTAACCCTTGCTGCCGGCTCCTGGCACGCCGAGACGGTAGGCTGTACCTAATGTGTTGATTGTCACGCCACCCGCATCCAAGCTCCAGCACTTCGGTTCGCCGGTTGTAGGATCAATGAAGTCATCCGCACCATAGCTGCCGTCGGCTTTGCGGCCAAGTAGCGGCACTGGACAATCACTAGCCCAGCCGCGCTGCCCCAATGTCATCGATGTGCGTTTGAACATCTCGAGGGAGCCACTTACTCGCCAGTCATCACCAGTTTTGCCAGCCATGATCGAAAAACGACCCTCGTTGGCACCGCCGTGTTGGGTAGAGTTTTGTTGAAACTCCATGGTTACGCCATCAACCTTCGGCCGGGTGATGATGTTGACTACACCTGCCACAGCATCTGATCCATAGATCGACGAAGCGCCGTCTTTCAATACCTCCACGTGGTCAACCATGATGTTCGGAAGAACGTTCAAGTCGGCAGAACCCACTGCGCCACGCGAACCAGCCGGAGAGACTCGGCGGCCATTCAACAACAGCAGGGTTCGTGTTGCGCCGAGGCCGCGCAGAGACAGGGTGTTTACGCCGGGACCACCGTTTACGACGTAGCCGCCGTAGGAGTTGTTGATCTGCTCACTGCCTCCGGTGACAGCCGTACTTTGCAGCACAGCGGCTGTAGAGTTAAAACCAGCAATGGTGGTCTCGTCGCGGCTGATGACTTGCACCGGTGAAACTGAATTGAAGGTGTCTTTAGCGATGCGGGAACCGGTTACAACGATTGCATCAAGCGTTTCGACATTTTTTTTCTTGGCGGCTTCCGAAGACTCGTCTTTTGACTTGTCCTGGGGCACATCAGCACTCTGGGCGAAGGCAGCGCCTGCCGGTAAGAGCATTACAGCAGCAAGTGCAAGTGCGAGTGGTGCGCGGTTAAGGTGTGTTTGGTAGCGATTGGACATAGTTCCCCTTCGAAGATCTTGACAGTATTGGCTTAGGTGAATCGTCTCGAGCATACTGAACTAATGAAGTATTAACAAGTGACTAATGCATGAATTGAGGATGAATATTTTTCTCACGCATTCATGTCCTGTGAAGGTGGTCGAAAAGTGTCAAGACTGTTGAAGTTCTGGCTAGAATGGGCAGCATGAGTGCATCTATGACTGACAAGCTGCTTGTTCAAAGCGAGGTTAAATCTATATCTCAGGGGCTTTCGCATGGCGTGGCGTTGTTGCAAGGGGGGCGAGTCGATGAGGCTGTTGAGTTTGGAGAGTCGCTTGCGGCGCTGTATCCAGAAGAGGCGCGCGTTCACGCTTTTGTGGCCGAGGCTTACAACGCCCGCGGGTGTTTTGATGTCGCGCTGAATTGGATCGACAAGGCAATCCTTCAGGATGAAAATTTGCAGCACAAGCTGAAGAAGGCGTGGCTTCTATCGCGCGCATATCGGCGGGATGAAGTGTCAGCGTTGATAGAAGAGGTTGTAGCCAGCGCCAATGTAGATGGCCGTGTTCTGTGGCAAGCGGGTAAGCTTTACTATCATCACAATCAGCTGCCTCAAGCCATTGATTGCTATGAACGAGCGCTCGCAGTCGGTGGAGAACATCCGGGTTGGCTCTATGACTTGGGCCTTGCACTTTTCTACAGCGGTAATTATGTGCGTGCAGAAGAGTGTTTGGATCGTGTTCTAACCACAGCACCGCATGCTGGCTCTGTCCATTACTTACGCTCCACTCTGCGTAAGCAAACGCGCGATAGTAATCATGTTGCTGAGCTCGAGAGCAGGCTGCGGATGGGTGTAAAGCGTGACGAAGATGAGGCAGGCATGCTGTATGCGTTGGCTAAGGAGCTGGAAGACTTAGGCGACTACGACAAGGCATTTGCAGTCCTACAAGCTGGGGCAAGTAAGAAGCGTGGCGCGATCCGGTACGACGCACAGAAAGCCATTAATTCGCTGAGGGAAATTCAATCGCATACTCATGCGCAGAACCTAGCGAACGCAGTAAGTGGGCACGAGGGGGCTGGTGCGATCTTTATTGTTGGTATGCCGCGTACTGGCACGACCCTAACAGAGCGTATCTTGCTCCAGTCTGGTAACGTTCGAAATGCGGGTGAGTTATCGGATTTTGATGCTTTGCTGACACGCGCCATGTTGGAGGAGCGTGAAAAGGATCCCGCACTGTCACCGACGGAAGCAGCACTCAGAGTTGATTTTGAAGTGCTGGGGCGCAAATACATGCGTGGCGCGCGTCAAATGGTTGGTGGGAGTTCGATGTTCATCGACAAGATGCCAGTAAACTATCTTTACTGTGGCATGATTCACAAAGCTTTACCTGATGCGAGGATTGTCCACCTCGTTCGCGATCCGCTAGATACGTGTTACGCCATTTATAAAACGTTGTTCTTTGATGCATACGAATTTTCGTATGACCAAGACGAGTTGGCGGAGTACTACATCGCTTATCGACGATTGATGCAGCATTGGCACGAAACTATGCCCGGTGTAATTTTGGATGTCTCTTACGAAAGCCTTGTTACCGATACCGAAGCCCAAGCTCGGCGTATCTATGCCTGGTGTGGATTGGAATGGACGCCGCGTGCACTAGAGACACCCGGTAAGAGCGATGTCTATGCAACTGCGAGCGCGGCGCAAGTGCGCGAGCCCGTACATTCACGGTCTGTCAATAGTTCGCGGCGGTATGAAAGAGAGCTTGCGCCGTTGGTGCGTAAGCTCACCGCTGCTGGGTTGCTGGAAATCGCATCGACAAGCAGTTGAGCTCTTTCCCTCTGCCTTGTAATTAATAAAAGGTGGATGAGTAGGGGAGGAAATCGTGGCCTTCGCTCGTAAAAGCGAAGGCCATATAACAACTGGAAGTTTGTGAATCCGGAGCTGCTATTAAGAGCAATTAGAGCCCGCTACCGCCACAACCTTTCAAAAGATAGTCTTCGATATAGCTCAATTGTTCGGCAAAAACCTTGCGTGTCCACGCAGGGCCGTGTGCGTAGTCGGCAATCTTGTGATAGATAACTGGTTTTCCGGCCTGCTTGGCTTTTTCAACAAACCAGTCCGATTGCTCTATTGGAACTGTCTGGTCGCGCTCACCGTGAAAGACCATGATCGGGATCTGGGTGTTTGCTGCTTCGTCCACCGGACTCACGCCTTTGACGGTAGGGGCCTGTGCTTGTCGGAAGAAAGGGTTTGTATAAAAGCGAGACCAGATACGGCGAATATCAGAAACTCCGGCTCCCGCAATAGCGCATTTGTAGGTTCCGGCGGGACGGATGGCGGCATCAAATGCTGCGTAGCCGCCATAAGAAAACCCAAAGATTGCGATTCTGTTCGGTTGAGCGATTTTTTGGTCGATTAGCCACTTGGCGCCATCGTCCTTGTCATCTTGCATTTTTTGGCCCCATTCTGCATCACCGGCCATCCATAGCTTGCGCCCCCATCCATCAGAGCCACGGTACTGAGGACGCAAAACTGCCATGCAGCGGGATGCCAACAATGGAACCCACATTGAGCTGTCGAAATCCATCGTGTCGCGCGCCCAAGGGCCGCCGTGTGGATGCACGACTGCAGGCCAAGGGCCGGGGCCACAAAGCTCTTCGTTTGGTTTAGTCAAAAATGCTGGGATATCTAAACCATCTCTAGCCTTGTAGTAGACGAGGTTGGTGTCACCGAGTGCACGTGGATCGATATCCGGGTAGCTCTTGGCAAGCAAGGTCAGCGAGCCGTTGCGAAATAGGTAGTACTCGGTAGGTATTGAGGCGCCATCCACGCTAATAATTAGAGTGGATAGGTCGGGCGTGTAGCCTGTAATCCGGTAGTCTTTTGCAGTTGGATAATCAATTTGGGCCGACTTCCCTGAACTGGGGTCGACAAGGTTTAGCTTGTTATTCACAATGCCGAGCGCTTGCTTCAACCCAGCATCAAGCGAACGCATCGCGGATGAGGTCCAGTCGATTTCATCGCCTCGTGGTCCGCGATAGCCGATTCCGAGTAATTTGCCGAATTCATTACCGGCTGACCGGTAGGGGTTTATCAATACACGGCTAGCATCGAAGACACGGTGTTGGTATAGAGCTTCTTTGCGTGTCTTGGCAGCGATGTCGTATTCGTAGATAGCAGACTTGTCCTCGCCTACATTGCTTAGAATGAATGCAATATTCGGATCAGTGCTGAAGCCAATGATTTCGGTGCGATCGCGATCTTTTACGTATGAGCGGAAGTGTTCTTCCCATGCGCCGGTTTGTATGTTCCGGAATTCAGCGGCGATATAGGCGCCAGTACTATCGATATTTTGCTGCAAGCGCGCACGCAGCGCGCCATCTAGATCTGTGATGTATCCAGCAACACGCCCTTCTGTCATTTGGATGCGTTCGGACGAAAAGTCACGAAGGTCGACACGGAATACGTCACCAGAATTGCTACCCACGTTATTGACTACGAGGATGTGGTGCGGGTCGTTGGGTAAACGGTCTAGAACTGTGGGATTAGTGAGTGATTGCATCAACTCTTGAGCGCGACTGGTGGCGCGAGCCTGAGTGATCGGCTCGTTCCAACTCTTGCCTTGGAGGTCTGTGATCATCAGCTTCGAAACGAAGGTCTTGGTCAGTCGATCCATTCTTAAGTCGTAGGGCTGCCAGAAATTTACAGCTAGACGATCGTTTTTGATGAAAGAGACGCCGGTAATTTTCATGCGCTCAGCGCCGATCAGGGTCGGAGGCTGATCGAGAGCATCTGTCTTCCATACCGCGATAGTCCGATCCTCACCCACCCCACGCAATGCAGCGATGTGCTTGCCGTCAGGCGAGAGCGAGAATCCAGAGAACGCTGGATAGGCGGCTAATTGTTCAATAGTTGGGCGTTTCGGTGCGGTTGCTTCCACATCCATTACTGCGAGCGACACGCACGCAGCTAGGAACAACAAAACTTGTCTCATTGATACAACCATCCTGTAGTTGGTGTCTTGACGAAGGATACATGTGTAGATAAGAGTGTAAAAGTCATCCAACGACAACAAAGCAAAACGGCCCGATTTCGGGCCGTTTTGACGTGCAAAGTAGCGTGTTTTAATCCACGCGCACCCACGTGGCCGTTTTGCAGATAAACGCCACGCAGCCTTTGATTTCCAGCTTCTTGCCGCCGTCGATCAGCTTCATCGACTTGGCGTTGAAGTTGCGGTCCTCAGACGGCTTATAACCGTTACCGCCGCCCCAAGAGCCGTCGGCGTTGGCTTTTAGGTTCCACAGGGTGACGATGCCCACATACGGCTTGCCCTTGTATTGCCCGCTGCACTCTTCGCACGTAGCCGACATGCCCAAGTTCTCGGTGATCTTGGCCGCCAGCGTGCCGTTCTTGGCCTCGTAGATTTCAGAAATCGTCATCGCCTTGCCGGTCTTGTCGTCCAGCGTTTTCCACTTACCCACCGGCGAGGCGTGGTGTTGGGCGGAAACGGCAAATGACAATGAAGCAAGCGCAGCGGTTAACAGCAGTGTACGCATGAAATCTCCCTCCCAAGGAGTAGCGGAGCGCGGCGCGCCCATGCTGGGTTTATACCGACATTCGACCGGGTATGGAATAGGCGGCCGGGGTCAGGCGTCATTTGATGGCATGTGAAACAGTGCTTCAGAATCGTTCGTTAAAATAAAGACGTCTCCCCCCGCTTTGTGATGTCATGCCCCGTCTCCCCTCCCACGCCGTTCAAGGCGAGCTCAAGCCGCTTCCCAATGCCCATAACGTCATTGCCGTAGGTTCCGGCAAGGGGGGGGTGGGGAAGTCCACGGTTGCGGTTAATTTGGCGCTGGCGCTGGCCGCAGAGGGGCTGAAGATCGGGCTTTTGGATGCTGATATTTATGGCCCCAGCGTGCCCACGATGCTGGGCTTGTCGGGTAAGCCGGATAGCCCCGACGGTAAGAGCATCGAGCCAATGCGGGCGTTTGGCATTGAAACGATGTCCATTGGCTTTTTGGTGGGCGATGACACGCCAATGATCTGGCGCGGGCCGATGGTGACGCAGGCGTTGACCCAGCTACTGCGCGATACCCGCTGGGGCGATTTAGACGTGCTGGTGGTTGATCTGCCGCCGGGCACTGGCGATATTCAGCTGACCATGGCTCAGCGCATTCCGGTGGCAGGCGCGGTGGTGGTATCTACGCCACAGGAAGTGGCCACGATGGATGCGCGTAAGGCGCTGAAGATGTTTGAGAAGGTGGAGATTTCGGTGTTGGGGCTGGTGGAGAACATGGCCGCGCACGTATGCAGCAACTGCGGCCATGTGGAGCATATTTTTGGCGAAGGTGGTGCGCAGTGGATGTCGGAAAAGTACGGCGTGCCGGTGCTGGGTTCACTGCCTCTGGAGGCTGATATTCGCGAGCAGGGCGACGCAGGCGCACCTATTGTGGTGGCCAAGCCCGATTCTGCCGCCGCGCAGGCGTTTCGTGCCACGGCGCGCGCCGTGTTAGAGCAGCTCAAAGCACGGCCCAAAGTGCGTACCGGCATTATGGCGTCGCTGATGGGGGGCTAAGCCGTACGCGTGCTCTTGAACGTTCAATTCCCGTAGAATCTAGGGTTCTGTATTGGGAAGACCTGCATGAGCATCAAAAGCGACCGTTGGATCCGCCGCATGGCCGAACAGCACGGCATGATTGAGCCGTATGAGGCTGGCCAGGTAAAACAGGCAAACGGCGAGCGCATCGTGAGCTACGGTACGTCGAGCTACGGTTATGACGTGCGCTGTGCGCGCGAGTTCAAGGTGTTCACCAATATCAATTCCACCATTGTGGATCCTAAGCACTTCGACCCGAAGAGCTTTGTCGATATCGTGGGCGATGAATGCATCATCCCGCCCAATTCGTTTGCGCTGGCACGTACGGTGGAATACTTCCGCATCCCACGCGATACACTGGTGGTGTGTCTCGGCAAGAGCACCTATGCACGCTGCGGGATTATCGTGAACGTGACCCCGCTGGAACCTGAGTGGGAAGGGCATGTAACGCTGGAGTTTTCCAATACCACGCCGCTGCCTGCCCGCATCTACGCCGGTGAAGGCGTGGCGCAGATGCTGTTCTTCCAGTCCGATGCCGATGATGTGTGCGAGACCTCGTACCGCGACCGTGGTGGCAAGTATCAGGGCCAGACCGGTGTGACCCTGCCGCGTACTTAAGCGGCGCGGTCAGTGCTCTGCGCCTGCAGCGATGCTGGCGTCGTGCTGTGTGGTAAGCGCGGTTTCAATCGCGATACGCAGCCCCTTTTTAATTGTGCTGGCGGCAAGGCTGGGCGCGCCGGGGTGGTGGGCCGCCTGCTTGGGGGAAAATGGGATGTGGATGAACCCGGCACGGGCGCTGCATGTACCTTTGAGTGCGTGCATGGCGCCATAGAACACGTGATTGCAGACATAGGTACCTGCGGTTTGTGAGATTTCGGCGGGAATGCCCGCATGGCGCAGTGCCAGTAGCATGGCTTTGATGGGCAGCGTGGTGAAGTAGGCGGCGGGGCCATCGGGAATAATTGGTGCGTCGATAGGCTGCTGTCCGGCGTTATCGGCAATGCGGGCGTCGTCGATGTTGATGGCGACACGCTCAAGTGAAAGCTGTGCACGCCCACCGGCTTGCCCAACGCAAAGCACCAGCGCAGGGGTGCATTGACTAATAGCTTGCCGCAAGGCGCGCAGCGAGGTGTGAAACTCTACCGGCAGACACAGTGTTTCGATGCGGTGTTTGGCAATCTCTAGCCCCTGTAGGCTGCGCACCGCTTCCCAGCTGGGGTTGCTGCGTTCCCCGCCGAAGGGCTCAAAGCCGGTGACTAAAACAGTTAATGGGGTTTGTTTCGGCATTGGGGCACGCTAACGAAAGATAAGAACGTACATCAAAATAAGA
>NZ_JAHRWW010000026.1 GCF_019104945.1 Thermomonas sp. | reverse complement strand
GGCGTGCCCACCAAGGCCGTGTATTCGCGCACGAGGCGTCCGTTGCCCCAGTCCACTTCAATCAAGAAGTCGACCATGCTTTGCTCAACCGGCTTCAGCGTGGTCACCCGAATAATCGGCTGGCCTTTGGCATTACTCCCTAGGCTGAACTGTAGGTCGGCCGCTGCGCCACTGGGAGGCGCTAAACCAACGCGGCGAAAGGTATCCGGCGAGGCCAGTCGCGCCTTAAGCGCAGCCAGCTCACCGGGGGTGGTTGAGATGATCGGAATTTCAGCCAACAGCGGCTGATTGAGCTTACTTTTGACTTGGATCTGGCCAAGCCCTAAAGCCCAGCTATTTCCAGCCGCCAACAACAAGGCGGCGGCGACCGCTGTTCGCAAAGATCCCATCACGTGTGCTCTTCCATCCCCTTCTTCGCGCAAGACTCTAGCCGCGAGCAGCCTTCGGCGGCAAGCCCTCAGCCACCAAAAGTTCCGCGATCTGCACGGCATTGAGTGCCGCCCCTTTACGGATATTGTCTGCCACAACCCATAGATTCAAGCCGCGCGGGTGCGAAAAGTCTTCACGAATGCGGCCCACAAACACGGCATCTTTACCGGAGGCATGGGTCACAGGCGTGGGATAGCCACCGGCTTTTTGCTCATCCACCACTTCCACACCCGGTGCTTGGCGCAGCAATTCGCGCGCTTGCTGCGGGGTGATTTTCTTCTTGGTTTCAACATTCACCGCTTCCGAATGCCCAAAGAACACCGGCACGCGCACGGCCGTGGGGTTCACTTGAATGCTGTCGTCTTCCAAAATTTTGCGTGTTTCCCAAACCAGCTTCATCTCTTCCTTGGTGTAGCCGTTATCTTGGAAGTCGTCGATATGCGGGATGAGATTGAACGCAATTTGCACCGGAAACTTCTTCGGCTCGATATCTTGAAAGCTAAGTAATTCGGCGGTTTGCTTACCTAGCTCTTCCATTGCTGTGCGGCCACCACCGGACACCGACTGGTAGGTTGCCACGTTCACGCGCTCTACGCCGTATTCGCGATGGATCGGTGCCAGCACCGGCATCAGCTGCATGGTGGAACAGTTGGGGTTGGCGATAATACCGCGCGGACGGTTGCGCGCCGCGTGTGGGTTCACTTCGCTAACCACCAGCGGAACGTCGTCGTCGTAGCGGAATGCCGATGAGTTGTCGATAACCACGGCCCCGGCCGCCGCAAACTTCGGCGCGTATTCTTTACTGGTGCCGCCGCCTGCCGAAAACAGCGCGATATCTACTGTGGAAGGGTCGAATGTGGCGAGGTCTTGCACCACCAGCTCGTCGTCACCAAATTCCACCGTGCTGCCCGCCGAACGTTCGCTGGCAACGGCAACCACCGCGCTGGCCGGGAACTTGCGTTCGGCCAAAATCGACAGCATCACCTCACCCACCGCGCCAGTTGCCCCTACAACAGCGACCTTGTACTGATTACTCATTGTTCTATCACCTCGAAATTTGGATGCAGCGCTTAATGGGCTGCGAAAAGATGTTCTCTGCGATGTGTGCTGCGGCGCGCTGCTGCCCGTTGGGCTTTGCTGGCGGCGCGCCGCTATCGTTTCGCGTCGGTAATCGATTTCGAAGCAGGAATGCGCGGCGCAATATCGCTCACGTCACCGCACTGGGCGCGGTGGCGCAGGGCTTGATCCATCAACACAAGGGCCAGCATAGCCTCGCAAATGGGGGTAGCGCGAATGCCTACGCAGGGGTCGTGGCGGCCGGTGGTGATGATATCCACCACGTCGCCTGACGTGTTTAGCCCTTCCACCGGCAGACGCAGGCTGGAGGTTGGCTTAAACGCCACCGACACGCTGACTTGCTGCCCAGTAGAAATACCGCCCAAGATGCCGCCTGCATGGTTAGACAAAAAACCATCCGGCGTCATGACATCGCGGTGCGCACTGCCTTGTTGCGCCACGCTGGCAAAACCATCACCAATTTCAACACCTTTAACCGCGTTGATCGACATCATCGCTGCCGCCAGCTCGCCGTCGAGCTTGCCGTAGATCGGCTCGCCCCAACCCGGTGGCACACCATCGGCCACAACGGTTACTTTTGCGCCAACGGAGTCGCCGGACTTGCGCAAGGCGTCCATATAACCTTCTAGCTCAGCCACCTGCGCGGCATGCGGCCAGAAGAAGGGGTTGGTTTCGATGACTGCGGCATCAAACCCGTTTGGCACGACCTCGCCAATTTGCGACATCCAGCCGCGCACGCTCACGCCGCGCTGTGCCAGCCATTTTTTGGCGATGACGGCCGCCGCAACGCGCATCGTGGTTTCGCGCGCCGACGAGCGCCCACCGCCACGCGGATCGCGGATGCCGTACTTCTGCCAATACGTGTAATCGGCATGACCGGGGCGAAACTGCGCGGCAATGGCGTTGTAGTCGCGGCTGCGCTGGTCGGTATTGCGAATTAACAGCGCGATGGGCGTGCCGGTGGTCACACCTTCATACACGCCAGAGAGAATCTCGACCTCATCAGCTTCTTTACGCGCCGATGTATGCCGGGTTTTGCCGGTGGCGCGCCGCGCCAAATCATGCGCGAAATCTTCCGGCGCAATTGCAATACCGGGGGGGCAACCGTCCAGCACGCAGCCAATCGCCGGGCCATGCGACTCGCCGAAAGTGGTCACGCGCAGCAGGTGGCCGAAGGTGTTCAAGGCCGCGCATCCGCCAGTTGGGTGATACGGGCATTATGCTCGATCAAATCGGCGCACTCGGCCACGAAGATGCCCATCTGCCCCACCTTGAACTCCACCCACGCCAGCGGCAGTTCCGGCAGTAGCTTGGTGAGCGCACGTTCGGACTCACCTACTTCGCAGATCAGCAGCCCATCTTCCGATAGGTGCAGCGGCGCATCGCGCAGGATCTTCAGCGCAAGGTCGAGGCCATCGTCACCGGCGCGCAGCCCAAGCTCGGGCTCGTGCGCGTACTCACGCGGCAGCGCGTCGGTTTCATCATTGGTGACATAAGGCGGATTGGTGACGATAAGGTCGTAGCGCTGCCCCGGGAGCCCAGAGAACAGATCCGACTTCACAAAACGCACGTTTTCCACCATTAGGCGCTTTTCATTTTCTTGCGCCAGCGCCAGAGCATCGTCGCTGATATCCACGCCATCAACGTGCCAGTCCGGGTTGTAATGCGCCATCGCAATGGCGATGCATCCTGAACCTGTGCACAGATCCAGCGCGCGGCGCACTTCGCGGTCGCCCAGCCACGGTTGAAAACCCGATTCAATCAGCTCGGCAATGGGTGAGCGTGGCACCAGCGCGCGGCGATCACTCTTAAAGCTCAGCCCAGCAAACCACGCTTCGCCAGTGAGATAGCACGCGGGAATGCGCTCCTCGATGCGGCGCAGGAACAGCCCCAGCACGTCTTCCTTTTCGGCCTCCGTTACCCGCGCATTGCCGTACACCGGCGACAGATCGTGCGGCAGGTGCAAGGCATGCAGGGTGAGCTGGGTGGCTTCGTCCAGCGCGTTATCGAAACTATGGCCGAAGCTCAGCCCCGCTGCATTGAAACGGCTCGCGCCATAGCGGATGAGGTCGATGATGGTATGGAGTTCTTGGGACATAAAAGCGGCGCTTGGGCAAGACTGCTCAGTATAACGGTCTGACACAGGTATCATGACGGCCTGCCCTTATTTCGGATGGTCATGACCAAACAAACCGCCTTCATCGTGCTTGCTGCCGTTCTGGCTGCCGGTCTTGGGCTATGGGCGGCGCAGCGCATGTTGACCCCGGCCAGTCACTCTGCACTCCCCGCGACGAAAGCGGTGACGCTCTTTGCAACACCGCGCGTCATTCCCGCCTTTTCGCTACAGCAGACAGGTGGCCAAACGCTGACACCTGATGACCTGAAAGGCCACTGGACAGTGGTTTTTCTTGGTTTCACCCATTGCCCAGACGTTTGCCCTACCACGCTGGCGCAGCTGGCTTCCGCGCAAAAACAGTGGGCAGGGCTACCCGCCGCGCACCGCCCACGCGTGCTGTTTGTGTCCGCCGACCCCGAACGCGACTCCCCAGAACTTTTGGCGCAATACGCCCACGCGTTTCACCCCGACACGCTCGCCGCCACCGCCCCCCTACCCGCGCTGGAAGCCTTTACGCGTTCGCTCTCGCTGGTATTTATGAAAGCCCCCGGCGAAAGCGATGACCCAGCGGACTACAGCATTGACCATAGCGCTGCGCTGGTGCTGCTTGATCCTCAGGCGCGCATGGCTGGTGTCGTGCAGCCGCCGCTGGATATCAAAGGCATCACCGCCGACCTTCTCACGTTGACCAAGACCCTGCAATGAGCCTAATTACCCGCCTCACCTACGTTCTCCCCCATCGTTTTCTATCGTCATTGGCGCGTAAGCTGGCCTATTCACAGCGCCCTGCGTTAAAGCAATGGCTCATCGACACCGTAACGCAAAAGTTCAACGTCAATTTGGCGGAAGCCGCTGAGCCCAATCCAACCGCTTACCCTAGCTTCAACGCCTTCTTCACCCGCGCACTCAAGCCCGGTGCACGCACGCCCGATGCCGACCCGCGCGCGCTCTTGATGCCCGCCGACGGCCACATCAGCCAATGCGGCCGCATTGTGGATGGCCGCATTTTTCAGGCCAAAGGGCAGAGTTTTTCCGCCACCGAGCTATTAGGGAGCGAAGCCGACGCCACGCCGTTTGCCGATGGCAGCTTTGCCACGGTGTACCTATCGCCGCGCGACTACCACCGCGTGCACATGCCATGGACCGGCACGCTGCGCGAAACCGTGCACGTCCCCGGCCGTCTATTTTCGGTTGGTACCGATGCTGTAGCCAACGTGCCGCGCCTATTTGCGCGCAACGAACGCCTTGTCTGTCATTTCGATACCGACTTTGGCCCCATGGTGCAGGTGATGGTGGGCGCCCTCTTGGTCTCTGGCGTAGAAACCGTTTGGGGCGGAGTAGAAATTCCCGCCTATGGCAATGCCATTACCCGCAAAGACTACCGTGGCCAAGGCATCACCTTGGAGCGCTTTGCCGAGATGGCGCGGTTTAACTACGGCAGCACGGTGATTGTGCTGCTGCCAAAGGACGTTGCCACATTGAACCCAGCACTTGGCGCAGAAACCCCAGTACAGCTAGGCCAAGCGTTGGCGCTGCGCAAAACGCCTTAATTCTCGCCACTTTAACGACCGTTGCCGAAGAATCCCTGTTGCTGACACACACGTCATCCACAGGGAGTTTGGCAATGAGTCAAGTTCGTTTGGCCGTCATCTATTACAGCACCTACGGCACCAACCACGCGATGGCGGAAATCGCCGCCGAGGCCGCACATGCTGCTGGCGCCGAAGTGCGCCTGCGTAAGGTACGCGAAACCGCACCAGAATCCGTCGTTGCCGGAACCCAAGGCTGGGCCGCACATGCAGAACGCACAGCGCATGTAGAAACAGCCACCCCCGCCGATATGGAATGGGCCAATGCCTATCTCTTTAGCGCCCCGACCCGCTTCGGCATCGTTGCCAGCCAAATGCGTGCCTTCATCGACACACTGGGCGGCGTTTGGGCGGCAGGCAAGCTGGCCAACAAAGCGGTAAGTGCGATGACCAGCGCGCAAAACATGCACGGCGGGCAAGAAACCACGCTGCTTAGCTGGTTCGCCACCTTCACCCATTGGGGCTCAATTATTGTTCCCCCAGGTTATGCAGACCCGGTGATCTTCAATGCAGGCGGCAACCCCTATGGCACCAGTGTCACCGCCAAAGGTGAGCCGCTCAGTGAGGAGATCAAAGCAGCCATTCGCTTCCAGAGTCAGCGCTTAGTGGATTTTGCAGGCCGCATTGCGCAGGAATAGCGCTTAGCCCTTACAGCCTTCCAACTTTAGCTCTTGGCCCGGCTTCAGCGCATAGCCGGGCTTTTTAAGTTTATTGGCTTTAGCAAGATCGCCTAGCTCGCAGTCAAATTTCCGAACGATCGCGCCGAGCGTATCGCCCTTCTTCACCTTGTACGTTTTTGTTTTAACGGGCTTGGCAGGTGCCTTGACCACTGCCGCTGCGGGCGCAACATCAGCAGGTGCAGTGCTGGCAGCGGGTGTGGGGTCCCCCACCCGCACCAGCGCCTCGCGGGTGTCACTGACCATCAACTGCTTGGCCAGCTCCAAACGCTTGCCGCGCGTACAGTTAAACCGGTACAGCCACGCAATACGGCTAGTCACGTTTAACGCTGTCCCTGCGGGCAAGGTATCGCTGGCCGACCAGCGCGGGTTGAGGTTACGCAGTGCGCGCATATAGCCATCACGCGAGCCCCAGTTGCCCAAGCAAATCGTGAGCTCATAAATTGACGCTGGTTGCGATAGCGTGACGCTGGCCGGGCGCGCACTGACTTTCGGCCAACGAATGCCGTAATCCTTTGGGTGCAAAAACAGCCACGCCGCAGCGATCACCATGGGTACATAGTCTTTGGTCTCGGCAGGAAATTGGTTATAGACATTGATGTCCCAAAAGCTGCGTCCGTTAAACTCACGAAACACACGCAGCGCGCGCCCTTCGCCGCCGTTATACCCTGCCAGAGAAAGCTCGATACTGTTATTGAGCTGCGCCATGCGTTCGGCCAAATACTGCGCAGCGGCATCGGCGGAGGCGCGCGGGTCGTAGCGCGTATCAAAACCGCTGCCATCATTCCCCAAGCCAAAACGACGCCCGGTGGCCGGCATAAACTGCAGCGGCCCCACCGCGCCCGCGCGCGAGCCTACGTGCACCTTGCCGTTGGATTCTTTGGCCATAATGCCAAACAGCAGCGCTTCGGGCAGACCATATCGCTTGAACGATGGCGACATCAAATGCTGCATATAGCGATAGTTTTCGTAGCTATCCATCAGCGATGGCCGCATATCGGTGAGCCAGCGGCGAATGCCCGCTTGCACCGCAGGGTTGAACTGCACCTGTTTCACAAAACGCTGCCCTTCTTCACTGAGCAGCGCCGACGCATTGGCCGAATCGGGCACATCGGCTGCGGCAAAGTCGCGCTCATCGAGTGGATCTTCGCCCTCATCGGAAGGCATATCTTCAAACTGCGGCGTTGCCTGCAGCAAACGCTCATATGTGGCCAACATCGTTTCAACCGAGCAGCCTTGCTGCTTGGCACAGGCATCCACAACCAGCTTCATATCGGCCAGCGCAGACGTGGTTGCTTTTGCCGCGGCCTCTTCATCTTCGGCCAGCATCGCATCACGATAGCGCGCCTCTGCTGTTGCCATCTGCTGCTGCAGCAGCGCAACGGCAGCTTGATCACGCTTGCTATCAGAGCCGCGTTCTTTCTTTGCCTTTGCAACAGCCAGTGGCGATGCAGAAGCGGCGATCAATGTAAGCGACAGGGCGGCCAGCAGGGACAAAGAGCGAGCAGACATCGTGATGTGCGTATAACAATGGGGACGGCAGGGTATCCCCCCACTAGGGGCAACGGCAAGCGATAGTAGTCATGCCCGGCTCAGGCTTCGCATAGAATCCTTCCTAATACCCGCCTATGGAACAGCGCATGGATCCCATTCTTGTTGGCAAGGCCACCACCACGGACAGCAGCGGCAGCGTCTATCTACTGCCAAAGTACGGTAATCGCCACGGCTTGATTGCAGGCGCCACCGGTACCGGCAAAACCGTCACCCTCATGACCTTGGCGGAAGGCTTCTCACGGCTTGGTGTGCCTGTCTTTATGGCCGATGTGAAAGGCGACGTGGCGGGTCTTGCGGTTGCGGGCAGCAGCAATGAAAAGCTGCAACAGCGCGTCGAACAGCTCGGCATTACTGACTATAAAAACGAAGCCGCCACGGTGGTGTTTTGGGATCTTTGGGGTAAATCCGGGCACCCGGTGCGCACAACGGTGAGCGAGATGGGCCCCACCCTATTGGCGCGCATTTTAGAGCTCAACGATACGCAAAGTGGCGTGCTCGATATTTTGTTCAAACTGGCCGATGACCGCGGCTTGTTGCTGCTCGACCTAGACGACTTCCGCGCCATGCTGAATCTGGTTGCCGAAGAGCGCAAAGACATCAGTACCTCGTATGGTCTGGTGAGCACACAGTCGATCGGCGCGATCCAGCGTTCGTTGCTGCGTCTTGAGCAAGAAGGTGCGGAACTGTTCTTCGGCGAACCTGCGCTAGAACTCGCGGATTTAATGCGGGTGAATTACGACGGTCGCGGCGTGATCAATATTCTTGCCGCCGACCAACTCATTCTAAAACCCAAGCTCTATTCCAGCTTTCTGCTTTGGCTGCTCTCTGAACTATTTGAAACACTGCCTGAAGTGGGCGACCTAGAGAAACCCAAGCTGGTGTTCGTGTTCGACGAAGCCCATCTACTATTCAACGACGCACCTGCGGCACTGCAGCAACGCATCGAACAAGTGGTGCGGCTGATTCGCTCCAAGGGCGTGGGTGTGTATTTTTGTTCGCAATTCCCCGATGACATTCCCGCCAATATCTTGGGGCAACTAGGCAACCGCGTGCAGCACGCACTGCGTGCGTTTACACCACGCGACCAGAAAGCCGTTAAAACAGCCGCCGAAACCTTTGTTAGCAACCCCAACTTGGATGTTGCTGACGCCATTGGCCAGCTAGGTGTTGGCGAAGCACTTACATCCATGCTGCTGGACAAAGGCGTGCCGATGCCCGTGGAAAAAACGCTCATTGCACCGCCACGCTGCCGTATGGGCGCAATCACCGAAATCGAGCGCACCCAAGTGCGTGCTAGCAGCCCTGTTGGCATCAAATACGACACCGCCATCAACCGTGAATCGGCGGCTGAAACATTAGCGGCACGCGTTCAGCAGGCCGCCGCAGATGAACCAGAAGCCAAGCAGGAAGAAGAAGGCGGCTTTGGGCAAAAGTTCAACGAATTCTTGTTCGGAACCAAGCGTCGCCAAGGCGTAGTGGAGTCTGTGGCCAAGCAAACCACACGTAATATCGGCGGCTCGATTGGCCGCAGCGTGGGCGGCTCGATTGGCGAATCGGTGATGGGCAAGACCGGGAAAAAATTTGGCGGTCAAATCGGCAACCAAATTGTTCGTGGCATTCTTGGTGGTATTTTTGGCCGCCGCTAATCTATAGGAGTCTTTCATGCGTTTATCGTTCTCTTTGCTTCTGGTCACGTGTACCGCGCTGCTACTCACTGCCTGCGCACCAACACCCAAGGCCGAACAAGAAGCCCTTGCTACAACTGAACCAGCATTAGCACCCGCTGCGTCCGCAGCAACAGCGACACCTGCACAGGAAACCTTCGGCGTAGGCAATTTTGCAGGTGTGTTTAACGGCACATTGCCTTGTGCCGATTGCCCAGGCATCGACACCACGCTCACACTCAAAGCCGACGGTAGTTACTTACTGCATTCTGTGTATCAAGATCGCAATTCATCGTTCGACGAACACGGCGTTTGGCAGGTAGAGCAATCCGACCGCAGCGTTCGCCTGCAGCAGGAAGGCAAAGACACCACGTCATCGGCCTATCAGATTCTCTCGAAAGATGAGATCAAAATGCTCGACAGCGAAGGCAAGCCCATTGACACCCCACTCAATTACAGCCTGCACCGTAAACCGGCATGAGCCGCTGGCGCCCCCCTGCTGAAAAAAGTACGGCCCTGATTACACCGCAGGGCCATGCGCGGCTGAAAGCCGAGTTAGACGATCTCTGGCGCGTGCGTCGCCCTGAAGTGGTCAAAGCACTTTCTGCAGCGGCCGCAGAGGGCGATCGCTCGGAAAATGCAGAGTACACCTACCGCAAAAAACAGCTCGGAGAAATTGACCGCCGCGTGCGCTACCTCAGCAAGCGGCTTGAGGCGCTCAAAGTGGTGGACACCGCTCCGTCTGACCCACAAGCGGTGTTCTTTGGCGCGCAGGTGGAACTTGAAAACGCTGACACAGGCGAACTGCTGCGTTACCGCATCGTTGGGCCTGATGAAACCGACGCCAAGCTCGGCTGGATCAGCATTGATGCACCACTCGCACGCGTCATGCTGAAGAAACATATCGACGACGAGTTTGAAGCCGAACTGCCCGGCGGCAAAGCGACATTCGTCATTATCGACGTTAGCTACCCGCCGCCATAGCCGAGGTTAATCGTTGTATTCCACTTCACCGTAAAGGTCGTGCTCATCGCTCCCCATGATGCGCACCTGTACGAACTCTCCCGGCCGCAGGCCCGCTTCGCGACCATCTTGAATCTGCACCAAACCGTCAATTTCTGGCGCATCGGCCTTCGAGCGCGCAATGGCCAGCTCGCCGTCAATCGCATCCACGATGCAGGTCTGCACACTGCCCACCTTGGCTTCGAGCTTGGCCGCAGAAATCTCCGCCTGCCGCGCCATAAAGCGCGCCAAACGTTCCTGCTTGACCTCTTCCGGAACGGGATCGGGCAGATCATTGGCCTTCGCACCCGTAACCGGCGAATAAGCGAACGCACCCACACGGTCTAACTGGGCTTCGTCTAAGAAATCCAGCAGTGTTTCAAATTCTGCTTCGGTCTCACCCGGAAACCCCACAATGAAGGTGCTGCGAATGGTGAGATCGGGGCAAATGCTGCGCCAGTTGTGGATGCGTTCCAGCGTTTTTTCCACCGCACCTGGGCGCTTCATCAGCTTGAGAATACGCGGCACCGCGTGCTGGAACGGAATGTCCAAATACGGAAGAATCTTGCCTTCCGCCATCAGCGGGATCACATCGTCCACATGCGGGTACGGATACACGTAGTGCAGGCGCGTCCACACGCCGAGTTCAGACAGCCCCTCGCACAGCGCCTTCATGCGGGTTTCGTAAAAATTATTGCGCCACAACTTCGGCGCGTATTTCACGTCCACACCGTAGGCACTGGTGTCCTGCGAGACCACCAGCAATTCCTTCACCCCGCCGCGCACCAATTTTTCGGCTTCAATCAATACCTCATCCACCGGACGCGAGACCAAATCGCCGCGTAGTGACGGGATGATGCAGAAGCTGCAGCGATGGTTGCAGCCTTCGGAAATTTTCAAATACGCAAAATGGTGCGGGGTGAGCTTCAGGCCGTAATCTGGCAGCAGGTCCACGAAGGGGTCGTGCTTCGGCGGCACCGCTTGATGCACCGCTTCCATCACGCTGGTGTAGTCCTGCGGGCCGCTGATCGAAAGTACGCCGGGGTGCGCCTCACGAATCAACTCCGCACGCTTGCCCAAGCAGCCGGTCACGATGACCTTGCCGTTTTCCGCCAGCGCCTCGCCGATGGTGTCCAGCGATTCGGCCACCGCGCTATCAATGAAACCGCAGGTGTTGACCACCACCACATCGGCGTCGTCATAGGTCTGCACGAGATCGTAGCCTTCCACCTTGAGTTGGGTGAGGATGCGCTCAGAATCGACGAGGGCCTTCGGGCAGCCGAGGCTGACAAATCCGACTTTAGGTTGCTGCAGGGACATGCCGGTTACACTTGCGAAAAGGTTTGAAATTATAAAGGAGAACCCCATGGGTAGCTGGCAGACGCTTTACGCCCCTTGTGGCGCGGTACAGGCATGGGTCACGCACCCCGAGGGCACGCCGCGCGGCGCGGTGGTGGTAGCGCACGAAATTTTCGGCCTGCTGCCGCATTACCAGAACGTCTGCCAACGCCTGTCGGGTGCGGGTTTTATCGCAATGGCCCCGGCGTTTTTCGACCTACTTGAACCCGGCCTAGTGCTGCCCACCAACTTGGTCGGCGCCAACCGTGGCCGTGAAGTGGTCAACCGTATCGGCCTTGATTGCGGTGTGGATACCATTGAAGAAGCCGCGCGTGTGCTGGCAAAAACAGGGCATAAGGTTGGGGTCGTGGGTTTTAGCTGGGGCGGCACGCTGGCGCTACTGGCCAATACCCGGCTGGGCCTGCCCGCGGTGAGCTATTACGCCACCCGCAACCCACCATTTTTAGATGAACCGGCGCAAGCGCCGCTGATGTTTCACTTCGGCGAACTCGATGCCCCCATTCCGCCGGAAACCGTTGAACTGCACCGGCAAAAACAGCCGCAGGCGCAAGTCTTCGTGTATCCGGGGGCCGACCATGCATTTAACCGCGACCCCGACCCACCCTATCAACCGGAGGCTGCAAATTTGGCGTGGAAGCGTACACTGGACTTCTTCGCGGAGCATTTGTCATGAGCAGCTGGCAGCTGGACCCGAAATTAGCCGACGACACCGTCCCCGTCCTTGACTTGGCACTGTGTGAAGTGCGCCTAATGGATGACGCCAACCATCCGTGGCTGATCTTGGTCCCTAAGATCCCCGGGGCAACAGAAATCATCGATTTAAGCCCCGCGCAGCGGCAGCAACTCACTGCTGAAATTGACACGGCCGCGCGCGCGCTGAAAACCGTCTTCACCCCTGACAAACTCAATGTGGCCGCACTGGGCAACCAAGTACCGCAGCTGCATGTGCACGTCATTGCGCGTTACACCCACGATATCGCGTGGCCGCGCCCGGTGTGGGGGGCCGCACACGCCAAAGCCTATTCGCCCGAGCAACTGGTTGAGCGCGTTGGCCTGCTGCAAGGTGCGCTGCAGGCTTGAGGCACTGGCAGCTGCAACGGCTGGGTGAAGACGGGCTGCTGCTGCAGCTTGGCACGTCTATCGATGCCGCGCTGAACACGCAAGTGCATGCGCTCAATACCCAAATCCAAGCCCAGCGCCCAGCGTGGTTGCGCGATAGCGTACCCGGCTATTCCAGCCTTGCGCTATTTCTTAACGAACAGGCATTTGCACATAGCCAAGACCCGCTGCAGACCGCGGAAACTTGGTTGCACCATCTGCTGCAAGCCGCACCACTTGGCACTGCGCGCAACACAAGTCGATGCGTTGAAATCCCTGTGCACTATGGTGGCGAAGCGGGCCCCGATCTTGCTTTCGTGGCCGAGCGTGCGCGGCTTTCTAGTGAAGAAGTGATTCATTTGCACTGCTCCGCCGAATACCGCGTCGCCATGCTGGGGTTTTCCCCCGGCTTTCCCTACCTATTGGGATTAGACCCACGGCTGACAACACCGCGCCGCAGCACGCCCAGAACCTTAGTGCCTGCAGGCAGCATAGCGATTGGCGGCGCGCAAACGGGACTATACCCACAAGCCAGCCCAGGCGGCTGGAACCTAATTGGCCGCACCGCGCTTGCGCTGTTTGATCCGCAGCGCGCGGCACCATCCCTGCTCGCTCCCGGTGATCGTGTGCGTTTCATTGCAATTAACGGCACATGAGTATCGACGTTCTCTCCCCCGGCCTGCTCACCACGGTTCAAGACCTTGGCCGCTTCGGCTGGCGGCACTTAGGCGTCGGTACGTCGGGCGCACTGGATGCATACGCCCATACGTTGGCGAACATGCTGGTGGGCAACCCCGCCAATGCCGCCACGCTAGAAATCACCCTCACCGGGCCGCGCCTGACATTCCAGCACCCCTGCACCATTGCACTGTGCGGCGCGCAGATCGACGCCCACTGCGATGGCCAGATCATTCCCTGCGCACGCCCGGTGCAGCTGCCCGCAGGCAGCACACTCACGCTGGGGGCGTGCCGCACGGGCGCGCGCACTTATCTTGCCGTTGCGGGCGGTATCGACGTGCCGGAATGCATGCACAGCCGCAGCACCGACCTTCGCGGCGGCTTCGGCGGCTTGGCTGGGCGCGCGCTGCGCGCAGGCGATCACATACCGCTACGGCCATCGTCCCTGCTTGATCTCACCGCGCCATGCATCGCGCCGTGGTGGATTGATGATGCTCTAGACGCCGCCCACAGCGCGCCCATCCACCTGTTACCCAGTGTTGACGCGCTTGCTTCACCCGGCACACTGCTCGCCACACGCTGGAACATTTCCGCACAGAGCAACCGCCAAGGCCTGCGCCTACAAGGGCCAGCACTGCAGCTGGTAAACAATGACGAGCGCATTTCCGCGCCGGTTGCCCCCGGCACTGTACAGCTACCGCCCGACGGCCAGCCCATCGTGCTGCTAGCCGATGCGCAAACCCACGGCGGCTACCCCTGCATTGGCCACGTCATTCGCGCCGACCGCCAGCGGCTGGCACAACTGCGCCCGGGCGACACCTTTCACTTTGCCGCCGTCACCCCGCAGCAGGCACGGCAGGCATGGCAAGCCCAGCAACACATGCTCGCGCGGCTACAGCTTGCCATCCACGCGCGCCGCGAGGCCATGACCTGTTAGGCTCTACGCATCGATACTCACCGAGGCGCAATGACTACGCTCGACTTCAACTGCGATCTTGGTGAAGGCTGCGGCAACGACGCCGCAATCTTGCCGTGGATCAGCTCAGCCAGCATCGCCTGCGGGGGGCATACAGGAGATGCCACCAGCATGCGCGAAGCAATCGCGCGCTGCCTTGACCACGGCGTTGCGATCGGCGCGCACCCATCCTTTGAAGACCGCGAGTATTTCGGGCGGCGCGCGCTCACGCTTCCACCCGCTGCGATTGAAACCAGTGTGCGCCAGCAGATTACCGCACTGGCCGAACACTGCACTGCGCTTGGCGCTCCGCTACGCCACGTTAAACCCCACGGCGCGCTCTACAACCTTGCCGCCCACCAGCGCACGATTGCTGATGCCATCGTGCGCGCCATTCAATCCATTGACGCTTCATTGATCCTGTACGGCCTCGCCAACTCCTGCCTAACAGCAGCGGGCGAAGCGGCCGGGTTGCGTGTGGCCCACGAAGTCTTTGCTGAACGCGCGTACGACCGCAATGGCCAGCTTGCACCACGCGGCACCCCAGGCGCCGTCATCGAATCCATTGAAACTTCCCTGACACAAGTGCGCCAACTTCTGCGTAGCGGCCATGTCACTGCACGCGATGGTGCGCAAGTGCCACTTCGTGCCGACACCTTATGCCTGCACGGCGACCGCGCCGACGCCCCACTTTTTGCTCGTGCCTTGCATGAAGCAATCACGGCAGACCACATCCACATCACAGCGCCTTTTCAACCCCTATGAATTATTGGCCACTGCTTGGTATTGCAATTGTCATTATTGGTTTTGTGCGCCGCTACAACCCCGTTGCCGTGGTGGTGAGTGCGGGCATCATCAGCGGGTTATTAGCCGGTAAAACATTCGGCGAGCTGCTTGCCTTGTTAGGCGAGAGCTTTGTTTCTAACCGTGCGCTGCTGCTGTTCACCCTCACCTTGCCCGCCATCGGCCTGCTGGAACGTGCGGGGCTGCGCGAGCATGTGCACGCTTGGATCATGCGCCTGCGCGGCATGACGCTGGCGCGCCTGCTGATTGGCTATCTGGGCCTGCGCCAAATTTTAAGCATGCTTGGCCTCACCAATGTGGCTGGGCATCCGCAAACCGTGCGCCCGTTGCTTGCACCCATGAGTGAAGCCGCCGCAGAAAAGTCCATTGGCAACTTAGATCACACAAGCCGTCAGCGCCTACTTGCTATGGACGCCGCCACCGATAATATCGGCCTATTTTTTGGTGAAGACGTGTTCGTTGCAATCGGCGCTGTATTGCTGATTCAAGGCTTCTACGCGCAAAACGGTATCGTGTTGGAACCCTTGCATATCGCGCTATGGTCGATCCCCACCGCCATCGCGGCCTTCATTATTCATGCAATCCGCATTGTGCTGTTTCAGCGCCAACTGCAGGCCAAAGCGCAGGGAACGAACGCATGATCTCACTGCCCATTTTTTACTGGCTACTCGCGGTCTTTTTGGCCTATGCCAGCTGGCGCAATCTACGCGCGCAGCACTGGGCGCAAGCGGGCTTTTGGGGCGTGCTCGCCTTGCTGATTGCAGGTGGCGATTATGTTTTAGAAACACACAACGCCGGGCAACAGCTTCCTTCGCAGCTTGCAGGTATTGGCGTGATTGCGCTGGCACTGCTGGCCCCCGGTATGCGCCGCGTACATTTAGAGGAAGCGCCCGCCGAACAGCGCCTCGCCAGCGCGCAGCGGCTGGGCCACAAGCTGTTTGGCCCAGCACTACTCATTCCCCTGCTCACAGTGCTCGCGGTATTTATCGGCCCCAAGCTGGCATTTGAACAATGGACATTATTTGGAAACGGCAGCGCTACGCTCATTGGGTTATCGCTTGCCAGCGTCATTGCGGCACTGGCCGCTATTCATGTGACCCGTGCGCCAACGATCGCCGCTGCATCCGAAGGCCGCCGCCTACTCGACACCATGGGCTGGGCCGCGCTGCTGCCCTTGGTTTTGGCCACTTTGGGCGGCGTGTTTGCCGCCAGTGGTGTGGGTGAAGCCGTGGCCGCACTGGTGTCGGCGGTGATCCCCACCGATAACCGCCTCGCCTGCGTGCTTGCGTACGGCCTCGGCATGGTGCTGTTCACCGTCATCATGGGCAATGCATTTGCGGCTTTCCCCGTACTCACCGCGGGTATCGGCCTGCCGCTACTCATTCATCAACACGGCGCAGACCCAGCGATCTTGGGCGCGCTGGGCATGCTCACCGGCTACTGCGGCACCTTACTCACGCCGATGGCGGCCAACTTCAACCTTGTACCAGCAGCTTTGCTTGAACTTGACGACCCTAACGGCGTCATCCGCGCGCAAATCGGTACTGCATTGCCGCTGCTCTTGGTCAATCTTATTTTGATGTACGTTCTTATCTTTCGTTAGCGTGCCCCAATGCCGAAACAAACCCCATTAACTGTTTTAGTCACCGGCTTTGAGCCCTTCGGCGGGGAACGCAGCAACCCCAGCTGGGAAGCGGTGCGCAGCCTACA
>NZ_JAHRWW010000020.1 GCF_019104945.1 Thermomonas sp. | reverse complement strand
CGTGGCTGGCGCCGCCGCCGTAGGGGTTGAAGCCACCACCCGCGTGGTCCGACGGGAAGAACGGCGCATTGCCGGGGTGGCCATAAGGCTTCGGTGCGCGCTGCGGGCGGCCTTCGCCACCAGCACTGAAGCCGCCTTCGCGGCGTGGGCCACGTTCGCCAAAGGGTTTGGGCGCACGCGGGCCGCGCTCGCCATAGGGTGCGCGCTGTTCGCCGTAGGGGGCACGCTGCTCACCGAAGCCGCCACCCTGTGGGCGCGGCTTGCCTGCACCCGCTCCAAATTTCTTCGGGCCGCGTTGGCCTGGGTTGCGGTGCCCCGAAGGACCTGTATCCACACCATCTGGCACGTACCAAGTACGCATTGCGGCTGGGTTACCTTCGCCGCGCTGCTCACCGGGCTTCATCCGCTGGCCAAGTGGGCGCGGACCTTTGAACTTCATTCGCTTGTCGGCTTGTTTGGCCGCCATTTCGCCGGTAACGGTGAGGCCGCCGCTGGGGCGCTTGCCACCGCCGCGACGGCCGCGATCTTCGCGCATGGTGTCGAAGCGACGCAACTCGCGCCCTTCGTCAGCAGTGCTGTGGCCGCCGGTATAGCCGTGGCTGCGCGCATTACCTGCAATGACTTGCTTCGCGGCTTTGCGCTGGCCGAGTACTGGCATCAAGGTGAGCGCGGAGGGCGTTCCATCTTCAAGACCAAGCGCTTTGCGCAGCTGATCGACATCGGCCTGAGGAAGTTCTTGTGAATGACCACGCAGCAGCGGTTGCGGCAGGCGCACTTGGCCATAGCGAATGCGCTTCAGGCGCGACACTTGGCAGCCTTGCGATTCCCACAAGCGGCGCACTTCGCGGTTGCGGCCTTCTTTCAGGAGTACACGAAACCAGTCATGAGACTTGCCTTCACCGGCCTCGTTGCCACTAATCCGTTCTACTTCGTCGAATTTGGCTGGGCCATCTTCCAAGGCAACGCCTCGTGCCAAGTGATCAACCACCTTATCGGAAACGCTGTCGTCACCTTCCGGTGCGCGCACGCGGCAGACGTATTCGCGTTCAATTTCGAAGCTGGGATGCATCATCGCATTAGCGAGTTCACCGTCGGTGGTGAGCAGCAGCAGGCCCGTGGTGTTGATGTCGAGACGGCCAATGGCGATCCAGCGCGCACCCTTCAAATTGGGCAGTGCGTCGAAGATGGTGGGGCGGCCTTCGGGGTCTTCGCGCGTGGTCACTTCACCTTCTGGCTTGTTGTACATCAGCACGCGCGAGGGTTCGGTCAGCGCGCTGGCAACAAAGGTCTTGCCGTCAATTTCGATCTTGTCGCCGCCGGTGACGCTCATGCCCGTTTGCGCGGGTTCGCCGTTCACTTTGACTTTGCCTTCAGCAATGCGCTGTTCCAGCGCGCGGCGCGAACCTAGGCCGGCCTGCGCCAATACTTTATGCAAGCGCTCGCTGATATGTGGGGTGGCGGCTGCTTCGCCGGTGCTGCGCTTCAGGCTCAACGGACGGCGGGGTGTTTCATTACTCATTGATGTGCTCCGACGAGGCCGGGATGGCGTCGTCTCCAAGGGGGGTATTTAACGTGGGTGTTTCAGTATCAAGTGCAGCCGCTGAAACGGGAATTGCGGGTTCAAATGGCAGTTGTGGCTCTAGTTCACCGATATCTTTTAGCTCTGATAGCGGTGGTAACTCGTCGAGCCGCTTCAAGCCAAAATAGTCGAGAAAGGTTTTGGTGGTGGCAAGAAGCTCTGGTTTACCGGGGACATCGCGATGCCCTACGGATCGAATCCAGTCGCGTTCTTCCAACGCCTTAATAATGTTGCTGTTCACCGTGACGCCGCGGATTTGTTCGATTTCTCCGCGCGTAATCGGCTGCCGGTAGGCAATCAGCGCCAAGGTTTCCAAAGTGGCGCGGGTGTATTTGGTTTGGCGTTCTGTCCATAGCCGCGCCACCCAAGGGTGGACATCGGTCTTCACCTGATAGCGCCAGCCGCTAGCCACCTCTACTAATTCTACACCGCGCGTTGCGCAGCCGTCTTGTAGTTCGAGTAAGGCCGCTTCCACGCTATTGTCGGGAGCGGGCTCGTCGAGTGGGAATAGGCCTTTGAGCTGAACGAGCGGCAGCGGGTGGCTGGAGGCGAGTAGGGCCGCCTCAACAACGCGTGTCACAAGAGATTGGTCGATGGTGGTCATGCCTGAAATTCGGCGGGCTCTGGGTCGTCAAATTCACTGGATAGGGTTTCCAGCGCGGGGGCGTCATCGCCAGTAACCAGCGATTTTACGTAGATCGGGGCCATCGGTGCTTCCTGCACGATATCGACCAACTGTTCTTTGGCCAGCGTCAGCATGCCGAGGAAGGTCACCACAACGCCAAGCCGCCCTTCTTCCGCCGAAAATAGTGATTCAAAGCGATGAAATGCGCCGTCGGCGAGGCGGTCGAGCAGTTCGCCCATGCGTTGCCGCACATTGAGCGCATCGCGCTTAATCGCATGCTGGGTGAATAGTTCGGCGCGCTTGAGCACGTCGTGCAGCGCCAGCAACATTTCGCGCAGTTCCACGGGGGGCGGCAGGCGTACGGCGGCGCGGTCGGGTACGAAGGCACTTACAAGGCTGGTATCGCGCTCTTGGCGCGGGAGGGTGTCGATATCTTCTGCCGCTTTTTTGTAGCGTTCGTATTCCTGCAGGCGGCGCACCAAATCCGCGCGCGGGTCTTCTTCTAAACCCTCCTCGCTGGGGGGGCGGGGCAGCAGCATGCGCGATTTGATCTCGGCCAAAATCGCGGCCATCAGCAGATATTCGGCGGCCAGCTCGAAACGCATTTCGTGCATGGCTTGGATGTAATCCACATATTGGCGGGTAATTTCCGCCACTGGGATATCCAAAATATCGAGGTTTTGCCGACGAATCAGATACAGCAAGAGGTCGAGCGGGCCTTCGAACGCATCCAAAATCACTTCCAGCGCGTCCGGCGGGATGTACAAATCCTTCGGAACTTCCACCAACGGCTGGCCAAGCACCATCGCCAGCGGCATTTCCTGCTGCTGGGGGCGCGTGTTTGGATTTTGCGCGGCGGCAGCGGCGGTTGAGCCGGTGCTGGTTTCGGATGTCATCGGTGAGCGGCCCCCTCCGGGCCACACGGGTTGTGCAGGGGCCACGAGGGCCGGGTTACGTTGCGCTAAGCAGAGAGGCCGGATTGACGGGCGCGGAGCGGCTCGGGGGTTGCCGTAGATCGCGCAGGCCGCTGGTTCGGGCCGTTAAGACGCGCTAAGGGTAAAAGCTTGTGCGGCGGCTGTCTAGCCTTAGCGCCTACAATGTAGGGAACGATTCATTCAGGAGTAGGCCAATGTGGTACGCGGTTGAAGGGCACGACGGGCAGGATGTTCTGGCAAAACGGTTGGCTGCACGGGCCGATCATTTGGCGCGGCTGCATGCGCTGCGTGATGAAGGGCGGCTGCTCTTGGCCGGCCCTTGCCCGGCGATTGATGCTGAAAATCCAGGCCCTGCGGGCTTTTCCGGCAGTATTGTGATTGCCGAATTCGCTTCGTTAGAGGACGCGCGGGCGTGGGCCGATGCCGACCCGTACTGCGCGGCGGGTGTGTATGTGCGGGTGGATGTGCGTCCTTTCTTGAAGGTGCTGCCGTGACCCAGCCATGGACCGAGGCCGATATTCCACGGCTCAACCCGGCGCGCATCGAGCGCATACGCGAGCGGCTCACCCAAGCTCTTGCGCCTGCGGTGCTGGAGATTCGCGATGACAGCCACAAGCACGCTGGGCATGCCGGTAGCCAGCTCGGGCAGGGGCATTTCAGCGTCTATGTGGAAAGTGCGGCCTTTCATGGCAAGCTGCCGCTGGCCCGGCATAAACTGATCTATGCGGCACTGGGCGAGATGCTGCAAACCGATATTCACGCGCTGTCGATCGAGGCAAAATTGCCCGGCGAGCGCCAATAACCACCGTTATACTCATTCGTTTGGCACCCAAACGCCGATTAAGGTTCGTTGACGCGCATGCGCCTATCCACCATCAAGTTATCTGGCTTCAAGTCCTTCGTTGACCCCACCACGCTGCATTTGCCGACCAATATGACCGGCATTGTGGGGCCGAACGGCTGCGGCAAGTCCAATATTATTGATGCAATTCGCTGGGTGATGGGCGAAAGCGCAGCCAGTCGCCTGCGTGGCGACTCGCTTACCGACGTTATTTTTTCCGGAAGCTCGGCGCGTAAACCTGTTTCGCAGGCCAGTGTTGAGCTGATTTTCGACAATACCGACCACACCATTACCGGTGAATATGCGGCGTTTAATGAGATTTCGGTCAAACGTACGGTGAGCCGCGACGGCCAGAGTGCGTATTACCTCAATGGCGGCAAATGCCGCCGCCGCGACATCACCGACCTGTTCTTGGGAACAGGGCTTGGCCCGCGTAGTTATTCGATCATCGAGCAGGGCATGATCTCGCAGGTGATCGACGCCAAGCCCGAAGAGCTGCGCGTGTATTTGGAAGAAGCGGCCGGGATTTCCAAATATAAAGAGCGCCGCAAGGAAACCGAAACCCGCATTCGCCACACCCGCGAAAATCTCGACCGTTTGAACGACCTGCGCGAAGAGGTGGATAAGCAGCTGCAGCATTTGGCCCGTCAAGCCCGTCAGGCCGAACAGTACACCGCGCTGCAATCTGAGCGCAAAATTAAAGACGCGCAGTGGAAGGCGCTGGAATACCGCGCACTCGATATCCGTCTGCAGGGGCAGCGCGAAAAACTGGGGCGCGAAGAGACCCGGCTGGAGCAGCTGGTGGCCGAGCAGCGACACGCTGAAAGCGAGCTGGAAAGCGGACGTAGCAAGCGTGAAGAGGCCAGTGAAGGGCTAAATGCGGCGCAGGCTGCGGTGTATCAGATCGGCAGTCAATTGGCCCGTGTCGAGCAGCAAATCGCCCACCAGCGCGAATTATCGGTGCGCCTGCAGCGCGCGCGCGACGAAGCGCAAAGCGCACTAGCCGAACTTGGCAGCACCATCAGTGGCGATCAGCAGAAACTCGACGTGCTGCGTACGGCAGTTGAAGACGCTGAGCCGCGCCTAGAACTTCTTCAAGAACAAGATTTAGAACGCCAAGACGCGCTGCGCGAAGTGGAAGCGCGGCTGGCTGAGTGGCAGCAGCGCTGGGATACACATAGCCGCGATCAGGCCGATGCCGCACGTGCGGGCGACGTGGAGCGCACACGCATCGAACATTTAGATCGGCAAATTTTGGATGCCGACCGCCGCCGTCAGCAATTGCGTGAAGAGCGCACAGGGCTTGACCTCGACACGCTCAGTGATGCGTTCGAACAGATCAGCCTGCAACATGAGACGCGCAAAGAAGCATTGGAGATGCTGACGGAGCAAGTAGAGGCGCGTAAGCAGTCCAGCGCAGATCTGCAAGAACAGCAGCGCAGTGCGCAGGTGGAACTCTCGGAGCTGCGCAAACAAACGCAGACCACGCGCGGCCGTTTGGCCTCTTTAGAAACATTGCAAGCCGCCGCGCTTGGGCAAGAAAAGGGCGCCGCGGCCCAGTGGCTGCAAGCGCAAGGGCTAACCGATGCCACCCGCGTAGGTGAACGCCTGCAGGTGGAGTCGGGTTGGGAAAATGCAGTAGAAGCTGCACTTGGCCAATTGATTGAAGGCGTTCTGGTGGAGGCGCCAGAACAGTTGGTTGAAGCCTTGGCGGAACTGGGTGACGGCCGCTTGGCGCTGGTGTCTTCGGTGCAGGACGACACAGCATATCCGGCGACATCGCTGGCTTCCAAAGTGCAAGGGCCACGCGCCATCCGTCGCTTGTTGGCACGGCTGCATGGTGCCCAAACGCTCGCCGAAGCGCGCGCATTGCAGGCGCAGTTGGGCGATGGTGAGTCTGTCATTACACGCAGTGGCGAGCGCTTGGGCGATGGCTGGGTGCGTGTCGCGCGCTCGGGTGCCGCCAAACAAGGTGCCTTGCTGCGCGAAAAAGAAATCCAAACGCTGCGCGCCGAGATTGAACGCGACGTAGCGCATGAGCGTGATCTCGAAGCGCGGCTTGCGCAGCTACGTGATGCGCATTTGCAGGCCGAACAGCAGCGCGAAGAAGCGCAGCGCACGCTGTATTTGGAGCATCGTGGCGTGTCAGAGCTGGCCGGCCAGTTGCAGAGCCAGCAGGGGCGCTTGGAGACTGCGCGGCAGCGCATCGAGCGGATTGATGCTGAGCTTTCGCAGCTAGAAGAAGCACTAGAGGCCAATAAAGAACAGGCTGGTGAAGCGCGCATTCGCATTGAAGACGCGCTGGGCCGCATGGGTAGCCTTGAATCGACCCGGCAAACCCTCGACAACGAACGCCGCTATCTCACCGATAAGCGCGATAGCGCACGCAACGCAGCACGCGAAACCCGCGACGCCGCGCATGCGCTGGCATTGAGCCTAGAGTCGCAGCGCGTGCAGGTGATCGCACTTTCGCAGGCGCTTGAACGCATGGGTGGCCAGCGCGGGCAGCTGGATACGCGTCTTGGTGATTTGGCCGCGCAGCTTGCAGAAGGCGATGCGCCAGTGTTGCTACTTGAAGAAGAGCGCCAAATCGCGTTGGGTGAGCGCGTGCGCGTGGACCGCGAGCTGGCCGAAGCGCGCGCGCATCTTGAAGGTATTGATAACGAGCTACGCCAGTTTGAACAAGTACGCCAGCAGCGTGACGCGCAGGCGCTAGAACTGCGCGAAGCGATTGGCCAGCGTCGCCTCGATCAACAGGCGCTGGTGCTGAAGGCTGAACAGTTTACGGTGGCCGTGGTCGATGCAGGCTTTGTAATGGATGAGCTTCTGTCGAGCCTAGAAGATGCCGCCGATAGCACGCAATGGGAGCGTGCGGTGAGCGAGCTCGATGCAAAAATGCGCCGCCTTGAGCCGGTCAACTTGGCGGCGATTGCCGAGCACGCAGAAGCGGCACAGCGCAAGGACTATTTGGATTCGCAAAATACCGACCTCAATGCAGCGCTGGAAACCCTTGAAGAGGCCATCCGCAAGATCGATCGCGAGACACGCAGTCGTTTTAAAGACACGTTTGATCGCGTGAACTCGGGCGTGCAGGAACTCTATCCGCGTCTATTTGGCGGTGGCCACGCCTATCTTGAACTCACCGGTGATGATCTACTTGATACCGGCGTCACCATCATGGCGCGCCCACCGGGGAAACGTGTATCCAGTATTTCGTTGCTCTCGGGTGGCGAAAAAGCGATGACGGCAGTGGCATTGGTGTTCGCGATTTTCCGGCTTAATCCTGCGCCGTTCTGCTTGCTCGACGAAGTCGATGCGCCACTGGACGAAGCCAACGTAGGGCGGCTGGCGGCGATGGTCAGTGAAATGAGTGAGGCCGTGCAATTCCTATTCGTCACGCACAACAAAGCCACGATGGAGGCGGCACGTCAGCTTTCAGGCGTCACCATGCGTGAGCCCGGCGTATCGCGCCTTGTATCGGTAGATTTGGCAGAAGCTGCGCGCCTTGTGGGCGCGGTGTAAGAATAAAAATGGAGAGAAATTGATGTCGGATATGACCTTGCTTCGAATTGGTATTGCAGTGGCGATGTCACTACTGCTGGGCGCGATCATTTTCTTTGGGCGCAGCCGTAAAGAAGGGCAGGGACGGCGATTGCCGCGTGAACGGAGCAACTCAGCAGAGGCGCGGCAAGAGCCGAATGCAGGTGAATCTCAGTCCGACACTTGGAATGATGAGCAGGCACAGCAAGAAGAGCTGCCACTGCCCGCAGCTCCAGCTATTTTTGAACCAGGTAAGCGCCCCAGCGATCAGTTCGATCGCATTATTTCGCTCTACGTGGCGGCCAAATCCGGCGCCACATTGCATGGCCCCGATATCGTCGTTGCCGCAGAAAAAGCGGGGCTGAGCTATGGCTATATGAATGTCTATCACCGCATGGTGGACGGCCGCCCAGAAGCTGGGCCAATTTTTAGCGTTGCCAATATCCTCAAGCCTGGCAGTTTTGAAATGGCGACCATCAATGAGATGGAAACACCCGCCATTGCCTTTTTCCTCACGCTCCCAGCACCTGTTTCGGCACTAGAGGCTTGGGAAACTATGGAGCCAGCGGCACAG
Organism: Thermomonas sp.; assembly: GCF_019104945.1. Taxonomy (GTDB): domain Bacteria; phylum Pseudomonadota; class Gammaproteobacteria; order Xanthomonadales; family Xanthomonadaceae; genus Thermomonas. The sequence continues at coordinate 55,695 of NZ_JAHRWW010000020.1, read as the reverse complement.
CGCATGGCGGGGCTGCTGGATGGTGTCGTACTAGATGAAGAGCGCAGCGCGCTCGGTCGGCAGCGCGTGCAGCATATCCGCGAAGAATTGCGCGCGTATGACCGCCAAAATGCGGCGCCTGCACTGAGTAAAACAACGCGCTGGTAAGGGTATGAGCGAGATTGCAAAGCGAGTAGCCGTATTGCGTGAGCGGCTGCAGGAAGCCAGCTACCGCTATCACGTGCTGGATGATCCAACGATTCCTGACGCGGAATACGATGCTCTGCTGCGTGAGCTGGATCAGCTCGAAGCCACGCACCCAGAGCTGGCTACGCCCGATTCACCCACCCGCCGCGTGGGCGCTCCACCGTCAAAAGGCTTTGCAGAGGTGCCGCATACGGTGCCTATGCTGTCGCTGGGTAATGCATTTAGCGAACAGGATGTACAAGAGTTTGTTACACGGATCAGCAAAGAATTAAGCGAACCCGAACCGCTGTTCTCGATAGAGCCCAAGTTCGATGGGCTGGCCATTAGCCTGCGATACGAACACGGCGTTTTTGTGCGCGGAGCGACGCGCGGTGATGGCAATACCGGCGAAGATGTCACAGCCAATCTTCGTACCATCAAGGCCATTCCGCTGCGCTTACGCGGTTCACATCCACCCGCTATTTTAGAGGTGCGCGGCGAAGTCTATATGCCGCGCGCAGGGTTTGAAGCCTATAACGCGCAGGCCCGTGCGAAAGGTGAAAAAGCCTTGGCCAACCCACGCAATGGGGCCGCAGGTTCGCTGCGCCAATTAGATTCTCGCGTTACAGCGCAGCGGCCGCTGGCGTTTTATGCCTATGCACTAGGTGAAGTAAGCGCTGCGCTCCCCCCCACCCATTCACAAACCTTGCAATGGCTGCGTGAATTAGGTTTTCCCGTCAGCCCACTGGTAGCAACTGCGCAAGGTGCCAAGGGGCTACTTGATTATTACCAGCGCATCGGTGTGATGCGCGACAGGCTGCCTTACGACATCGACGGCGTGGTGTATAAGCTGGACGCTTACGACCAGCAACGCGCCATGGGCTTTGTTGCACGCGCGCCGCGCTGGGCGATTGCGCACAAGTTTCCGGCGCAGGAGCAAAGCACCAAGGTTGAAGCGATTGATATTCAAATTGGCCGCACTGGCGCAGCCACGCCCGTGGCGCGGCTTGAACCGGTACAGGTGGCAGGCGTAGTAGTGACAAACGCCACCTTGCACAATGCGGATCAAGTAGAGCGCCTCGATGTGCGCGTGGGCGATACCGTCATCGTGCGACGCGCGGGTGACGTGATCCCAGAAGTAGTGCGCGTGATCGATGAGCGCCGTCCTGCACATACCCACCCGTGGCATATGCCGCTGCACTGTCCCGATTGCGGCTCACTCATCGAACGGCTTGATGGCGAAGTCGTTGCCCGCTGCACCGGCGGGTTGGTATGCCCGGCACAGCGTAAACAGGCACTGATCCATTTTGCATCACGCCGTGCAATGGATATTGATGGCCTCGGCGATCGCTTTGTGGATGCATTAGTCGAATACGGGTTTGTTCATGGCATTGCCGATCTCTACATATTCAGCGTGGATGATTTTATTGCCATGAAACAGCGCGCAGACGAGGCGTCTGGCGAAGTTCCAGAAACCGTCAAAGCTGGAAAAATTGCAACAAAATGGGCTGAAAATCTGGTTGACGCCATTGCCGTAAGTCGCAACACAACACTCGAGCGCCTGCTATTTGCACTGGGCATTCGTGATGTAGGCGAGGCCACGGCCAAAACGCTGGCGCGTTATTTTGGCGCGCTTGCACCACTGATGGAGGCCAGCGAAGAAGCGCTGCAGCAGGTGCCAGACGTTGGCCCCATCGTTGCCGCTCGCATCGCACATTTCTTCGCCCAACCGCATAACCGCGAAGCTATCGCCGCGCTGCAAGCGGCTGGCGTGCACTGGCCGGAAGGCACGCCGCAGCGCAGTGCCGATGGGCCGCTGGCGGGTAAAACCGTGGTGCTTACGGGAGGCCTTTCGGCAATGAGTCGCGACGAAGCCGGAGCGAAACTTGAGGCGCTTGGTGCAAAAGTAGCGGGCAGCGTGTCGAAAAAAACATCGCTAGTTGTTGCCGGTGAAGCAGCGGGTTCGAAACTTGCGAAAGCACAAGAGCTTGGTATTGAAGTATGGGACGAAACCGCATTGCTTGCGTTTTTAGCCCAACACGGGAGTTGACGATGTCTGACACGCTTAGCTTGCGCGTTGCGCGGCCGCAAGATTTCACCGGCGTGCTTGCCATGCTCAAAACCTTTTACGAAGAAGACCATATTCCTTATGTTGCCAAGCAGGTGGAGCCTGGCTTGCAACAAATTCTGCAGGACGCACGAAATGGTGCAGTACTCATACTGCAAAGCGAAACGCCTCCTTGTGTGGGCTATATCATTCTTGGATGGTGCTTTAGCGTGGAGCAAGGCGGGCGCTATGTACTGCTGGATGAACTCTATCTTGCGCCTGCAGTGCGTGGGCGCGGCTGGGGCAAACAGGCGCTCGCACTCGCGCGTGATTGGGCGCAGACGCAGGGCGCTGCGGTCATGCGGCTGGAGGTCAACCACCATAATGCACGCGCAAAGGCGCTGTATTTGGCGAGTGGCTATCGTGACGATGAGCGCGATATTCTCACGCTCCCGTTAGCTGCAACGCAGGCGGGCCTGCATTCGTGAACAACGCATTGCAGCTGCGTGCCGCGTTTAACCGATTGGTGCGCGAGTTTTTTTATGCGCGTGGCGTGCTGGAAGTGGAAACGCCAGTACTCTCGCTGGCGGGCAATACCGAGCCGAATATCGCCTCGTTTTCATTAGAGTTCTCCGGGCGTACCGATGGCGCGCCGCGCACTCGCTGGCTGCGTACTTCGCCCGAATTCGCACTCAAGCGCCTGCTTGCTGCGGGCGTGGGCGATTGCTATGAGTTGGGGCGCGTGTTTCGTGATGGTGAGGCCGGTGGCCGCCATAACCCCGAGTTCACCATGCTGGAGTGGTATCGCGTGGGCTGGGATCATCTGCGCCTGCTAGAAGAAACCGCAGCGCTCATTCAAAGCGCACTGGCGTTGGTTGAACGCAGTGCTGCATTGAAGATCGTCACTTTTCGCGAGATCTACCATTCCATGCTCGGGCTCGACCCATTTACCGCCAGCATTGAAACGCTGCAGACGGCATTGGGGGATGTGCAGATTGATGCCGCTGGGCTCACCCGCGACGACTGGCTGGACCTACTGATGACCCATCGTCTGCAGCCCAAATTTGCGCACGATCAACTGCTTGCCGTACACGATTGGCCCGCCTCGCAGGCTGCATTGGCGCGTATTCGGCAAGACGAGCCGCCGGTGGCAGAACGCTTCGAGCTCTATCTCGGCCCATTGGAGCTTGCCAACGGCTATCACGAACTGATTGATACCCGCGAACAAGCCGAGCGCTTCCAGCGCGATGTGCGCGTTCGCGCGCAGCGCGGCCTTCCTGAAATTCCAGTTGATACTGCACTGCTGGCTGCGCTAGGGCGCGGCCTTCCCGCCTGCGCGGGTGTGGCGCTGGGTGTGGATCGGCTGCTGATGGCACTGCTGCGCACCGACCGTATTGCCGATGTACTCGCTTTTGATTTCGCACGCGCCTAAGCGCGGCCTATAAGGATTTGACACCCCATGACTGCGATTGACTACGACCGCTACGACCATATCCGCCCCATTCGCTGGACAGGCGAATCATTAGAACTTTTGGATCAGCGCGTATTGCCATTTGCCGTTGCGCACGAAATTTGTCGCAGCAGCGATGACGTGGCAGCCGCCATTCATGCACTCACCGTGCGCGGCGCACCTGCTATTGGTATCGCCGCCGCGTGGGGCGTGGTGTTGGCGGCGCGTGCAGTGCAAGCGAACACCGCCGAAGAGGCGTTACACCAGCTAGAGCCCGCGCTGCAGCGATTGAATGCAGCCCGTCCTACAGCGGTGAATTTGGCGTGGGCATTGGCGCGTATGCGTCGCGTGCTGGTGCAGGCAGGAAGCACTTGGCGAGAAGTGCTTGAACAGGAAGCGCGCGCGATTGAAACTGAAGACCTTGCCGCCAACCGCAGCATGGGCCGCGCAGGTGCTGCGTTGATTGCGCAGGGCAGCGGTGTGCTCACCCATTGCAATACCGGCTCTTTGGCCACCGCGGGCTTTGGTACAGCGTTAGGTGTTATTCGCGCAGGCGTTGCCGAAGGGCGTATCGCGCGCGTGTTCGCCACCGAAACCCGGCCATGGAACCAAGGTGCGCGCCTTACCGTATGGGAGCTACAGCAAGACGGTATCGCGCCCACACTAATCGCTGATTCCGCTGCTTCGCATCTAATGAAAACCGGGCAAGTGCAGTGGGTGATCGTGGGCGCGGACCGTATCTGCGCCAATGGCGATACCGCGAACAAAATCGGCACCTATCAGCTCGCCATTGCCGCCAAGCGGCACGGGGTGAAATTTATGGTGGCGGCCCCTTCGTCCACGGTGGATATGGGTACACAGCACGGTGATTTGATCGAGATTGAACAGCGCGCCCCCGCAGAATTGCTTGCGTTCCAAGGTCAGCGCACCGTGGCTGAAGGCGTACAGGCATGGAACCCTGTGTTCGATGTGACCCCGCACGATTTGATCGATGCCATTGTCACCGAACAAGGCGTAATCGAGTCCCCAGACACGGCGAAAATGCAAGCGCTGTTTGCGCGATAACTGTCTGATTCTTTAGGTGCAAAGGCTGCTTTAGACGGCCAAAAATGGTACACTTCCGTGTTGCTGAAATTCCCGTAAAACAACGCTTGCGCAACGGGGTGTGCGCTAGGCGTTTACGGGCCTGAAATCACGCAGAAACGGATAAAAAATGGCCGATCTCGCCAAGGAAATTATTCCCGTCAAACTGGAAGACGAGATGCGTCGCAGCTACCTCGATTACGCCATGAGCGTGATCGTAGGGCGCGCGCTTCCCGATGTCCGCGATGGCTTAAAGCCCGTGCACCGGCGCGTGCTGTTCGCCATGAACGAGCTCGGCGCACATAGCAATAAACCGTATTACAAATCGGCGCGTATCGTCGGTGACGTCATCGGTAAATACCATCCGCACGGCGACCAGTCGGTGTACGACACCTTGGTGCGCATGGCGCAGCCGTTTTCGCTACGTTACCTGTTGGTGGACGGGCAGGGTAACTTCGGTTCGGTGGATGGCGACAGCGCTGCTGCGATGCGTTATACCGAAGCGCGTATGGCGCGCCTCACCCATGAGTTGATGGCCGATATCGACAAAGAAACCGTTGATTTCCAGCCCAACTACGATGAAAAAGAACAAGAGCCCACGGTTATGCCTACGCGCGTGCCGAACCTCTTGATCAACGGCTCGGCTGGTATCGCGGTGGGCATGGCTACCAATATCCCGCCGCATAATTTGGGCGAAGTGGTGGACGCCACCATCGCGCTGATCGATGACCCTGAAATCGACATCGACGGTCTGATGGAATACGTCCCTGGGCCCGATTTCCCCACAGCGGGGATCATCAATGGCGTGGGCGGCATTCATCTGGCCTACCGCACCGGTAAAGGTCGTGTGCGCATGCGCGCCAAGGCCGATATCGAAGTAGCCGACAACGGCCGCGAGTCGATCATCGTCACCGAAATTCCGTATCAGGTGAACAAGGCCAAGCTGATCGAAAAGATCGCAGAATTGGTCAAAGAGAAAAAGCTCGAAGGAATCAGCGAACTGCGTGATGAGTCTGATAAAGACGGCATGCGCATCTATATCGAAATCAAACGCGGCGAATCTGCCGATGTGGTGCTCAATAACCTCTATCTGCAAACCCAGATGGAATCGGTATTTGGCATCAATATGGTGGCCTTGGTCGATGGTCGCCCGAAACTGCTCAATCTCAAACAAATTCTAGAAGCCTTCGTGCGTCACCGCCGCGAGGTGGTTACCCGTCGCACCATTTTTGAGCTACGCAAGGCGCGTAACCGCGCGCATATTTTGGAAGGCTTGACCGTCGCGCTCGCTAATATCGATGCGATGATCGAATTGATCAAAACCTCGGAAAACCCTAGTGTAGCCAAAGAACGCATGCTGGCGCAGGTGTGGCAGCCCGGCTTGGTGGGGGCGCTGCTTGGTGCGGCCGGTGCCGAAGCCAGTCGCCCAGAAGACCTCCCCAAGGGCGTGGGTCTGCTGGAGCACGGCTACCAGCTCACCGAAACCCAAGCGCAGCAAATTTTGGAAATGCGCCTGCACCGCCTCACCGGCTTGGAGCAGGAAAAGCTCACCGAAGAATATCGTCAGCTCCTCGAAGAAATCGCCGGTTTGATCCGCATTTTGGAAAATCCCGACGTGCTGCTCGACGTGATCCGCGAAGAATTGCGCGCAGTCAAAGCTGAATTCAATGACCCGCGTCGCAGCGAAATCCGCGCCTCTGAGGAAGACCTCGACATCCTCGACCTGATCGCTCCGGAAGACGTGGTGGTCACGCTCTCGCACGCAGGCTATGCCAAGCGCCAGCCGGCCACCACTTACCGTGCGCAGAAGCGCGGCGGCAAGGGCCGCAACGCCGCTTCGACCAAAGACGAAGATTTCATCGACCAACTATGGCTGGTGAATACCCACGACACCTTGCTCACGTTTACCAGCAATGGCCGTGTGTTCTGGTTGCCGGTATATCAATTGCCAGAGGCAGGCCCCAATGCACGCGGTCGGCCGATCATCAACTGGATCCCGCTGGAAGAAGGGGAGAAAGTACAGGCGGTGCAGCCGGTGCGCGAGTACGAAGAAGGCAAGTTCGTGTTCTTCGCCACTAAAAACGGTACAGTGAAGAAAACACCGCTTACCGAATACGCCTTCAAACTGGCGCGTGGCAAGATCGCTATCAACCTCGCCGAAGGCGATGCGCTGGTGAACGCTGAGCTCTCCGACGGCAGTCGAGACATCATGTTGTTTGCCAGCAACGGTAAGGCCGCGCGCTTTGCGGGTGATACCGTGCGCCCGATGGGCCGTACTGCTACCGGCGTGCGCGGTATGAAACTGGCCGAGGGTGAAGACGTTGTCAGCCTAATCGTGCTGGACGGCGAGGGCGATATTCTCACCGCCAGCGAACACGGCTACGGCAAGCGCACCGTGCTTGACGAATTCCCCAAGAAGGGGCGCGGCTCGCAGGGCGTCATCGCGATGAAGACCAACGAGCGCAACGGTGCGCTGGTTGGCGCGATCCAACTCACCGACCACCACGATGTTCTGCTGATCTCCGACGGCGGCACCTTGGTGCGCACCCCTGCTTCCGACATCTCGCAGGTAGGCCGTAACACTCAGGGCGTCACCCTGATGCGTTTGGCCGAAGGTGAAAAGCTGCAGGCGATCGAGCGTTTGGATGCCACGCTGGATGCCTCAGACGCAGACACAGAGCAAGCAGATAGCTCCGAATAAAACGAACGGCGGCCTTTGTGCCGCCGTTTTAGTTTTAAACTCGAAAGATGTAGCCGGAAAGTTATAGAATCCAGCTCAAGGAATGGCGAGGAAGTAACGGATGCTGCGCAATCTCTACGGCTTTGACTTATTAGCAGTATTTCTGACTTTTGTTGTCACGGCTTTGGTGCTGTGGGCGTTGCAGCCGCTGGCGTTTAAGCTAGGGTTGTTGGATCACCCTGTTGGTCGTAAAGACCATGTCGTCCCCACACCAATGATCGGCGGAGTGGCCATCTTTTTGGGCTGTGTAGGCATTTTCTTTTGGCAGCAATCCGGAACTCATACGCTGCATGCGTTTCTACTATCTGCAACGATTATCGTCGCCATGGGCGTTTATGACGACTTGCGCGATATGCGCTGGTACACGCGCATCTTGTTGCAGGCCGTCGCAGCGCTGATTTTCATTTATTGGGGCGGTGTGCGGGTGGAGCAAATTGGCCCAGTATTTGGCATGAGCGAATTTTCGCTTGGCTGGCTTTCGGTTCCGTTTACCGTATTTGCCACAATTGGCGTGATCAACGCTGTCAACATGGTAGATGGTGCAGATGGTCAAGCAGGCTTATTGGGGCTGGCCGCACTGATCATGCTGGCTGCAGCGGCAATGTATTCCGGTTTCGAAGTGTTGGCTGAGCGGCTGTCCGTGTTATGTGGTGCGCTGGCGGGGTTTTTAATGTGGAATGTGCGCCTGCCGTGGCGTCCGCGAGCCAAAGTATTTTTGGGGAATGCGGGAAGCGCGCTGCTTGGTCTTGTAATCGTGTGGGTAAGTTTTCGCTTGACCCAAAATCCCAGCCATCCGGTGAACCCCGTATTGGCGTTATGGATGTTGCCTGTACCTCTCATGGACTGCCTAGTGCTTATTGTGCGGCGTATCCAAGAGGGGCGTTCTCCATTTTCAGCCGGACGCGACCACATTCACCACATCATGCAAGACGCTGGTTTTGGCCCCACCCGCGCCGCTTTGCACCTCACTTGGTTCAGCTTGCTTTGCGGGCTGCTTGCCGCCCAAGCCAAGCGCATGCAAGTGCCGCCGCCTGCGCTGCTCGCCGCCTTTGTCGTGCTATGTCTTGGCTGGTATTGGCTTAGTCACAAGCGCGAACGTGCAGTAGCATTTTTTCAGCGCCTACGTTGTGCGAAGGCGCCGCAAAACGCATCCGTAGCCGCGCAGAGAACAGAACCCTAAGGGTATCTTCGCAATTTAACGTTTTACCGGCTTAGGCTTATCCGCAACGGCCTCCAGCGCTTTGCGTTGTTCCTCAGCACGCTGCTGCTGTTCGGCGTTGAGTTTGGCGACCAGTTCATCCATTGTTTGTGGTGCAGACGCGACGGGTTTGGCGGCTGCATCGGGCGTTCTCTTGCCTTCAATGAGTCCTAGCAAGGTGCCGAGTAGGTCTTCTTGATCTTTGTTTTTGTTCGCACCCTTGCCTGTACTTGCGCGCGCCTGCTTGGTGGGGCGCGGCTGCCTCTGCATGGTTGGTTTTGCTGATTCAGGTGCGGCAATAGATGCAACTTGGTCCAGCGTATTGTGCTGCGTTGTTGCTGCGCTCAGAGGCGCCGCTTGCGGTGGTGGCTCTGCACTATCTGCCGCCTGTTGTGCAGGTGGTGCATCGACAATCATGGCCACGGATGCAGCGTTGGTTGTAGGTGCAGACGGTAGGACAGGCAGGGTGGCAACGGGCTTGGCGGGTGTCAAAGCCTCGGGTGGAGATGGCTGAGGAATGATACTAAACGCCGCAGCGGCAACGCCGAGTGTTGCAAGCGACCACCAAAGAGCTGCTTTGCGCTTTGGAGGCGATGTGCGCGATTTTGGGCTTGCACTTTGCCCCTCCATATCTGCCAAAATGCGCCCGCTCTTATTTGGGGTAAGAGTAGGGTTGCCCGCCATTAGGTTAGGGCGTTGATGTGTGTTGCCGTTCAAGTGCATCCAGCCTTGGACTTGCGTCCATGTCGGTGAGGCTCCCCCCTCGGCATGTATTCTCGGGGTATTTTGAATGGTGCGTCAACTTTTTGACGCAAAAAGGATGGGGTGATGTGGGTCGTTGCAGGGATGGTAGGGGTTGCAGTGCTCGTGGTGCTGCTGTGTGCCGCACTGTTGTTTCCAGAATTGGCCGAAGGCATGCGACGGCAAGGGGGGCTGCTGGCGCAGGAGGCGGGTACGTATTCACAGACGAGGCTGGGCTTTTTTCGGCGCCATTGGCTGGTGCTCTTGGTGGCCGGCATCCTGCTGGTTGTACCGACAACAGTCATTCTGTTTACGCGCCAAACTGTGTTGTTAGACGATTTTCAAGTAGATGATATGGCTGAATCCAGTTCAATGATCGCCCAGTTACTGCGCGGTGAACGGCTGGCGCCGCCACCGCCAGCGCCGCCGGAGTTATTTACGACGCTAGAAATACGCCGTCTGCGTCCGGAGCTTGTAACGGCTGATCGGCGCTGGGAAGGGGTTGAGGCCGATATGCAACAACGCGTATTGGCAATTTTTGAGGTGATGCGGCGCCAATATGGCTATGAGTTGGTCTTGGTGGAAGGTTATCGAAGCCCGGAGCGACAAGCAGCACTTGCGGCAGGAGGAAAAGCCACGCGTGCTGGAGCTTGGCAAAGCTGCCACCAATACGGATTGGGCGTGGATAGCGCCCTGCTGCGTGATGGCAAGCTGCAATGGGACATGGAAGACGAATGGGTGCGTCGGGGCTACACCCTTTATGGCCAGCTCGCGGTGCAGGCGGGTCTTGATTGGGGTGGAAATTGGCAAAGCATCAAAGATTACGTGCACGTGGAAATGGCGTCGTCTTGCCGTCAGGCACGAAAAGAAAGGCGGGCTGCACTTACAGCCACGCCATGATGTATTTGAATATTTGCCGCAAATTGTCAGTTTTATGTCAAAATTTGTGACATATCCTGCTTTGTCCTGATATCCTGTTGGCCGCTAAGTACACGAGATTCCGGTATTCCAAGGGGGTTTACCGCGTGTAGCTAGGCAGGGAGCTTGTTGGCGTGACACGTCCATTTATTGTAGCGGGTGACAAATTAAGTCATGGCGGTGCCGTGCTGCCGCCGAGTAGCCAAACCGATATCGATGGCCTGCTCGTAGCGCGTATCGGCGACCAAACGGTGTGCAGTTTGCATGGACCCGGCACGATCGTTTCAGGGGATGCCACGGTCGTGATCGACGGAAAACCTGTTGCCCGTCATGGTGACAAGACCAGCTGTGGTGCATCACTGATTGCTTCACAAACCCGCGTCCACCTGCGCTAAGCGGTGCGAAATGGCAAGTTCGCAGGCGGGGGACACAAGGTAATGGCAAGGTGGCTGGGGAGAGCCGTCTCGGTGATTGCTGCGTTTGTTTTTACTTGGGGCGTGATGATTCTGTACTGGCGTAGCAGCGGCCGAACCCCCACGGGGATGGAAATGCTGATGTGGCTGGGTGTCGCTCCGGTTGCGGTCAGCGGTGGCGGTTGGATGTTGCGCTCGGCGTTGCACAGTGGGATGAATAAAGCGCTTAATGCCGACATCACCCTGACCAGTACAGCGAAACAGCCGGGTGTGCACAAGCCCGTAGCGATCCAGCAGACGGCAGTGGCTGCGGCAAGCCTGCATACATGGTTGGGGCTAGGGGCTGACGCTTGGCTCAATGACGGACATCGCTTGCCGTTACCGCCACTGAGCAGCACGTTGCGCGATGCCCGTGGTCTGCCGGTTCAAGCGTGTGAAGTTGATGCACTGGAAGCGCGGTATGGGGATGTTTTGGCTTCCGCCACCGGTGCCGTACGCGTGCATGAGCAGCGTGCCCTCATGCTCCTGCAACCGGTTTTAGAAACACTGCTGCATGAAGCCTACTCGCGGCTCCCTATTGCCGAACATACGCCCGAAGTGGTTGTGGCCGGCCTGCGCCGCAATGATACCAAGCCGCTGAAGTGCTCAGTCACAATTGAACTGCTTGTTCCGCAAACCTGGGGCGATACCTATCGGCATTGGTTAGCCGATTGGCTGCATAAACAAGCGCAACAAATGGGGTTTGAAGTAGGTCAGTTCGACATACAAGTGACGGTATTAGCCTCTGTGGACGCCGTTTGGGAGCGCCTGCGGCACATAGCGGTGGCACTGGAACAAGACGCAATGCAACAGCATCTGCTGCTTGCTGCATCTTCGTATATCGACCCGCAACTATTGGCCGAGTGGGATGCCAGCGGAAGGCTAGCAACGGCCGAACGTAGCGCTGGCGACGTTCCGGGCGAGGGCGCGGCAGGGGTGCTGCTGTCCTCGCACGCCGCAGCTAAAGAGCAGGATGCTTGGTTGTGCCTGCCACAATTGGTTGTGCTCAATGACGACACTCGGCAGCGTCCCGCTGCGCTGCGCAGGCATTGCGTCTCCGCTGTTACTGAGTACTGGGAGAGCACCGGCTTAGCACCCGATAGCCTGCAGTTCAGCGTGCATGACGCCACCTTGCATGGTGATGCCGCGCTCCATGCGGCGAGTGTTGCTGTTGCGGTCAATCCCGATTTAGACCCCGTTCGACAGGGAGCCTCGCTACGTGCAAGTGCGGGCGAACTTGGTTTGGTATTGCCGCTGGCGCAATTGGCGCTCGCGCAAGCGCAAATACAACAGCGCGCCGAGAGTGTTTTAGTGCAAAGCGTTGCAGCAGGCTCCGCATTCCACTTTTCCCTGCTAACCCCATCCCCCCTATCACGCTCTCTTGTTGGCGAGCGCGTATGACAGTCTTTGGAAATTCAGCATGCGATTGAGCACGTTCACCTATTACCTCCGTGACTACCGGTTATGGATGCTGATCAGCCTTATTGGTGCGGTTGCCGTTACCCAGCAAGGCGGTGAGCGCATGCGCCAGATGGGTGTTTGGCTGGCGATCGCCGTGGCGGTAGGGCTTGTAATTGCTTTGATTGCATGGGGCGTGCGGCGCCTGCAGGCGCGGCGTTCGGCCAAGCAGATGGATGCAATGCTGCAAAGCGAGGGTGACCGCGCCGTAGCGCATGCAGCTCCCGCCCAGCGTGCCGACACCGAAGCGCTGCGCTCGCGGATGCAAGACGCGGTAAAGCAAATCAAAGCATCACGCATGGGGGTGCTGAAGGGCAGCGCTGCGCTGTATGAATTGCCGTGGTATGTGATCATTGGCAACCCTGCGGCAGGGAAAAGTACGGCCATTTTGAATTCCGGCCTGCAGTTTCCTTTTGAAGACAACCACCGCAACGTGGTGCAAGGCATTGGTGGCACGCGCAACTGCGATTGGTACTTCACCACCGATGGTATCGTGTTGGATACCGCGGGCCGATATTCGGTGAATATAGAAGACCGCTTGGAATGGCTCACCTTCCTTGATCTTCTGAAAAAGAATCGCCCGCGCGCCCCTATCAATGGTGTCATCATCGCGGCGAGCATTGCTGAACTCTCGGGCAGCAAGCCAGAGTTCGCAATCGAACTTGCCAAAAACTTGCGCCAGCGCGTGCAGGAAATTACCGAACGGCTTGAAGTGTTTGCACCGGTCTATGTGGTGTTTACCAAGGCGGATCTCATTGCTGGGTTTAGCGAGTTCTTTCAGTCACTAGATCCGGGCGAGCGCGAGCATGTATGGGGCGCTACGCTACCGTTTGACGTGCAGCAGCAGAGCAATGCGCTCAGTGCTTTCGATGCCCATTTTGATGAACTAGCAGAAGGCCTAAAAGACGTGGGGCTCACGCACATGGCCATGCAGCGTGGGCGCGCGGTGTCGCCTGGGCTACTGTCCTTGCCGCTGGAATTTGTGGGAATTAAACCGGCACTACGCAGCTTCATTGCTACGTTGTTTGAAGACAACCCATACCAGTTCAAACCCGTGTTCCGTGGGTTTTATTTTTCCAGCGCCGTGCAGGAAGGGCGTTCGGTTCACCACGCCTCCGAACGGATCAGCAAGCAGTTTGATCTACAGCGTAGCTCCAATGTGGACGTGGCCCCAGTGGGGCAAACCGCCTTCTTCCTTAAAGACCTGTTTCGGAAAGTAATCTTTACCGACAAAGAACTGGTGCGGCAGTATTCCAGCCCATATCAAAAGCGCATGCGCTACGGTGTTTTCCTTGGTGCGGTTGCTGCGCTGGCATTATTGATGGGTGCGTGGGCTTGGTCGTATTCCAATAATGCGCAGCTTGTGCGCAACGCCAGCCGCGATCTGCAACAAGCGGTTGCGCTGCAACACAATCGTGTGGATTTGAAAGCACGCTTGGAGGCACTGCAGCTCCTGCAAGATCGCATGGAGCAGCTGGATCACTACGCAAAAGAAGGGGGCATTACGACGCATCTTGGCCTGTATCAAGGTGATGCCATTCGCGAAAAACTGTTGCGCGAATACAACCACGGCATGCAGCAAGTGATGCTGGCACCCACGGTGGCCAGCCTTGAGGCATATCTTGCAAGCGTGGTTGAAGCCCGCGGCAAACTTGGACAAACCGCAGTAACGGCCGTTGAGAGTGACGTGCTCTATCAGAATGCCTCACCCACCAACACCAATGATGCGTATAACGCGCTAAAAACATACCTCATGCTGGGGCAGCCGCAGCACGTAGAAAGTAGCCATTTAGCCCAACAGCTCACGCTGTTTTGGCGGGCTTGGCTCGATGCCAACCGAGGGCAAATGAGCCGTGAAGAAATGGTGCGCACCGCAGAAAAACTGCTGACCTTCTACGTGGCCCAAGCGGGTAAGCCGGGTTGGCCGCAGATTCAAACCAAGGCAACGCTCATCACGGATACACGGCTTGCACTTAGCCAAGTCATGAAGGGGCAGCCCGCCGTTGAGCGCGTGTTTGCGCAGATCAAGGCACGCGCAGCGGCACGCTTTGGAACTGTAACGGTAAATTCTCTGGTGGGTGAGAATAACAAGGGGCTGATCTCGGGAAGCTATGCCGTATCGGGTGCTTTCACCCGCAAGGCATGGGAAGACTATGTGCAAAATGCGATTAAAGAAGCGGCCAATACTCAATTAAGCACTACCGATTGGGTGCTAGATGTCACCGAGCAAAGTGATCTTTCATTGGCGGGAAGCCCGGAGTACGTTGCACGCGAATTGTCGGGGATGTACAAGCGCGAATATGCGCACGAATGGGGGAAGTTTTTGGCTGGCCTAAGTATTGCCGACTTCACTTCATTCAATGATGCGGTTGCACAGGTCAACCGCTTAGGCAATGCAACAACGTCACCACTGCGTGTTTTGCTCGATAAGATCAACGAAGAAACCGTTTGGGATAACCCACCGCAACAAGCGCGTGCGTTGCAAGAGCGCAAAGGCTTCATGGCGTGGTTCCAACGCACGATTCTGCGTAAAAATCCCGCAGCCGAAATGGCGAAAAAACCAGTTGGCCCAATTGGTAAAGCGTTTGAACCCATTGCTCGGCTCACCATGGCGCGGGGCGATCAACCCCCGCTCGATGCTGCCTATTTCGATGCACTCGTAAAATTGCGCAGCCGTTTGAACAACATCAAAACGCAAGGTGAAATTGGTATCGGTGCACGCAAGCTGATGCAAGACACACTGAGCAATGAAGGCTCCGAACTCAGCGCTGCGCTGTCTCTGGTGGATGAACAACTGCTCTCGGGAATGGATGAATCGCAGCGCAATGTTCTGCGGCCATTACTGCTGCGCCCCATTACACAAACCTATGCGGCGCTTATTGCGCCTGCCGAGGCAGAGATCAACCGCAGTTGGAAGGCACAGGTGCTTGATCCCTTTGTGGCTGGCATAGGCACGCAGTACCCGTTTAATTTGAACTCGGATGTAGATGCGGCCGCAAGCGATGTTGCCACAATCTTTGGCGCCAACGGCAGCATTGCCACCTTCAACAAAGAGGCCTTGGGCGCACTTGTGTTGCAGCGTGGCCCCTTGCTGGAAGTACGACGCTGGGCGGGAATGGGGGTGAACCTTTCGTCTGAGCTAGTCGCCAACTATGGCAGTTGGGTTAGCGGTGCGGCATCGGGTGAGCAAGACGCCACGATCTTCGAGGTCTTGCCATCTCCCGCGATTGGCGCGGTGGAGTACACCCTTGAAATTGACGGGCAGCAACTGCGTTACCGCAATACCCCACCGCAATGGGTGACGATGCAATATCCAAATATCGGGCAGGTTCCGGGTGCGCGTATTAGCGCGGTTACCAGTGATGGACGCACCGTGGATGTCTTCAATGCGCCCGGGTCCAATGGCTTTGATCGCCTGATGTCTAGTGGTGAATTTGAAAAACTAGACGGTTCGACCCGTATCACATGGTCTGAAGGTGGTATCAGCGTGGCCGTGGAAATGCGGATCGTGCGCCGCGCAGGAAGTAACGCAGCAAGCAGCACAGGTGGTGGCGATTGGCAGCGCGGTTTGCAGCTTCCAGCCACGGTGGCTGGAGGCACGCCAATCGCAGCTTCTAGTGTGGCAAGTGCAGGCAACAATGCCGTGGCAGGAGGCGGGCAATGAATCAATCCACCCATGGAGAGGTCTCGTACTTTGGAAAAATTCCTGCACGCGGCGACTTCGTTCGCCACGGCAGCCAGCACCAACTGATCGCGTGGCTGGATCGTTGGGCGGGTGAGGGTCTGGAATTGATGAGCCAAGTGCCGCAATGGAAGCAGCATTACGACAATGCATCCGCAGGGCATTTTGCATTTATTGGAACACGCAACAAAACCGCGTTGTGTGGGCATATTCGCCCCAGCCACGACAGCTCTGGCCGTCGCTTTCCGTTGCTGGCCGCCACACGCTTGGACGTTACCGAGCCCTTGTCATTTTTAGCGCGCAGCGCATTGATCATGCAGCCCACCTGGGGGCAACTGGCCCGCCTAATGGCCTTGGCATGCACACAGGAAAATGCCGAAGCCACGCTCATGCAGCTGGCGGGTGCACATTTGGATATTGCCACCTCACCCTCTGCATATGAGGCGCCTTATGCAGCATTCCTAGAGCAGACGAGTCTAGGCGACCTGCACATGCTGTTGCGTGACGCAGGGCTTCCTGCGGTGGCGCTTAAGCAGCTATTGCCTGCATTGGGGCTGCTCTTACAACCACTACTGAGTGGTGGTGATGTGGCGATAGACAAAGCGTTGGCATTCCCGCTGCCGCGTGACCCTGCCTACCGCTATCAGGTGGCAGCATTCTGGTTAGACCTCTTGGCTGGTTTTGTGGCGCGAGCGGATCTGGAACTATCGGTCTTGATCGCCAACGATAATCAGCGCGGCATGTTGGTGGGGTTCAATGGCGCAGACCGGCAGATACTGCGTGCGGCCATGGACCCTTCCAGTGCCGAAGATTTTTTGATTCAT
This sequence comes from Thermomonas sp., assembly GCF_019104945.1. Lineage (GTDB taxonomy): Bacteria > Pseudomonadota > Gammaproteobacteria > Xanthomonadales > Xanthomonadaceae > Thermomonas. The sequence continues at coordinate 38,937 of NZ_JAHRWW010000020.1, read as the reverse complement.
ATCGAACGCGCCGAATGGGTCGAACCGTATTTGGCGGGAGACTTCAATCTCAGCCGGTTGGCCAGCTATTTAGATCGCAGCGAACTCCGGCTTGGATCGGCACGCAAATTGTTTGGCGAAACATTTTTAGGAGCTTGATCATGCGTTTCCTTCGGCGTACAGGGTTCGCGTTTGCGCTTATCACCATAGTGGGGGCGGCGGTTGCGCAAACAGCCGTGCTGCAGCCACCTGCAGCAACTCCCGCAAGCGAGCGCCCCGTCATCATCGAGGGCGTGGTGCCCGATCAAGCCACCAAGGCCAAGTTACTTGCCAGCCTGCAGGGTGTGTATGGTGCTGGTCGTGTGGTGGACCGCATTCAAGTAGAAGACATTGCAACGCCGCCCAACTGGGGCACCTATGTCGCCAATATGCTCACCCCCGGGCTCAAGCGGGTGAGTGCAGGCAAGCTGGAAATCAACGGGCAGTCGATTGCCGTGCGCGGTGAAGTGGCAAACGAAGCGCTGCGCCAACAAGTGGCCAGCGATCTCAGCCTTGCCAGTAATGCCAACTACACCGTTGTCAATGGTTTGAAGGTGGGCGGGCGGCAGCAACTACTCGACCAAACTCTGGCCAATCGTATCGTTGAGTTTCAAAGCGGCAGCGCCCAACTCACCCCATATGGAGCTGCGATTCTCGATGAAATGGTGGCGAAAATGGCGCAGATGCCCAGCGTGCGCTTTTTGGTGGTGGGCCATACCGACAACGTCGGTAAGCGTGAGGCTAACATCACCCTAAGCCAAGCCCGTGCACTGGCGGTACGCAGCTATATGGAAGCCAAAGGGCTTCCTTCAAACCGTATCGACATACAAGGCAAAGGCCCAGACACCCCGGTTGCCGACAACGCCACCGACGCAGGCCGCGCCCGTAACCGGCGGATTGAGTTTAAGGTGCAGTAAAACATTGTTTTACCTTTATGCTATGGTGTGGTTTAGGTAATTTTTGGAGGTGTCCCATGGAAGTTGTGCTTAGGAAAATGGGTAATAGCACGGCGCTTGTGGTGCCACCCTTGGTTTTGAAAGATCTTGGTATTGGTGTAGGTAAGCACCTCATGTTAAACACCACCCCGGATGGAAAAATCATCCTCACCCCTAAGAAAAAATACACTTTGGCCAATTTGCTTGCCCAGTGCGATAGCAATGCCCAGCCGCCTGCAGATATGGATGCTTGGGGTAGCGCCCCGCCTGTTGGAAACGAGGTGTGGTGATGGCAGTGTTTGAACGTGGCGATATTGTTAGTGTGCCGCTTGATCCTGCGCTTGGGCATGAACAACGAGGCACGCGCCCAGCGTTGGTGCTAACGACCAAAGAGTTCAACAAGTTGGGCGATGTGTTAGTAGCGCCCATCACCCAAGGCGGTGATTATGCGCGCTATGCCGGGTTTGCGGTTTCGCTGGTAAGTACGGGCTGTAAAACCCAAGGCGTGGCTTTGGTCAATAAAACCCGAATGCTTGACCTCGTAGCGCGCAAAGCTAGAAAGATAGAGCGTGCGCCTGCTGCTGTGATAGATGATGCCATTGCGCGTTTATCGGTGCTATTGGATTGAATTAAACAGGCTTGGGCAGCACCATTTTCGCCACAAAGCGGCCATCCTCAACCACCGTATCCACGCGGCCACGGCCATCGGTCATCGCCAAGATACGTTCTTTGGCAGAGGCTAGACCAACCGCGTGGCCCTTGGAGTCACCTGCCTCTTCAGGCAGATCGTTGCTAACCAAAACTTCGATGCCCTTATGCGTGCTGGTAACGATCACCTGCAACTGCCCACCATGAGGCAGGCGCTCAATGCCATGACGAATGGCATTTTCTGCAAGTGGCTGAATAGAAAGCGATGGCACTTGCACACTAGGGAGTGTATCTGGAACTTCCCAGACTAGGCGTAGGCGCTCGCCAAAACGCAGCGCCTCGATGTCTAGGTAGCGCTGGGTCAACTCTAATTCTTCATGCAGCGGGATGAGCTTTGGCCCGCGCAGCGCACTGCGGAACAGGTCGGCCAGATCCAGCAAAACCCGTTCAGCCACGTCTGGCTGCGCATGCACCAGCGCAGCGCCCGTATTGAGCGTGTTGAATAAGAAGTGTGGGCGAATGCGCGCTTGCAGTGCCTCCAGCTCTAGCTGCTTGGCGCGCACCGCCAATTGCCGTGAGCGCCAATAGTTTTGGTAGGTCAAAAGCCCAATCAGCCCCACCACCAGTGCCAAGGCCAGCAGGCGTAAAACGAATGCAGACCGGCTGATCTCAAGCGTAGCCGTCATAGACAGCACCGCCCATGCCGCCTCGGCCACCAGCAGGCTCATCATCAAAAAAAGTGCCAAACACACCCACGCTAGACGCAGCGCGGGTAGGCGAGAGAGGGGGGCGCGCAGAAGAAAGAGCAAACATAGCGTGCCCAGCAGCACCCACTGCGCCGCTAGCGAGGCTAGCCCAAACTGCATCAATCGCGCCCCACTTTGCATCGGGGCCAGCGCTAGAATGGCTGCCAATGCCTCGCCGCCGAGCACCACCGTAAGCAGGGCTGTGGGGCGCCAAAGCGCGGAGAGCGGCGTGGTTGGGGGCATCGAAACAAGGTTTAAAGTGTGGGCCATAGTTCTACCACGAGCAGCCGCTAAGTGGCAGTCATTGCCGCTAACGCCCGCCATTGGCCCGCCTATCGGGCGTTGCTGGAAGCCTAGGAAAGGAGCCGTTACTGTGAAACAGCCAAAAAGCGAGGGTGCCATGTTGCGACACCAAACACATTTACCTTTACCCGCACAGCCACGCGGCTTCACCCTTGTGGAGCTGATGGTGACGGTGGCGGTAATCGGAATACTGGCCATGATTGCGGCGCCGAGTATGAGCAGCATGGTGGAAAGCGGGCGTGTGAAGGCGCAGACCGAAGAGCTTATTGCGGGTCTTCAGTTGGCACGGGCCGAGGCCGTTCGTCGAAATACTCGCGTCACAATTTGTCCGAGTACTGACGGAAGCGCCACCTGTGCCTCAAGTGCTACTTGGGCAGGGTGGGTGGTTCACGGTATCGACAAAACATCTTGCACAGATCCGGCGAATGCAGCTAGCTGCGCAGATGACGTTATTCGCTATCACGTTGTCAGTGATCCCGTGGTAGTTAGTGGCCCTCAAGATGGGGTTGTGTTCAAGCCATCGGGCTTGGCCAATACAGAGCAAAAGGTAGAAGTCGCCGTATCCAACACCAAACGGTGCCTGACGGTGCGTATTAGTGGAGTGGTGTCAGTAGTAAATGGAGCGTGCTCATGAATCGTTTATTCCAACCCGCAACAATGCCTAGGGGGGCGCAGGGTATGAGCCTCATCGAAGTGATGGTTGCCGTACTGGTGCTTGCCGTTGGTCTATTGGGTATTGCTGCCATGCAATCATTGGCACTTCGTGGTGGGCAAAGCTCGTTGGAGTCCAGTCAGGCAGTAATGGCAACGAGCTCTATGTTAGAAGCGATTCGCGCAAATCCAACGCAAGCAGCAAGCTACAATATGGGGAAAACATGCGCTACGCCAGCCGCTGGAACAACGCGAGTATCAAATGATAAGTCGGCTTGGGTAGCATCTATTAAAACGATGCTGGGCAATGCAGCAACAACATGCGGGCAAGTAACGAATTGCGGGCCGGGCTTAACATGCACAGTGACAGTGTTTTGGGATGACTCACGAGGGGGGGCGGATCAAGGCGGTAGCTCACGCTCGTTGGCGGTGGAGACACAAATATGAGCCGGCCCTCTTTGCAACGGTTATATCAAGCAGGGTTTAGCTTGATTGAATTGATGATCGCCATGGTGCTGGGGTTGCTGGTGCTTGGTGCGGCGATTGCAATTTTCCAATCAAATCAAAATACGTTTAATGCCAACGAAGGGCAGAACCGCATTCAAGAAGGGGCGCGGGTTGCATATGAGCTAATGTCTCGCGATATCAGGGCGGCTGGTGGCACGGCATGCTCTTATTTGGCGCGACCGGATGTGGAGCATGCGCTAACTGCAGATGAAACAGCGCTTTTATCGACACCGCTATCTGGATCAGGAAGTGAATTTACTGCGGTTTCAGCTGATGACGCAGGGTATCAGGTGACTGGCGCAACAACTAGCACCGTGACGCTAAAAAAACCAGCAGAAGGCCTACCCGATTGGAAATTATCAGATGCGTTTGCAAATAATGATAAGGCCGTAATTTGTAATGCAAGCCAGCTCTATGTTGTAACTGTAACGAATGTTAATGATGGTTCAAATACGTTAACTTTTTCACCAGCTACACCGGTTGCTATTTATAATAAAGATATTTCGCCAGCGGCCTCTGTTTCTGCTGCGCGCTACCGCAGTAATCGCTGGTATTTAGACGGCGGTGCACTTAAAGTTCAACGCAATGGCGCTGCGGGGCAAGAAGTAATAACAGGTGTTACTGGGATGACAGTAAGCTATCTACGTAATAGTGGTAATGCCTATACAAGCACTCCGGCTCAATGGAATGACGTTATTGCAATGCGTGTGAATTTGACGCTGCGTGGCCAAAAAACGATGGGGGGGGACGTGAAGGTGGATGGCAATAATTACATCACGCGACAGACATCTAACGTTATAAGTATTCGGAGCCGCCCGTGAGTAAGCTAAATCACAATCAATTGTGCATTGGGTCTCGTCAACAGCGGGGTATTTCACTGCTGGTGGTGCTGATTCTGCTTATTGTTATGTCTGTTCTAGGCGTTGCCGTATTGCGAAGCTCTGCGATGCAAGAGCGTATGGGCGCCAATCTGCGCGATCGCAACGATGCAATGCAGGCGGCTGAAATGGGGTTGCGCGTCGCTACTAATACCGTAATTGGCGGCACGTTCAATGCCATGTGGAATGGTTCAAATACATTTACTGCGCTACGTGGAAGCGCAACCTGTGTAGGAAACGGTTATTGTGATCGTAGCGATCCAGCAGTGGCTGCTAATTGGGAAACAGCGCCATTGCAACCCACTGGGTGGACTCAGGTAAACGGCGCCAACTCTCCCAGCTATGGCTTTATTGTCGAGTATTTAGGGCGCGGCATCGGTGAAAGTAAAGACGTTATAGGTGTCTGTTCGTCAACAAATGCACCCGAATATATGTGTAAGCGTCCGATGTTTCGCGTGACTTCGTTTGGCCGTGGTCGTGGCCAAGCGCAGGTCGTGTTGCAGGCTAATATCATTAGCCAGCCCAATCCATAATTAAAGTGTGGGTTTAGCCATGAAAAACCATTACCCCAATTCCAAGACCAAGCTAGTACGTGCCATGGATAAACAACGCCCTGTGTGGGTAACTCCTGTGGCGTTTTTGGCAACCATTTTGGCGCTGCCTGTAAATGCAGGCATTGTAATTCCAGATGAGCCCTTGATGACGGGCGTCAGAGTGGCTCCGAATATCTTGTTTATCCTCGATGACTCCGGGTCGATGCGGTGGGAAAATATCAATAATGGCAGCATCGCTAAGATCACAGGGGTGGGTAGTTTCAGTGATGAGCCCAGTGACGATGGTGTGAGTAGCGGTAATTCCGGCGACCTGACCTATCGGAGCGGCAATAACTGGATGTTCGAGCAGGCCTATACCACTAATACCATGTACTACAACCCTGGTACCACATATCAGCCATGGGTGACGGCCAGTGGCAGTCGTGTCACTGGCGGCACCAGCTACGGCAGCGCTTACGATGACACCAACTTAGTGAGCTATACCGATCCGTTGACCAGTGCAAGCACAAGCAGTGGTACGGTCAATCTGGCCGACTATACGCGTACTTTCTATGTGCCCAAGAATAGGTCGCAAACGGGGGCGGTATATCTGTCGAACGTCGAGAACTACTACCGCTACCAGATCCTGGCCGGTGGTTCGGATATTGTGCAAAGTCATTGGGGCAAGGTGGTTGAGAGCGGTGCATCACTACTTAGCGTGACCCCAGCGTCAGGTACCGTAAAGAATAACAACGTCAACACCCACACCCTCGGCAGCATCCCTGCGGGTGAAACATTGGAACTAACCATTCGCAGGAACACCTCGAGGTACGGGTACTTCAGGCTAAAGAATCCGTCCGGGATCGTGGTCTGTGCGGTTGAAGTGGGTGACCCAAACCCGAATACTTGCACTGTCAGCCCAACGGTTTCGGGCGTTTACACTGTCGAAGCGACGGACGCCAATCCCGATAACAACGCGGCGGACTATCAACTCAGTGCCAGATATTACACCACCAATCGCTGTGGCAATGGCTTTGACAGCTACGATTGGATCGATTGCGCGTCGGGGGTAACACCAACCGGGCGTTCACTGGACGCAGAGAAAGCCAATTTCGCCACCTGGTATTCCTATTACCGTACCCGCATCAAGGCCGCCAAAGGCGGCGCGGCGGAAGCCTTCAATACTCAGGGGCGCAAGGTGCGTGTGGGTTATCGCACTATTTGGAATCGCAGTAATTTCGATATCCCAGTGGGGGATGGCAACGACGGTCGTTTCGTCAATGGTATCACTGCACAAGGCGATGCCACGGCCACTACCTCGCGATCGACTTGGTTCAACCGCCTGTTTGCAGCTGAGGCTAATAACGGTACGCCATTGCAGACCGCACTTAACAGCGCAGGGCAATATTTTTCAGGTTCAGCAAACACAGGTCCTTATGGTCCTGAAAGTGGTACTGCACAGTTTTCCTGTCGCCAAAACTTCACTATTCTAACCACAGACGGTTATTGGAATAACAGTACGGTAAATACAGGAACGAATGGTGATGATAACGATGGCAGCCTGATTACTAATGACTTGGCTACCACCGATCCCAACTATAAGGGCTATCAGTATAAAAAAGCCGCCCCCTATCCGGATGGGGTTTCCAATTCGCTGGCCGATGTGGCAATGCGGTATTGGAAAAATGACCTTCGAACGGACTTGGCCAATAACGTGCCCAGCAGCTACTCCAAGGTGGCCGGAGAGAACGATCAGGTGGGGCGCGACCCTGCGTTTTGGCAGCATATGGTGACTTTCACTATTTCGATTGGCCTAAAAACTACAAGCGGGCTGTCCAGCGTGTCGCAAGTGACGCCATCTACAACTTGGCCAAGTAGTGCCCAGTTGGATACCGGCAATGCAAACAACGATACCAAATACCGTCTGGATGATTTGCTGCATGCTGCCGTCAATGGGCGTGGATCTTTTGTCTCTGCGTCTAGTCCGCAGGAGTTTGCTGATGGTTTGAGTGCGGCCTTGGCAGCAATTTCGCAGCGTACAGGTTCGTTCTCTAATACAACAGCCAGCGATGCCACCAGCCTCAATACCGGGACAAAAATCTTTAAGGCCAGTTATGTGTCTGGTCTATGGACGGGTGGCCTGAAGTCAGAAACCGTGACTACCGGAGCAGAAAATTGGCAGGCTTCAATTCCGGTTTACGGCACTACGCGTAAAGTGTTTACCATGGGGAGCACGGCCGGGGCTAGCTTTCCCACCGCAAGCCAAGTAAGCGCACTTGATAAAACAGGTGTGGGCGCGGCCAGTTATGAAGTAAGTGGTGCCGACAACGCGAACTATATCTTGGGTGATCAGTCGAAAGAAGGTACGGCTCCGGGTAAGCTTCGGGTGCGCACATCGTTGCTTGGTGATATTGTAAACTCGTCACCTGCTTATGTAAGTGAAACAGATACCGTTTACATCGGTGCGAATGACGGCATGATGCACGCGTTCGACGCAAGTAATGGTAACGAATTGTTTGCATATGTCCCAAGCATTATTAACTTCGCAAAGTTAAAGGACTTTAGTGCAGGGGACTATACGCACCAGTGGTTTGTGGATGGTCCTATTGTTGTGAGTAAGCGCTCACTTGGGCCAAGTAGCACCAATATTCTAGTGGGAGCATTGGGGCGTGGTGGAAAAGGCTTGTATGCACTCGATGTCACTAATCCTTCATCGTTTGCCGCTGCGAACGTCAAATGGGAGCGTGCTTCAACATCGGCCACACCGAGTGCTGATAACATGGGGCAAGTATTGGGTGCTCCAGTTCTTGCGGCTGTGCGTACTAGCGGCACAGCGACCACTCCAGCCGTTATTGTTGGCAATGGCATCAATAGTAGTAGTGGTAAGGCAGCGCTGCTGGTTCTCAATCTGACAACGGGTGCTGTCATTAAGGAAATTGCTACAGACGCGACCCTTAATAACGGCTTGTCTACCCCGACTGGGTTGTATGCTGCGGATGGTAAAACCCTCGTATACGCCTATGCCGGTGATATGCAGGGCAACATCTGGAAGTTCGACATGACAAGTACCAACCCGGCGGCTTGGTCTGCTAGTAAGGTGTTTCATGCAGAAAAGACAGCGGGAACTCCACAGCCAATTACCGGTGGGTTGGTAACTGCGGTAGACCCGCGTACTAATACGCGCTGGGTATTCTTTGGTACGGGGAGCTACCTAAGTGCCACAGATGGCAACGATAAGACGACAAGTTCCCAAAGTATGTACGGTGTAATGGACGATGGCACTACTTATACCCGCGCCAATCTGGATTCGCGCAGCGTAACAACGGATGCTTCTACTGGACGGCGCTACTTCCAAGAGCTCTCATCCTTGTCCGCCGGTAAAAAGGGTTGGTATGTTGATCTAACGGGTGAAGGTGAGCGGATTGTGCAGAATGCACAAATTGACGGCTCGTTCTTGGTAACGGCCAGCATGATGCCCTCCGGAAACTCTTGTGACGACGTGGGTGGTAGCGGCTATATCAATGCCCTACAGCCCTTCCCAGGTATTGCTACCGGCCGCTCATACTTTGACTTGGATGGCGATGGTACAACTGATGATGCAGGGACGGCAGGAAAACCAACGGGCTCGGTAAAGACCAATGGCATGCCAACCTTGCCGGTGTTGTTACCTGGCCAACTGGTCATCAATACATCGAGTGGTGAAACGCAGAAAATCAATAAAGGACAGGCTTTGTGGAACCGCGTCTCTTGGCGCGAAATTCGCAACGACTGAGCACCATGAATCAATTTAAGGAGCGTTCCATGCGTGCTTCAAAACAACACGGGTTTAGTTTGATTGAGCTAATGGTGGTCGTTGCAATTATCGGCATCTTGGCATCCATCGCTATACCGTCTTACACAGAGTATGTCCGCAAAGGAAGGCGGACAGCAGGTGGGGCTTGTGCAGCAGCGGTAGCGCAGCAAGCAGAACGTTTTTATACGGCCAATTTGACTTACGTGGGGTTCACAGCAAACACAGCGATCTGTGAGCCTAAGGCTTTGGAGTTTTACTCCATCGCGCCAAGCAATCTTGGGCTCAAGACGTACACCATTAGCGCTACGCCTAAACCGGCACAAAGCGGTGACTCATGCAGTACGCTGACCGTCAATCAAGCGGGCACGAAAACACCCGCGACTGGATGTTGGTAATTCTCACGCAACATCTAAACCAACAAACCCGCCATTCGGCGGGTTTGTTGGTTTAGTTAGGCGATCCGTGTGGCAAGTGGTATTCAGCAGCAGCCCCCCGGCGTATCCGCATACGAATTGTCGCCGGTTGCCGCAACACCCGTGGTTTCACCGCGCAGGCTGGCGGCGCTGTGTTCGGCCATCACGCGGGCCACGCAGGCGGTAACGGCTTTACCCATCGGGATATGCAGAAATTCATTGGGGCCGTGGGCATTGGAATGCGGGCCCAGCACGCCGGTGATCATGAATTGCGCGCCGGGGAACTTCTCGCCCAGCATGCCCATAAACGGAATGGTGCCGCCTTCGCCCATGTACATGGCGGGCTTGCTGAAGAAGTCTTGGCTAGATTGCTCGATGGCTTGTTCCAGCCACGGAGCCATGGCGGGGGCATTCCAGCCAGTGCTGGCTTTTTCTAGGTACAGGCTAACTTTGGCGCCGTAGGGCGGATCTTTCAGCAGGGTTTCTTTCAATAGCTCACCGGCTTTCTTGCCTTCCAGCGTGGGCGGCAGGCGCAGGCTGAGTTTGAGCGCGGTGAATGGGCGCAACACGTTGCCCGCCGATGCCAGTGGGGGCAGGCCATCAACGCCGGTAATCGACAAGGCCGGGCGCCAGGTGCGGTTGAGCACCAGCTCGGTGAGATCGGCGTTCATTGGGCTCATATCGGGCAGGAAGGGGAATTTATCGAACACTTCATTACCCAGCACCGTAGATACTTTGCGCGCCTGTGCTAAACGGTCGGCGGGGACTTCTACCTGCAACCCATCTAAGAGAATGCGCCCAGTGTCTTCGTCTTCAATACGTGAAAGCAGGTCACGAATCACTCGGAAGCTAGAGGGCACGATGCCGGACGCATCGCCCGAGTGCACGCCTTCGGACAGCACTTCCACAGTAAGGTTGCCACCCGCCAAGCCGCGTAGCGAGGTGGTGCACCATAGCTGCTCGTAGTTGCCGCAGCCGGAGTCGAGGCACACCACCAAAGACGGCTTGCCGATGCGGCTAGCGAGGTGATCCACATAGAACGGCAGGTCGTAGCTGCCGGATTCTTCGCAGCCTTCAATCAGGATCACGCAGCGGGCATGCGCCGCGCCTTGTGCCTGCAGTGCCATGATCGCGGTGAGCGAGCCGTAAATGGCATAGCCGTCGTCGGCACCGCCGCGGCCATACAGACGGTCGCCTTCCAGCACGGGCACCCACGGGCCTTTGTCTTCGTCCCAGCCGGTCATTTCCGGTTGTTTGTCCATGTGGCCGTAAAGCAGCACGCAGTCGTCGTTGCGGCCTCCGTTAGCAGCGGGAATGTCGATGAAGATCAGCGGCGTGCGGCCTTCCAAGCGCACCACCTCCACCTGCATGCCCGGAATGACTTGCGCTTTTGCCCAGCCCTCCATCAGGGCCACAGCACGATCCATGTGGCCGTTCTTCACCCAATCGGCATCGAACATCGGTGATTTATTGGGAATTTTGATGTATTCGACCAACTGCGGGATGATTTCGTTATCCCACTTGGCGCCAACGAAGTCGCGGATCTGGTGGGCGTTGAAGTGATGGGTGTGCATGGTGTCCCTGTTGTCTTTGGGTTGGTGGTTCATTGTAACGCTGGATAGGCTTAATACTTTGTGTTGGATCAAGTGGCGAGATCAGATTTTTCCTACCCAAGAGTCGGAGAAATTCCGACGCCATCTGCAGAGGCTTCCGATAGTCTGTGTAAATCCAAACGGGCACGCTATTGCAGTAGTGAGGCAACCCCTGCGCTGGCCACCCAAGGAGTTATGTCATGCGGTTATTCACTTCAATTGCGATCGCGGTATTGCTGGTGCTTGCAATGGCAGGCCGGGCCGCTGCATCGGAAAAGGTGAATATCAATACGGCAGATGCGGCTACATTGGATCGTGTGCTGCTCAATATCGGCCCTGCGAAGGCACAGGCGATTGTGGAATATCGCACCGCTAACGGTGCGTTCCGTAGCCCGGAGCAGTTGGCGCTGGTGAAAGGAATTGGTTTGAAGACTGTTGAAAAAAATCGTGACCGCATTGTGATTAATTCACAGCGAACAGTGGTGCGAGCAGCAACGCCTTTGCTGCCGGTTCCGGCTTATGTGCCGCCTGCACAGGTAGCACGCCGATGACGCAGTCTTGCTGCTGTGAAGGGGAAGCAGTAGCGGTAAGGCAGGACGCCACACGAAGTAAGTCACGCATTTTGCGGGCTACAGACTATCGGCGCGGCCGCTGGAAAAATGGGGCGGGGTGGACGTCGGAAGTGCATCGGGAACCCGATGTTGACGACTGGAAATGGAGGCTATCCATTGCCGAGGTAGAGACGGACGTGCCGTTTTCGACTTTCCCCGGCGTGGAGCGGCAGCTGGTGCTGCTAAGTGGCGCAGGGATGCGCCTGCGGTTTGACAACGGAAAGGTGCATGAACTGTCGAACCCGTTCGACATGATCGGGTTTTCGGGCGATCAATCGCTGGTAGGTGAGTTACTTGATGGCCCCACCCGTGATTTCAACTTAATGTGGAAGCGCGGTGTGGTGGATGCGCAGATTTGGCGCAGGCCGCTGGTGGGCGCCATGGTGGTATTTGCTGACCCGGGAGAAACCTGGGCTGTGCATATGCTGGCAGGGCAGGCCCATTTTGCTGGTGAGCATGCGCTGGGCAGTATGGAAACAGGTGATACCGCGCTACTGATGGCAGGTGATGAGCGTATGCGGTTTGCACTAGACGGTGCAGGTGAGGCGCTACTGATGCGCATCGTGGAGCTTAAGTAAGGTTTCTTTCAAGGCGGTGTCAACGGAATTGGCTTCGCCGCGGCACAGGGATGTGCCGCAACTTTTTTGGGTGCATCAATACACGTCGCGCCGATAACGGCCTGTTTGACGGAGTGTGGTCACGGTGGTTTCGCCCAATAGCTCGTTGAGTGCGGTTTCGACATCGGGCGCCATACCTTCTTGGCTGCCACAGATATAGAGGGATGCGCCGTTATTCACCCACTCTTGTAAGCGCTGGCTTTGCGCGCGTAAGGCATCTTGCACATAACGCTGTACGTGGCCATCACGCGAGAAAGTGCGGTTGAGGTGGGTGAGTGTGCCATTTTCAAGCCAGTGTTCTAGCTCGTCGCCAAAGAAAGCGTCATGGGCGGCGCTGCGCTCACCGAAGATCAACCACGTTTGCTTTGCCCCTTCTTGCGCTCGGGCTTTGGTAAGCGCGCGCAATGCGGCGATGCCAGTACCGTTGCCGATCAATATCAGCGGGGTGCTGGGGCTTGGGGCGTGGAAGTTGGGGTTACTGCGAATGCGCAGTGGTACGGTATCACCGAGATTAAGTTGTTCGCATAACCAGCTGCTGCCAAGACCGGGGCTGCCATCACTGCGCTGCATTTGGCGAACTAAGAGCTCAATTTGACCATCGCTTGAAATGGAGGCGATGGAGTAGTCGCGCTGAAGCTGCGGTGTTGGGTGAATCTCTGCAATATCACCCGCCTGCCACTGCGGTTTTTCGCTGCCGAATGGCTTAAGCACAAGATGGTAGGCGGGCCAGCCTTGGCTGCCGGGGTTAAGCAGCGTGCGCTTGGCAAGTATCCAAGGCTGCGTTTGTGCAGCTTCCCAAACGGAAGTGTCCGTTTGCCCTGCAAGGTTTGCTAGTTGTTGCTGCCAGCGCTGCAAGGCGCCGGGGGCAGCATTATCCACTTCGATGAGATCAAATAGCGGTGTGCCGCCGTGCTCAAGCAACCAGCGCGAAAGCCGGTGGCCGAAAGCACAAAATTCGGTGTAGCTGCTGTCGCCAAGCGCGAGTACTGCAAACTGTGTGGTGCTGAAATCAATGCAGTGTTGATGCTTGGCGTCAATATACTTTGCAAACGCGAGTACGGTATCGGGTGGGTCACCTTCGCCGGTGGTGCTGGCAATGAATAAGCAGCGCTTGCCCTGTAGCTGCTGTGGGGTAAGCTCGCCAAGATCGTGGAGTTGCGCCGTTTGGCCTGCGTCGCGCAATAAGCGAACACTGCGTTCGGCCAATTCCAGAGCGAACCCTGTCTGGCTGGCGTGGATGACATGCCAGGTGTTGTCGTCGGTGTGCTGTTGTTTTATTGCCGGTTTTTTGCGAGGCAAAAGCAGTGTAACGGCGCAAAGTACAAGCCAAAGGGTAAAGCTAAGCCCAGCGGCGAGGCGGACATCCATTTGCGGTGCAAGGGTTGGCCAATGACTTGTTTGCAGTGTCCATAGCCAAGCGGCTAGGCCTGCTAGAAGTGCCAGTACGAGTGCGTTACCGATGCGCGAACGCCAGTGGTTATGCGTGCTGCTCATGCGGCGAGGGCTTGTTGAAATTGGGTTGTCATACGTTCGTGAAGCTCGCCGTTGCTGCGTGTCAGAAAGCGCGCGCCAAGCTGTAATTGTTCGGCCAAGGCAAAGCCTGCTTCGGCCCCCAATACGCTTAGCGCGGTGGCCCAGGCATCGGCCTGCATGGCGCTGTTTGCAATAACGCTGACTGCGGCCATGGCGTGCGCAAGCGGTTGGCCGCTGCGTGGGTCTATGGTGTGTGTGTAGTGCTGGCCGTCGCGCGTGTAGTGGTGCCAACGATCGCCCGAAGTGGCAACCGCAAGATCGTTGAGTTCAAGAATACGCGGCGGCAGGTGGTGATCGTCTTCCTCCGGCCCGGCTTCCACCAAGGCGCGCCACGGTTCACCGTCTGGTTTTTGGCCAAAGCCGAGTAATTCACCCCCCACTTCTACAAGGGCGCTTTCAATACCGCGATGGCGCAGTGTTGTAGCAACCAGATCAGCGGCAAAGCCTTTGGCGATGGCGGAAAGGTCGAGCTGAACACCGCCGGGTTGCAGCACGTGGTTGTGTTCGGCATCTAAAACGATGCGCTGCCAACCTGCGTGTTGGCGTGCAATATCCAGTGCTTCGGGCGTGGGTGTGGTGCTGTGTGCGTGCGCGCCAAAGCCCCATACCCCAACAAGCGAACCGATACTCGGATCGAATGCGCTATTACTGGCTTCGGCAACTTCCAGTGCGCAGCGTAACACCTGTGCAAATTCTGTTGGAATGGCTAACCACTGGCCTGCATTGGCGCGGTTGTAGCGGCTGAGGTCAGACGTTTCCTCCCATGTGCTCATTTGCTGCACGACAAGATTGAGCTGGTCTTGAATGTCTGTGTGCAGCGCGTGCAGGTTGGTTTTGCGCGCGGCAACAAGACGCACGCTCCACGTTGTGCCCATAGTGGCGCCGCCAAGCGTGGCGATCGACTTGGCGGCCGTATGCGGAGACAAGGGCGTTACTGCGGCAGCACTTCCAGCGTGGCCACATAGCTCAGACGGCGCTGCTTGGCCTGCGGAACGCTGGTGTTCTTGTCAGTGGTGGAGGCTTCTAGCCAGTACATTCCGGCTTCGGGCCATGTCACTTTGAAGCTGCCATCCGCGGCGGTGGTGACTTTGATTTCATCTTGCGCATTGCGGTAGCGGGTGCCGCCGCGAATGATTTCAACCTCCAACCCCGCGGCGGGCTTGCCGTCCACAAGAAGCTTGAAGCTGGCTTCTTCACCGGCGAACAGATCGTTGGGGTGGGTGATGGGGGCGAGCTCCAATCCTTTGCCCACCGGAGCGACGGTGCTGGGCGCGCCGTGGGTGACGAAGGTTTCTACACGTCCATTGCCTTCGGTTACCTGCACATTGAGCGCGTTGTTCGGAATTTTGGTGGCCAACTCCTCGGCCTTCACGCCGCGCAGAAAGCCGCCGGGAGGTGCCTTGCCGTCTTTTGCGGCTTTCGCTGCGGCGATGCTTTCCGGAGTATCCCAGCGTGCCGATAGGGCAGCGTTAACGTTGGCGATGCGGTAGGTACCGTCTTGCTTTAGCGGTACATCAAACACGCTGCGGTATTTGCCTGAGGCGGGGTTTTCGGGGCGGAATGTGCTGCCGTCGGGCGCGGTAATCGTGACGTTGTCCAGCTGCATGGCGAAATGATCGGGGTAGTAGAGCTGGTTTGAGATCGCAGCATCCACCGTGACCCATGCATTGTTGCCGGCCACCACGGTAGCGGAAGGAACCATCCATTGTTTATGCGCCATCGAGGTGAGTGGCAGCAGGCAGAGCGCGGCGGCAAGCGCAAGGGTAGTGCGTTTCATGGGTAATCCTTATTGACTAAAATTAGGTGGAGTACGTGTGTGCTGGGGTTAGCGCGCGGCTAAGGTAACGGTGCCTAGCTCGGTTTTGCCTTGGGCGCTGCCGCTGCTGGGTTTGCCCTTCCAATCGAAGGGGATTTTGAGTAACTCGCGCCCGCCTACTTCGCGCACGGTTTCCACTACAAGGGTGTAGTGACCGGCAGGAAGTTTGGCAAGCGCAGGGTGCTTTTCATCAAAACTAATGGCGTGTTTACCCACCGGGCGAGTAGGGCCGGTGATGCCGTCTACCGGCACTTTGAGTGTGCGGCCACTCTTGCGCCACCACTGCCGCAAGTCGGGCAGCCATTTGGTGCCGTGGCCTTCTTTGGTGTCTTTGTCTTGGTACCACACAGCGAGATTGGCAGCGGCTTTTCCATCGGCACCTTCCACCCAAATTGCGACATATGGGCGGTGGTATTCGGCCGCATTGATCCGTGGAATCTCAACGTTAAGTTTGAGGTCGGCCGCGTGCGCGGGGGCGAGGGCAAGGCCACTAAGAGCGAGTGTGAGAGTGAGGCGCATGGATGTGTTTTCGAAGGTTAGTGAATGAAAAGCAAAACCAGTAGCAACGGAATAAGCAGCCCCAGCCCAACTAAAGGCCAAGTGCTGCGACGTTGGCGGGCATGCAGCCACAGCAGAAACAGGCCGCTAACGGTGAACACAACGCAGGCGATGGCAAAGAGGTCGATAAACCAGCTCCACGCTGCGCCCGTGTTGCGGCCTTTGTGCAGATCATTGAGAAAGGCGATGGTGCCGCGGTCACTACGTTCGTATTCCAGCGCACCATCTTCTTTTTGAATGCTCAGCCACGCATCGCGGCCGGGGCCGGGCATGGACAGATACACCTCATCTTCCGACCACTCGGCATCACGCTGTGCGGCATTGATGCCGTGTTGTTTAAGCAGCCATGCCGTCACCGGAGCAGGCAACGGCGCGTTACCTTCGCGGGGCGTAGTGAGTGAGCTCAGCATGGCCGGTGGGAGCGTGCCTTGGATATGCACGACAGTAGGTTTGGCCTCGATCTGCCCGGCGTGGTTGAGGGTAATTCCCGTCACGGCAAAAAGCAGCGTGCCGATCAAGCACACGGCGGCGCTGATCCAATGCCATTGGTGCAGCGTGCGCAGCCAATAGCCGCGCTGCTGCCGATTGCTAGGAGCCGTGGGAGATGCAGACATTAGAACTGCCAGTTTACACTGAGCCAAAGATTTCGCGCTTTGTCCTTGTTGTTATAGTCGTCGAGATAGCTGGGGGTGTAGCTGCCGTCGGCGGCTTGCGTCCATGCGGTTTCAAAACTGGTGAAATCACGGTTGAGCAGGTTATTGATACGCGCACTGACGCTGAGCGTTTCATTGAAACGATATTGCGCGCCAAGGTGCAGCACGCTATAGCCCTTGTAGTCGCTACGTGCGTTATTGATGAGACCACGGTAGCGCTTGGAGCGCGCCTCTCCAATAATCTGCAGGTTGAACGCTTCCGTTAGCGCCCAGTTCAAACTGGCATTGGCCATATGGCGCGCGCTATTGGTAAGTGGAAGGCCTTTCTGCGCACCGCTGAGCTGTTCGCTATCGGTATAGGTGTAATTCGCACGCAGCGCCAGCGCATTTGTAATGCCCCATTGCCCGGCTACTTCCACACCTTGGATCAAAACTTTGTCGATATTGATATTTTGCGCATACGTGGTGTAGCCCAGTTGCGCGTAATCGCCAAGGTTGGCGCAGGGGCGCACACCGCCGGTTTGTGTGCAATTGAGATTGCTTTCGCCGCGCGCGATCTTGTCGTTGAAGTCGTTGCGGAACACGGTGATGTTGAAGTTGTGGGCATCGTCGGCCGCCACCCAGTACAAGGCCAGCTCACTATTGACGCTGGTCTCTGGCTTGAGGTCAGGGTTGCCTACGAAGGGGCTGGTGCCTTGGCCGCCGAAGCCAGTGATGCCGTCGTAAAGATCGGTTGTTTTGGGTGTTTTATAGCCGGTGCTCACGCCGCCTTTTAACGTCCACGTATCAGACACAGTCCACACGGCGTAAGCACGCGGGCTGAGCTGGCTACCAAATAGATTGTGCTGATCGTGACGCAGGCCAAAGGTGATAGTAAGCGGGGCGATGGGGGTCCAGCTGTCTTCGGCAAATAGCGACCACATACGGTGCGCTTGCGCTGCGCCACCTTGCCCACCGTGCTCCATTCCGAAGACGCTATCTTCTAGCTCGCCGTTGATCGCTTGGCCGCCGACGATAAAACGATGACGGTCACCCGCATCGATATCGAGCTTGGCGTCCAATGTGTACTGGCGGCTTTCCATGGTGCGCTTGGGGCGCGGCAGGAAGGTAGCCACTGCTAGCTGCTGGCGTTCTTCGCGGGTTTTGCCTGCGTAGGCACCGCTGCTGCAGACGGCTGCGTTATTGCAGTACATGTCCTTGAACAGCAGGCGTTCGGTTACCGAAAACGGCAGGGTACGGCCGTGATTGCCGGTGTCTATGTGCGAGAGCACGATGGTGCTTTCGCCAAAACTCCACTGGCCTTGGTGGCTTAGTGACCACTGGTCGCGGGTGAATTTTTGGTCGGCGGCATAGCCTACGCGTGGGTCTTTGCGCCAGATCCCGCCCAAGCCGTCGGAGGTGCCAAGCGGATAGGTTTCCGTACCCAGGTTATTGATGTACGGCGTGTTGTCGTAGGTTTGGCGCGAAATGTCGTAATCAAACACCACGCTTTGCTGCGCGGTGGGCGTCCAGCTTAGGGTGATGCCCGCACTTTTATTGGTGTTATCGACAGTTTTGCCGCCGCTGCCAAAGCCAAGCGAACGCTCAAACACGGTGCCGTCGGGGGCCGTAATTGTTTCGTATTCCGGAGTGGATGCATCGCGCTGATACCACGAGCCGCGCAGCACGAGGCCGAGCTTGTCTTCCACCAGCGGGCCCATTAGGGCGAAGTCGAGTGTGCTATCGCTGCCGAAATCGCTGTTCTGTTGCAAGCTATGGCCTGCCGTCACCGAGCCGCGCCAGCGGTTAGCCACTTTGCGGGTGATGATATTGATGACGCCGCCCAGCGCATCAGCGCCATACAAGGTAGAGGCAGGGCCACGGATCACTTCGATGCGGTCGATCATATCCAACGGCGGAATATGGTTGAACTGGTTACCGCCGAAGGCATTGGGGTAGATATCACCGTGGTTATTCTGGCGTTTACCATCAACCAGAATCAGCGTGTAGTCCGGCCCCATTCCGCGCATGGAAATGGTTTTTTGCCCGGTTTTATCGGAGGTTTCGCCCACATCCACGCCTTCAAGATCGCGCACTGCGTCAATCAGTGTCAGGTAGGGGCGGGTGGTGAGCTCTTCGCGGGTGATTACGCTGATGCTGGCCGGTGCATCGGTAATCTTTTGCTCGAAACCGGTGGCGGTTACAACAACTGCATCGAGTGTTTTTGCCGCCGACGGGTCTGCAGCAGGGCCAGTTTGTGCGAAAGCCGGGAGGGCAAGAAGTGCGATAAGAGCTAGAGCGATCGGCGTGCGTTGCAGGTTGCGATGGTGGAAGCTCATGGGGGTCAACATGGGGGAGTGTGGGGAAAGAGGCCGCACTTATCGGTGCGCATGCGGTAGGTCACCGCTTGATGCGCGCATGATAATGAGACTGATTCGCAAATGCAATAAAAATGAAGAAAATTTTCACACTGCTGAATGCGTGAAAGAATTCCCTACACGGCTTAGCTCAAGCGCGCCTGCCCGGTGAGCTCTACCGCAGTAATGCCGGGCATGTGCCGAAGGGCATCAGCCTTGGCGAGCATCGCCGCATGAGAAAGCGGCGGGTCGCACAGCACTTCCATCAGATGCTCGCCTTGGTCGCTGCGCTGAAGAGTGATTACGGATACCTCTAGCCCTACCTTAGTAACGGCGCTTTCGATCTCATTAAGAGAGGTGCCTTCGGCAAGATGCAGCAGCAGACGGTTATTGCGAAAGTTTCGCCGCAGGTAGCGCCGTTCTAATGGCTTGAGCGCGGCCAAGATGATCCAGAGCAAAACGGTGGCCATCGCGGCGGCGAGATACAGGCCCGCGCCAGATGCCAGCCCCACCGAGGCCACCGCCCAAAGGCCTGCGGCGGTAGTTAGGCCGCGAATGACTTGTTCGCGCTGCATAAAAAGGATGGTGCCAGCACCGAGAAAGCCAATACCGCTGACGACCTGCGCGGCGATGCGGGAAGGGTCAAGATTGACGTTTGGATGACCCAAAATATCGGAGAAGCCAAACGCCGATACCAAAATGGCCAGCGCCGAGCCGACGCTCACCAGCATATGTGTGCGCAGCCCAGCGGCCCATTCGTGACGCTCACGGTTAATGCCGATTACGGCGCCGAGCAGGGCCGCTAGAACAAGGCGCAGCCCCATTTCCCACCATGGAATCATTCCGCAGCTCCGCACGTCGATAGAAGACTGTGCGGAGCCTGTTATTAGGTTTCCGCCCAGCGCCTGAGTAGGTTGTGATAAACGCCGGTGAGTTGCAAGACTGCGCCTGCATCGGCTTGGGTGGCGCGTAGCTGCTCGATGGAACTATCCATTTCAAACAATAAGCGGCGCTGGCTGTCATCACGCACCATGCTTTGCACCCAGAAGAATGAAGCCACGCGCGCGCCGCGTGTGACCGGCGTGACGCGATGCAGACTGCTGGAGGGGTACACAATGGCGTCTCCAGCGGGTAGTTTTACCTCGTGTTCGCCATAGGTATCACTGACGATCAGCGCGCCACCGTCGTATTCGTCCGGATCGGCAAGGAATAGGGTGCAAGACACGTCCGAACGTATATGCTGCTCATTGCCAGCACGCATCACTGCGCCATCCACATGAAAGCCGTATTCGCCGCCATTGGCGTAACGGTTGAAGCGCGGCGTGAGGGTTTTAAGCGGTAATGCGGCGGCAAAGTACAGCGGGTTGCGCGCTAACGCAGCCAACACGATGTGCGCCAGTTCAGCACGTACCGGCGAAGCATCGGGAAGCTGTTCATTACGTTTGACCTGCGCACCAAGCGTGCCGACGGTTTCTCGGCCGTCGGTCCACGCTGTTGCATCAAGTGTGCGGCGCAGGTGTTCTAGCTCACTTGGGGTGAGCACATTGGGAATATGAAGAAGCACGGTCTAGCTCCAAAGATGGCGCGGCGGCATGCACCGCGCCATTGAAGGTTAAAAACGAATATCGGCGCTCAGTAAAAAGGTGCGCGGCGTGCCTGGCGTATAGCGGTAGCCGCTCTTGTTGATTGATGCGATATACGCCTTGTTGAACAGGTTGTAGCCATTCAAGCGCAGGGTAAGATGCTCATTGATCGGGTAAGACAGCAGCGCATCCCAGACGGTATAGGATTTCGTTAGCACTGGCGTGCCAACAGCCCCATCTCTGCCACGGTGTAGTGCGCCGGTATAGCGCGCACCGCCGCCGATGCTCAGCCCGCCGGGGAGGGTATAGGTACTCCACAGAGTGGCCGCATCGTTGGGCGTATAGGTCAGGCTGGTGCTGCCATCGGCCGACACCAAGCTGCCTGCCTCAACTTCGGTATCAAGATGGCTGAGCCCTGCAGAAAGCGTCCAATGCTCACTCAGGCTACCTACGGCGGATATTTCCACCCCTTTCACCGACTTACGCCCGGTCTGCACATAGCTGCCG
Source organism: Thermomonas sp. (assembly GCF_019104945.1). GTDB lineage: Bacteria > Pseudomonadota > Gammaproteobacteria > Xanthomonadales > Xanthomonadaceae > Thermomonas. Next base: position 17,706 of record NZ_JAHRWW010000020.1, on the reverse strand, counting down.
GTGGTGGTGGGGTCGGGGGCGATCTCATTGCTCACCGTGGTGTCGAACAGCGCAAAGTTCAGTGCTAACGCATCACCCAGCAGGCTCCATTTGCTACCAAGTTCTAGCGTGCGTGCTTTTTGCGGTTCAAACTTGGGGTTATTGGCATTGCTAGCCGAGCTATTGAGCTCTAGCGAAGCACCGCCAGGCGGTTGCTGCGAGATCGCCCAGTTGGCGTACAGGCTGTGTTTATCGCCGAATTTATACAACGCGCCCAACTTGCCATTGATGAGCGTGTCTTTGGATTCAAGCTCTGGAATAGCAATAACACTACCGGCTGGCAAGCTGCCGCAGGCCGGGCCGCGCCCGCCGCAAAGCGATGCACTATTAAATGTGGTGCGGTAGCGATCGGCGCGCAAACCGGCGGTCACCAATAGATGCTCACCAAATTTCAGCGTATCGAAGGCATAGAGCGAAGCGGTTTGCGTACGCCCGTGGCTGTACGTACCGTTATGCGCCCAGCTCAAACCGGTGGCATTCCAGTCTGGGGCATAGAGGTTGGCAGGTGACCAGCTGCTGCCATTGGTGGCAGCAAGTGGATAGGAGTCGAGCGTTTCCCGCGATAGTTCTAAGCCTGTACTGATGAAGTGCAGCACGGAGCCGGTGTTGGCATCCATGCGCACATTGAACTGGTTGGTCAGAATGCGGTTTTGCTGATCCTTGAAGGTGGGAATGCTGCGCTTGAGCGTATAGCTGGAAGGATCGCTGGGGTTGGTCTTGGTGATATTGCCCGACGTGCTCATAAACGCCGTTAGCAAATAGTCTTGGTCGGTACTGCCCCAGCGCAGGGTATTGCTGAGTGTTACATGCTCGCTGATATCGTGTTCAAGCCGCAGCGTTGCCATTTTCGCGGTGACATCGTCGTGATCGGCGCGCGTCCCATAGAAGTTAGAAGGGTTGACCGGCTTGCCCACCAAGGCTTCCAGCCCCGGCTGCGGGCTCCAGCCCGGCAGGCCAATGGTGGGGACAAAACCGTCCGGCACATTGTCTTGTTTGACGTAAAGCAAGTTCAGCCAAACGCGCGTCGCACCATTCAAACCTAGGCCCAGCGAGGGCGCAAAACCAATTCGGCTATTGTTGACGTGATCACGGCCAACGACATCACTGTCTTGCCACATTGCGTTCAAGCGCAGTGCTGCGTTTTCACCCAAGCGCGTGTTCCAATCGGCGCTGGCGCGGCGCTGCCGATCAATACCAAGAGCAGCCGTCGCACTCGCTGCTGCATTCAAGTTAGCCTGTTTGCTGACTAAGTTGATGGCACCTGTCGGCGCGCTACGGCCAGTATCGGTGCTTGCCGGGCCTTTCACCACTTCAATCTGTTCGATATTGAAGGTATCGCGTGAGATCGAGCCGAGGTCGCGCACGCCGTCCACAAAAATACTGCTGGATGTGTCGAAACCGCGCATATACAGCGCGTCGCCGGTGCTGGTATTGCCGTTTTCACCAGCATAAAAGGTGCCCACACCCGCACTATTGCGCAGCGCCTCGGTGAGCGTGGTAGCGCCCTGTTGCTTGATCAGGTCTTCGCCGATCACTTGGATCGTCTGCGGCGTGTCTTGCAGTGTTTGGGTGAATTTAGGCGAGGTGACGAAATTATGCAGGCCGTGCACTTCGACCTTATCGAGCGTGGCGGCTGTTTTCTTGGCGTCGTCTGCGCCGGGTGTATCTGCCGCATGGGCGGCGGGAACGGCGAGTGCCAGCGCGGTGGTCAATGTGGTGGAAAGAAGACGGGCATGCGCCTGTGGCGCAGCGTGTTTGCGAGATTGGATATGAGTCATAGGGGCACACAAGATCGGCCACCCGCTAGGAGGGGATGGGCTTAAGAAGTGAATGGAAACCGGGCGGCGGACGTTGCTACGCGTTCCACACTAGCTAGGTGCTGAAAATACTAATAGCACTGATTCTTGTTTGCAATTACTTTCTTATGAAACCTATGAATGCGCTAATGTCGTGATGTCAAGGTTCGGCCTCAGCGATCGTCGCGGGTATAGACCTTACCGTCTTCCACTTTAACGGGGAACTTGGCCACCGGCTCATACGCGGGCGCGCACAGTGCGGTACCTTCGCGCACGTCAAACTTCGCCCCATGCAGCACGCACTCAACTTGCCCGGAACCGGCATCAAAATGCCCGGCAGAGAGTTCAAAGTCTTCGTGCGTGCATTGGTCTTCCAGCGCGTAAAACATGCCATCAAGATTGAATACGGCAATCGGTGTGCCGGTGGTGTCGTCGAACGCCACTTTCATTTCGCCCGGCAATAGTTCAAGCGTGGTGCAGACAAAAGTCCATGTCTCGCTCATGCGGCGGTCTCCATAGGCAGGGGTTTTTCGAGCAGTTCAAAACGCAGGTCATCGCGCTTGGGCTGGCCAAAGCGTTCATCACCGTAAGGGAAGGGTTTGTAAATGCCGGTGCGGCGGTAGCCCCGGCGTTCGTAAAAAGCGATCAGCGTATCGCGCAGGTCAATCACCTGCATGCGCATGCACGGAAGCTGCCATTCGGTGCGGGCAATGCGTTCGCATTCGCTGAGCAGCTGTTTGCCAATACCGCCACCCTGCAGGCCCGGTTGTACGGCAAACATGCCGAAATAGCCTGCACCGTCTTCTTCGGCTACATGCGCGCAGGCGAGCAGCGCACCGGCGCGTTCGGCCAACAGTACGCGGCTGCGCGGGCGGGAAAGGTCGGTGGCGAGTACGTCGGGGTCGATGCGGTTGCCGTCCAAGATGTCGGCTTCGGTGGTCCAGCCTGCGCGGCTGGTGTCACCACGATAGGCCGAAGTGACCAGTGCCACGAGGGCGGGAATATCGGCCGCAACCGCATTACGAAAGGTGAGATCTGCCATGCGGGTATGCTAGCGCGAGATGCATGAACGCATCGAATGCAAAACCACTAAGCAGCATCGGGAAGCAGCAAAAAAGCCCAAAACGGTGTGTTTTGCAGCTGCCAGTAGATGGCTGCTTCATCCAAAATATCAAGCAGTAGTTCAAAGCTGGCAGGATCGGCCTCTTTGAACTCAGCCGCTTGCGAAAAGATCAACACATAGCCTGCTTGCGGTGATAGCCACGACAGGTCACGTAGTTGATCGGCCAGTGCATCCCAATTGTGGCCTTGCGGCTGCGGTGTTTCCAATGCCGCAGCGATGCGTTGTAACAGTGTCGTTTTGTTTGTGCAGTGCGCAAGTGCAATATGCAGCGTCCGCAGCGGCGACTGCGAGGCAATGAGTTCAATTCCGGCGAAGTCGTCATTGACCAGAAAAAAGACGCCCGCTTGTTGTGGGTCGGTGAGTGCGTTGCTGAAGTCATCGCTACTCATGGCGCGGGTCCTTTGACGTCAAACGCACGAAAGCTGCGGTAGTGGTCTTCTGTGTAAAACCATTCGCGCGGTGGGTTGCCGCCGGTCACAATCCGCCGCGCGCCACGGTGGTTCAGCCCTGGCGTATCCACCGTGTATTCGCGATACCATCCACGCGGCTGCGGCGGTAGCTGGCGTTCAAAATTACCAAACGTGCTGCCGTCTTGCCGGTGCGGAAACGGGCCTCCGCGCTGGATCAGTGTGATCGTGGTATGCGCTTCGGGCGGAAGAAAGCTGGGGAGTGCGCCCGTCGTTGCCGGGGCATTGTCGGTACGCTCCGGCGCGGAGGATGTTGCTGGGTTTGTGCTGGCGGGAGTGGGGGCTTTCCAATGCTGCCAGCCCACCACCAGCGCAATGGCAAGGAGTACCCGAAGCCAAGGAAATGCGCGCCCGATCATTGTGGAATGCGGTCAGTGCGTAACACCGGATAGCGGTTGTAGCGTGTATCCCAAGCCGGGTGGCGGCGTTCGAAGAAATTGAGTCGCGCCATCGGGTTCTTGGCGAAGGCGGGGTCGTCTTTGAGCTTCTTTTCAAACTCTGCTTTAAGCGCGGGGTCTTTCGCCAGCATCAGTCGCGCCTGTTCTTCGGCGACATAGCCTTCCATATATTCTTTGCGTTCAAAACTATTGTTGAACTCGCCCCATGCGGCCAGTGAGTCGGGGGCTTGCGGTTCAAGAATCGCCATCACTAGGCGCGCTTTGGCCTGTGCAATGGGGACGAAGAGCGCGCCTGCGCCCAGCGTTGCGGTGTTTGTTTTCCATGCGCCGGTGAGGGTGGTGCGCTGGTGGCCTTCTGTGGGGGCTGAAGCAAATTTCACTGTCTCGGCATTGAAGCTTTCAACCGTCGCCTGAGCAAGCGGCTGTGCCAGCGTTTGAAATTGAATGCCGTGTTCGCGCAGTTTGCTGCCCACCCATGCCGCGTATTCGCTAGGTACGAGGTAGCCGCCTTGCGGCGCGGTCACGGTAAGTGCGGGCACGATGGTGTCGCGCAGCGGTAGCATCCACAGCTGCGGGGTGCGCTCGTCGTACACAGTCATGGTGCCACCAGACACCGTCGATGGCGTGCGAGTATAGGCATAACCCTGGAAAGGGATGATGCGTTTTTCTTCGGTGGTGGTGTAATCCAGCGCCACCGGCTGGCCACCCAACTGGGCGGCGCGGGCGTCGGCGGCAAACTCAGCGCTGCGCCATTGCGGGCCGTGCTCGGCCACCAGCTCCAAGACATCTAAAACCGCGTTATAGGTGCTGCGCACACGCTCGGGGTAGGTACGCCAAGAATGGGTTTCGATCAGCATCACCAGCCGGTTACGCAGCGGAAAATAGCCGCTGGAAAAACGCGGCGGGTAGGCAGTTTCGGTAAAGCCTGAGGCGGGGTTGTCGTATTCGTTAAAGCTGGGGTAAAAGCCCACCGGCAGCGAGCCTTGCGCGGTGAGTTTGTCGAGGATGCCGGTTTTGAGCGCTTGCCCCGCCGTGCGCAGCTCGGCATCGCCTACGTTTACTGGGTCGCCGGTAATGGAAATGTCGTGACGGAATTTGGCCCCATCAGTAACGTGTAGATCGAGCGTGACCACCGGGTCCCACTGGTTGACCAATGCCAGCATGGCCTGCATTTCTGGTGCGTCGGCTTTTACATAATCACGGTTGAGGTTGTAGCGCTGCGCGGTGACGCGAAAGCCCATTTCCTCTGGGCCGCGCTGGTTGGGGCGGTTCCATGCTTTGAAGTTTTCATGCCCATCCACATTGAACACCGGCACAAACAGCAGTACCTGCTTATCAAGCACGCCCTTGCCCGACTTGCCCTGCAGCAAGTCGCGCACTAAGCCAAAGCCAGCATCCTTGCCATCGATCTCGCCCGCGTGGATGCCGCCCTGTGCCAGCACCACCGGAATGCCCTTGGCTTGCGCCTCTTCTGCGCTAAGTGCCCCCGTGGTGGACACCGCCAGCGCCTTCATCGGCCGCCCCTGTGGGCTCACGCCAAACTCAAAACAGCGCACAGCCTTGGGGAAGGCCTTTTGATACGCATCGCACAGCGCGATCACTTCGTCATAGCGCCCGGTCTGTTTGTAACCACTGCGCTCAGCTTGGGTGCTGAGGTCGGGTTTTGCGGCATTTACTGTAGCGGGTAGGGCAGTGAGCAGGGCAAGAGCAAGCAGGCAGCGGCGCATCGATTCTCTCCAAACGAATAGGCGGATGTTAGCGCAGGGACGCGCTGCGGCCTATGTCACATGCGGCAGAAATGAAATATGCGAACATGGCGCGTTTGTTTCATTGAGGTGAGTATGTCCACGATTTTGTACTACGCCCCCGGTTCCGCCAGTTTTTTAGTGCACTGGTTGATGATTGAATTTGCGATGCCGTATGAGTTGCGGCTGGTTGATTTCGATAGCAATGCGCAGAAGTCCCCGGAGTATTTGGCGCTCAACCCCAATGGCGTAGTGCCCACGCTGGTGGTGGATGGCAAGGCCTACCACGAGGCCCCGGCGTTGGCGCTGTGGCTGGCCGAGCGTCACCCGCAGGCAGGGCTTGCGCCTGCACTGGATGACCCACGACGGATGGCATTTTTGCAGTGGATGTTTGATCTGGCTAACGAAGTGCAGCCACTGATGCGTGGCTGGTGGTTCCCCGATGCATTGGCAGGTGAGGCGCAGCGCGAAGCGGCGAAAGCACAGTGTGAAAAACGCGCCGCCCAGCACTGGCAGCGTATTGATGCGCACTTGGCCGCACACGGCCCGTATCTATTGGGTGATGCGCCCAGTGTGCCGGACTTCTTCCTTGTCTTGCTGATGCGCATTGGCCGCAAGATGGCCACCCCCGCCACCCACTTCCCGCATCTAGCTGCGCTGGCGACGAAGATGAAGGCGCGCCCCTCCTTTTCACAACTCTATGCAGCAGAAGGGCTGAGCGAATGGGCCTGAGTTTGACGCTCATCATTACCGCGCTGACGGTCTTCATTAGCTGGCGCGCATTTAACGATCAGCGCCTATTGAGCCGCTTGATCCTCTGGCCGCCCGCAATCGCGCGCAACCGTCAGTACGAGCGCCTGCTGACCTACGGCTTCGTCCACGCCGACTGGACGCACCTCTTGTTCAATATGATCACATTCTGGTCATTTGGCAGCGTGGTAGAACGTGTGTTTGCGGGCTGGATCGGCCCGCTCGGTTTCATACTGTTTTATCTGTCCGCGATCGTGGTTTCGATCTTGCCGACCTATCTGAAACACCAGCGCGATCCGAATTACCGCAGCCTCGGCGCCAGTGGCGGAGTCTCGGCGGTGCTGTTTGCCAGCATCTTGTTTGACCCGTGGAGCAAGCTGATTATTTTCCCCATCCCAGTGCCTATTCCGGCCTTTCTATTTGCCGTGCTCTACGTGGGCTATAGCATCTGGATGGACCGGCGCGGCTACGACAACGTCAACCACAGCGCGCACCTGTGGGGCGCAGCCTACGGCGTGCTGTTTACCGTGTTGCTTGAGCCTGCGGTCGTGGGGCATTTCACCCAGCACCTATTCGGTTAATTTTGAAGGAGACCTTGATGGATATTTCGCACAATCTTGCCGAACACCGCTTTCAGACCGAAGTTGACGGCGTGCTGGCCTATGTTGAATATGTCCCGGTTGCGGGCGGCTTCACCATTACCCATACCATCGTGCCCAAGGCGATTGGCGGGCGCGGTATCGCCGGTGCACTGGTGAAGGCTGCGCTGGAGTACGCGCAGACGCAGAACTTTAAGGTGGTACCAGAATGCGAATACGCCGATGTCTGGATGAAGCGCCACCCCGAATTTGACGCGCTGCGGGCGTGATTCAGCTGAACCTCGGTAAAATGGCAAAACTATGCGCCTAAACCGACACATCGCCGATACCGGCTTTACCTCTCGCCGTGAGGCAGATCGTTTAATTGCTGAAGGACGGGTCACCGTCAACGGCCTGCGCGCCCGCGTGGGCGCAGAACTGGGCGAGGGCGATGACGTCCGTATCGACGGAAACAAGCTGGAGGCGCGCTTAGCCGCCAAGGGCAAGCGTCGGCATACCTATATCGTGTTGCACAAGCCGGTGGGCATCACCTGCACCACCGACACGGAAGTGAAAGGCAATATCGTGGACTTCGTGGGGCACCAGCAGCGCATTTTCCCAATTGGGCGGCTGGATAAGGATTCTGAAGGTCTCATTCTGCTTACCAGCAATGGCGATATCGTGAACCGCATTTTGCGTGCGGAAAATAAGCTGGAAAAAGAATATTTGGTTGCGGTCAATCACGCCGTTACCGATGAGTTTTTACGCGCGATGGCGCGTGGCGGCGTGCCGGTGCATGGCGAAGCCACCTTGCCATGCAAGACCGGAAAGCTAGGTAAATTCGGCTTTCGCATCGTATTGACGCAGGGTCTGAACCGGCAGATCCGCCTGATGGCGGCGCATTTTGGCTACCGCGTTAAACAGCTGTACCGCGCTCGTATTGGTAACGTTAAATTAGGCCATTTGAAGCCCGGCCAATGGCGGAATTTGACCGATGCCGAGTTACGCGGCTTGCTGCCCGATCATGCCGATTGGTAGGCAAAAACGCCCGTCTGAAAAAAAACTTTGCAAGAATGCACATTTATCCTCAAAAACAGGTTAATGTGCCTCCACTGTTTCAAGCGGGATCACGGTACATCGTGACCCGATGCGGTAGATCTAAGGGATCCGCTCATCGTGTGCGTTACCACTTGCTCGACAGTCGCGGCCGGTTTCCCCGGTTCGTGTTTACATTTTCAACTGTTCTTCAGGAGTAACAAACATGTCGGATCGTCAGACCGGTACCGTTAAGTGGTTCAATGATGCCAAGGGCTTCGGGTTCATCACCCCGGAATCCGGCCCGGACGTTTTCGTCCACTTCCGTTCCATCATGGGCAACGGCTTCAAGTCGCTGCAGGAAGGCCAGAAGGTCTCCTTCAAGGTTGTGCAGGGCCAGAAGGGCCTGCAGGCCGACGAAGTGCAGCCGATGTAATTCGGCCGCGCATCGCGCACTTCAAAACCCGGCTTCGGCCGGGTTTTGTTTTGGGCGGCATTCATACAATTCTTATAATGTGAATGCGACACTCATACACCTTACACGTAGCGGTGCTTCTCCATGTTTCGGCAACCAGTCCTTCCCTCGTTGATCATGCTTGCAGCGCTTGCGCTGGCTGGGTGTGAACACGAGCAAGGCCCGCAACCGCCAGAAGCGATTGGCCCAGCTGCACCCACGGTAGCGCAGCCAGAGGCAGCGCCAGTAGAGACTGCACCCGATCTGCGTGATGTGATTGAAACAACGCCTAGCTACATCGTAGGCATTAGCTACCCTAAAGCTGCAGCCCAATACCCGGCACTTGCACTTGCACTGCACGCCTATGCAGAGGCCGCACGTAAAGATTTAATGCAGGCGGTGGCAGGGCTTAAGAATGCAAAGCCTACGATGCCCTACGACTTAAGCCTGCAGTTTTCAACCCTCGTTGAAACGCCGCGGGTAGTTGCTGTTGCGGCAGAAGGTAGCAGCTATACCGGAGGTGCGCACGGCATGCCACTGGTCGAGCGCTTTATTTGGTTGCCGCAGCAGCAGCAAATGCTGGCTGCCGAACAGCTCATTCCGGATTCGCAAAACTGGAAACCGGTGACGGCCTATGTGCGCGAACAACTGATGACGCGGCTGTCTCAGGACATTGACGCCGACGATGAACTCAGCCCAGACGACCGCGCCCAACAGTTGCGCAATAGCAGCCACATGATCGACGAAGGGACAACGCCCGAAGTACGGAATTTCTCGCGCTTCGAGCCGGTGATGAACGCCGATGGCAGCATTCGTGCGCTGCGCTTCGTGTTTCCACCGTATCAGGTGGGGCCGTATTCAGATGGCACCCAAACTGTGGACGTCCCCGCTAAATTGCTGCGCCCCTTGGTGGCGGCAGACTATCGCGATCTATTTCGCGCAGAGTAGGGCGTAACGCGTTATTTGATCACGCGCAGATGGTTGCCGCGTTTGGGCGGTGTGGGCGGCTGTGGCTCGTCTTGCGGCTTGGTAGATGCCGCGTTATCGGATGTGTCTTCAAGCACCGCTTCGGCCGCTTCTTCGGCGGCGGGGTGTTGATCCATGGGTAGTGCCATGCCTTGCCCAGTCTCGCGCGCATACACGGCGATGACAGCTTCAAGCGGAACGCGAACGCTTTGGCTAACGCCGCCAAAACGTGCAGAAAAGGTGATGGCATCGTTGCCCATTTGCAGGTGGCCCACCGCACGATCGGCGATATTGAGCACCACTTGGCCATCTTTAACCGTATGCGCTGGCACACGTACACCGGAGACAGAGGCGTTCACCAGTATGTGGGGCGTCATCCCGTTATCCACGATCCACTCGTACAGCGCACGCAGCAAATAGGGCCGCTGGCTGGTCATCGGCGGCATTACGGGTTCACCCATCTTTCTTATCTTCTCGTTACAGCGTTAATTCACGCAGCTTCTTTTCTTGATCGGTCAGGCTGCGCACAAAACCAGGGTTACGGAAAATACGATTGCCGTATTCCTCGATCACCTTACCATCTTTTGGAAGTGAAACACCCAATGCTTCTAAACGCCAGATAATCGGTGCCATCGCGCAATCGGCTAGGCTCATTTCTGGGTTCAAGAAGAACTTGTATGCCTTGAACAGCGGGATCGACTGCGCCAGCAGTTCTTTTAGGCGCTTGCGCCCAGCTTCGGCCTGCTGCTTATTGCCCATTTGAATGGCCTGTACCTGCGGCACCCAGTCGTGCTCGATGCGCAGCATGGCGAGGCGTAGGCGGGCGCGGGAAAGCGGTTCCACCGGCATCAGCGGCGGATGCGGATAACGCTCGTCTAAGTATTCGCTTACCACACTTGCGGCATACAGCACTAAATCGCGCTCTACCAGGGTAGGCACCGAGTGGTAAGGGTTGAGGTCGATTAAATCTTCGGGCGGGTTTTGTGGATCAACCGCGACGAAATCGTACGTAACCCCCTTGGCGGCAAGCACCAAGCGGACGCGGTGACAAAGTACATCATCGACAGCAGAAAACAGGGTCAGGGCATTACGCATGCGAGGACTCACAGCCATCATCAAGGACTACTCCTGCACCCAGCCGCGCTAGGTGCTCCCCTGCTGCCCGCAGGATGCGGGCAGCCACCAAGTTTCGTTCCTTACGGCGCGCGTCCCTGCCCCTAGCGCCGCAATTTGAATCAGTGTACGTCGCGCCAGAACTCGCGCTTGAGCAGCCAAGCCATGAACGTGAAGAACACCAAGAACAAGATCGCCCACACGCCTACATTCTGACGCTTCAGCGCAACCGGCTCACCGGCGTACTCCAAGAAGGCAGTGATATCACGCACGGTTTGGTCGTACTGCTTGGCATTTTGCGTCCCCGGCTGGCTAATGGTGAAGCCTTCCACCGGCAGTTCGCCAGCTTCGTTCTTCTTGCCTAGCACCGGCTGCTGCACGCCCTGCAGCTCCCATAGTGGGTTCGGCATGGAGACGTTGGCAAACAGCGTGTTATTCCAACCCACCGGGCGGCTTTCGTCCAGATAGAACGACTTCAGGTAGGTGTAGATCCAATCGCTGCCGCGCACGCGTGCGATCAAGCTCAGATCCGGTGGCGCTTTACCAAAGGCCGCAACGCCCATCGCTGGGGTCATGGCCGAGGTGACGTGATCGCCAATCTTGCCGCCGCTGAAGTTGAGGTTGTTCATTACCTCGTCTTCGGTAAGGCCGAGATCCTGCGAAATGCTGGCATAGCGCACGTATTTCAGCGAATGGCAGCCGCTGCAGTAGTTCATAAACAGGGCGGCACCTCGCTGCAGCGAAGCCTTGTCGTTCAGATCGACACCCGACTGCTGCAGGTTGCCACCTTCGCTTGCGAAGGCGGAGGCTGACAGGAGCAGGCCTGCGGCAAATACCGCTACACGGGAAAATAAGTTCTTAGTCATGCATCGTCACCCGTTCCGGCACCGGCTTGGTCTTGTCCAATTTGGACCAGACCGGCATGGTGATGAAGAAAGCGAAGTAAAGGAAGGTCAATACGCGGCCAATGATGGCTTCTACTGGGTCCGTACCCGGGCCACCACCGATCTTAGCCAGCCAGACGAAGCTGACCACGAACACCATCAGCATCACCCAGCTCAGCGGGCCACGGTAGCGGTACGACTTCACCGGCGACTTATCCAGCCACGGCACAAGGAACAGCATCACGATGGCGCCGAACATCACCAACACGCCCCACAGCTTGATCCCAAAGAACGAGGGGATCACGCGCAGCATGGCGTAGTAGGGGGTGAAGTACCACACCGGTTTGATGTGCGACGGCGTCACCAGCGGGTTGGCTTCGGTGAAGTTGTCGTGTTCCAAGAACCAGCCACCAAAGGTGGGGGCGAAGAAGATGATAAATGCCGCGATCATCAGGAAGCAGCCGACAAAGAAGAGATCCTTGACGGTGTAGTACGGGTGGAACGGAATGCCGTCGGCCGGGGCCTTTTCAGACCAGCGATTGCCCTTAGGACCCTTCTTGATTTCTACGCCGTCGGGGTTGTTTGAACCCACTTCGTGCAGGGCGAAGATATGCAGCACCACCAGCAACAACAGCACCAAGGGCATCGCGATAACGTGCAGCGCGAAGAAGCGGTTCAGCGTTGCATCACCGGGGTTGTAATCGCCCATGATCCATTCAGTGAGGCCAGTGCCAATCACTGGAATCGCACCGAACAGTGAAATGATGACCTTGGCACCCCAATAGGACATCTGGCCCCACGGCAGCACGTAGCCCATGAAGGCTTCGGCCATCAGTACCAGATAGATCACCATGCCCAGCAGCCACACCAACTCGCGCGGCTTGCGGTAACTGCCGTACATCAGCCCGCGGAACATATGCAGGTAGATCACGACAAAGAACAACGAGGCGCCGGTGCTGTGCATGTAGCGAATCAGCCAGCCCCATTCCACATCACGCATGATGTATTCCACCGAGCTGAACGCTTCCGTTGCGCTCGGTTTGAAGTGCATGGTGAGGAAGATACCGGTCAAAATCTGGTTAACCAACACCACGATCGACAGCACGCCGAAGATGTACCAGATATTGAAGTTTTTCGGAGCGTAGTACTCGCTCATGTGCTTGCGGTACACCGGCATCATGCCGGGCGCGCGCGCGTTTACCCAATCCATCACCCCATTGGCGACGGTGCAGGCGGTTTCAGTGATCTTGTTCGCCATGATTTACGCAGCTCCCTTCGGGTCAACGCCAATCACCAGCGTGTTGTCGTCTTGGAAGAAGTACGGCGGCACCGGCAGGTTGAGCGGTGCGGGCTGTGACTTATATACGCGGCCCGAAATGTCGTATCGCGACTTATGGCAAGGGCAGAAGTAGCCGCCTTTCCAGTTCGGGTCAAACGGCTGCGGCTTGATTTCCGCGTGCAGTTCGGGGGCGCAGCCCAAATGGGTACATACGCCGATGAGCACCAAAATCTCGGGTTTCACCGAGCGGTTCTCGTTTTTCGCATAGGTGGGCTGCACCGAGGCGTCCGACTTGGGGTCGGCGACCAGCGCATCCATCTGCGGCAAAATATCGAGCATCGCTTTAGAGCGCTTAGCGATAAAAATTGGCTGACCGCGCCAATTGATCACCAATTGCTGCCCCTCTTCCAGCGAGCTGATGTCTTGGGTTACCGGGGCCCCCGCAAAACGCGCACGCGCGCTTGGGCTCCAGGATTTAATGAACGGCACCGCCGCGAAACCGGCACCTACCGCACCCACCACCGTAGTGGATGCCGTAAGGAATCGACGCCGGCCGCTGTTGACCTCTTCGTTGGCCATCCCGCACTCCGAATCTAAAGAATCTGAACTAGCTCGCGGCCACAGGCAAACGCCATAAACCGCGAAAGATGGGGAAGTGTAACGGAATGCTTAACGTGCCGACAATCCATTTCGTAACGGAGATGCCATCGGATTGAGTGCACCCCGATAGCGATCGGCCAAAACGGCCACCCGTTGCACATAGCGCTGGGTTTCGCTGTAGGGGGGGACTCCGCCGTATTTATCTACCGCACCTTCTCCCGCGTTATAGCCTGCTGCCGCCAGCGTCAGGTTGCCGTTGAAGCGTTTGAGCAGCCAGGCTAAATACTTCACGCCACCACGAATGTTCTGTGTGGCATCAAATGCATTACTCACCCCGAACCGGCTAGCCGTGCCGGGCATCAGCTGCATCAGTCCCTGCGCTCCAGCGCGGGAAAGGGCCATGGGGTTATACGACGATTCGGCATGGATAATGGCGCGAACGATGGCTTCTTCAACGCCATGCTCCTTCGCCGCCGTGCGGATTTCATCTTGATACGCGGTGGTGTTGAGGCGCAGGCTGCCGAAATTAACCCCCGGCAGCGCGCCGCAGGCATAGCAGCGCTCGATATAACTGTACTGAATGGTTCGAACCGAGGATGCGGGCAGCCCCGCAGGACGCACGCTGGTGTAATTGCGTACCCCGTTTTTATCCACAAACGCATACACTTGGCCGCGCATCACGCGTGGGCCTTGGGTGGCCATAGGGGCGGGCAGTGGGGCAAGTGATACCGGCGTCTTGGGCTTGGTATCTACTTGGGTATCAGGTTTAGCGCTCGGCGCAGGAACAGCGGCCAAGACGGGGGCGGGCGCTGTGCTGACTGGGCGTTTCGTGGCGTGTGCGCGGGTGGGCGTGTAGCTGCTCACCTTTTTACAGCGCGTGCCGGAAAGGCGTTTGCTGGTGTAACTGGTTACTCCGTCGGCGTTTTCGCAGCGATAGATATACCCTGCGATAGCCGGAAACGCTAACGCAGACAGCAAAACGGCGGCGGCAATCCTCCCAAACATGCCGGGCAGTCTCCCGCGTTCCCCGCACGATGGCAAGCCTTTGATTTTTCATATGGATGTGCAAGAACGCGCATTTGCCGTCTAAAATTGCTTTTTTCACCCGGCCCGGATTACCCAACCGCGCCCCGGAGCACGCCATGACAGACTTACATCCTTTGCCCTCCTTGCCGGAGGCGCGCGCCAGCAACCCGAACGCCAAAAAGTTCTACATCCAAACGCACGGCTGCCAAATGAACGAGTACGACTCGTCGCGCATGGCCGATCTGCTGGTGGCCGAGGAGGGGATGGAGGAGACACGCGACTTCGAAGAAGCCGATGTCATCATCATCAATACCTGCTCCATTCGCGAGAAGGCGCAGGAGAAGGTGTTTAGCCAGCTGGGACGGTGGAAGCATCTAAAGAAAGAAGATCGCCCGGTGATTATTGGCGTGGCCGGTTGCGTGGCCTCTCAAGAAGGCGCTGCCATTCTAGACCGCGCGCCGTATGTTGATTTGGTGTTTGGCCCGCAAACACTGCATCGACTGCCGGACATGATCCATCAGCGTGAGGCCAGTGGCCAACCACAGGTGGATATTAGTTTTCCTGAAATTGAGAAGTTCGACCGCCTGCCGGAGCCGCGCGCCGAAGGGCCAACCGCCTTCGTGTCGATCATGGAAGGCTGCTCGAAGTATTGCTCGTACTGCGTGGTGCCCTATACCCGTGGTGAAGAAATGAGCCGCCCGTTTGAAAGTGTGCTCACCGAAGTGGCGGAGCTGGCGGCGCAAGGCGTGCGCGAAATTAATTTGCTGGGGCAGAACGTCAACGCCTACCGTGGGCCTTTGGGCGACAGCGGAGAAACGGCGGATTTAGCCTTGCTGATTCGCGCGATTGCAGAAATTGACGGCATTGGCCGCATTCGTTTCACCACCTCGCACCCGCTGGAGTTCTCTG
Source organism: Thermomonas sp. (assembly GCF_019104945.1). GTDB lineage: Bacteria > Pseudomonadota > Gammaproteobacteria > Xanthomonadales > Xanthomonadaceae > Thermomonas. Next base: position 2,544 of record NZ_JAHRWW010000020.1, on the reverse strand, counting down.
ATTCGCTGATCGAGGCCTATCGCGATGTGCCTAAGCTTGCCAACTTCTTGCATCTACCGGTACAGGCAGGCAGTGACCGTATTTTGTCGGCAATGAAACGCGGCTATACCGCGCTGGAGTTCAAGCAGAAGATCCGCAAGTTGCGCGCGGTGCGGCCGGATATTTCAATTTCGTCAGACTTCATCGTGGGCTTCCCCGGCGAAACGGCGGTGGATTTTGAAAAGACCATGAAGCTGATTCAAGACGTTGGCTTCGACCAGAGTTTCTCGTTTATCTTCTCGCGTCGCCCCGGTACGCCTGCTGCGGATCTGGAAGACACCACCAGTATGGAAGAAAAACACGCACGCTTAGACCGCCTGCAAAAACATATCAGCGCGCACGCAGCAACGATCTCGCAGGCGATGGTGGGCACCGTGCAAAAGGTGTTGGTGGAAGGCCCGTCCAAGAAAGACCCGAACGAGCTCACTGGCAAGACCGAAAATATGCGTTCGGTGAACTTTGCCGGCCACCCGCGCTTGGTGGGGCAGTTTGTGGATGTGGCCATCACCGAAGCGCTAACGAACTCGTTGCGCGGGCGCGTGGTGACAGACTAAGGCCGCACGCGGTGCTGCTTAGAGCTGTGGGAACTGGCTGACCACAGCTTGAGCGGCGCGAGTAGGCCCACTAAACGCGACCAATTTTCCGCCCAGCAGCACCACTTTTCCGATATGCCGGTCGTGGCCGTCTTCGGAGTATTCAAAACGAAAACTGCGCTCCAGCCCCAGCCAGCCGTCTGGCTTGCGGCGAATGCGCATGCCTGAGGCGTGTACGGATTGGTCCAGCCACTGCACACCCGCGGCATAGCAGGCGTCGCGACCGATCTCAGTGGCGCGCTCGGCGGCGGCGCGGGCTGCGGTGAAAAAGAAAAAGCCAGCGGTACCGATGATCATCAATATAAGCAGAGGGTGCATGGCATCAGTCTGCGTGAGGGGGCGGGCCAAGCTTGAGCGAGAAATCAATGGCGTGCACGTGCTTGGTTAACGCGCCAATCGAAATATAGTCCACGCCATCTTCGGCGATACCGCGCAGCGTAGAAAGGTCCACGCTGCCCGAGGCTTCTAGCGGGATACCGCCTAGGTACGGCGCGCTCTTGGCCATACGCACGGCTTCGCGGCGCATGGCAGGCGTAAAGTCGTCGATCAAAATGCGCGTGCAGCCGGTTTCTAACGCTGCGGCGAGCTCCTGCAGTGTTTCCACTTCCACGATGAGGGGCAAGGTGGGGTAGTGCGCTCGCGCCTGTTCAATCGCAGCTGCAACGGAGCCTGCAACGCGGATATGGTTTTCTTTCAACATCACGGCGTCATACAGCGCCATGCGGTGATTGCAGCCGCCGCCCGCGCGCACCGCGTATTTTTGCGCTTGTCGCAACCCCGGTAGGGTTTTGCGTGTATCCAAAATATTGGCGCCGGTGCCGCGTACCGCATCAACATAGCGTGCGGTGGTGGTTGCGGTGCCGGAAAGTGTTTGTAAGAAGTTGAGTGATGTGCGTTCGGCGCTCACTAAAGCGCGGCTGCGGCCTTCTAGCGTTGCAATGACGCTCCCTTTACGCAGCGTGTCGCCTTCTGCGCAGCGCCAGTCGATGCGTACATTTGGATCCAGTGCGCGGTGGGTCGCATCAAACCATGGCCGCCCGGCAACGACGCAATCTTCCTTGCAGAGCAGGTAGGCGGTTTCGGGCGCGTCTTGTAGTAACGAAGCCGTAGCATCACCGGGGCCAAGATCCTCGGCCAGTGCAGCGGCCACGTTCGCCGCAATGACTTCCGCTGGCGGCGGTAGCAGGTTCAGGCTCATGTCGCAGGAAAGCCCTCGATCTGTGATGTCGCGATGCTGTCTTCCACGAGCAGCACTGGAATGCCGTCATCTAGACGGTAAATCGTTTTGCGGTCGCGGGTGATCAGCGCTTCGCGCATGCTGTCACGCTGTGGGCTGCCGTCGCCGCGCACGACGCTGCTACCTGTAATGGCACGATTAAGCGCCTCTAGCCCGGCGGCATCGAGCAGGGCCAACGGCTGGCGGGTAGCGGGGCAAATGAGAATATCGAGTAGCTTGCGATCCATAAGACAGGCAAGAATTGACGGGGGCCGTTAGAATACGTCTTTAGCGACCGGAAACCTTCATGTCTGCTACAAATAATGCAAAGCCGCTGGTAGGAATCGTGATGGGCTCGCGCTCCGATTGGGAGACGATGCAGCACGCCACGCAAAAATTAGACGCATTGGGCGTGCCGCACGAAGTACGCGTGGTTTCGGCCCACCGCACGCCTGATGTGCTGTTTGACTATGCCGCAACCGCAGCCGAACACGGCCTGCGTGCCATTATTGCCGGAGCTGGCGGGGCCGCGCACTTGCCGGGAATGCTGGCGTCTAAAACCGCCGTACCGGTGCTGGGCGTGCCGGTGCAGAGTAAAGCGCTCAACGGCATGGATTCGTTATTGTCTATCGTGCAGATGCCTGCAGGCATTCCGGTGGCCACCTTCGCCATTGGTAATGCCGGCGCGGCTAACGC
>NZ_JAHRWW010000031.1 GCF_019104945.1 Thermomonas sp. | reverse complement strand
ATGGTCACAGTGGCCTGCGGTGGCTACCACAGCTTTGCGCTGGATGCCGATGGCGCACTTTATGCCACAGGCAGCAATGGCTCAGGGCAAATCGGCCTAGGTGCAGCACAGGGCTGCAGAACATGGCAGCGCCTTAGCTTGCCGGAAGAGATCGCCTAGCGTTTGCTTGCTATGCCACCCACGCCAAGGTGGCAATGCGCCCGCTTTGTCCATCGCGGCGATGCGAGAAAAACTGCTGCGGTGCTGAAATCGTACAGTGCTCACCGCCGAACACATCACGCACACCCGCATCCAGTAGCCGTTGCCGCGCGAGCATATACAGATCGACGTTCCAGTAGCCTGGGCGCGTAGGTAGAAATGCCAGATGCGCGCGCCCGTCACGTGCGGTGAACGCTTCAAACACGTCCGCCCCTACTTCGTAGGCCAATGGGCCAGCCGCCGGGCCCAACCACGCAATGAGCTGCGCTGCGGGCGTGCGCATGGCCGCTACCGTCGCTTCCAGCACACCCGCACACAGCCCGCGCCAGCCCGCATGCGCGGCAGCTACCTCGCCACCAGCACGCGCCGCCAGCACCACCGGCAGACAATCGGCGGTGAGAATGGCCAGTACCGCACCCGGCGTGGTGGTGACAGCGGCATCGGCTTCGGGTTCATCAAACCCCGGCTCAACGGCTACCGCCGTGCCGTGCACTTGCCGCAGCCAACGCGGCGGCGAAGGCAAGGCCAGCGTGGTTTCTAGCTGCCAGCGGTTTTCGCTGACAGCAGAGAGTGCATCCCCACAGCGCGCCCCCATATTGAAGGTATCAAACGGCGGCTTGGAAACACCCAGCCCATAGCGCTGCGTGGTGAGCGCCTGCACGCCCGGCGGCGTGGGCCAGTTCGCGTGCAGGAAGGCGCTCATCGCCGCGCGCGCTCGGCTTCGGCATGCGCGGCCGCATCTTCACGCAATACGCGCAGCAGCTGCTGCATATCCTCCGGCAGCGGCGCTTCGCAGCGTACCGGCTCGCCCGTCACGGGGTGCTTAAACTCCAACACCTCGGCGTGCAGTGCTTGCCGCTTAAACCCGCGTAGCGTCGCGATGAGTTCTTCCGATGCCCCCTTAGGCAGGCGTAGCGCACCGCCGTACAGCGCATCACCCACGATAGCGTGCTTCAAATGCGCCATATGCACGCGAATTTGGTGGGTGCGCCCAGTTTCTAGCCGGCATTCCAGTGCGGTATGGCAACGGAAGCGTTCACGCAGACGGTAATGGGTCACGGCATCTTTACCGTCTTCGCGCACCGCCATGCGCAGGCGGTCGCGCGGATGGCGCTCGATCGCGGCATTGGCCGTTCCGCCGGACACCAAAGCCCCCATCACCACCGCAAGATATTGACGGTGCACATCACGTGCGGAAAGCTGCGCCACCAGTGCGGTCTGCGCCACAAGCGTGCGCGCCACCACCATGACCCCGCTGGTGTCTTTATCCAGTCGGTGCACGATGCCCGCGCGCGGCAGCTTATCCAGCGCGGGGTCGCGGTGCAGCAATGCATTCACCATCGTCCCTGCTGGGTTACCTGCGCCCGGATGCACCACCAGCCCAGCCGGTTTATTGATCACAAACACGTGCTCGTCTTCATACAGCACGTCCAGTGGAATATCCTCGGCCACCGCGTGGGTTTGCACCTCTTCCACGACATTCAATGTAACGGCCTCCCCCCCGCGCACGGCATCGCGCGGCCGCGCGGCCGCGCCGTCCACCAGCACATCGCCCGATTTGATCCAAGCCGACAGCCGCGAGCGCGAATATTCGGGGAAAAGATCGGCCAAAACCGCATCTAAACGGCGTCCTACAGCGCTCTCGGGGACTTGGGCGGTTAAACAATTGGTCTTCGACATAGCAATTCCATCACCGCCATTCACGGTATTTCGGTCTGAATCGGATCACAGGCTGCTATTATCCAGCCTTCATGCCCTTTGCGCCCGCTTTCATGCCCATGACTTCACGTTCCGCTCTGCTGCGCTTCTTGTTTGTCCTGATCTTGGCCGTCACCGTAAGTGGTTGTGCCAGCATCAAAAACAAGTTCAAAAACAAAGACAAGAATGAAGGCCTGCCGGTCAGTGAGCTGTATGACCGCGCACACAACTATATGGAACGCGGAAGCTGGTCGGGCGCCAGCGAAGTCTTCGGGCGCTTGATTGCGCAATATCCGTACGGCCCGTACACCGAACAAGCACTGATGGAACAGGCCTACGCGCAGTACAAGTCGGGTAAGCACGAAGACGCGGTGGCCAGTATCGACCGTTTTATCCGCACCTACCCTACCCACAAGAACATTTCCTATATGTACTACCTGCGCGGCCTGTCCAATATGGCGCGCAATACGGTGTTCTTGGCGCGTGCGTTTAATCTCGACACCAGCACCCGCGACCTCGACGCACCGCTGCAGGCCTATAACGATTTCACCATCGTCACCACCCGCTACCCCAACAGCCGCTACGCCGCTGATGCGCGCCAGCGCATGGTGTATCTACGCAATGAATTTGCGCGTTTCGAACTGAACACCGCCCTGTACTATCTGCACCGCAGCGCCTGGGTATCGGCGGCCGACCGCGCCACCTACCTGCTGGAAACCTATCCGCAAAGTGAATACCAGAACGATGCCGTGGCGCTGCTGGCCGAGTCTTATACTCGCCTCGGTAACACCACGCTGGCCAATGACGCCAAGCGCGTGCTGGAGCAAAACGACCCGCAACACCCTTGGCTAAAAGGCAAGTGGCCGAAAAAACGCGGCTTTATCAGCAAGCTCAACCCATTTACTGGCGACGCCCGCTAATCCACGCACCATTGAAAAGACCGACGCTAGCCGTCGGTCTTTTGCTTTATGCCTCCCGCCACCCACTAGAGATTGGATAACGTCGCTCACGCCCGAAGGCGCGATGGCTCACCTTCGGCCCCGGTGCGGCTTGGTGGCGCTTCCATTCGCTGATTTTGACCAATCGCAGCACGCGATCGACCGTTGCCTCGGCAAAGCCCGCCGCAATGATTTCGGCACGCGACTGCTCTTGATCGATATGGCGCAGCAAGATCGCGTCGAGTACGTCATACGGCGGCAGTGAGTCTTGATCGAGTTGATTTTCGCGCAGTTCCGCCGACGGCGGCCGGTCGATCACGGCCTGCGGAATAATGCGATCCCCTACGGTATTGCGCCAACGCGCAAGCTGGAACACGTCGGTTTTATACAGGTCTTTGATCGGCGCGTAACCGCCGCACATATCGCCATAGATGGTGGCGTAACCCACCGCATATTCACTCTTATTGCCGGTGGTCAGCAGCATGCCGCCAAACTTATTGGTAAGCGCCATCATCAGCGCACCGCGCGTGCGTGACTGCAGGTTTTCTTCGGTGAGATCGACAGGCGTTCCTGCAAACGTTTCAGACAGCATGTCTAAATAGGCTTGGAAGGGTTTTTCGATAGGAAGCGAAAGCAGCTTCACCCCCATCGCATCGCACTGTTCCTGCGCCAAATCATTGGAAAGCCCTGCGGTATAGCGCGACGGCATCCGCACTGCCGTCACGTTTTCAGGGCCCAGCGCATCGCCCGCAATAGCCAGCACCAGCGCCGAGTCGATTCCACCAGACAGCCCCACCCACGCCTTGTTGAAACCATTTTTTTGGCAATAATCGCGCGTACCGCGCACAACCGCGCGCCACGCCAGCGCGTCGCGGCTCTCGTCGCCGTCCACTGTCCACTGCAGCGACGCAAAGCGCCGCGTTTGTGCATCGTACTCCACCACAAGCCACTGTTCTTCAAACGCTACCGCCGCCGGGTGCACCACGCCATCGCCATCGGCCACGATGGACGCCCCGTCAAACACCAGCCCATCCTGCCCGCCTACCGTATTGAGATAAGCGATGCCCACCTGCGTGTCTTTCGCCCGCTGCACCAGCAGCGCATCGCGCTCGGCATGTTTATCGTGCGCATAGGGCGAGGCATTGGGCACCAGCACCAGCTGCGCACCAGCCTTCACCGTGGACGCGATGGGTTCGACAAACCAAAGGTCTTCGCAAACCAGCAGCCCCACCGGCACGCCTTTCACTTCAAACACGCAGTCTTCAGCGTTAGGGTCAACGTCGAAATAACGGCGTTCGTCGAACACCGCATAGTTCGGCAATTCGCGCTTGCGGTAGGTTTGCTCAATACGGCCATCGCACAGCACGCTGGCGGCGTTATACACCACGCTGCCAACCGGCTGCGGCCAGCCCACCACAGCAACAACGCCGGTGGCGGCCTTCGCCACCTCCAGCATGGCCGCCTCGCAGGCGCGCAGGAACGCAGGCCGGTACAGCAAATCTTCCGGCGGGTACCCGGACAGCGCCAGCTCCGGGAACAGCACGATGTCGGCGCTGTACTCATCGCGTGCGAACGCGATCATCTCGGCGATGCGTGCGGCGTTACCGGCCACGTCGCCAACCGGGAAATCAAATTGCGCCATTGCGATGCGCAGTGTACCTGTCATAGGTCAAATCCCGGAAATTAGCATGTCAATGGCAGCAAGGATGGCATACCGCTCCTGCGACAGATCGGCAATTTGCTTGCCCAGCATACGCACAGGAACCCCCATGATCTGAGCCGTATCCATGACCACCCGCTTATCCCCAACCAGAAAGCACGGCATCAGGTGTCCAATCGCGCCGCCAGCGCGATCATTGGCAATCAATGGCACGACCACGCGCGAACCTGCGGTTTCGATCAAGTCGCTTTGCACGTCCAGCAGATAAGGAATCCACCGTTTCGATGCTGCGTCTGCATTGGCATACACGGCGAATTGGCTCATGCGGCATTGCCCGCCTTGAAGGCGCGCACATGGTCACTCAACATCCCGTCGCGCTCAATCCGCGCATTGTAGGCCGCAATCGCCTCGCGGTTTTCTTCCAACCACTTCTCGCGCTTGCGCGCGCGCACCTCGGCATCCAGCGCACGTTCTAGCGTGGCCGACAGGTTGATTTCAAGTGCTTTGGCGTCTTCCAGCAAGCCCTGATTGATGCTGACATTGGTGGCACGCTTGCCATAGCCGGCGTATTCATCTCGGATGCGCATAATAGACACCTCTTTATTTATGCGCATTAATTGTGCGCATCGATATTCTGCGTGTCAACATGCGTTACACAGCATCCCCATTCATTTTCCTGCGCAACTCCCGGTAGTTCGGTAAAATAGCCACACCTCCCCTCATTCACCGCCGCGCTTTTTTGCCGCGGCCTCCACGTTGGAGCACTACCCCATGGGCTTGGACCTCGTTCCTACCGGCACCAATCCGCCGGACGAAATCAATGTCGTCATCGAAATCCAGAAAGATGCCGATCCGGTTAAATATGAAGTCGATAAAGCCTCGGGCGCGATTTTCGTGGATCGCATTCTCTCCACGCCGATGCGCTACCCCTGCAACTACGGCTACGTGCCATACACCATCTGCGGCGACGGTGACCCGGCCGACGCACTGGTTATTCTGCCGCTGCCGCTGGTGCCAGGCTCAGTGATCCGCTGCCGCCCAGTGGGCGTGCTGCGTATGAGCGATGAAGCCGGTAGCGATGAGAAGCTGCTGGTGGTGCCGAACAGCAAGGTGTTCAAGGGCTACGCCCATGTGGATGACATTGAAAAGGTCAACCAGCACTGGCTGCAGCGCATCGGTCACTTCTTCGAGCACTATAAAGATCTTGAAGACGGCAAGTGGGTGAAGCTCGATGGCTGGGGCAATGCCGCCGAAGCTAAGAAGATTATTGTGGAAGCCATGGAGCGCTACCACGCTGCTGAAGAAAAGCCGAAGTTCTAATTTTTTTCCGCGCAACAAACGCAAACGGGCTTCCTAATGGAAGCCCGTTTTGCATAGCGCAACTGGCAGTTACTGCCCGGCGCGATGCGGGTATTTCGTAAAGATACTACTGATGGCCAAATCGATTTCCGCCATCCGTTTCTCTGGTGTCTTCTTCGAAGAACCCACCGGGCTACTGGCCGAACCCGTCCACACCATGCGGTTCTGCTTGCCATCGACAAGGTCCACCGTGAGCGTGCCTTCGCGATAGGTGCTCACCTGTGTTTCGTTGTACCACACGGGAATGGCCACATAGCCACGGTGACGGTAGCTGTAGAACATCTCTACGCTTGAGCGCGGCATACTCCAGACGGCGTTACGATCTTCCACCACACCCTGAAAATTCACCAATAAATCGGCGCCTTCGGCCTGATAGCGGTAGCCGCGTGATTCCATTTCTTTTTGCACATCGGCGCGCACACGCTCGGAAATCCAGCTGGAATAGCCCGACTGTTCCATCGCAATGGGCTTGTAGAAGCTCCATGTCCGGTACTGCATAAAGCTCGCCGTAGGGTCATGATCCACGCGCACGGCTGGGCCAGTGGCGCAGGCAGTGAGGCCCAGTGTCGCCGCAACAAGCAGTGCAGACGCAAGTGATTTCATCATTCGATTCATGGTGGTCTCCTCAGGAGGCATCTGCCCCATCATCGCATCCCTGCTGATACCACGCATGAACGATTTTTATATGTCACAAAAAACCCCGCGTGGGCGGGGTTTTTTGGAAGAACTTAATGCTTGAGGTTTTTACGCAAGCGCTCCAGCGCCTGCAGCTGCGCCGTGACCTCGGCCAAGCGTTGCTGGGCTTCGGCAATTTCCATTGCCTCGCCGCGCCGCGCCAAGATGCGCTCGGCTTCTTCCTTAGCGGCGCGCACTGCTGCTTCGTCGATGTCTTCGGCACGCACCGCCGTATCGGCCAAGACCGTAACCACGGTGGGCTGCACTTCCAAAATACCGCCAGAGATAGCGAAGTCGAGCTTCTCGCCACCCGGCTTGGTGACGACCACTTTACCCGGCTTCAAACGGGTGATCAGCGGGGCGTGCTTGGGTGCAATACCCAGCTCGCCCAGCTCACCGGTGGCCACGACCAGCTCGGCCTCGCCGTGAAAGATCTCGGCTTCGGCACTGACGATGTCGCAACGGATGGTGGATGCCATGATGACTCCTTAGGCCGCGATCTTCTTGGCTTTTTCGACCGCTTCGTCGATCGAGCCGACCATGTAGAACGCCTGTTCCGGCAGGTGATCGTAGTCGCCGTCACAGATGCCCTTGAAGCCGCGGATGGTGTCCTTCAGCGACACGTACTTACCCGGCGAGCCGGTGAACACTTCCGCCACGTGGAACGGCTGGCTGAAGAAGCGCTCGATCTTACGTGCGCGGGCCACGGCCTGCTTGTCTTCTTCCGACAGCTCGTCCATACCGAGGATGGCGATGATGTCTTTCAGCTCCTTGTACTTCTGCAAGGTGGACTGCACGCGGCGGGCGGTCTCGTAGTGCTCGGTGCCGATCACGTTCGGGTCGAGCTGGCGGCTGGTGGAGTCCAGCGGATCCACCGCCGGGTAGATACCCAGCGAAGCGATGTTACGCGAGAGCACCACGGTGGCGTCCAAGTGCGCGAAGGTGGTGGCGGGCGACGGGTCGGTCAAGTCGTCGGCAGGCACGTACACGGCCTGAATCGAGGTGATCGAACCGGTCTTGGTGGAGGTAATGCGCTCTTGCAGCACGCCCATTTCCTCAGCCAGCGTAGGCTGGTAGCCCACGGCGGAAGGCATGCGGCCCAGCAGCGCCGACACTTCGGTACCGGCCAAGGTGTAGCGGTAGATGTTATCGACGAATAGCAGCACGTCGCGGCCTTCGTCGCGGAAGTACTCAGCCATGGTCAGGCCGGTCAGGGCGACGCGCAGGCGGTTGCCCGGCGGCTCATTCATCTGGCCGTACACCATCGCCACCTTGGACTTGGCGTGCTCTTGCACGTTCACCACGCCCGACTCCTGCATTTCGTGGTAGAAGTCGTTGCCTTCGCGGGTACGCTCACCCACACCGGCGAACACCGACAGACCGCTGTGCTCGGTCGCGATGTTGTTGATCAGTTCCATCATGTTGACGGTCTTGCCCACGCCGGCGCCGCCGAACAGGCCAACCTTGCCGCCCTTAGCGAACGGGCACATCAGGTCGATCACCTTGATGCCGGTTTCCAGCAGCTCGGTGGTGGACGCTTGGTCTTCATACGACGGCGCAGCGCGATGGATTTCCCAAGTGGTGTCGGCGGCCACCGGGCCAGCCTCGTCGATTGGGTTGCCCAGCACGTCCATGATGCGGCCCAAGGTGCCAATACCCACCGGCACCGAGATCGCGCGGCCGGTGTTGTCGGCCAGCAGGCCACGCTTCAGGCCGTCGGTGGAGCCGAGCGCGATGCAGCGCACCACGCCGTCGCCCAGCTGCTGCTGCACTTCCAGCGTGATGGCGGTGTTCTGCACCTTCAGCGCGTCGTACACCTTCGGCACGCTCTCGCGCGGGAATTCGACGTCCACAACGGCGCCGATGATCTGTACGACTTTGCCCTGATTGCTCATGGTTGTTTCCTCGGGAACTCTTAAATAATGCTTCGTTGAATCAAACCGCCGCGGCGCCGCCGACGATTTCCGAAATTTCTTGGGTGATCGCTGCCTGACGCGCCTTGTTATAGACAAGGTTCAAGGTGTCGATCAGCTTATTGGCGTTGTCAGACGCGGCCTTCATCGCCACCATGCGCGCGGCATGTTCAGAAGCCACGTTTTCCATCACGGCCTGATACACCAGCGACTCGATATAGCGGTTCAGAACGTGATCAAGCACTTCTTCCGCATTCGGTTCGTAGATGTAATCCCACTCGTGCTTGGCCATCTGCGTTTCCGACGGCGGCAGCGGCAGCAGTTGGTCGAAGGTAGCCTTCTGCGTCATGGTGTTGACAAAGTCGTTGTACGACAGGAACACCTTATCGACGCTTCCGCTGTCGTAGGCATCCAGCATGACTTTGATCACACCAATCAATTGCTCCAACTTCGGCGCATCGCCTAAGTGGGTGACCGAGGCCAGCATATTGACCTTGATGCGACGGAAGAACACCGACGCCTTCTGGCCGATGGTGACGACGTCGACTTCCACGCCCTGCGCCGTCCACTGGCGGATTTCGCCGAGCAGCTTGCGGAACAGGTTGTTGTTCAGGCCGCCGGCCAGGCCGCGGTCCGAGGACACGATGATGTAGCCGACGCGCTTGGTCTCCGCGCGCTCGACCAGGTAGGGGTGCTGGTACTCGGAGTTCGCCTGCGCGAGGTGTCCGATCACCTGCCGCATCGCCCGCGCGTACGGGCGCGAGGACTTCATCCGGTCCTGCGCCTTGCGGATCTTGGAGGCCGAGACCATTTCGAGCGCGCGCGTCACCTTGCGGGTGTTCTGCACGCTCTTGATCTTGGTTTTGATTTCTCTGCCGCCGGCCATCTTCTCTTCCTGCGTAGGGCGGACCTGGATCCGCCTTGGGCTTGGTGTTCGGTATCGCGAATGGCGGGTCGGG
>NZ_JAHRWW010000028.1 GCF_019104945.1 Thermomonas sp. | reverse complement strand
GCCAGCACGTCGCCACTGATCAAATTTTCCGACGGGTCAAGCGACACGGTGACGTTGGTTTCGGCAGAGCCAATCAAATCCACCGACAGCCCATGCTTTTTGAACAGGGCAAACACATCGGCTAAGAAGCCCACCTGCTGCCACATGCCAATGCCTTCCATTGACACCAGCACGATGCCGTTGCGGCGGCTAATCGCTTTCACCCCCGGCACCGGCTCTGCGGCATCGTCGATACTGGTCCCCGGCAGATGCGGGCGCTCGGTATCGAGAATGGCCATCGGCACGCCGCCATTGCGACAGGGCCGCAGCGAACGCGGGTGCAGCACTTTGGCACCAGTAGTGGCAATTTCCTGGGCTTCGTAATAATCCAGCCGCGTAAGCAGGCGCGCGTCCGGCACTTCGCGCGGGTTGGCGCTGAACATGCCCGGCACGTCGGTCCAAATCTCCACGCGCTGCGCGCCAAGTAGCGCACCAAAATAGGCGGCCGAAGTATCCGAGCCACCGCGCCCCAAAATCGCCGTTCCACCGTCTTGGTGGCGGGCAATGAAGCCTTGGGTGATCAGCATCTTGCTAGGCTGGGACGCAAAATGCGTGCGCCAGTCGGGGTTACCCTGCCACTGGCAGTTCACCGATAGCCGCTGTGACCATGCACTTTGGTTGGGCTGCGGCGGCAGCGCGTCTAGCCATTCGCGCGCATCCATCCAACCGATATCCAAACCTTGCGCATGCAGATAGGCCGCGCCGATAGTGGACGAAAGCAGCTCGCCTTGGCCCAGCACCTCGGCCTGCCAGTCCAGCGGGCGGCTGGCTGCGCGCGGGTCGGTCAGCAGGCCACGCAGCGCGGCCAAACGCCCACCCAGTACGGTGTCGGCATCCAGCTCTAATTCAGCCAAGAATTCACGGTGGCGGGCTTCGAGCTTGGCCACGCGCTCGGCACTATCGGCGGCACCGTCGGCAATAGCGGTGAGCTCATTGGTGACACCCGACAGCGCCGACACCACCACCAACACCCGCGCTTGATGATCGCGGGCGCGGCCCGCGACCAGTTTTCCTATGTTGTCCCAACGCGTCCGTTTCGAAACCGACGTGCCACCAAACTTGAGAACAAGCCAGCGTTGATCGGTTGCAAGAGACAGAGACATAGGAAATAAATTTATGAAGTGGAGGGAATGCCGCCGCATCGCGCGGCAACCCTGCATTCTAGCCATCAATTGGCGCCAAATACCGCACCGCAGCATGACAACTCGTTATATTTATTTGCTCTCGCCACTTCTCAGAGCTGTAGCCCAATTTCTAGGCAATAAAAAACCCGCCATAAAGACGGGTTGTTTATGTAATGGTGCCCAAGAGGGGACTCGAACCCCTACGACCTAAATCGCTACCACCTCAAGGTAGTGCGTCTACCAATTCCGCCACCTGGGCAAATGCTACGGCTTGCGAGCCGGGCATTCTAATGCTTCTTTACGGTTTCGTCACTGCCCTTGTGCAGGATTTGCCGGTTTCTCTTCAGCCACAGGTGCTGCAGGCTGGGCAGACACCGCTGCCGGAGCCGCTGCAGGCGCAACCGGCACTTGTGCAACCGGTACCGCCGGCTTCGCCGGGGCCTGCTGCTGCGCCATTACGCCAAGATCAGCCTTACCTGGGCCACGATTTGCCTGCCTGCTGGCGTAAATCGCCAAGCCCATGCTGATGACGAAGAACGCAATCGCCAGCCACTTGGTGCTTTTGCTTAGGAAGTTGGAAGCACCACGCGCACCAAACACCGTCGCAGATGCACCGCCACCAAAGCCCGACCCAGCCTGTGCGCCCGAGCCTTGCTGCAGCAATACGAAAGCAATGATGGCGATCGCCACCAGTACGTAAACCACATTGATCAACTGCATCAACATTGTTGTGAATTCTCGCTTGAGAAAATCAAGCCGCCGCGTTGGCGATGGCCAAGAAATCTGCGGCCACCAATGCAGCGCCACCGATCAGCCCACCGTCCACGTCGGCCTGTGCAAACAAGGCGACGGCATTGTCGGGCTTCACGCTGCCACCATAAAGAATGACCAGTGAATCGGTAATTGTAGCACTTTTTTCAGCCACTTTTCCACGAATGAACGCGTGTACGGCCTGCGCCTGCTCCGGGCTTGCCGTGCGGCCTGTGCCAATCGCCCAAACGGGCTCATAGGCCACAACAGCCTGCGCAAACGCATCTACTCCGGCCAGCTCTAATACGGCCTGCAGTTGCTCTGCAATCACCGCCTCAGTGCGGCCTGCTTCGCGGTCGTCCAGAGATTCCCCAACACACAAAATAGGAGTCAACCCAGCCGCTTGCGCCGCCACAAATTTTTCTGCCACTTGCACGCTGCTTTCGGCGTGGTACTGGCGGCGTTCGGAATGCCCAACCAGCGTGTAGCGCGCGCCCACGTCGGCCAGCATCGAGGCGGCCACCTCGCCAGTATAGGCCCCCTTTGCATGGGCGCTAACATCTTGCGCGCCAACCGCTAGCGCAGTGCCCGCACAGCGCGCCGCAACTTCGCTCAAATAAGGAAACGGCGGCAGCACAATAAGTTCTACACCCGCAGGCATGGCAGCTTGAATACCATCCACCAGCGCAGCGGCAAACTCACGGCTGCCCTGCAGCTTCCAGTTTCCAGCAACAATCTTGCGGCGCATCAACAACTCCTTATTTCAGCTTAATCTCGCGCAGGCGCTCTTGCAGATAGCCTTCGGCGGTAATGGGTTCGGGATAACGGCTGGGGTTTTCTGGGCTGACGCACGAAGGCAGCACGTCGATCAAGAAATCCGGGTTGGGGTGCAGGAAGAACGGGGTGGAATAGCGCGGCTGGCGCGCCTTGTCACCCGGCGGGTTCACCACGCGATGGGTGGTGGACGGATACACATGGTTGGTGAGGCGCTGCAGCATATCGCCGATATTCACCACAATGGTGTCTGCGTCGGCGGTAAACGGCACCCATTCTCCCTGATGCGAAAGCACTTCCAGGCCCTCCGCACTGGCGCCCACTAGCAGTGTGATGAGGTTGATGTCCTCATGCGCACCGGCACGCACATTGGGAATGTCGTCGGTGGTGATTGGCGGGTAGTGGATCGGGCGAAGGATGGAGTTCCCCGAATTGGTTTTATCAGCGAAATAGTGTTCGGGCAGGCCGATATGCAGCGCCAGCGCGGAAAGCACTTGCGAACCCAGCGCATCGAGCGACTGATACAGGCCGTAGCCCACACGTTTGAACTCGGGCACTTCAACCGGCCACAGGTTCGGCGGCATGGTGTCGCGATATTTGGAGTCTTCGCCAATTTCGCGGCCGATATGCCAAAACTCTTTAAGGTCGAAATACTTCGAGCCTTTCGCGGTTTCAACACCAAACGGGGTATAGCCGCGCGCGCCACCACCGCCCGCAACGTGGTAGTGCTTTTTCACCTCATCCGGCAGGGCAAAGAACGCCTTGAACGTGGCATAGGCCTCGTCGATCTGCGTCTGCGGGATGCCGTGGTTGCGAATGCCTGCAAAGCCCCATTCACGATACGCAGCGCCCAAGGCATCGACAAAAGCCTGCCGTTCGGCCGGGCTTGCCGGATGGGTAAATTGGCGAATATCAAATGTAGGAATACGTGCGCTCATTGTGCTTACCTCAAATTGCTGCGGCCTTAACCGCATCGGCCAACGCCAATAGGGTGGACTCCATCAACTTGGCATCATCCGCCTCAACCGTGACCCGTACCACAGGTTCGGTGCCGGACGGCCGCAAGAAGGCGCGCCCGCGCCCTGCCACCGCCTGTTGCGCCACCTGCAACGCGGCTTTCACGCTTTCCGCTTCTGCGGGTTTGCGCCCGGTTTCAAAGCGCACGTTGATGGTTTTTTGCGGCACTCGCTTCAAACCCGCCAGCGCCTGCACCAGACCAATGCCGCGCCGCTGCAGCACTTCTAGCACCTGCAATGCGCTGACAATACCGTCGCCGGTGTTGGCGCGATCAAGGCACAGAATATGGCCGCTGGCTTCGCCGCCGAGTACGCCGTCGTGCGCAAGCAATTGCTGATGCACGTAACGGTCGCCTACTTTGGCACGAATAAACTCGATGCCGCGCGCGGTGAGCGCTTGTTCCAAACCATAGTTGGACATCAGCGTCCCCACTACCGGCCCGCGCAGGCGGCCTGTGTCTTGCCAGTCGCAGGCGAGGATATAGAGCAGGTCATCGCCATCACGCACGTTGCCTTGGCCATCCACAAACAGCACGCGATCGCCGTCGCCATCAAAGGCGATACCCAGCTCCGCGCCGGTTTCACGCACACGCGCCACTAATTTTTCTGGATGGGTGGAACCAATATTCTCGTTGATATTGAGCCCATTCGGAGTGACCCCGATCGCATCCACACGTGCGTCGAGTTCGGCCAATACGCGCGGCGCAAGTTGGTATGTCGCACCGTTGGCGCAGTCCACCACAACGCGCATACCGCCTAAATGGAAGCCTTTAGGTACCGAGTACTTGCACGCTTCGGTGTAACGGCTAACCGAGTCGCGGGTGCGGATCGCCTTTCCCAAACGCTCTGACGGTACGGTGGAAAAAGGTTTTTCCAGCGCCGCCTCAATGGCAAGCTCGGTAGCATCGTCGAGCTTTTCGCCGTGCGCCGAGAAGAACTTGATGCCATTGTCGTAATGCGGGTTGTGCGAGGCGGAAATTACGATTCCACCGTCAGCACGTAGCGAGTGTGTCAGGTGGGCGACCGCTGGCGTAGGCATGGGCCCCATGAGCTGCACATCAACCCCCGCCGCCACCAGCCCCGCTTCCAATGCCGCTTCAAACATATAGTTGGAAATACGGGTGTCTTTACCGATGACGACGAGTGGTTTACGCCACTCCTGCCGTGCATTGGCAGCCGCAGTGAGTGCGTGCCCATAGGCATTACCCAAACGCAACACGAAGTCTGCCGAAATCGGCCCTTCGCCGACATGACCACGGATGCCGTCGGTGCCGAAATACTTGCGTGCGCTCATGCGGCCTCTACTGTTTCCGTGGGAGCAGGTTGCTTCATCAACATCGCCAACAACTGCGCCAAACGCTGACGCATTTCACGACGATCGACGATTTGATCAATGGCACCGTGCTGGAGCAAGAACTCGCTGCGCTGGAAGCCTTCCGGCAGTTTTTCGCGCACAGTCTGCTCGATCACGCGCTGCCCGGCAAAGCCGATCAAAGCGCCGGGCTCGGCGATATTGAGATCACCCAGCATCGCGAACGACGCGGTGGTGCCGCCAAAGGTGGGATGGGTCAATACTGAAATGAACGGCAGACCGGCTGCACGCAGCCGCCCCAGCGCCGCCGAGGTCTTGGCCATCTGCATCAGTGAGAACATGCTCTCTTGCATGCGCATGCCGCCGCTGGCGGCAAAACACACCAACGGCACGCCCGCAGCCAGCGCGGCTTCTGCGGCACGGGCGAACTTTTCGCCACTGACCGAGCCCATCGAGCCGCCCATGTAGGCAAAATCCATCGCACAGGCGACCAGCGGCTGCTGCTGCAGGAGGCCTTTCATCACGATCAGCGAATCACGCTCGCCGGTGCTCTTCTGCGCGGCCTTGATGCGTTCTGCATACTTTTTCTGATCTTTGAACTTGAGCACGTCGGTCGGGCCCAGCGCAGCTTCAAGCTCTTGCGCACTCCCCACGTCCAGCAGCGCCATCAAACGCGCGCGCGCGCGGATCAGCATATGGAAGCCACACTTGGGGCAGACTTCGAGATTTTCTTCAAGTTCAGGGCGATACAGCGCGGCGCCACAGGCGCTGCACTTTTCCCACACGCCTTCCGGCACGCTGCGCTTGCGTTCGTTACCTGCATCGGTACGGATACCGGCACCCGGCATAAGTTTCTTGAGCCAGCTCATCGGATTTTTATTCCTTGGTTACATCCGGATTCAAACCGGGGAAGTCTAGCGCGGTTCGCCGTCCAGCGCTTCACGCAATGGACGCAAAAAGGCCGAGGCTCGCGCTGCGGCAGCGTCCTCATCGGCGCTTTGTTCCATTGCCGAGACCAAGGCACTGCCCACGACAACGCCATCGGCATGCGCGGCCATCGCGGCGGCGCTGTGCGCATCGCGAATACCAAACCCGGCAAATACCGGCACCGTGGCCCGCGCCCGCACTTGGATAAGATGCTCTGCGGCATCGGTCACGTTCAGGTGGCTGGCACCGGTGACGCCCGCATAGCTAACGTAATAAATATAGCCCTGCGCTTGCGCGCACAGGCGTTCGAGTCGGTCTTGCGGCGTAGTGGGCGATACCAGCGAAATAAGCGCAAGGCCATACTGAGAAAACGCGGCTTGATAGCTTTCTGCTTCTTCGGGTGGAAGATCCACCAGCAGCATGCCGTCCACACCCGCTGCAGCTGCGGCTGCGGCAAAACCGTCCGCACCGCGAATTTCCACAGGGTTGAGATACCCCATCAACACCACCGGCGTTTGCGCGTCGCGCTGACGGAAGGCACTGACGGTTTCCAGCACCCACGCCATACCCGCACCGCGTGCCAACGCACGCTCGGAGCTGCGCTGGATCACCGGACCATCGGCCATCGGGTCGGAAAACGGCACGCCTAATTCGATCACGTCCGCGCCAGCATCCACCAGCGCGTGCATGACCGGCACCGTTGCCGCAAGCGACGGATCGCCTGCGCTGATAAACGGTACCAGTGCCTTACGGCCTGCGTGTCGCAGGCCGTTTAGCCGTTGCTGAAGTCGGCTCATTCGTTGGCAGCAGCCGGGGCTTCAGCCTGCTTCAAACGGCCCACCTGCACGCCAGCCGCCTTGTACTCGTCGGCCAGTTCGGAGTCGCCAACATCAATGCCGCGCTCTTCGCCCATGCCATCCAAATGCTCGTTGAGCATGCGGCGGTACATGGTGCTCATGTAGTCGAGGAACGGCGCACGCTCTTCGGCAGCCGCGATTGGCTTGACGCTGGCCAAGAAGACGTGTGCGTTGAAGCGGGCTGCAGCAAACAGCGCGGCGAGGCTGATGTTCTTTTCGCCGTACTGCTGCGACTGCTTATTGGTGAGTTCTAGGTACTCGTTCACGCAATCGAAGAACTGCGGCGGGAACTGTTGACCATTCTGCGTAGCAGCCTGCTGTTCGGCCGAGTTCTGGGTTTGTTGCTCTTGTGCTTCGGCCATGGCCGGACTCCTGAATGAAAAATGAAACGACAATTCGGCATTTTCGCCGAAAAATGGCAAAAGACCAAACCACCTGCTGTAACAATGACTTACAGAGAAAGCCCCTCGCGTGCGGCGATGGTATGTACGTCTTTATCGCCACGCCCGGAGAGATTGCACAGCACGATGGCGTCTTTGGGCAGCTCGCGCGCCAGCTTGATCGCCTGCGCAATCGCATGGCTCGATTCCAATGCAGGCAAGATGCCTTCAGTACGGGTTAGGCGATGGAAGGCCTCCAAGGCTTCGGCATCGGTAATCCCTTGATATTCCGCGCGGCCCATATCTTTCAAGAAGGCGTGCTCAGGGCCAACACCGGGGTAATCCAACCCGGCCGAGATCGAATGCGTTTCCACAATCTGCCCATCATCATCACAAATGACATAAGTACGGTTGCCGTGCAGCACCCCTACTCGCCCAGCGGCAAGTGATGCCGCGTGGCGCCCGGTATCGATGCCATCACCCGCCGCCTCTGCGCCTACGATGCGCACCGACGGGTCGTTGAGGAAGGCGTGGAACAGGCCAATTGCATTGGAACCACCGCCCACGCAGGCGGTAATTGCATCGGGTAGGCGGCCGTATTCGCTCATCACCTGCTGCCGCGCCTCGCGGCCGACAACGGCGTTAAAGTCCCGCACCATGCGCGGATACGGGTCCGGCCCCGCCACGGTACCAATGATGTAGAAGGTGTCTTCGACATTGGTCACCCAGTCACGCATCGCTTCATTGAGCGCGTCTTTGAGGGTGGCCGAACCGGAGGTGACCGGCACCACTTTCGCCCCAAGCAGCTTCATGCGATAGACGTTGATCTTCTGCCGCTCGATGTCGGTGGCGCCCATATACACCACGCATTCAAGCCCCAACCGCGTGGCAACGGTGGCACTGGCCACGCCGTGCTGTCCCGCGCCGGTTTCGGCAATGATGCGCTTTTTACCCATACGCGCGGCCAGCAGTGCTTGGCCGATGGTGTTGTTGATCTTGTGCGCGCCAGTGTGATTAAGGTCTTCGCGCTTGAGCAAAATACGCGCGCCGCCTACTTCACGGCTGAGGCGCTCGGCAAAATAGATGGGGCTGGGGCGCCCCACGTAATGCGTGAGGTCTTTATAGAAGGCCGCAATAAAGGCCGGATCGACGCGCGCCGCATCATAGGCCGCAGCCAATTCTTGCAATGGGCCGATCAATGTTTCAGCCACAAAACGCCCACCGTGGCGGCCGAAATGGCCGTTCGCATCGGGATAGGCATGGTAATCAATCGCCGCTGATGCAGCGGGCAAGGACACTTCGGTGTTCATCTAGAAAGCTCCGAGAACCGGACGACGGCTGCACAGGGGCAACCCCAAGAAGAAAAACGGCTAGACGCCGTGAGAAAGCGCTGGGGCTTATCTTACCGCCGCAGCAGGCACGCGCCGCCATCGACGCAGCGAGCGTCCAAAAGGGGCAGCAGAGCGAGAGATCGTGTTCATCGTGGGGCTAGCGTACCTGATCTTGGCGCGCCGCAGCAACAAACTGCCGCATCGCCCGTGCGTCTTTAATGCCGGGCGCGGATTCGATGCCGCTTGCGGCATCAACCCCCCATGGATGCGCTGTGGAAATTGCTTCACCCACATTCTCTGGCCCCACGCCACCTGCCAGCAAAATGGGACGCGCCGTCTGCGCGGGCAGGCGTTTCCAGTCAAACCGCTGACCGCTGCCACCAGCTTCGCCCACGCCATGCCCATCCAGCACAAAACCATAGGCCGACGGGAAGCGCTCCATTTCGAGAAGCGGATCCACATCACCACGCATTGCAATGGCCTTGAAAAAAGGCAGGCCAAAGTGTGCGCAAAATGCGTCGTCTTCATCACCGTGAAACTGTAGATAATCGGGCTGCAGCGCTGCCGCAATGTGCGCAACCTCCGCTTCTGTCTGATTCATCAGCAGTGCAACCGCCGCCGTAGGCCCAAGCACAGCGGCGCGCAAGGTTTGTGCCTGCGCTACATCCAAACGCCGTTTGCTGCGCTGGGCAAAAATCAGCCCAATAAAATCCACTTCTAACGCAACGGCTAGGCGAACATCTTCTAGGCGTGTCATGCCGCAGAACTTGATACGGGTCTTAGACATCACCGCTCACCTCGTCCGGCAGCCCCCATTGCCGTGGGTACATGGGCGCAAGAAACTGCAGGCCCGATGCCGCCGCCGTTGGCCCGGCCTTGGTGCGATCACGCCCGGCCAGCAGTTCGGCCATCCAATTGATGGGCCGCTCGCCGCGACCCACCACCAACAGCGAGCCCACCAAATTGCGCACCATATGGTGCAAAAATGCGTTGGCCTGCACTTCTACCACGACCTCCGCACCATCACGCTGTACATTGATCGCCTGCAGGTTGCGCCGCGCGTGCGTGGCTTGGCACTGCGCGCTGCGGAATGCGGAGAAATCTTGCTCGCCCAATAACGCCTGCGCAGCGGTGTGCATCGCGTCTGCATCCAGTGGAAGGCGCTCCCAGCCAAGATACTGGCGCTCAAAACCAGGGCGGGCACTGCGGTTCAAAATGCGATAGCGATAGCGCCGCGCGCGCGCGGAAAAACGTGCGCTAAATGCCTCATCGACCGGAACGCACCAACGCACCGCCATCGTGGGCGGCAGGTTGGCGGTGACGCCCAGCACCCAGCCGCGCAGGTCACGCTGCGCGTCGGTATCGAAGTGAACGACCTGACAGCGCGCGTGCACACCCGCGTCGGTGCGCCCCGAACAAACGGTATCAACGGGGGCGTCGGCCACTTTCGATAGCGCAATTTCTAACGCTGTTTGCAGACTGCCGTCTTGCTCCAAACTCCCCGCTTGGGTAAGCCGCTGCCAGCCGGAAAACGTGCCGCCGTCGTACTCAATCGCCAGTGCAAATCGCATCTTAAAAATACATCTAAAGGCTGTGGGCTTAGCCCACCAATTTACTCAACATCCGCGCTGCTTCCGCGCCAACAGCCTCGTCTTCATCATCGAGCAGCTCCAGCAGAATTTGCTGTGCGGAAAATTCATCACCCATGTCCAAAAACGCTTTGGCGAGCTTGAAACGCTGCTCAGGAGCGGCCTGCGCAGGCGCTTCGTCGCCTTGCAGTTCGGCACTCGGTGCAGCATCGGGCGCAGCATTCGACTCAGCGTCAGGCAAAGGCTCCGCTTCTTCTGCAGCCGGCGTTTCATCGGTGGGTGTGGCTAGGGCGGAAAGCTCGGGCTGCTCGCCGCCGGTGCGCGCCACGTCTTGCTTCATCCACCCTGAGGTCCAGGTGGGCATCGTGACGCCGGATGGCGTTGTGGGCACGGTATTGAGATCGATTGTATTGTCCGCAACAGGTTGTGCGGGCGCTGAAATCTCAACAACTGCAGGCTCTTCTGCCGCGGCGGCATCGTCTAGTGCTTGCGCAAATGAGGGGGTCTGTGCAGGCGGTGCTTCGGCAGGCTTCATGCTTGCGGCCAGTGCATCGCTATCAAATACGCTGCGCCGCACTGGTTTCTTCGCGGGCTTTCTTCCGGCCAGCAGCCACGCTAGCAGCGCCAGTACAACAACGCCAATGCCTCCCCATACATAAGGAAGCGGGCTACTTTTGCTCGTTTGTTCTGGCGGCTGCGCGGTTGTAGCTGCGGGGGCCACTGTTTTAGCCGTGGTTGCCGCTTGATTGGCCGCGGCCAAACGCTGCTGCGCGCTGGCAAGCTCGGTGTCCTTCAGGGCAATCAACTGCTGCTGCTCAGACTTCAGTTTTTCGAGTGCCGCCACGCGCTCTTTTAGTTCGCCGATCTCAGCCGTTTTGGCTGCGATATCTTCATCGCGTTGACGCAATTCTTGCTGCAGCATGCTGCCCTCACCACCGGCACCGGTGCCGGACTTGTTGCCTGTCGCTTTTCCTGGCGCAGACGGCGGCACGATCTGCAGCCTGGCCCCCTGTGATGTTGTGGCGCTACGCGGAGCGCTTTCTGCTTTCGCTACGGCAGGCTTAGTGTTTTCCGCTGCCTTAGGCTTGGCAGTTGTTGCCGCTTCAGCCTCGGGCTGCCGCACCGCACGCCGCTGTGCCACCCATTGCTTCGCTTGTTGGCGCACCAGCTGTGTGGCTTCATCTGCACTGATGCCTGCCACATCCTCATGTGACGGCACGCGCAGCACGGAGCCACTGCGCAAACGGTTGATATTGCCTTCGCTAAACGCATCCGGATTGGCCTGCAGTAGCGCCAGCATCGTTTGGTCAAGGCTAAACGCTTTGCGCACTTCAAGACTGCTGGCAATCTTTGAAAGCGACTCACCCGGTTTAACGCGGCGCTGCTGCGCATCCTGTGTTTCGGCAACCGCAGCCGGCTTAGCGGGCACCGCCGCGGCAACGGCAGGCTTGGTTGCTGGCATCGCGGGCTTTGCCGGTGCCGCAGCCGGTGCGGGTTTAACCGCAGCCGCGCGCGGCGCTGGCTCACTGGCAGGCAGCGGCGCGATGGTGATGTCTGGGATAACCGGCGCAGCGGCAGGCGCAGGAGGAGTTGCAGGCGTCGCCGGCGGTGCTGGCGCGGTCGGCACGGCCGGAGTGGGCGGCGCCTCAGACACCGGCGCAGCCACCGGAGCCGCAATCACCGGCCTTTGCACTTGATTGGATGCAGAAGCCTGCGCGAGCTGCACACTCGCCTGTACCGGCGCAGCGGCGGTGGTTGGCGTGCCCACCAAGGCCGTGTATTCGCGCACGAGGCGTCCGTTGCCCCAGTCCACTTCAATCAAGAAGTCGACCATGCTTTGCTCAACCGGCTTCAGCGTGGTCACCCGAATAATCGGCTGGCCTTTGGCATTACTCCCT
>NZ_JAHRWW010000002.1 GCF_019104945.1 Thermomonas sp. | reverse complement strand
TCGCCGCCGAGCGTCAAACCCAGCTCGACGCCCTCACTCAGGAAAAGGCCGCCCTCGCCCAGGCCCGCGACGCACAAACCCAACTGGCCACCGAGCGTGCTGCCCAGATCGACGACCTGACGAAGGCCAAAGCCGCTGCCGACAAGCTCGCCGCCGACCGCGCTGCGCAGCTCGACGCGCTGACCCAAGCCAAGGCCACCGCCGAGCAACTCGCCGCCGAGCGTCAAACCCAGCTCGACGCCCTCGCCCAGGAAAAAGCTGCCCTCGCCCAAGCCCGCGACGCACAAGCCAAACTGGCCACCGAGCGTGCCGCCCAGATCGACGACCTGACGAAGGCCAAAGCCGCTGCCGATAAGCTCGCCGCCGATCGCGCCGCGCAAATCGACGCGCTCACCCAAGCCAAGGCCACCGCCGATCAGCTCGCCGCCGAACGTCAAACCCAGCTCAACGCCCTCACTCAGGAAAAAGCCGCCCTCGCCCAGGCCCGCGACGCGCAAACCAAACTGGCCACCGAGCGTGCCGCCCAGCTCGACACCCTGACGAAGGCCAAAGCCGCTGCCGACAAGCTCGCTGCCGATCGCGCCGCGCAAGTCGACGCGCTCACCCAAGCCAAGGCCACCGCCGAGCAGCTCGCCGCCGAGCGTCAAAC
This sequence comes from Thermomonas sp., assembly GCF_019104945.1. GTDB lineage: Bacteria > Pseudomonadota > Gammaproteobacteria > Xanthomonadales > Xanthomonadaceae > Thermomonas. The sequence goes on along the minus strand of NZ_JAHRWW010000002.1, from coordinate 20,268 downwards.
CCAGCTCGACACCCTCGCCCAGGAAAAAGCCGCCCTCACCCAAGCCCGCGACGCGCAAACCAAACTGGCCACCGAGCGCGCTGCCCAAATCGACGACCTGACGAAGGCCAAAGCCGCTGCCGATAAACTCGCCGCCGACCGCGCTACGCAGCTCGACGCGCTGAAGCAGGACAACGCCGCCCTCACCACCGAGCGCGACGCCTTCAAGCAGACCATTGCCGAAGGTCAGCACCGCCAGCAACTGCTGGAAGAAGAAATGATCAAGGCCGACGCCCAGCTCGAACTCATCAAGGACCTGCTGCTGCGGGAACCTGGACTCTGAAGGACGCGACCTCATGCTAGGTAACCTTCGCGCCCTGCTCACCCGCTGGTTTGGCCCCGCATCGCAAGGCAACGCGGCGGCCCCCGTTGCCCCACCCGCGCCCACGCCAGAAAATGAACCCACCCCCACCGTGCTGCACGTAGACGACGCCCCCGCCCAGCAGCCCGTCGCCTACGACGAAAACCTGCTCGAGCGCGCCCGCACGCAATGGCAGTTCGGCGACTGGGACAGCCTCGCCCGGCTCGACCGCGACATCCTGCAGCACCACCCCGACCGCGCCAAGCTGGCGTTGTTGGCAGCGGCGGGAAGGCTGCAAACGCATCGTGCAGACGAGGCACGCCACTTCATTCGGCTGGCGCAGGACTGGGGCGTCAGTAAAAAACTGATGGCCCAGATCCTGGCCGCCGGTGTGCATAACAGCTTGGGACGTGCTGCGGCGCTCGGCAACAAACCCCAGCGCGCGCTACAACATTTTGAGGCTGCCTTATCAACGGGCACACCTGGTTCGGACCCACGCCTGCTGGCGCCAACGCTCGCCCGTCACGAAATGCAGCAACTTGGATTACAACCAGATGCCCTAAACCTAGCCTGCACTAACACGTCCGCACCAAATCGCGGCGTCCCGGCATTGGGTAGCGCCATCAAAGACTTGGTCGAACAACTCAAAACTCAAAACACCGACCTGGCAGAACAAATCGCAAAGCAAAGCGCTGAACTGGTCGATATGCGAAAGCATATGGAAAATACAGTGAAGCGGGAAATGCTGAATGCCACTCAGCAACTGGAGGCATTCCTCGACATTCAAAATTTCTTCAACTGTGGCAAACACTTGCCCGCCATGCATGGGTGGCCCATCAGCCCGGATTTTGCGCGCCACATTATCCGTCTTCTGGAAAAAAAAGACTATGACTTGATTTTTGAATTCGGCTCCGGCACGTCAACCGTCCTCATCGCCAAAGCGCTTAACCAATTAAGCGCAGTCAGAACTAACGCCACCCCTGCTTTACAAATTGCATTCGAGCATCTTGAGAAATACCACGCTCAAACGCTTTTCGATCTGAAAGCTGCAGGGCTGGTCGATGCAGTTCAGCTGATTCTGTCTCCTCTGCAGCCCTATCACGCCCCCAACGGGAACACCTACTCTTATTACGCCTGCCACGACACACTGGCCACGCTGACGGCAAAACTGCCCGCTACACCGATGAATATCCTTATGGTGGTCGATGGACCGCCGGCCAGCACCGGCAAGCACGCCCGCTATCCCGCCCTGCCCGTGGTCTTTGCGCATTTCAATAATCAGCATATCGACATCCTGCTCGACGACTATGCGCGGACCGATGAAAGGGAAGTGGGGGCACTCTGGGAGAAGGATTTCAAGCAGTTTGGATACTCATTCATCTCCGAGAAAATCAGCATGGAAAAAGAATCGCTCTTCATTTCTGCGCACCCACTTTAATTCTAGATATTTTTTGAAAACGAGCTCTGCATGAAACCAAATACCATCGCGGTCCTGGGTCTTGGCTATGTCGGCCTTCCTCTCGTTGTCGAATTCGGCAAGAAGCTCCGCACCATCGGCTTCGACATCTCGAAACACAAAGTCGAGACTTGCCAGCAAGGCAAAGACCCTTCTTTCGAACTCACTGATGAAGAGATGAAAGCTGGGCTGCACGCCGTCTACACGGACAACCCCGCTGCGCTCGGCGAGGCAGACATCATCATCGTGGCCGTGCCCACCCCGGTCGACGAGGCGAACATTCCCGACTTTCGTCCGCTCATCGGCGCCTCAGCCAGCGCGGGCCGTCACATGAAGAAGGGCGCCATCGTGGTGTATGAGTCCACCGTCTACCCGGGCGCCACCGAAGAAGTCTGCATCCCGGTGCTCGAGCGCGAATCTGGCATGAAGTGGAGGCAGGACTTCTCCGTCGGTTACAGCCCTGAGCGCATCAACCCGGGCGATAAAGAGCGCACCCTCACCAAGATCCTAAAGATCGTCTCGGGCGACACCCCCGAAACCATGGAGCGCGTCGCCGCGCTGTACGAACAGATCATCGAGCCCGGCGTACACCGCGCGTGCTCCATCAAGGCCGCCGAAGCCGCCAAGGTCATCGAAAACACCCAACGCGACCTCAACATCGCGCTAATGAACGAGCTCGCAGTGATCTTCGACAAACTCGACATTGACACCTCCGAGGTGCTCAAAGCCGCAGGCACCAAGTGGAATTTCCTCAAGTTCAAGCCTGGTCTAGTGGGAGGGCACTGCATCGGGGTCGATCCGTACTACCTCACCCACAAGGCCGAGATGGTCGGCTATCACCCTCAGGTCATCCTTGCCGGGCGACGCATCAACGACAGCATGGGCAAGTACATCGCCGAAACTACCGTCAAAAAAATGATCGCCACCGGCTCGGTCATCAAGGGCGCGCGCGTCAACGTGCTGGGCCTGACCTTCAAGGAAAACTGCGCCGACCTGCGCAACAGCAAGGTCATCGACATCATCCACGAGTTGCAAAGCTACGGCATCGAGGTTGCGGTGACCGATGCGTATGCTGACCCCGAAGAGGCGATGCACGAGTACGGCGTGAAACTACTCCCGTGGGGCGAGCTGCCCGCAGCCAGTGCCATTGTGGCCGCCGTCTCTCATCGCGCCTATCAGGATCTGAAGCTCGAAGAGATCGCAAGCAAGCTCACGCCGGGCGGTGCCTTCATCGACGTCAAGGCGGCATTCGATGCCAAGGCGCTGCAAGAGGCCGGCTATACGGTCTGGCGCCTGTAATCCTCAGCTTCACATCGGCATCCCGAACGACAAGGAAGGTTTTCCATGTGCGGCATCGTGGGTTACATCGGTAACCAAGAAGCAACATCCATCCTGCTCGCCGGCTTGCGCGAGCTGGAATATCGCGGCTATGACTCGGCAGGTATCGCCCTGCTCGAAACGAGCAGTGTGAAGACATTCAAAGCCGTCGGCAAGCTCGACAACCTGGCGGCCAAGGTGGGCAGCTACCGCTCATCGGGCGCGGTGGCCGCCATCGGCCACACTCGCTGGGCCACGCACGGCAAACCCACCGAAGCCAACGCCCACCCGCATGGCCTTACACACAGCCAGGTGGTGCATAACGGCATCATCGAAAACTATCAGAACCTAAAGAGTACCCTCAGCACGCCCTTCCTGAGCCAGACCGACAGCGAGGTCATCGTTCACCTGTTCGAAAAGCACCTCGATGGCCATGGCAACGCGCCTGATGCGGCATTGGCAGCCTTCCGCGCCACGCTCGACGAATTGCACGGTGCCTACGCCATCCTGCTGGTCTCCGAACTCACTCCGGGCCGTGTGTTCTACGCCCGCAAGGGGTCGCCGCTGCAGATTGGCTTTGCCGCAGGTGGCTGCTACCTGGCCTCATCGGATGCGCCCTTGCTGGGACTGTGCGACAAGGCTATGCACTTCGAAGATGGTCAGTGGGGCGTCGCCACCGCCGATACCTTGCAGGTGTTCGATGCCAACGGCGCGGTGGTCGAGCCCTTGTTCGCAGTCCTGCCCGCCAGCAGCGCAGCGGCGCAAAAAGAAGGTTTCCGCTACTTCATGGAGAAGGAAATCTACGAACAACCCCAGGTGCTGGCCGACATCCTCACTGGTCGGCTGCGCGATGGCGCCGTTGAGTTCGAAGCCTTCCCCGCCGACTGGCTTCGCCCATTCCGTTCAATCACCTTGTGCGCCTGCGGCACCAGCTATCATGCCGCGCTGGTGGGCAGTTACCTGCTTGAGCGCCTGGCGCGGATGCCGGTGAAGGTGGAGATTGCCAGCGAGTTCCGCTACCGCGTACCGGTGCTGGATCCTGAGGGACTGTTCGTCGTCATCTCCCAGTCCGGCGAGACAGCTGACACACTCGAAGCGCTGAAGCTGGCTAAGGCGCAAGGGCTGGCAACACTGGCCCTGTGCAACGTGGATAACAGCTCCATGATACGTGAGGCTGCCCAGTCCATCCTGCTGCGTGCCGGCATTGAAAAAGGCGTGGCCTCAACCAAAGCCTTTGCCGCCCAGGTGATGACGCTGTGGCTGCTGGCGCTGCATTGGGGGCAAGCCAAGGGCTTGCTGGACGGCGAGCGTTGGGCGAGGGAACTGGCGGCGTTGCGTGGTGGAATCGACGTGGTCAAGGTGCAGCCCGCATTGCACGAGCGCATCCACCGCCTGTCCAAACGCTACCTGCACGGGCATGGGTTCTTCTTCATTGGCCGCGACCTGTTCTATCCGTTAGCACTTGAGGGCGCGCTCAAGCTCAAGGAGATCAGCTACCTGCACGCCGAAGGCTACCCCGCCGGCGAGATGAAGCACGGCCCGATTGCCTTGGCCGACGCAGGGCTGTTCACCATCGCCTTGATGGCGCGTACCACGTTATGGGACAAGATCAAGAGCAACGTCGAGGAACTGTCTGCCCGCGACTCGACCATCGTGGCGATCACGCCTGAAGACTTCGAACTGGCCGATGACATCATCCGCATTCGGGCGCACGTGCACCCGATGCTGGAGTTTTTCGAGATGATGGTGGTGGTACAACTGCTGTCGATGGAGATTGCGATACGGCTGGGGAATGATGTGGATATGCCGAGAAACTTAGCAAAAAGCGTAACAGTTGAATAAATAGTTCTCTATTTATTGAAAACCCTATAAAAAAACGAACATCTAATAATTTTATTAATTATTAAATTAAAATGGAAACCATACTCTCAAAGGCAAATCGTCTTCTTCGCAGCAAAAACTACAGAGAAGCAATTGAGTTATATAAACAAATAAATAACGAAAAACTTATATCACAAGGGATCGTTGCATTCAATTTAACTCTTGCTGAAGTTCAATGGACGAGATCTCGGGGAAAGAAAAATAATACAGCGCCCGATATATCCACCAACACTGAGAGCACAGAAAATTTCAACGCCTTTGATTTCGTCGCTTCCTCATTCAAGAAGTGGATATCTAAAAATCCATCAAATATTGGGCTAAAGCCGCCTAAAGTTTCAGCCATTATGACTTGTCATAATGCTCAGGATACCATTCAAGAGGCAGTCGAATCACTTTTACTCCAGACTTACCCTAATCTTGAAGTGATCGTCTGCGATGATGGAAGCACCGACAACTCCTGGGAAATTCTTCAGGAAATAAAAAAACGCTGTGGCGGTCTTCGTATCATCAGAAACAACGGAAACTACGGAACCTATTTATCAAAAAACAGAGCTATAGAAAAATCCACAGGGGAAATTCTTGTTTTTCAAGACTCGGACGACATTTCTCACCCAAAAAGAATTGAAATACAGGCATCCCAACTAATTACCAATAAAGAAATTATTGCCACTAGAAGCCAATATCTTAGGTATAACGATACTGACAGCAAATTGATACCAGTAGGAGGTTTGCTTTCCAAGCTTGGGCTAATAACTTTAGCCGTGCGTAAACAAGCGTTTCGTGAAATAGGCTTTTTTGATGCCACGCGCCGCGCCGCAGACGATGAATGGGTTCAAAGATTACTTCATGTTTATGGCAAAAACTCTCTCCTTAACCTAAATGTAGCGCTATACCTTGCTCGCCTGAGAGAAACATCTTTAATTTCAGATATGATTCAATACTCAGCCGATGGAAAAAAGATTGAACAATCCTCATCCATTCCCAGGCGGCAATACGTTGAAATGTTTAAATCAAGATTTTCTGCGAACGATAATAAAGAATTTTATAGGAAAAACTTTCCACCATTCCCTCTTCGGGCAAATATGCAATATCCAGAAGGGATTAGAGCATTAGACCCAATTAGGGATGAAGTTGTTGTATCTCTCTGCAGCATCCCATCTCGTCAAGAAACACTTATTAAAACCGTTAGATGCCTCTTTAATCAGGTTGACAAAATATATATATATCTAGACAAATACGAGACTATTCCCTCAGAACTTAAAAACCAAAATAAAATAAAAATATTTAGATCTCAAGATCACATCATTGACTATAGAGACAATGCCAAGTTTTTAATTTTTAATAAATTAAAAACGATAGGGAAGCCCTTTTACTACTTTACTGCTGACGACGACATTGAGTACCCACAGGACTACGTGCACTCAATGATCAATGGGATTGAGCGTTATGAACGAAAAGCTGTCCTTGGTGTTCATGGTGTTGTTCTAGAAGAAGAGCCCAGCGCTTATTTCAAACGCCGTTTTACATATCACTTTTCAAGCAATACGATCAGAAATGACATGCTCGTTAATAATCTCGGAACTGGGACTGTTGGATTTCATTCTGAAGTTATAGATAGCATTAATCCGGATTCATGGAAGCTTGGGGGTATGGTTGATATATTATTTTCAATAGAATGTAAAAAACGCGCGATTCCTATGATATGCATTCGTCGTCATGCCGGGTGGATGGTTGAATTTGAGCAGGCCAAATCAACCCCAAACCTTTTTTCTGAATTTAATATTAAGGAAGAAAAAATTCTTTTAGAGTTGATGTCAGTTACCCCATGGGGATATCAAGGAATTATAGGAATATTGGAAAATCAAACCAAAGAATTGCAAGCAAAGCTAAAGGCGCTTATGCCTAACTTCTCTAGAGAGATTTCTATAAAGAACTCATTTTCAAGACTTAGATAGCGAATCTAGAATGAAAATCTTGATTTTTGGATCATGCAATAGTCGTGATCCATTTACCCATGAAGAATCAAATAATTTTCATCTTGTAGACTATTTTGCAAGAAGTAGTTTTGCGTCTCTCTCTGGAAAAAAAATTGATTTTGACTTAGATTTGAGTGGCATTAATTCAAATTTTCAAAAGCGCATGGTTTTTGCAGATGCAAATAAGACTTTTCTTGACGCCATTTCAAATAAAGATTTTGATTATTTAGTCATTGATTTTACTGACGACAGATTTGATATCCTAGAATTGCAAAACGGTTCCTTGATCACTCTCTCTGCCGAGTTCAGAAAAACATTACAAAGCAATAAGAGCTTACCCTCACAGCACAAAATAATAAAAGGGTTTTCCGAAGAGTTCTTCTTGAAATGGGTTTCAGGCTGGACGACTTTAAGAAAAGCACTGAAACAAACCAATCAATTAAGCAAAGTTTTGATAAATTGCATTAACTGGTCAAAATTTGACAATTGCAACGAATTTTTTTCAAATTCACAATATATAAATATTGCAAATTCTGATTTAAATAGAAAATACAATTTCTTGACATCTGAATTAAATTCAAATCAGTTCATTAAATATCCAGAAGAGCTGTTTGTTTCTGATTCAAAGCACAGATGGGGAAGAACGCCATTCCATTTTAAAAAAGAAGTCGACCTCTTTTTTATTAACTGCTTGAGGAGCATTTCCTAAATTAGTGCTTTGTCATAAGTAATCACGCGTAATTAATATGGAGCTTTCTGCCAAAGGCATTAAGCAGGGTCGTCACTTCCTGAACCAGGGTCCCGCGCGTCCAGCTGGTGAAGAAACGCCAATGGTACTTGGCGTGCTTCCAAGGATCTCGATCAGATTGAGTTCTGGACTGTAAGCCAGCAGATACAGAGGGATGAAGCGGAAAAGTCTTCAATGTCGTTTGTAAAGGATGCACAGACCGCTCATGAGGCGGGTGATTTTGCGCAGGCGGTGAGCTTGTACGAACAGGCCATTCTGGCGCGCCCCGAACTGGCGGCGATGTATCGTTTCAACCTTGAGCGTGCGCGGGCCAAGCTAGGCGCGGCGGCATCGGGCAATGTGAATGAACGGCCTCAGCCTGCAGGGACCACGATTTATCTGGCGGATCTCTATCGTGAGGTCGCGCAGGCGGTGGCGCGCCTGCCGGCAAGGGCGCTGACGGACCCGCAGCCCTGGGTGTCTGTGGTGATGACGACCCACAATGTGGCGGACTATGTGGAGCAGGCCGTCACCTCGCTGCTGCGCCAGACGTATTCGCCGCTGGAAATCATCGTGGTGGACGATTGCAGCACAGATACGACTTGGCCCATTCTGCAGCGCCTGAAGCGCGAGTACCCCATCGTGATCCGCCGCCTGAATGCTAACCTGGGCACGTATTTCGCCAAGAATTTCGGTGTGCGGCTGGCGCGTGGGGAATTCGTTTTTTTCCAGGATGGCGACGACCTGTGCCACCCGGAACGCATCCGTCTGTGCATGCATGAGCTGCGCCAGCCGAGTGTGATGTGCGTGCAGAGCAGTTATTCACGGGTGCTGTTTCCGGCCGGGCAGGTGTTGCCGGTGAATGGGCTAGTCAAAAAACTGGGCTTGATTACCCTGGGTGTCAGGCGCGCGGTGTTCGATGAGATCGGCTTTTTCAATTGCACGATGAAGGCGTCGGACGACGAGTTTTTTCAGCGTTTGCAAGCCTTGTATCGAGACCGCCCGGATGCGGTGCGCGTGCTGGATTTGCCGCTGTACTACAACACGCTGCGCGAGGGCTCGCTGTTTGCCGACATGATTACCAACGACCCCGCCGCAGACGGGCGCATCGAGCAGCGCCTGTCACCGGTGCGCCAGCAGTATCTGGAGGCGTTTCAGGCGCTGCACCAGAATGTGCCGCACGAGCAGTTTCGGACGGTGTTTCGGTTTCCGGTGACGCGGGATGTGATCAGCGTGTTGCCCGAAATGTCGCGCTTGGCCAACCCCGCGTTGCCGGTGGTGGCCAGCGTGTGTTCCATCCCCGAGCGGCAGGCTTTGTTGCAGCGCATGCTGGCCAGCCTGGCGCCGCAGCTGGATGAACTGCATGTGTATCTGGACCGCTACGACGCGGTGCCGGACTTTGTGCGCGATTGCCACCCCAAGGTGACGGTGCGTCTGTCGCGCGATCTGCCGGGGCTGCGTGACAACGGCAAGTTAGTGCCGCTGCTGGGTCGCCAGGAGGCGTGTTATTTCTTCACCGCTGATGACGACATCGAGTATCCGCCCGATTATGTGAATGCGCTGGTGAAGAAGATCGAGCATTACGGCCACCTGGCAGTGGTGGGCGTACATGGGGTGCGCATTCCGGAGCAGCCGACCGGGTATTTTTCGGGCTTTCGGCGGGTGCATTGGTTCATCCGCGAACTGGAGCAGGACCGGCTGGTGAATAACCTGGGCACCGGCACGGTGGCGTTTCATTCGGACTGCGTGGCGGGGCTGGATTACCGCAGCTTTGCACACAGCGGAATGGTGGATTTGTATCTGGCGGCGTTTTGCAAGACCCGCGGCGTGCCCATGGTGGCGGTGGCCCGGCCCGAAAACTGGCTGGTGCAACTGGACGAGCCCGTACCACAGAATGGGGTGAAGAACTTGTTCGTCGAGGGCTCGCAGAACGACGACAAGCAGTCGCGCCTGGTGCGCCAGCATGCGCCGTGGGGCTACGCGGCCATCGTGCAGGCGGTGGAGGCTGCGTCACGCAAGACCGACGACGCGGTGGTGGGCGAGCGCTTGAGGGCGTTGTTGCCGGTGTTGCAGCAGTGTTTGATGTGAGGGGGGGCCTCAGCGTTCAAGCGTGAGGCGGAGGTGATCATCGCCAACCGGCTGTCGGCCGAACTGACCGACGTGCGGGAGAAGGTTTATACGCGGGACTTGTTTGGGGGGATGACTGATGGAAGGCAAGCGCGCGACATGAGTGACACGCCCCACCACGGCAGCGCCGACCTGCCCAACGCTGTGTCCGTTGCGTTCGCAGTGTCCGAAATCGGGCCGTTGGCGGCCGCAGGGGACTATTTCACCGCGCTGGAATTGGGTGAGGCGCTACGCGCGCGCTACGGCTGGGCGGTGGATTATCGCCCGCGCGGAGAAGACTGGTATGCGCTGGCAGGCGTGGATGTGGTGGTGGCCATGCTGGAAGACTTCGATCCGGGTCGGATCCACGGCGCCCAGGCGGGCCTGCTGGTGCTGGGATGGGCGCGCAACTGGTTCGAGCGTTGGGCGGACCGGCCATGGATTGGCCAGTTCGACCAGGTGCTGGCCTCATCACGAATCGCGGCACGGTTTTTGAGCGCCCGCTTGGAACGGCTAGTCCCCGTGCTGCGCATTGCAACCAACCCGGAACGCTTCAACGCGGATCGACGAGCCCCCACGTCCAAGCTGGACTTTGTGTTCACGGGCAGCTTTTGGGGTGTGGAACGGGACGTGACGAAGGCACTGACTGCGCTACCGGACCATTTCCACGGTGCGGTGTATGGCAAGGGCTGGGACGCGTGCGCAGGCATGGCGCGCTATGACCGGGGCTTTATGCCCTACTACGCGCTGCATCCGGCATACCGGGATGCGGCCATCGTCATCGACGATGCCAACCATGTGACAAAGGCCTGGGGCGCCGCCAACAGCCGGGTTTTTGATGCACTGGCGGCGGGCTGCCTGGTGATTACCAATTCGCGGACGGTAGCGGACGAAGTGTTTGGCGGCAAGCTGCCGGTGTATGAAGACGCGGAGCAACTGCAAGGCTTGCTGACGCATTACCTGCGCGATGTCGAGGCACGCGATGCGCTGCAATCCCAACTGGCAGCGCAGGTGCGGCAACGGCATTGCTACCGGCATCGGGCGTTTGAGCTGGGAACGCTGCTGCAGCGCTGGCGTGCGTCGATCAAGCAGGAGTGAGCACTTGAACCATCCCACCCTCAGCTTCATCACCCCACTTTTCAACCAGCTTTCCGAAACGCAGGCGATGCTGGCATCGCTGCGGGCATCGTTGCCGCAGGAGCTGGACTACGAACTGATCCTGGTGGATGACGGCTCGACCGATGGCACGCGGGCATGGCTGGCCACACTCGACGATGCACGTATCCGCGTGTATCTAAACCCGCACAACCTGGGCTTTGCACGCAGTTGCAATGCGGGCGTGGCACTGGCCCGGGGCACGCTGATCGGGCTGCTGAACAATGATTTGCTGTTCGCGCCGGGTTGGCTGGCACCCATGCTGGCGGTGCTGCATGAGCCGGGGCTGCGTGCCGGCTTGGTGGGCAATGTACAGTTTCGCGTGGCCGATGGGACGCTGGATCATGCCGGCGTGCGGCTGAACCTGAATGGGCAGTTCGAACACATCCGTCAGTTTCCGGCGTATGCGCGCGAGGCCGTGGAGGTGCTGGCAGTGACCGGGGCATGCATGCTGCTGCACAAAGCAGATTTCAACGCGGCGGGCGGTTTTGAAGAATGCTACGTGAACGGGGCGGAAGACATCGACCTATGCCTGAAGCTGCGCGAGGCGGGAAAGAAGATTTATCTGGCGCCGGGTAGCCGTATCCAGCACCACGTCAGCCTGAGCCGCCAGGCGGTTTCGGACCGCGACGAGCGCAACAGCCGGGCGTTATTCGCGCGCTGGCGCGCAGAGATCAAGCGCGAACTGGCTCGCGAGTGGGTCATGCGACTGTCGATGACAGAACCCAGTGACGAAGGCCAAGCACTGCTGAACACACTGACACCGGCTTTTCTGGCCACGCCGCACACGGCCGCACGCACGCTAGCCGAGGCGATGTTGCAGCAGCAGGAACAACGCTGGGCGTGCCTGCTGGACGGCGCCGCACCGGACGCCAATCTGGCGGCACGCTGCAATTTCAGCGGCCTGCGCTTTGATGCGGCGCTCGACAGCTTCGTGTTGACCGAAACCGCTCGCCTGACGGTGAACGCCCTGCCCTGCGCACGCAACCTGTACGTGTGTGGCCGCACCCTGCCCTGCCCCGCAGGCCATGGCTTGCGCCTGCACATCGACATCAATGGCTTGCAGCAGGTGCAGGCCCCGCTTCGCGCCAATACGAACTTCAACGCGGGTCTGACACACCCATTGCTGCTGAACGGAGCCCCCAACGTGATCACGCTGCGGGTGGACCTGCTGGACGCAGCCGGGCAGCCTTGCGGCAGCGGGCATGAACAGGTGGTGGTGGGGCATTGCGTAGTGGATGAGCAAGTGATACAGCCGGGATAACTACGGCAGGGCGAAGTAGACCAGGCGGCCTCGAAGATTTCTGAGCAGAATTCTGATTTTCGATATGTTTTTGCGCGTTCGCACAGGTTCTTGCGCATAATCGGCCATGGACACTCAAAACCTGCTCGGTGGCGCTTGGTTGGTGGCTCGCTATGGCATCGAACTTGTCATGCCTTTGACGGTGCGGAGTCGTGTCGGCGGGCGCCGCACGACGCAGCTGGCCGATGGCGTCAAGACCGAGACCTTCGTGGAAGGGATGCGACCCAGTGCGAATTTGCGCGGGCATCTGACGTTCCACCTCAAGCACGAGGTGTTGCACCTGGAGATGCTCTGCCGCTTGTTTGAGCGGGTCGACACAATGGAGTTGGTGGCCTGGATCGACGACGAGCCCAGTGGCCAATATGCCAGGAAGGCCGGGTTTCTGTACGAGTGGCTGACGGGGCGTCAACTGGATGTGCGGGCGCTCATGGCAGGCCCCTATGTGGACGTGCTGGACGATCGAAAACTGGTGGCCGCATCACCCGACCGATCTGTACCCAACCGCCGCTGGCGTGTGCGGGACAACCTGCCCGGGTCGCCCGCCTTTTGCCCCATCGTTCGCAAGACGAGTGATTTCGATGAAGCGGTCGCGGTCGATGTTCAGCGCCTGTTGAACGAGCTCGCACTGGAGTTTGGGGAAGATGTGCTGATGCGCTCGGCAGTCTGGATGACGCTGCGTGAGAGCAAATCGAGCTTTGCGATCGAGGGTGAGGCGGATCAATCGGATCGCATCCAGCGTTTTGCCGATGTCTTGGCGCGGCGCACCGGTGAGGGCGCTTTGCCACTCGACGATGCCTCGCTGGCACAGTTGCAATCCGAGATCCTGGGCCGGCGCACCACGCTGCAGCAGTTCGGCATTCGCCAGTCGCCCGTGTTTGTGGGTGAGGTGGTTCGCTACCAGGAGGTGGTTCACTACGTGGCGCCGCCTGCAGCCGACATGCAGGCGATGCTGGACGGGATGAGGGTCTTCTGGGACCGCACCTATGGGCAATCGGCGGTGATGCGCAGCGCGGTGCTGGCTTTTGGTTTTGTTTACATCCACCCGCTGGCCGATGGCAACGGGCGGGTGCATCGTTTTCTGATCAACGATGTGTTGCGTCGTGACGGGGTCGTCCAGGAGCCGATGATCCTGCCGGTCTCGTCCCTGATCACCAGTGACGCCTCAGAGCGGCGTGCCTACGATCGCATTCTGGACACGATCTCTCGTCCGCTAATGGGGGCTCTGGCTGAGGTTTACGCGTTTTCCCCTGCTCAGGCCTCTTACGCCGACGGCATTCGATCGAATTTTGTGTTCAAGGGCGATGCCATCGCGCGGCCGGTCTGGCGATACATGGATTTGACACGACATGTGGTCTATCTGGCCGATGTGCTGGCGCGCACCATCCGTGACGACATGCGCGAAGAGTCGCGCTACATGCGCAGTTACGCCCAGGCCCGGGCTGCGATCAAGGACATCGTCGAGATGCCCGATATGCAGATCGATCGCATCATTCGGTCGGTTGAGGCCAATCAGGGCAAGCTGTCGAATGTGTTGTCCAAGGAGATGCCCTTGCTGACCGAGCCAGGTATCTGGGTGGCTATCGTTCAAGTTGTAGCGCACGCTTTTGATGGGCTGCCAAGCGGCAATGTGGCGGGTAAATGAGAAAAGAGTTCCCGGACCGCGGGTATGAGCAGATGGTGGAACCGTCCCGCTCGACCAGCCGCAGCGTATACTTCTTCTTTTCAGCGGTATAGTAGTGCGGTATCTAGAAGGAGGCTCTGATGGTGCCAAGGACAAAACGCAAGACCTCTTTGACCCTGGACGCCGAAACACTCGACTGTGCAAAAGCGCTTGAGATCAATGTGTCCGCTGTGGCTGAAGCGGCGCTCAAGAAGGCGGTCGCCGAAGCCCGACACATGCAGTGGCTCACCGAGAACGCAGAGGCCTTCGCAGCACAAGCATCCTGGCACGAGCGCAACGGACACCCGCTGGCTGACATCATTTGTGCGCCGGGAGGCTCTTCATGGAGCGCCTGAGTCGATATGACGTAGCGGAATACAGCGGGGTGAAGATGGTCGTTGTCGAAAGCGACCTCTTGCCACCCGATCCGGCGGTGGTCGTGATCCCTCTCCTTACTGACTACCCGGTGGTCAAGGGCTTGAATCCCGAGCTCTTGCACGATGGCAAGTGCTTGATTCTTGCAACCCGGCTGATCGCCGCTGTGCGGCGGTCGGGTTTGCGTCGCGCCGGGAGTGTGGCGGATCAAGGTGATCGAATAAATCGAGCGATCGATGTCTTGATGGCAGGGGTGTAGTTTCGGCTCGTATCAAGACTGGCTCGGCGGGTACGTGCAAGCCCGGACAGCGGCGGACGCGGGGCGAAGCGTGCGGGGTGCCCATCGGGGCGGCCCCCGGCCAGGTTCCCCCGTTTCGCCAAGTTATTCACAGGACCGCGTATCGGGCCTGGATACACTGAACGCTGGAAGGCCGAGGACGGCCTGCAGTCCTGCGGGTTGTACCGGTACAGGCAGGGCAATGCGCAGGACCTGGCACACTACTGGCACAGTGCACCACTAAAACACTGAGGGACAAGCGAGGACAATGAAGGACGTCAAAATACAAAAAAACCGCCTAAGCGGCGGTTTTTAAAAAGGAAATTTCGGGATTTCCTTGAGAATTACTGGTCGGGGAAAGAGGATTCGAACCTCCGGCCCCTGCGTCCCGAACGCAGTGCTCTACCAGGCTGAGCTATTCCCCGACGTTGTACTGCAGATCACCTTGTGTTCCGCGAGAGCCGACTACTATATCAGTGATTTCTCGCAACTGCAAAGTCCGATAATTGTAGCAGCGCATCCTTGAAAATGGAAGGGGGCAAGGTGGAAATCGCCTCGATCGCGAGCCTGGCTTCGGCCTGTGCGTGACGGCGGGTCTCCTCGAGCGCACCGGTGGCCCGGATCGCGCCGAGCACCGCGGCAAAATCGTCGCGCCCGCCGTGCTCGATGGCATTGCGCACCAGGGCGGCCTGTTCCGGCGTACCGCGCTGCATGACGTGGATCAGGGGCAAGGTGGGCTTGCCTTCGGCGAGGTCGTCGCCGAGGTGCTTGCCGGTATCGGCTTCATCGGCGGAATAGTCGAGCACGTCGTCGATGAGCTGGAAAGCGGTGCCCAGGTGGGTGCCGAAAGCGGCGAGGCGCTCTTCCTGCTCTGCGCTGGCCCGACCCAGGATGCCGCCCAGGCGTGCCGCGGCTTCGAACAGCTTGGCGGTCTTGTAGCGGATTACGCGCAGGTAGTCGTCGACGACGACGTCGGCGTTGTGGCAGTTGAGCAGTTGCAGCACTTCGCCTTCGGCGATGACGTTGGTCGCATCGGAGAGCACGCGCATCACGCGCATGTCTTCGACCCCGACCATCATCTGGAAGGCGCGCGAATAGAGGAAGTCGCCGACCAGCACCGAAGCGGCGTTGCCGAACAGGGCGTTGGCGGTCTTGTTGCCGCGGCGCAGTTCGGATTCGTCGACGACATCGTCGTGCAGCAGGGTCGCGGTATGGATGAACTCGACCACCGCCGCCAGTTCATGGTGCTGCGTGCCCCGGTACCCCATGGCTCCGGCGGTAAACAGTACCAGCGCCGGGCGCAGGCGCTTGCCGCCGCTATGGATGATGTACTCCGCCACTTGGCGGATCAGGACCACGTCCGAATGGAGGCGGTTACGGATGACCGCATCCACCGCCTGCATGTCGGCGGCGATCGGCGCGAAAAGCTGCTTGACGGACAAGGCGTGCACGCTCGCGGAAAAAGCGGAATGGTAGGTGTCGCGCGCGCGCGGCGTCAAGCGGCGGGAGCTTTGCAGCGAAGACGCGCACGCAGCGGCGGCAGGAAACGCTCAGCTGCCGTTGCGGGCGCGCGCCACGGCGTTGTCGAGCGCTTCCTTGGCGGCCTTCTCGTCGGCCCACACTCCGGCCAGTTCCTCGTCGAGGATGCGCCGCACTTTCTCGCGCTCGACCACGGGCTGGGCCGAAGACTGCGGCGTCGCCTGCTTGTGGGTGAGCTGGTCCACCGCCACGCGCACGTTCTCGAGGTCGTTGCCGAGCAGTTCGCTGCGCGACGCCAGCAGGCCTGCGCGATTGAGCGGCAGGTAGCCCGTTTCACGCTGCCAGGCGACCTGATTCTCGGGTTGCAGCCAGAACGCGACGAAGCGCGCCACCGCCTTGTACTCCTGGGGCTTCTTGCCCGCCGCGGCCCACAGCGCGGGACCGTCGGCGACGGTGTTCTGCGGCGCCCCGGGAAAATCCTCGTAGTACGGCAGGGGCGAAACGCCGATATCGAGCTTGCCGGTGCGGCGGAAATCCACCCAGCTCGCCGAGGGCGCCGCGATCACGGCGCAATCGCCGCTGGCGAAGCGCTGCTCGGCTTCGGCCTGGTGGCCGAAGATGTGCAGGTAGTTCGCCCGCGTCCAGCTCGCCATCATCGCCACGTGCTTGACCTGGAACATGCCGTTGAAGCTGGGCACGGGGGTTTTTCCGGCGACCGTGGCCACCGGTGCGTTATGCCAGGCGCTGAGGTTTTCCACCATCACGCGACCGGGTTCGGACACGGTGTACGGGCAGGTGTGCCCGGTATCGGCCAGACGCCCCAGGGTTTCCTGGAGTTCGAACCAGGTGTCGACCCGGGTCGTGTCCGGATTCATGCCGGCACGGCGCAGCGCATCGCGATTGAGAAACAGCACCGGCGTGGACAACCCGATCGGCAGGGCCAGCAAGCGCCCCTGGGTATCGACCGGAGTCCGCGTCATCATCGCCGGCGGGCGCAGGGTCTGCAGCGCCACTCCGCTTTCGCGCATCAGCGCATGCAGCGGCTTGAAGCGCGGCTTGCCGGCGACGAAATCGTCTTCATCGTCGCCTTCGAGGATCAGCAGGTGCGGTGCGGCGCGGCGCCAGTCGGCTTGCGACAGGACCACGCGCACGTCCTTCGACTGGGCATTGAAGCGCTCGACCAGACCGGCAAGAGCCGCCGCCCTGGTATCCGGCAGGCGGTGGAAGAGTTCGATCTGCTGCGGCTGCGCGGCCGCGAGTGCCGGCAGTTGCACGGCCGCGGCAGCGCAGCCGAAAAAGACGCTGAACAGAAGTTTCAACCGCGTTGTATTCATGAGCTCGGCACGTATCGGCAAGGGCCGGGGCGACGGCCCCGGAAGCGGCGGAATTATAGTCGTGCCGCCGTCGCCCCGCGGGCCGCAGTTGTAACACGGCCGCGGGGAACGCGAGACGCTGCCGCTCAGGGCGCGGGATTGGTATGGAGCAGGTGGACGGCCTCGATTTCCCGGCACAACTCCTCATCCACCACGACCTCCCAGGCGTCGAGGTTTTCCACGAGCTGGGCCATGGTCGTGGCGCCGACGATGGTGCTGGTCACGAACCAGCGCGAATAGACGAAGGCCAGCGCCAGCGCTGCCGGGCTGAGTCCGCGGCGGCGCGCGAGTTCGACATAGGCGCGCACCGCCGGCAGCACGCCGGGCTTGGTGTAGCGTACGCCGAAGCGCTCGAACAGCGTGATCCGCCCGGGCGCGGCCGGATCGGCCAGATACTTGCCCGACAGATGGCCGAACGCCAGCGGCGAGTACGCCAGCATCCCCACCTTCTCGCGGTAGGTGATTTCGCTCAAGCCGTATTCGTAGACGCGGTTGAGCAGGCTGTACGAATTCTGCACCGTCGCCACCCGCGGCAGGCCCGATTCGCGCGCCACGCGCAGGAACTCCATCACCCCCCAGGGCTGCTCGTTCGACAACCCGATCTGCCTGACCTTGCCTTCTTCGACGAGCTCGGCGAGGACCTCGAGCTGGGCGCGGATCGGCGTGCATGCGCGCTCGCGGGCAGGGTCGAAGCTGCCCTGGCCGAACAGCGGCTGGTTGCGCTCAGGCCAGTGCAGCTGATAGAGATCGATGTAGTCGGTGCGCAACCGGCGCAGGCTGCCTTCGACCGCGGCGCGGATGTTGGCCCGGTCGAGTGCGGGCGGACCGTTGCGGATCCAGTCCAGGCTGCGCGCCGGGCCGGTCACCTTGGTGGCGACGACGAGCTTGTCGCGCGGCTTGCGCGCGAGCCAGTTGCCGACGATCGACTCGGTGGCGCCGCAGGTTTCGGCGCGGGCCGGGACCGGGTACATCTCGGCGGTATCGATGAAGTTGATCCCGCGCTCGAAAGCATGGTCGAGCAGACGGTGGGCCTCGGCCTCACCGGCTTGCTCGCCGAAAGTCATCGTCCCCAGGCAGATCGCCGACACCTGCGGCCCCGCTTCACCGAGCGGACGGTACTGCATTTCACGCTTGTTCATGTGCTCTCCTGTTGTCGATCGATCGGCTGCAGCCCGCCGCCGGCCTGTTATGCGGCCGTTACGGCATGTCCCGGCGAAACGACCCGGAACACCGGCGTACTCGCCAGCTCTCGCGAGGCGGCTTATCATCCCGGGTTCCGGCCCGTCGCATCCCGACCGAAGGCCCAATCATACTTCAGCGCCTGCGCGCGCTCGCCCCGATGAACCAGCACACTCCCGCCGCCGGCCTGCACTGCGCCGGCCTGATCGGCTATTGCCGCGCCGGCTTCGAAAAGGAACTGGCCGCCGAACTCGACGATTTCGCCGCCGACGCCGGCCTCATCGGCCACCTCCGCGCCGAGCCGAACACCGGCTTCGCGCTGTTCGAAACCTTCGAGCCGACCCCGCTCGGCGCTTTCGGCCAGGCCACCGACTGGCGCCGCGCCACCTTCGCCCGCCAGCTGCTGCCCTGGTTCGGCCGCATCGACGAGCTGCCCGAGCGCGACCGCGCCTCCCCCATCGTCGCCGCGGTGAAAGCCTGCGGCCAGCGCTTTTCCGGCGTTGTCCTGGAAACGCCGGACACCGACGAGGCCAAGCAGCGTTCGGGTTTTTGCAAGCGCTTCACCGAACCGCTGACCAAGGCGCTGGAGAAGGCCGGCTGCCTGCGCACCAGCCGCACCGGGCTGCCGGTGCTGCATGTCGTGTTCACCGATGCCACCACCGCCTGGCTCGCCGCCGGCCAGCCGGGGCAGTGCGCACCGTGGCCGATGGGCATCCCCCGCCTGCGCATGCCCTCGAACGCCCCCAGCCGGTCCACGATGAAGCTGGCCGAAGCGTTCATGACCCTGCTCGACGACGGCGAGCGCGACACGATCCTGCGCGCCGGCCAGCGCGCAGTCGACCTCGGCGCCGCCCCCGGCGGCTGGACCTGGCAGCTGGTCGGCCGCGGTCTGCGCGTCACCGCGATCGACAACGGCCCGCTGCGCGACAGCGTGATGGCCACCGAGATGGTGGAGCACCTCAAGGCCGACGGCTTCACCTGGCGCCCGCACCGGCCGGTGGACTGGATGGTGTGCGACATGGTCGAGCAGCCCTCGCGCATCGCCTCGCTGGTGGCCGAGTGGGTCGCCACCGGGCGCTGCCGCTACACCGTCTTCAACCTCAAGCTGCCGATGAAGCGCCGCGTCGAGGCGGTCGAGCAGTGCCGCGAGCTCATCCGCAAGCGGCTCGCCAGCGTCGGCCCCTACGACCTGCGTATCAAGCACCTCTACCACGACCGCGAAGAGGTCACCGCCTTCCTCACGCTCAAGCGCTGAGGTCGATTGCGAAGCCCCTGTCCGGTAACGCTTTTTGCGCCGTGTATAATTCGGGTTTTCCGTAATCCGGTGGTCGGTTGTCGACCACCCCAGACCCGAAGGCACCCATGAGTTTTGCCGACCTCGGCCTCATTCCCGAACTGCTGCAAGCCGTCACCGATGCCGGCTACACCGAACCCACGCCCATCCAGCGCCAGGCCATCCCGATCGTCATCGCCGGCAAGGACGTCATGGGCGGCGCCCAGACCGGCACCGGCAAGACCGCCGGCTTCACGCTGCCGCTGCTGCACCGCATCGCGCGCCACGCCAACTCCAGCACCTCGCCCGCCCGCCACCAGACGCGTGCGCTGATCCTCGCGCCCACGCGCGAGCTGGCGATGCAGGTGTTCGAGTCGGTCAAGACCTACAG
>NZ_JAHRWW010000036.1 GCF_019104945.1 Thermomonas sp. | reverse complement strand
GCCGACACCGTGCGCGTCAAACTCTCCGACCGCCGCGAGCTAACGGCCAAGGTCGTGGGGAGCGATTCGCAATCCGACGTGGCGCTGCTGAAGGTGGACGTCAAAGGCCTGCCGGTGATGCGGATTGGTGATTCCAAGCTGATCAAGCCGGGACAATGGGTGGTAGCGATCGGTTCGCCGTTTGGCTTTGATCATTCGGTGACCGCCGGCATCGTTAGCGCGGTGGGGCGCTCCAGCCCCGGTACAGATCAGCGCTATGTGCCGTTTATTCAAACCGACGTGGCGATTAACCGCGGTAATTCCGGTGGCCCGTTGCTCAATACGCGCGGGCAGGTGGTGGGTATCAACTCGCAGATTTTCAGTAATTCCGGCGGCTATCAAGGCATTAGCTTCGCCATTCCAATTGATGTAGCGATGAATGCCGTGCAGCAGCTCAAAACCACCGGCAAGGTGACGCGCGGGCAGCTGGGTGTACAGATCCAAGGTTTAAGCCGTGACGCGGCCAAGGCGCTGGGGCTGGATGATGCCAATGGCGCACTGGTGTCGGGTGTGGAGCCGGGCAGCGCGGCCGAGCGTGCGGGCATTATGCGTCAGGATGTTATCCGTAAGGTCAACGGTCAGCCGGTATTTGAATCCAGCGACGTGCCGCCGCTGATTGGGGCCATGGCGCCAGGCAGCAAGGTGACGTTGGAAGTGGTGCGCGACGGAAAACCACGCACGCTGACCGCAACCTTAGGTACGTTGGAAGATGCCACGGCTGCGGCTGATAGCGCAGCTCCAAGCGGCAGCAAGGCAGACACTGCCGAGCGCGGTAACCCACTTGGGATATTAGGGCAGGAGTTGACCGCCCAGCAGCGCAGCCAAATGGGCCTGCAAGGCAAAGTGGGTGTGCTGATTGCCCGTATTGAAGGGGCGGCGGCGCGCGAAGCAGGGCTGAGCCCGGGCGATGTGGTGCTGGCGGTGGGGCGCAGCGATGTGGGCAGCGTTAAGGCGCTGGATGCGCAGCTACGCGCCGCAGGCACTGGCAAGCCGGTAATGCTGCTGGTACGCCGTGGTGGTGCCACCGTATACGTTACGGTGGACCCGTCGCAGGGCTAAAAGCCTGTAATGGGATGGGCTATGCGATAATGTCCGGCTCTTTCCGCTGCCGCTACTTGCGGCCGCCTCCGCCCAACGCATAGCCCTTTCCTCATGCAGCACGAAAAAATGCGGTTCATCCGCAACTTCTCCATCATCGCCCACGTCGATCACGGCAAGTCCACCTTGGCCGATCGCATCATCCACCTATGCGGCGGGCTGACCGAGCGCGAGATGGAGTCGCAGGTGCTCGACAACAACCCGATCGAGCGTGAGCGCGGCATCACCATCAAGGCGCAGTCGGTATCGCTGCCGTACACCGCGAAAGACGGGCAGACCTATTACCTGAACTTCATCGATACCCCCGGCCACGTCGACTTCAGCTATGAAGTCAGCCGCTCGCTGGCCGCCTGCGAGGGCGCGCTGCTGGTGGTGGACGCCGCGCAGGGTGTGGAAGCGCAGTCGGTGGCCAACTGCTACACCGCGGTGGAGCAGGGGCTGGAAGTGGTGCCGGTGCTGAATAAGATCGATCTGCCCACCGCCGACATCGATAAGGTGAAGGAAGAAATCGAAGCGGTAATCGGCATTGAAGCCGCTGACGCCGTGGCGATTTCGGCTAAGACCGGCTTAAACGTCGGTGATGTGCTGGAAGCGATTGTCCAGCGCATTCCGCCGCCGCAGCCGCGTGATACCGACAAGCTGCAGGCACTGATCATCGACTCCTGGTTCGACAACTACCTTGGCGTGGTCTCGCTGGTGCGGGTGATGCAAGGCGAGATCAAGTCGGGCGATAAAATGCTGGTGATGAGTACCGGCCGTGCTCATCAAGTCGATGCGGTAGGTGTGTTTACGCCGAAACGTAAAGTGCTGCCTAGCCTCAAGGCGGGTGAAGTGGGCTGGATCACCGCCAGTATTAAAGATGTACACGGCGCGCCGGTGGGCGATACCCTCACCCTTGCCAATGATCCTGCGCCAAAGCCGCTGCCCGGCTTCCAAGAAATGCAGCCGCGCGTGTTTTCGGGCCTGTTCCCTGTGGATGCCGAAGACTACCCGGCGCTGCGCGAGGCGCTGGAAAAATTGCGCCTGAACGACGCCGCGCTGCGCTTTGAGCCGGAAAGCTCAGAGGCGATGGGCTTTGGTTTCCGCTGCGGCTTCCTCGGCATGCTGCATATGGAGATCGTGCAGGAGCGCCTAGAGCGCGAATACGACCTCAACCTCATTACTACAGCACCTACCGTGGTGTATGAGGTGCTGAAAACCGATGGCACGGTTACGCCAATCGACAACCCGGCCAAACTGCCTCCGGTGAATATGGTGGAGGAAGTGCGCGAGCCGATCATTCGCGCCAATATCCTCACGCCAGAGCCGTATATCGGCGCCATCATCAAGCTGTGCGAAGAAAAGCGCGGCGTGCAGATCGGCATCACCTATATGGCCAGCCAAGTGCAGATCAGCTACGAGCTGCCGATGGGTGAAGTCGTGCTGGATTTCTTCGACCGCTTGAAATCGGTGAGCCGTGGTTATGCTTCGCTGGACTACCACTTTGTACGCTTTGACGCAGGCCCGTTCGTGCGTGTGGATACCCTGATCAACGGCGACCGTGTGGATGCGCTGTCGATCATCGTGCACCGCAGCCAAGCCGATCGCCGTGGCCGTGAACTTTGCGAGCGCATGAAAGATCTCATTCCTCGGCAGATGTTCGACGTGGCGATCCAAGCCGCCATTGGCGGCCAGATCATCGCCCGCACCACGGTGAAGGCGCTGCGTAAGAACGTCTTGGCCAAGTGCTACGGTGGCGACGCCACGCGTAAGAAAAAATTGCTTGAGAAACAGAAAGAAGGCAAGAAGCGCATGAAGCAGGTAGGACGTGTGGAAATTCCGCAGGAGGCCTTCCTTGCCGTGCTTCAGGTGGACAATAAATAAGTGGGGAGACGCGCATGATGGTGTGGTTCGAGACGATCTTGGTGAGCTTGACCTTGCTCAGCGGCTTGATTTGGCTGCTGGATAAGCAGTTTTTCGCCAAGCACCGCAAGCCCGAGCTGGGCGAAGAGGTGGCCAAAGATCCGTTGCTGGTGGACTACGCCAAGGCGTTTTTCCCGATTTTGGCGCTGGTATTGGGGCTGCGCAGTTTCGTTGCCGAGCCGTTTCGCATCCCATCAAGCTCGATGATGCCCACCTTGCTGATCGGTGACTTCATCCTCGTCAATAAGTTTGCTTATGGGCTGCGCCTGCCAATCAACAATAAAAAAGTGGTTGAAATTGGCGAACCCAAGCGTGGTGACGTGGTGGTATTTCGCCCGCCGCAGCACCCGCGCGAAGATTGGATCAAGCGCGTGGTGGGCTTGCCTGGCGATACCATTGGCTATCACAACCACAAAGTGAGCGTGAATGGCAAAGAATTGCCGTATCGCGTGGAAGGCGTGTTCACTGGCGTAGGCCAAGGCGTTGGGGAAACCGGCGACACCTTGCTAACGGAGGGGATGGAAAACCGCCCACATTACGTGCTAGAACGCGACTTTAGTGCAGCAGATGGTGACTGGACGGTGCCAGAAGGGCATTATTTCGTGATGGGTGATAACCGCGGTAACAGCGAGGACAGCCGATTTTGGGGCTTTTTGCCGGAGTCCAACCTGCGCGGAAAGGCGTTTATGGTGTGGATGAACTTCGACACCAGCGCGCCACATTGGGTTGATTTCTCACGTATTGGCACGAAGATTCCTTGATGTATTCACAGCAACACTCACAGCGACGTTTCCATTTTTGGGGGATGCACAAATGAAGAAGACGCAACGCGGTATCACCATGATCGGCTTTTTGATCACGCTTTGTTTCGTGATCTTTTTTGCCTATTGCGCGATGAAGATCGTGCCGATGTATATCGAGTACTACTCGGTGAAAAAGATGCTGGCAACCGTTGCAAATAACCCGGAAGCGGCTAGCGGAAAAGAAAAGATCCGTGAGCTGTTCAGCCGGAGCCTGCAGATCGACTACGCCAACCACATCAAGCCGGACATGCTGAAGGTTGAGAACACCGATGGCGGCCTGAAGCTGGTGATGGACTACGAGCGCCGTGAGGAGCTGATGGCAAATTTGGATGTCGTCGGCAAGTTCCACGCCGAACAGATGGTTACGCGTGGTGCGGGTGGTAACTGAGCCGCACCTGTCTGCATTCGCCGGGCATCATTTTGTAAGCCCGGCGCTGCTGGCGCAGGCGCTGACCCACCGCAGCGCCGGCAGCCCGCATAACGAGCGTCTGGAGTTTTTAGGCGACTCGCTGGTGAATCAATACGTGGCCGAGGCCCTGTACCGGCACTGGCCAAAAGCCGATGAGGGGGCGTTGACCCGCGCCCGCGCTGAGCTGGTGCGCGAATCGGCGTTGGCCGGGATTGCGCGCTCACTCAACCTTGGCCAGCACTTGGTGCTGGGGCCGGGTGAAATGAAAACAGGCGGTCATCGCCGCGACTCGATCTTGGCGGATGCCGTAGAAGCCTTGGTTGCGTCCATTTATTTGGATAGCGGGTTTGACGCGTGCCGAAAAGTGATGGAGCCATGGTTTACTCCATTGATGCAGGCGCTGCCGCCCCCCAATAAGGTGGGCAAGGATGCGAAAACCCGCCTGCAAGAATGGCTGCAAGGCCATCAGCATCCGCTTCCCGTGTATGCGTTGATCGACGAAAGTGGCGAGGATCACGCACGCATTTTTCATGTGAGCTGCACGATGGCGCAGCCCGCACTCAGCACTGAAGGCCGGGGCAGTTCGCGCCGCGCCGCAGAACAACAGGCCGCAGAAGCGGCACTCAAGAGTATTGGACAATGAACGCAACACCCCAGCGCAGCGGCGCTGTGGCCGTGATCGGCCGCCCCAATGTGGGTAAATCAACCCTAGTCAATGCCTTGGTGGGGGCCAAGATCAGCATCACGTCCAACCGCCCGCAGACCACCCGGCACCGTCTGCTTGGCATCGCCACTTTCCCGCGTGGCCAGCTGCAATTGGTAGATACCCCCGGTATTCACGGCGAGCAAGGCAAGCGCTCCGGCAAGGCCATGAACCGCATGATGAACCGTGCCGCGCGCGGTGCATTGGAAGGCGTGGACGCCGCGCTGCTGGTGATCGAAGCCGGGCGTTGGGACCACGAAGACGGGTTGGCATATGACGCCCTCCATGACGCAGGTCTGCCGGTGGTGCTGGTAGTGAACCAAGTGGACCGGCAGAAAGACAAAACCACGCTGCTGCCGTTTATCGCCAAAGTCACCGACGGCCGCGAATTTGCCGCCGTGCATCCGCTATCAGCGCTCAAACGCACGGGTTTAGAGCAGTTGGTGGCGACGTTGCTCGACCTCATGCCCGAAGCCGAACCCATGTTTGGCGAAGACGAGATCACCGACAAGAGCCAGCGCTTTCTTGCTGGCGAGCTGGTGCGCGAGCAGTTAATGCGACGCCTTGGCGAAGAGCTGCCGTACTCCACCACGGTGGAAGTAGAAAAGTTTGAAGAAGAACCTTCGCCCCAAACCGGCGTGATGTACCGCATTGACGCGGTGATCTGGGTGGAGCGCGAAGGCCAGAAAGCCATCGTGATTGGCAAAGGCGGCGAGCGCCTGCGCGACATCGGCCAACACGCACGCAAGCAAATGGAACACCTATTCGGTGCAAAAGTGTTTTTGCAAACGTGGGTGCGCGTGCGTGAAGGTTGGAGCGACGACGAAGCGGCTCTGCGTGCGCTTGGGTATCACGATTAAGTCAGCACAGGCGGCGTTGGTTGTCGATTAAGCCGTGATCTTCCAACCAACGCCAAGCGTCGTCGGCATCTTGTTCAACATAAGCGCGAGCGGAACCGAGGCGGAAGGTGTAGCCCCAGGTATCCATATCGGCCCACACGCGCTCGCGGCCCACGCCGGGCAGGGCATCGCCAAGTAGGCCTTGCAGGACGCACACGGCGTCTTCTTCCGGCACCGAATCAGTCGCATCGGTATGCACCTGCGCGCGCTTTTCTGGCGGCAGCACGATCAGGTGGCCTGCTTCGTGCAGCAGTGAATGCACGGGCGTGTCGGCACGTGCATACACGGTAGTGCCGATAATGCCGGCTTCGCTATCGCCCCAGTAACTGCCGGGGATGGTTGCGCCATCCGGCGTGCGCACAAGGGTCAAGCCATAGCGCGCAAGCAGGGCCGTAGGCGCATCAAAACCAATATCGGCAAGCGTCAGCATTTAGGCTTCTGATACTGCGCCGCCACGTTCCGGTAGTGATACCGAAATATCCAGAACGTCTTGCTCGCCGTCCTTCACAACATCAACCTTGACGGCATCGGTATCGACATTCACATATTTGCGAATGACTTCCAAAATTTCACGACGCATCAGTGGCAGGTAGTCCGGCGCCCCAGCCGAACTGCGCTCCTGCGCAATAATAATTTGCAAGCGATTTTTAGCGACCGAAGCCGTGTTCTTGCGGGGCTTGAGGAAATCAAATAGAGACACGCCTCAACCTCCAAATAGTTTGCTGAAGAAACCTTTCTTCTCAACAGTGATGAAGCGCAGCGGGCGATCTTCTCCAAGCAGGCGCGCTACCGCGTCTTCATACGCTTGGCCCGCGATGGATTCGCCATCCATGATCACCGGCTCGCCTTTGTTCGACGCGTTGAGTACGTCGCCGGATTCTGGAATGACACCGATGGTTTTTAGTCCTAGTACTTCTTCCACGTCGGCAATGGACAGCATCTCGCCGGTTTCTACACGCGCAGGGCTGTAGCGGGTGAGCAGCAGGTGGGCAGAAACCTCGCCCTCGTTGCGCTCAGCGCGGTGCGTTTTAGAGGCCAAAAGGCCAAGCACGCGATCGGAGTCGCGCACCGAAGAGACCTCTGGGTTCACCACCACAATGGCCTTGTCGGCAAAGTACATGGCGAGGAATGCGCCTTTTTCGATGCCAGCGGGCGAGTCGCACAGGACGTAATCAAACCCGTCTGCGGCGAGGTCTTTAAGGACTTTTTCCACGCCTTCTTTTGAAAGAGCATCTTTGTCGCGGGTTTGGCTGGCGGCCAGCACGTAGAGGTTTTCAAAGCGCTTGTCTTTGATCAGCGCCTGCTTCAAGGTGGCTTCGCCTTGGATGACGTTGACGAAGTCATACACCACGCGGCGCTCGCAGCCCATGATCAGATCAAGGTTGCGTAAACCGACGTCGAAGTCGATGACCGCTACTTTCTTGCCGCGCTTAGCAAGACCGGTTGCAAGACTGGCGCTGGTCGTGGTTTTGCCCACACCGCCTTTGCCTGAAGTGACGACGATAATTTCGGCCAAGTTGGCTTCCTCCGTGGTTGCCGTTATGTCCGCATAAGCGGCTGTTGGTAATAGTTAGGTGGGTTTCCGGCGGTTGCCGGTTGAAAACTAGTCAAGCGTAGCAAGCTTGAGCTGACCTTGCTCCAGCCAGATATGAACGGCCTTGCCACGCAGATCGGCTGGAATATCTTCCATGACTTTGTAGTGTCCGGCCACTGCAACGAGTTCGGCATAGAATTCGCGGCAGAAAATGCGGGCGTGTTCATTGCCTTGTGCCCCGGCTAGGGCGCGGCCACGCAGCGCGCCATAGATATGGATGCTACCGTCGGAGAGCACTTCAGCGCCTGCGCCAACGGTGTTTAGCACGGTAAGGTCGCGGTGTTCGGCGTACACTTGCTGGCCTGAGCGAACCGGCGCGGTCACGATAAGGCCGGGTTCGGCGTTGTCGTGTGTCGCGGCCGGTGTTGCAGGTGCGGGTGCGGAGGGCGGTGGGGCTTCCGGGGTGGGCGCGGGTGCGGGCGCAGGCGCGCCAGCACGCTCGTATTGCGCACGAAACTTGGCGAGCAGCGGCAGGCCTAGTTGTTGGGCGAGCGCTTCGGTTTCTTTGGTGCCATAGGCCAGCGCCACCGGCAGCACGCCAGCTTCGCGCAGGCCTAAGACCAGCGCATGGGCTTGCTCGAAGCTGGGCGTTTGGAACAGGCCACCAAAATCCAGCACCACGGCGGCGCGGGCGAACAGGTTGGGCGCGCGCTGCACGCGTTCGCGCATTTCATCGGCAAGCTGGGCAACGTCTAAGGTGCGTACGCGCAGGTTGGCGATGCCCACTTGGCCGAACTTCAGTTCACCCGCCTGTGCGTAATCAATGGCTTGGCTCATGCGTTGGCTCCAGAGCCGTTATGTTGAGAGAGTATCGTGTGGCGTGGGCGCTGAATCCAGGGGGCGTCCGGCAGCGTGTCGCCGTAGGTGTCGCGTACCCACGGATAGCTGCACAGCTCTTTCATCAGCATGGCGGCGCGCAGGTCGTGTTCGGGCATGACATTTTGACCCACTTCGCGAAAGCCAAAACTACCGTGGAATAGCAGTGCGTGGTCAGCACCGTGTTCCAAAAATACCTCGCAGGCTAACTGCGGGTAGCGCAGTTCGGCATAGCTTTGCGCGTCGGCATAAAGCGCGCGCCCCACGCCGCCGCCACGCCGACGGCTGGCCACCACCACGCGGTCGATATAGAAAAAGTCGGGATAGCGCTCTAAGAACCAGCGAAAGTTCACGCTGTCGTGTGCTGCATGCGAGCTAAAACCAATCAGAAACCCCGATAGGGCGCCATCGCGTTCGGCCACCCGGAAATATTCGGCGGTGTCATAGAGGTGGCGCAGACGTGCCGCATCCAGCGGCAAAATGGCCGGCCCAGCGGTGTTATTAAGATCCAAGACGGAATCCAGTTCGTGCTCACACACGTCGCGGACGGCGATCGACATTCCGTAAAACTCCAAAAATGGCTGCGGACGGCACGCCCCAGCGATCCATCCGTGATTATCGCATGGGTCGGCCATTCGCGCCCCCATGACCTTCGGTGCAGGGCAGGTGGCGCAGAAGGCTGTATAAGGCAGCATGCTTGCACGTTTTTCGCACACCCGTTTACTGCGCTACGCCGGTCTATTTACTTGGGCCATGGTGGGGCTGCCGCTGGCCTATCTGTGGGTGGGGCCACTGTTTGCCGATGGTGGGGTTGAAGAGATTGCGCGGCGGGCCATGCCGTGGCAGGGCTGGGTGGCGTACTTGGCGTTTGGCGCGGGTTACGGCTGGCTGACCCGTGGCCTTGGTGTGCGCAATCGGCATATTGCCGACTACCTGCTGTTGGTACTGCTCACGCTCTCGGCGCTGGGGCTGAGTTATTTCAGCGGTACCGGGCTGGGCAGCGTACTGTTGATGGTGGCGGCTTGCGTGCTGCCTTGGCTCTTGCCCCTGTCGCTGGGGATCGTGTGGTTGCTGGTGGGGCAGCTGTCGGTAGCGCCGGTTTTCATTCACTTTTTAGGCTTCCCGCCGCTGGAAGCCTTTATGCAGTCGATGCTGTATGCCGGGTTTTCGGGGTTTGTGTTCGTGGTGAGTCTTGTGGCGCTGCAGCAGGCGCAGGCGCGCGATGAGCAGCGCAGACTCAATGCCGAGCTCCACGCTACCCGCGCGTTGCTGGCCGATAGCGCGCGGGTGAACGAACGTACGCGCATTTCGCGTGAGCTGCACGACTTGCTGGGGCATCATCTCACTGCGCTCAGTCTGAATTTAGAAGTGGCCAGCCATTTATCGGATGGGCGGGTGAAAGAGCATGTGCAGCAGGCGCATACCTTGGCCAAGCTCCTGCTTACCGACGTGCGCGAAGCGGTCAGTCAGCTGCGCGAGGGGGGGGCGATTGACCTCGGCATGGCGCTGCGGCCGCTGGCAGAAAATCTGCCGCTGATGGCCATCCATATGGAAATCGAGCCGCACCTGACTGTTGATGATCCTGAGCGTGCCCATGTGCTGCTGCGCTGCGCGCAGGAGGCGATTACTAATGCCGTTCGTCATGCAGAGGCTAAGCACCTGTGGCTCTCAGCGCGGCGCGAAGGGCACGATGTCGTGCTATTAGTGCGCGATGACGGGCGCGGTAATGACCAAGTGCTACCGGGTAACGGCCTGCGTGGTCTTGGCGAGCGTCTGCGTCAATATGGAGGACAGCTGGAGGTGGTGACGCGGCGCGGCCACGGCTTTCAGTTGACAATGCGTTTACCGGTGGCTCCCAATGCCGCCACCCCACTGCCCGAAGGAGTTGTTACGTGAGCACAACCAAGCCCATTCGCGTGTTTTTGGTGGATGATCAGACCTTGGTGCGGCAGGGCGTTTGCTCATTGCTGTCGCTGGCTGACGGGATAGAAGTGGTGGCCGAAGCGGCGGATGGCCAGCAGGCGGTGGAGCGTATCCCGCAGGTGAGGCCGGATGTTGTGTTGCTGGATATGCGCATGCCGGTGATGTCGGGGCTGGAAGCGCTGCAGGCTATGAGCAAGGCGGGTACGCTGCCACCGACCATCATTTTGACGACCTTTGACGATGATGACCTCGTGCTGGCGGGTATTAAAGCGGGGGCCAAGGGCTATCTGCTGAAAGATGTATCACTTGATCAGCTGGTGGACGCGATTCAAACCGTGTCCAGCGGCGGTTCGCTGGTGCAGCCCGCAATGACTCAGCGCCTGCTTTCAGGTCTTGAGCATATGCGCAACGAGTTCGTCAGCCTTGAACGCCCCGACCCGCTCACCGATCGCGAGACGGAAATTCTGCGGCTGATGGCCTCAGGCTTCTCCAATAAGGAGATTGCGGGCTCGCTGGGGGTGGCCGAAGGCACCATCAAGAACCATGTTTCCAATATTTTGAGCAAATTAGGCGTGCGTGACCGCACTCGTGCGGTGCTCAAGGCCTTCGAGTTACAGCTTGTTTGACCCCTTTCATCAAATTTATTGCGCAATTTCCCATTTTTTGCTGTCCAAACCCTCGCCGTTCCCCACTGCATTTTGTTAGGATGGTCAATCGTTGCGGCTGAAGCTGCGCGCTGCCTTCCCCGGAGATTCCTGAATGACTCGTTTGATCGAGATCCTGATTTCCCTTGCTATTGTTTTTGCACTCTATTTGATCGTGGGTTTGGTGCTTTCACCGTCCCGCCATTTGGTGGAGAAGATTGAGACGAACCGCAAGCTCACCCTCGTGTTTGATAGCCTCAACAGCTTCCGTCGTTTTCACGACTGGAACCCGCTGGTGCTACGTGACCCGCGCATGCAGTTGACCTTATCCGGCCCGGAAGAAGGTGTTGGCGCACGTTTGGACTACCTGTCCAAAGAAGAGCGCTTGGGCAAGGGCTCGTATGAAATTACCGAGAGCGTTCCGCGCGAAAAAATTTCGATCAAGATCGACAATATCGAACGCGGTGACAACAAGCGCACCTCGTTTAGTTTCAAGCCGACTGGTCGCAACAACCGCAACGTCGAAATCACCCAGACTTACGACGTGGATTACGGCTGGAACTTGCTGGGCCGCTATGCGGGCCTGTATGTCACCCGTCACGTTGGCGACGACATGAAGATGGGGTTGTCGCGTCTGGTCACCATGCTGGCCACCATCCCGAACGTGGATTACGCCGCAACGGGCAACAAGATGGGCGCACCGAAGGTGGTTGAACTGCCGGCCGAAGACCTGCTGTTTGTGAACTCCGGTGCGGTGGATCGTGGCAATGCCCAGATCCAGGCAGCGATGGAATCCAACAGCGAATGGATCAAGCGCACCATGGAAGCCAATGGTCTTGAGCCGGTCGGCCCTGTGCGTATCGTCACCACCGACCTAGCCAGCGAAAGCTACACCTTCGACGTTGTGCAAAAAGTGCGCAAAAAAGATGGCGGCGCGATTGGCGACGTGAAGAAAGTGGCCGACGGTTCGCCGGTGCAGTACGTGCACAATAACGCTGGGCGTGCGATCCAAGCCTCTTATACGGGCTATATGGCTGAGCTGGAAAACATCCGTAATGCCCTGCGCGCTTGGGCCGGTACGCACGGTTATGACGTGAAAGATCGCGCCTTTGAAGACTACAAGGGCGGTATTGCGCCGGCCTTTACGGAAAACGGCGAGTTCGACGTCTATTGGCCGATCAAATAAGCCAAGCCACTGTCTGAATTCTACAAACGCCGCGTCTCGACGCGGCGTTTGCATTTGAGCTGGCACAATCACCCAATGAATACATTTACGACACCTGCATTTGTTGTGTATCGTCGCTATCTAGGCGCAGTGGGTAGCCTGCTTGCAGGCTTATCAGTGGCCTTGGCTGCCTATGCCACGCACGCGGTGGAAGGCGCCGCGCAAGGGCGCATGCTGCAGGCTGCGGTGATGGCGTTTGCGCATGGCGTTGCGCTGGCGGCGCTTACTCCGTTTGCGCAGCGGCCGATGGCGCTGATTTCCTTACTGGTGATCTTGGCGGGCGTGTTTTTGTTCTGCGCCAGCTTGCTTGCCATGGTGGTGCTGGGCATGGCCGCTTCAGTGGTCACGCCGTTCGGCGGCGCGCTGGTTATTAGCGGCTGGTTGCTCTACGCCTACGATCGTTTGCGCACCTAAGGTATGGCCACTCTGTCGCGTGGCTTTGATGTGGAAGCGGCTTTTGCGCACTTAAGCAAGCGCGACCGCCGCTTGGCTGGCTGGATGCGCAAACTTGGGCCAATTCCCGCCTACCCGCAGTGGCAAGCACCTTTCGATCCGGTCGATTCACTGGCGCGCTCGATTCTGTACCAGCAGCTCAGCGGTAAAGCTGCGGCGACCATTGAAGGCCGCGTGGAGGCTGCACTGAAGAGTGAGCGCCTGCACTGCGACACTTTGGCGCGCGTGGGTGACGCCACGCTGCGCGCTTGCGGCGTGTCCGGCAACAAAACGCTGGCGCTGCGCGATTTGGCGCGACGCGAAGCCGCAGGTGAGCTGCCTACGCTTACGCAGATGGAAGCCATGAGCGATGCCGAAATCATCGCAGCGCTGGTGCCGATACGCGGCATTGGCCGCTGGACGGTAGAAATGATGTTGATGTTTCGCCTAGGCCGCCCGGATGTGCTGCCGGTGGACGACTTAGGCGTGCGCAAAGGCGCGCAGAGCGTGGACAAATTAGACGCGCTGCCAACGCCCAAGCAGCTGGCGATACGCGGCGAGTGTTGGGGGCCATACCGCAGCTATGCGGGGTTTTATCTGTGGAAAATTGCCGATGCTGCAGCGGGGGCTGCGCCGGTCAAGCGCTCGCAAAGCTAACGTAAAGAATTGCCATATTGAACTATCGCCGCGGGAATGCATCAGAACAATCCGGTTGCCTAAATTAGGAAGCAAAGGAATGCAGAAGTCGGTTTGGCTTGTTGTATTGTTCAGCGCGGCCGTGGCAGGCCCGCTACACGCGCAGAATGCGATGCAAGATGGGATTCGCACCGAGGCGCCGGTGGTGGTGGAGGGCGAGCAGCCGGGGCCAGGGCTGTGGCTTGTACGCAGCCCCGATCATCAGCACGAGCTATATATCTTGGGCACGCTGAGCCCGCTGCCTGCAAAGATGCAGTGGCAATCAAAGCAGATGGATCGCGTGATCGCGAACGCGCAAGAGGTCATTCGTCCTCCTTATGTGAGTTTTAGCGTTGATGTTGGCTGGTTCAAAGGGCTGATGCTGCTGCCCAAAATGTTGGGTGCGCGGAAAAACCCGGATGGAAAAACGCTGCAGGAAACCGTCTCGCCCAAGTCCTACGCACGCTGGCAAGTGCTCAAGGCGCGTTATATCGGTGGTGATGGGGGCGTCGAAAAATGGCGGCCCCTGTTTGCTGCGCAAGAGCTCTACAAAGAAGCGATGAAAAAGCAGGGGCTCGACAGCGGTAAGTCCGTGACTGAGCAGATGAATAAAGCCATTGAAACCTATCACCCAGCTGTGACCGTGGTGAAAGAAGAAATCAAGGTGACCGATGTTAAGCCGCTGCTGAAAGAGTGGTCGAAAACCACACTGGATGACCTCGCTTGCTTCGATAACACCATGACCCAGCTTGAGGCGAACATCGACGCGATGCGCGCGCGCGCCAATGCGTGGGCCACGGGTGATATTGCAGGGTTACGCACGCTTCCGCCCGCCTACCAGTGGGAGGCGTGTATCAACGCGCTTAATGAATCGGGTATTGGCAAGCGCCTTGGCTTTGGTGACTCTGAAAAAAAATTACGCGGCAAATGGATGGCGGCAGCGGAGGCTGCATTGGCCAAGAATACGGTGACATTTGCAGTTGTACCGATCAATAGTTTGCTGGGTGAGCAAGGCTATTTGGCAAAGCTGCAAGCCAAGGGCAATACGGTGATTGCGCCAGACGAATGATTTAGAGCGCGAAGCCGGTGTGGCTTCGCGAAAACTAGCGAGCAGCGGCAAGTGTCGGTGCTGAATGCATGCTTTTAAGCTCCGGCCAGCGTTTCAAAATGCTGGTGCGAATGCCAGCGGCATCAAGCCCGGCTTCTTCAAGCAGCTGTTCGCGGCTGGCGTGCGGCTGGAAAGCGTCGGGCAGGCCAAGGTGCAAGATGGGCAGGCAAACACCTTCGGCAGCAAGCAATTCGGCCACGCCGGAGCCAGCGCCACCGGCGACGACGTTGTCTTCTAGTGTCACGAAGCCATGATGCGTTTTAGCAAGCTCAAGCAAGAGGGCGCGGTCGAGCGGCTTCACAAAGCGCATATTGACCACGGTGAGCCCTAGCTGTTCACCCACGTGTTCAGCTGCAGGTACCAGCGCGCCGAAGGCGAGTAGAGCAATGGAGCTGCCTTTACGGCGCACCTGCGCTGTGCCAATTGGCAATGTGTCTAGGCCCGGTTGGATGGCCGTGCCGGGACCAGTACCACGCGGGTAGCGCACGGCGGCGGGGCCGTGGTAGTGATAGCCAGTGCTCAGCAGCTTGCGGCACTCGTCCTCATCGGCCGGTGCCATCACCACCATTTCTGGGACGCAGCGCAGGTAGCTAAGGTCGAGATTGCCCGCGTGGGTAGAACCGTCGGGCCCCACCACGCCGCCACGGTCGATGGCAAACAGCACGTCAAGGTGCTGGGTGGCCACATCGTGCACCAACTGGTCGTAGCCGCGCTGGAGGAAGGTGGAATAGATCGCGACAACGGGTTTCGCGCCTTCGCAGGCCATGCCTGCCGCCAGCGTTACGGCGTGCTGTTCGGCAATGGCGACGTCAAAATAGCGCTGCGAGTACTCTTGGCTAAACCGCACCAGCCCAGAGCCTTCGCGCATGGCGGGTGTAATACCCATAAGCTTGGGATCAGCCGCGGCCATATCACACAGCCAGTCGCCAAAGATGTCGGTATAGGTGGGCTTTTTGGTTCCGGCTTTACCAATTACACCCACCGACGGGTCAAACGGGGTCACGGCGTGGTAGCCGATCTGATCATCTTCAGCGGGCTCGTAGCCTTTGCCCTTGGTGGTGATGATGTGCAGCAGCTGCGGGCCTTTCAGACCTTTGAGTGTTTTTAGCACGTCGAGCAGGGCGGGGATGTCGTGGCCGTCGATGGGGCCGGTGTAATGGAAGCCCATTTGCTCGAACAAGGTAGAAGGCACCAACATGCCCTTCCAGTGCTCTTCCCAGCGTTTGACAAAACGTGCAGGCGGGCTGTTTTTATCGCCCAGCAGCTTTTTTCCACTCTCACGCAGATTGTTCAGCGTGCGGCTGCCGGTCATTCGGCCCAGCATTTTGGTGAGCCCGCCCACGGCTTCGCTGATTGACATGCGGTTGTCGTTGAGGATGACCAAAATATTGGGCTCCTCGTCCATTCCACCTGCGTGCTCCAACGCTTCCCACGCCATGCCTGCGGTCATCGCACCATCACCGATGATGGCGACGACTTTGCGGTCGTTGCCCGCGCGGGCATTCGCAATGGCCATGCCTAGCGCGGCGGAGATCGAAGTGGAGGAATGGCCCACACCGAAGGTGTCGTATTCGGACTCGTCGCGTTTCGGGAACGGAGCCACGCCGTCTTTTTGCTTGACGGTATGGATGCGGTCGCGGCGGCCGGTGAGAATTTTGTGCGGGTAGCTTTGGTGGCCGACGTCCCACACCAAGCGGTCGTTGGGCGTGTTGTACAGATAATGCAGCGCGGTGGTGAGCTCCACTACGCCAAGACCAGCCGCAAAGTGGCCGCCGGACTTGCCAACGGACTCAATTAAATATGCACGCAACTCGTCGGCAACGGCACAAAGCTCGGTTTCCGGTAGCTGGCGAAGGTCGGAAGGGCTGTCAATTTGCGACAGCTTGGGGTAGCGGGCCACATCAATCATGGGCCTATTGTCGCGCCCAAAGCGGTTCGGGGCAATGTTGCGGCTAAAACGCACAAAGCCCGCAATTGCGGGCCTTGGCGAACAACGAGGACGAGGGTTGTTTTCTTAACCGCAGCTGCCACAGCAGGTGCTGCCTTCCGGGTGTTCCGGGGCCAGCGATGCGGGGAAACCGGCGGCACGCAGCGCGTCGCTGATGTCGTTTTCTTGCAGCTTGCCGCTTTCTACCAACAGGCGGCCACGGCCGATGTTGGCGGTAATCTTGGCTTGCGGGTCCAGCGCATGCACAGAGAATGCGATGGAACGGGCGGTGGCCTCATCGACAAGGCCAAGAACGTCAAACAGCATGGGGACACTCCAATACGTAAATGAGGCGCGGTGCGCAGTGATGGTTATCGTCGCTGGTGACGCCTAGCGCCGCCTTGATCTTGGTCAGTCCGGGCGGCAATTGGCGCGGTTATTCAGCTTTGGGTGGGGGAGGTGAAAATGGAATGGAGTCCGGAGCCACCGCGCCGCCGCTGATGATGAAACTCATCGCCTGGTCCACGTTCCAGTCGGTGGGGGTGATTTTTTCCACCGGCACGATTTCCAAATAACCGGAGGTGGGGTTGGGCGTGGTGGGAACATACACCGCGGCCAGTTCACGCCCAGTACCTTGCTCGCGCATCACCCGGGTCACAAACCCGAGCGTCTTCATTTCGTTATGCGGGAAGTCGATCAGCACCACGCGCTGGGTGCCGTCGGGCTTGGTTTGCAGAATATCCAGCAGTTTGCGGGCGCTGCCGTAAATGGTGCTGGCCAGCGGAATGCGCGCCACCAGAGCTTCAAAGCCACGCAGCAGCGTTTGCCCTACCACGCGGCGTGTCAGCCAGCCGGCCAACAGAATGAAGCCGACCGTGGCCACCAAGGCAATCGCGTTTTGTACCCATGGTTCCACCAACCAGCCGAAGGTGCGTGGGTTGCTGGCGGCCATGCCTGCCAAGGGCGGCTCGATCAATGGCCTACTGATGTCGCCCAGCAATACAAAGACAAACTTCACCACCACCCA
>NZ_JAHRWW010000023.1 GCF_019104945.1 Thermomonas sp. | reverse complement strand
TGTCGGTCATCATCGCCACGCCCTCTGGGGTGACGCGGGCGAGGAAGCCGAACACCATCGGCAGCACAAGATAGTAGGCAAAGGCGCAGCCGGAATAAAACAGTAGCAACGCCGAGCTGAGCAGCGGCAGCGCTAGTCGCTTCTCACGCTGATACAACCCAGGTGCAACGAAGGCCCATGCTTGATAGAGCAGCCACGGCATGCTGATGAGCAGCGCGGCAAAAAAGGCGAGCTTCATCGGTGCAAAGAACGGGCTGGCCACCTGCGTGGCGATCAGTTGCCCACCTGCGGGCAACTTGGCCAGTAGCGGCTGCGCTAGATAGCCGTAAAGTTTGTTGGAAAACGGCAGCAGCCCTAGCAGCACGAGGCCCAGCCCCATCACGCCGCGCATCAGGCGCATGCGCAGTTCCAGCAGGTGCGCAATCAGCGGGCGCTCTGCGTCGAGGTCGGTTGGGTGTTCGCTATCACTCATCGCGCTTGGTTTCAGGTTCGACGGATTGCTCCACCGTGCGCTGGGCATCGCTTACTGCATCGAGCACCTGTGTGCGTGCATCTTGCAGGGTTTTCTGGCTTTCGCGCAGGCTGCGCTTGAGCTCTTCGTCGGCCAGCTCGTGTTCAAGCTCGTTTTTCATCGAATACCACTGTGCGCGGGCTTTGCGCACCCAAAGCCCAGCAAAGCGTGCGGCCTTGGGCAGGCGCTCGGGACCGAGCACCACCAAGGCCACCACGGCGACCACTAACATTTCGCCGAGCGAAAAATCGAACATCGAGCGGCCCTGCGCGCTTAACGCGCGACGTTGTCGTGGTCGCGTTGTTCGGACGGAGTTTGGGTTTTTTCGTCGCTAAGACGCGCGGCGGGCTTGCTGTCTTCGTCGCCCGAAACACCCTTTTTAAACTCGTTGACGGCTTTGCCAAGGTCGCGCGCACCCGAGGTCAAGCGCTTGGTGCCGAACACCAGCAGCACGATGAGCAAGACAACAAGCCAGTGCCAAATGCTGAAACCACCCATGAACGTACTCGAAATTAAAAAGGGGAATACAAAGGATTCTAGCGTGGATTACGCCGCCTCATTTTGATTTACCGCAAACTTCCGCAAAAGTTCCCCCGTTAGTGGTTGTCTAACGGGGTGGTGGTGGCCGGGTTGCTGCTTTCCAGCGGCTGCACGGTGACCGAGCCATTTTGCGGCGCAGCCTCTTTGCCGGCGCGTTCGCGCGCGTAACGGGCGGCGTGGGTGGCTTCTTCCAGCGTGTTGCGGAACTGAGTAATGGCAGCAGAGGCTGGCTGCTGCGTGCGGCCTTCAAAAATCATGCGCGGCGTGGTGTCGCGGCCGTAGGCGCTGCGGTTGGCACCGTGGTCGATCTGCAGCACCGCGCCGTCAAGGGCGACGCCTGCAAACAGCCCGCGCGCACGCGACCACGACCAAATTTCGGCCTTCATTGCGCCATCGGTGGCGGCGGCGGCATTGCGGCCCACCGGCCCGGCGGCGACACCGGCATCGGCACCAAGGGTGAACTTGCCGTTGACGATATTGTCCAGCCCACGCTCGCTGCGGAAGACCAAGATCACGTCGGCCGACTGTACGCCCGCCTGCAAGCCGAAGCTGGCGCCGGTGAGTTTGACGAACACCGGGTTAGACCAGGTGCCGTCCGCGTTCTTGATCGCCATCATGCCAAGGCCGCGACGGCCACCCAGCATAAAGCCTGCCTTGAGGGTATCGGGCACCACCACAATCCCACGCGCATCTTCCAGCAGGCGGTCGGGGATCGAGGCCTCGGGGATGGATTGAATCTGCTTCACCACGCGCGAACCGTTTTCGGCGCGGGAGTCTTCCTGTGTCCCCGCCATGACGCTCCCGGCGGCAAGCAGGGCGGCAAGGGCGAGGGTCAAACGACGCGGTGTTGCACTCATGGAGTTCTCCAAAATGGGGGACACACAGCCGCATCGTGGCGCGGTATCCATGAATCGATGTTAAGCCAAGACGCGCCTTTACGCTCCGGCGTGCGATCCTATGGCCTATGCACGATACTTCTGATTCTCACCCAGCCCTGATTTTAGTGAACCTTGGCACCCCGTCTGCGGCTACTGCAGAGGCGGTAACCGCTTATTTAGATGAATTTTTATCCGACCCCCGCGTGGTGCAGCTGCCGCGCTGGCTGTGGCGGCCGCTGCTGCGGCATGTGATTTTGCCCAAGCGCAGCCCGGTGGTGGCGCATAAATATGCCGAGATTTGGCTGCCAGAAGGCTCGCCGCTGGCGGTCTATACCCAGCGTCTCGCGCAGGCGGTGCATGCGCGGTTGCCGCAATGGCGGGTACTGCACGCGATGCGCTACGGTGCGCCGTC
Organism: Thermomonas sp.; assembly: GCF_019104945.1. Classification (GTDB taxonomy): domain Bacteria; phylum Pseudomonadota; class Gammaproteobacteria; order Xanthomonadales; family Xanthomonadaceae; genus Thermomonas. The sequence continues at coordinate 7,765 of NZ_JAHRWW010000023.1, read as the reverse complement.
TTTGGCCGATGCGTTGGCGCAGCTGCGTGCCGAAGGCGTGCGCAATGTGCGGGTGTTGCCGCTGTACCCACAGTATTCCACCACCACCACGGCCAGCGTGGCCGACGCAATTACCGCGCAGGCGCAGGGCCAGCAGGTTCAGATACTGGGCGACTACCACACCGATACCGGCTGGGCGCAGGCGGTGGCGGCGAGTATTCAGGCGCATTGGCAGGCGCATGGGCGCGGTGAGCGTCTGTTGCTATCGTTCCATGGCATTCCGCAGCGTTTGGTGGATCACGGAGACCCGTATGCGGCGCAATGCGAGGCCAGTGCGCAGGCCATCGCGCAGGCGCTAGGTATTGCGCGCGATGGGTTGATGCTTACGTTCCAGTCGCGCTTTGGCCGCGCGCGCTGGCTGCAGCCCTACACCTTGCCCACGCTCGAGCAACTGGGCCGCGATGGGGTGAAAACGGTGGATGTGGTGTGCCCCGGGTTTGCGGTGGACTGCCTTGAGACGCTGGAAGAAATCACCATGCAAAACGCGGAAGCGTTTTATGCAGCGGGGGGGCAGGCGTTGCGCTATATCCCCTGTTTGAATGCAAGCGAGGCCCACGCCGATGTACTGGCGGCGCTGGCGCAGGAAGAAAAGGGGTGGGCGGTATGCGCGAGATAAAAATTGAAACACCGCTAGGCACAATCACCGCACTGCGCAATGACGGCAAAGGCCGTCGCGTACTGGCGCTACACGGTTGGTTGGATAATGCAGCGAGCTTTGTGCCGATGGCGCCTTATTTGCGTGAATGGGATCTGGTTGCGATCGATCTACCCGGACACGGCCGCAGCGCGCATCTACCCAGGGGAGTCGAATATAGCTTCGCCGGGGCGCTGAACTGCGTCTTGGATGTCGCCGACGCATTGGGCTGGGACAGCTTCACCCTGCTGGGGCATTCGATGGGGGCGGGGATCTCCAGCCTGTTGGCGGCGGCCTGCCCGGAACGGATTGAAGCCCTGCTCGCAATTGAAATGCTGGGCTCGTTGGTGGAAACCGCCGATCACACTGCGGTGCGGATGCGCGAAGCTGTGGCCGCGCAGCGGCAACTCAAAGACAAGCGCCTGCGCGTGTTTCCCGATATTGAAACCGCGATCCGCGCACGCCAGCAGGCCGAGCGCTTACCCGGCAACAAGCTGGAAGAAGAGATGCTGCGGTTGCTGGTAGAACGCGGTGTGCAGGCTGTTCCGGGTGGGTTTGCTTGGAGCAGTGACCCGCGCTTGACCCTGCCCACACTGACCCGGATGACGATAGGCCAAGCCGATAACCTATTGCAGCATGTGGACTGCCCGGCGTTGATTGTCTTTGGCGACCCTGCGCAGCCGTACTTGCAAGATGCAGAACGCCGCCGCCGGGTGGCGTTATTGCCGAAGGGGCGGTTGGTTGTGCTGCCGGGTGGGCATCACCTGCATATGCAGCAGCCGCAAACGGTGGCGGCGGCGCTGCTGGAGTTTGTGCGCGGCTAGTGCTTATTCAGGTTCTTGTGCGGAGTTGATGGTGAGATCGGTGCCGCCGTTCTCGTTCTTGGCGATGTAGTACACGGCATTGCGCTTTTCTTTACTGAACGCCAGCGAGCCGCCATCACCGCTTTGCATCGCCATTTCACGCTTCCAGCCGCTTTTCTCCATGTTTTGCCCCACCGTGTTGAAGACGGCCGTCATCGCGGCGGGGGTGGAAATATTGATGACTTGCGCGCCGGAGACATCCATGACGCTGGCGATGCGGTGCTGGTCGGGGAGGTAGATATCGCTGGGGAAGTTAGCGGGAAGCGGGACACTTTGGCCCTCTTCTGCGGCCGTGCTTTGGAGGACCCCCTGCTCGGTTTTGACGGTGACCTGCTGGCTGTTTTTATCGACTTTGGCACCAGTGGCGCGTTCGACTGCCGCTGCCACCGCCGCGTCTTGCGCCTTCTGACAGGCGGAAAGAAGCAGGCTTGCGGCAACCAAGGCGGTGAAAAAGGGGCGGTTGAACATAAACATAGAAACCCATCAAGCGTCTTGTGTCTCAAAAGAACGCACTTGCTGGAATTATCCGGCCAGCAGTTGGCGCAGACGCCCTTTTAGCGCGCGGCCTTCGCTGCGCAAATAGTCGCGCTGATGGCGCCACGCCGGGCAGCGTGCCTGCACTTCGCGCCAAAAATGCGCAGAATGGTTGGCGTGCAGTAGGTGGCAAAGCTCGTGCACCAGCACGTATTCAAACGCGTCTGGCTGGGCCAGTAGTAGTGCAAGGTCAAGCGACACGCTGCCGTCGGGGGCCAGTGAGCCCCATTGCGAGCTGGTGCGTTTGAAGCTGAATTGACGCGGCGTGCGCGGCAAGTCCGGCAAATACTTGGGCAGCCAGCGGCCAAGGTCGGCGCGGCCTTGGGCTTCGTAAAAGTCACGCAGCGCGCGCTGTAGGGCGCCGCGTCCGGCAGAGGCGGGGGCACTGAAGTGCAGTTCGCCAGCATGGATCAGTTCAAGCCGAGTGGCGCGTGCGCTGACCCAGCGTAATGGGAGCTCTTGGCCACGCAGCGGCAGGGTGGGGGTGATGCCGTAGTGCAAACCCTCGCCCGCGTGTGCACTGTGTAGAGCAAGCTGCTGCTGCAGCCAGTGGCGGTGTTCTTGCAAAAAGTGCTCGGCCGCATTCAGGCTGGCGCGTGCGGGCAGGGTGAGGCGTGCGCCGCGTTCATCTACGCTCAGCTTGATCCGCCGCGCGCGTGGGTCACGCACGCGCAACACGAGAATGCTGCTGCCATCGGCAAATTTCAGCGCGACCTGCTCGCGTTCGAGCGCGGGCGGTTTGCGTGTCAAAAGCGAGGCGATCCGCAGCATAAGCGCGCGTTCGTTACTCCGCCTTGCTCAGTTTGAACGCGCCTTCCAGCACGCTGAACAGGCGTTTGAACTCACCCGCCATCAGCGCGAAGCGGGCTTCCAGTTCGGCCACGATGTCGTCGCTTTCGGTGGACTCCAGCTGATCCACCGCGCCATCGAGCAGTTTGAATTTACGCACAATCAAGTCTTCACCAATGACGAAACTGACGTGATCATCCAGCACCAAGGCTAGCCGTGTGGCCTGCTTGCCGGCTTCTAAGTGCTTGCTGATCTCTTCGCCCGAGAGTTCCATGCGCTGAATTTTGACCACGGCGCCGGTGTCGGTGGGGTCGCGCAGCTCGCATTCATCGCCCAAGCTAAGGCCGTCGGGCAGCGGGTCACCAGCGATCCAGCCGGTGAGGATCGCGCGTGGCGCCACTTCCGCGTTGAGCGGAAGTGCAGGGAAGCTGCCCAGTGCACGGCGCACTTCCGAGACCACACTTTCCGCACTCTTGCGCGAGGAGGTATCGACAGCGATGACGCCTGCTTCCATGTCGATCAGCGCATCACTACGCACCGGCCGCACGAAGGCGCGCGGCAGCAGTTCGGTAATCAATTCGTCCTTGATCCGCTTGCGGGTGCGGCCACCGGGCTTGCGGCCTTCTTGCTCTTCAATCGCGGCGAGCTTTTTTTGCAGCAAATCATTGACCACCGCGCCGGGCAGAATCTTGTCTTCACCGCCTACGGTGATCCAGTAGGCCTTGTCGCAGTGGTGCTTGAAGCTGTCACCGTGCTGGCCGAACGGCGGAATAAAACCGCGGCTGGAAAGCTCCAATGCACCCACCGGCTTGAGCGCGCATTCGGCGAGCTGGGTTTCAAGGTCGGAAAGATCAAGCGATGTGGGAAAGCGGAACAGGGTGAGGTTGCGAAAGAACATGCGGTATCCAGAATAAAGAAGGGGCGTCGCGCGGCTTAGGACTTCAGAATGTCGAGGCCGTCGTGGTTGCTGATCGGGCGCGCAGGGAGCGCCACCGGGTTGTATTCGGCCGGTGCACCGGAAAGCCACGCGTGGGCATCGGGTAGGGCGTCGTCGCCGCGTTTGCCCAAGGCCATGAAATCAAACAACTTCGGGTCAGAGAGCTGCGAAGGGCGAATATCGCCGAGCGCGCGTGCCATGGTTTCGATGCGGCCCGGCGTGTCTTTTTCCCATTGTGCCAGCATTTTTTTCACCTGCTTACGTTGCAGGTTCTCCTGCGAGCCGCATAGGTTGCAAGGGATGATGGGGAACTGCTTGGCCTCGGCATAGACTTCGATATCGGCTTCGCGAACATAGGCCAGCGGGCGGATCACCACGTGCTTGCCATCGTCGGACAGTAGCTTGGGCGGCATGCCGGAAAGCTTGGCGTGGAAGAACAGGTTCAAGAAAAATGTGTTGATGAGGTCGTCGCGGTGGTGGCCCAGCGCAATTTTGGTGAAACCGTGTTCTTCGGCATAGGTGTACAGCGCGCCACGGCGCAGCCGCGAGCACAGCGAGCACATGGTCTTGCCTTCGGGAATCACGCGGGTGACCACCGAATACGTGTCTTGCTCGATGATGTGGTAATCCACGCCGAGTGCCGACAGGTATTCCGGCAGCACATGTTCGGGAAAGCCCGGCTGCTTTTGGTCAAGATTCACCGCGGTGATGGAAAAATTCACCGGCGCTTTTTTCTGTAGCTGCAGCAGCACATCGAGCAGGGTGTAGCTGTCCTTGCCGCCGGACAGGCAGACCATCACCTTGTCGCCATCTTCGATCATGCCGAAATCGGCAATGGCGCGGCCCACTTGGTGGCGCAGGCGCTTACCGAGTTTGTCGATTTCGTGTTTGCGGCGCTGGGCGTCGGCGGCGGGGGCGGCGTGCGGAAGGTCGAGAGTGCTCATGGCGCTATTTTACCCGCCCCGCTCGCCCGCCGCCGCGCTATGCTCATGCCATGAATCAAGACACCGACCCCGCCGAGTTAGCGCGTTTAGTGCAGCGCGTGGTGGCGCTGCGCCAAGAACACCGCGACCTTGATCTCGCCATCGAGAAGCTACAGGCCGATATCGCCAATGACGAGCTCACCATCAAGCGCATGAAGAAGCGCAAGCTGCTGGTCAAAGACCAGATCGCTTGGCTGGAAAACGCGCTGATTCCCGACGAGCCTGCGTAACGATCACGTGGATTCCGGCAGCGCAGGCCGCTCGCCGGTGGTGCGGCCGGTATCGGGGCTAATTTTCTCGATGGTGTGGCGCAGCTCGCGGCCCAGCACCACCCGCGCTTCTTTCGCCCAAGCATTAAGCCGCTCGTCGAACATCAGCTTGCTGGTGTCGGGGTTTGGCCAGACCAATTTCAGTTCGCGCAGTTTTTGAATGAAACTGCGGAACAGTGATTTGTCGAAGAATTCTGGTGCGGCAGGGGCATACAAGAGTGACAGCCGCTGCGCGGTGAGCTGGCACAGGCCTTCCAATTCGCCCGCGCCGAGAATGCCGGGGCCATTTTTCACCAAAATAGCAATCGCGATGTAGTAACGCTCAAACGCCTGCTGCAGGGTATGGCCCAGCGCGCGCAGACGGAAGACTTCATCACTTTGACCGGCGTAGCGGGCGAGAATGCCGCCATCGTCGTCGCTGACCTGCTCCAGCAAGCCTTCACGAATAAAGACTTCGATGGTGCGGTCGATGCGGCTGGCGAAGGTGTCCTCGTCCCAGGGCAGGAATAGCTCGGCTTGCAGGAACGGGTACAGGGTGCGGCCGATCTGCTGCAGCTGCTTGCGGCCCATGCGGCGGTTATTCTGGAAGCACACCGCGATCCACGAGGAGGCGGTGAACAGGTGCAGCACGTTGTTACGGAAATAGCTCAGCAGCACCGCGTTGTCGCCTTCCACACTGAGCACGTCGCCCAGCGGGTGCTGGGTGCGGGTGATCAGGCCGATTTCTTCGCCATGAGCAATAATTTGCTGCGGGCTGTGCGGGGTGACGGTGACCCAGTCGGAATACGAGACTTCCGCCAGCAGCGTTTTAGACAGCGTGATTTGTGCGATCAGGTCGGCTTCGCCCATCGCGTGCTTGGGTGTGGATAGCAGGGCCAGCGCCAGCAGGTTGATTGGGTTGACGTCGGCGGCGCGGTTGATATTGGTCTGCACGCGCAGTGCCAGCGCATCAATGGTGCGCGAGAGCCACGCGGGTTTTTCATCGTCGCCTACCGGCTGGCCATCCCATTCTGGCGCTAGTTCGGCCAAGACTTCATCCAGCCGGATGCGCTCGCCGAAGTTCACCACCACCTGGCCGTAATTGCTGCGCAGCACCTTGGGGATGCCGGCCAGCAGCTGCCAGATCGATTCTTTTTCCTTCGGCTTGCCGGACAGCTCGTCGAGGTAGCTGCGGCCTTCCATCAATTTTTCATAGCCGATATAGACCGGCTGGAACAGCATCGGCCGGGTCGGCTGGCGCAGGAAGGCGCGCACGGTCATCGCCAGCGAGCCGCCCTTGGGCTGCAGCAGGCGGCCGGTGCGCGAACGCCCACCTTCGATGAAGTATTCGATCGAATAACCGCCAGCCACCAGCTGCGCCATGTATTCGCGGAACACCGCCGAATACAGTGCATTGCCCTTGAAGCTGCGCCGCGCAAAGAACGCTCCGCCCTTGCGCAGGATGGTGCCGACCACCGGCAGGTTGAGGTTGATCCCGGCGAAGATATGCGGGGCGACCACGCCGTGACTGTACAGCAGATAGCTCAGCAGCAGGTAGTCCATATGGCTGCGGTGGCTGGGCACGTACACCACTTCATGGCCGGGGGCTTCCTGCTTGAACTGGTCGAGGTGGTGCACCAGCACACCGCGATAAATGCGGTTCCAGACCGAGGTCAGCATGAAGCTGAGCGAGCGCACCGCGGTATTGGAATAGTCGGCGGCGATTTCCCAGAAATAGGCGTTGGCTTTCTTCCACGCTTCTTCCGGCGTGCTCTTGTCGCGCCGGGCCTGATCTGCAATCGCGTCCTTGACCTGCGGCGAGGACAGCACTTGGTCGGCCAGCAGGCGGCGGGTCGAGAGATCCGGCCCGATCACCACCTCACGCACGCGCCGGAAATGGGTGCGCAGCACACGCGAGACCTTACGCACCGCGCGCTCCGGCGGCAGGTCCTCGGCCAGCGCCTCACGCACCGACATCGGTGCGGCGAACTGCACCAAGGTGTCGCGGCCGTTCAGCAAGATAGCGAGCAGGCGGCGGAAGCGGCCCACCAAGGTCCAGTTTTCCGAGAACAGCACGCTGAACCAGCCGCTGGTGCGCTTGGGCGCTTGGCCAACGAAGATCGACACCGGCACCAGCTGCACGTCCAGTTCCGGGCGGTCGCGGTGCGCCTGCAGCAGCCGCGCCAGCGAGCCGGAATGGGTCTTGTGTTCAGCGCCCGGCAGCAGGCCCAGCGCATTGGCGTGGCGGCGCGACAGCGCTACATAGGCGCGCTTGCGGCCCAGCGGATCGCCGGCGATCGGCTGCAGCGGCGGCGGCAGGCCGGCCTCGCGGCAGGCGCGGGCGAGGATCAGCGCATTGCTCAGGCCGTAGTCTTCCAGCACGTAGCAGACCGGGCGGCTCGGGTCGATGCCGTTTTGCGCATCGTTGCCGGTGTCGAGCTTCAGCCATGGGTCGAGCAGGCGCCCGAGCAGGCGCGCCCACAGTGGCTGGCGCTGTTTGCGGCTTGGGGCGGGGCTGGCGGGAGTTGGCGCGGCCACAGGGCTAAGGAATTCAGGCAGCGGCAGTGCGGCCGCATCTTCGGCTGGCGCGGGGGCATCGGGTACAGCCGGGCCGCCTGCAGCGCTCTCAGCGGCGGGGTTTTCTGGGTTCGGTGGGTCGAACAGACCAACCTGTGCGGGAGGGTGTGGCTTAGACATTGCCGTCATTATCGCCGAATAACGCCGAAAACGGCCTTATT
>NZ_JAHRWW010000056.1 GCF_019104945.1 Thermomonas sp. | reverse complement strand
TTGAGCGCGCGCAGGTTGAACTTGGGTGTATCGAAGTATTTTGGATCTGGCCAAAAGCGCAGCCGGGTGCCGGTGTTTTTCTTGCCCACGCTGCCGACGATGTCGAGCTTTGAGGCGCGGTCGCCGTTGGCAAACGCCATGTGATATTCGTTGCCGTCGCGCTTGATAAAGACATCAACCTTGTTCGAAAGCGCGTTGACTACGCTTACGCCCACGCCGTGCAGGCCGCCGCTGAAGGTGTAGTTCTTGTTGCTGAACTTGCCGCCGGCGTGCAGGCGGGTGAGGATCAATTCGACGCCGGGAATTTTTTCTTCCGGGTGAATGTCCACCGGCATGCCGCGGCCGTCATCGGCCACTTCGCAGCTGCCGTCGGCGTACAGCGTTACGCTGATGGTCTTGGCGTGCCCGGCGAGGGCTTCGTCCACACCGTTGTCGATCACCTCTTGCGCCAAGTGGTTGGGGCGGGCGGTGTCGGTGTACATGCCGGGGCGGCGTTTCACCGGGTCCAGACCAGAGAGAACTTCAATATCAGCGGCGTCGTAGCGTGCGTTCATGCGTTGTAACGGGTGGTTCCAGTGACTCAAGCCCGTCAGTTTGTCGCTTTACGGCAGTTTTTGCACGCATTTCCGGGGGAATGCGCCACGGCTGGCCGTACAATGTCCTGTAGGACAATGTGCTGGCAGAGTCAGCGACTAATCGAGGGGGTTGTGTGACGCAAGTAACAGACCGCACCGAAGAATGTGCGGCTCAGCGGCTGATAACGGCTGACGTAGGTGGAACGTACGCGCGGCTGGGCGTGGTGGAACAGCGTGCCGATGGGATGGTTGTTGCCTTCCATCAGCGCTACGCCTGTGCAGATTTTTCTAGCCTCGCGGCGGTGCTGTGCCAGTTTCGCAGTGATTATTCGGCGCAGACGCAGCAAGCCCTACCGGATGTCTGTGTTGTGGCGATTGCGGGGGTGTTGCAGGGCGATACGCTGCTTAATAGCAATTTGCCGTGGAAGGTATCGCTGGCTGCAGCGCAGTGCGAGGCCAAAATTTCCCGGCTGCATGTCATCAATGATTTTGAAGCCCTTGCTTGGGCGCTGCCGCAGCTTTTGCCCGCGCAGCTAGAGACCTTGGGGGCGGGCAATGGGCAGGGCTTGCAACTGCCCGCGCTGCTGTTAGGGCCGGGGACGGGGCTTGGCGCTGCATTGGTGGTGGATCAGGGCGGCCGGGCAGGCGTGCAGCCAAGCGAAGCGGGGCACGCGGCGCTAGCGGCCAATTCGCTGTTGGAGCTGGATGTCGTGCGTTTGTTGCAGGCACGCTTTGGCCACGTGGACAGCGAGCGCGTATTTTCAGGCCCGGGGTTGATGAATTTGTATCAAGCCGTGTGCGAGCTGCGTAACTTGCGCCCGCATTGGGGTACTCCTGCAGAGCTGGTAGAGGCGGCCAACGGCGGCAACGATCTGCTTGCTGCAGAATGTGTCACGTTGTTTTGTCGCTGGTTGGGCAGTTTTGCCGGGGACCTTGTCATTACCTTCCGCGCGCGCTCGATTTGCTTGGCGGGTGGGTTAACCGGGCATCTGCAGCATTATTTGCAGCAGGGCGGTTTTATGCAGCGGTTTGTCGATAAAGGTGTACTGTCCGATACGCTGAGTGAGGTCCCAGTGTTTACGATTGAGCACGGACAGCTGGGCTTAATTGGCGCGGCCGCGTGGTATGCCGCGCGCCATTCATCTGACTAAGTTTTGAAGGAATTACCGATGCCGTCACACCGACAGTTTTTGCACTCCACATTGCTGGCTGCGTCGGCGAGTGCATTGCCGGCAGCAACCACCGCTGCAGCGCTGTCTGGAGCCAAAGTGGTTTCTACCTGGGACTTTGGCGTTCCGGCCAACCGCGCAGCGTGGGAGGTGCTCGGGCGTGATGGCAGTGCGCTCGATGCCGTAGAGGCTGGCGCACGGTGAGCTGAAACTGGGCAATGCAACAGTACCGTGGGGCAGTGCGGCTATCCCGATCGCGATGGCTTTGTCACGCTAGACGCCAGCATCATGCGCGGCGACGGTAGCTGCGGTGCGGTGGCGGCGTTGGAAGATATCGACCACCCCATTTCAGTGGCGCGCAAGGTGATGGAACACACGCCGCATGTGATGCTGGTGGGCGCAGGGGCGCGCCAGTTCGCGGTGAGTGAGGGCTTTAAGCCGCGCAGTCTGCGCACGCCAGAAGCAGAAAAAGCGTGGCGCGAGTGGCTGAAAACGGCGCAGTACCAACCGGAAATCAATGTTGAACGGCGCCGTATCCCCGGTAATAGCGAAAACCATGACACCATCGGCATGCTGGCCATTGGCCGTGACGGCCGCATGGCGGGGGCCTGCACCACCAGCGGCATGGCGTTCAAATGCGCGGCCGCGTGGGCGAGGAAATGATTCGCAATACCGCCAGTTTCCTTGTGGTCGAGCTGATGCGGCAGGGGCATTCCCCTGCCGAGGCGTGCCGAATTGCGATTGAACGCGTGGTAAAAAAGCGCCCCGAGGCAAGTAAAACGCTGCAGGTGTGTTTTCTTGCTTTGAACAAGCATGGTGAAGTCGGCGCGTTCGCGCTGCACCGTGGGTTTGTCTATGCGGTGTGCGATAGCGCGCAGCACAACGTGCTGCTGGATTCGCCTTCGGTGTATTCGACCACGCAAACCTAAGCGAGGCAGTGATGGTACGGCTATTGGAAGTGGCGGCAAATTCGCTGGAGTCGGCGCTACAGGCGCGGCAAGGTGGTGCCGACCGAGTAGAACTGTGCGAAAACTTGGGCGAAGGCGGCACTACGCCGTCGTTTGGCACCATTGCACTGGCGCGTGAATATCTCGACATTGCGCTGCATGTGCTGATCCGTCCACGCGCAGGAGACTTCGTCTATACCCCGCGCGAGTGGGAGGCGATGCGCTGCGATGTAGAGCTGTGCGCGAAGCTGGGCTGCGATGGCGTAGTGATTGGCGGCCTCACTGCGAGTGCTGAGATCGATATGGACGACTGCCGCATGCTGATGGATGCGGCGGCAGGAATGCAGGTGACCTTCCACCGCGCCTACGACTGCGTGAGTGATCGCACTAGCGCGCTGGAGCACATCATCGCGCTAGGCTGCTCACGCGTGCTTACCTCGGGTGGGGCCGACGGCGCGCCGCAGGGGGCCGCGGCCATTGCGCACGATGTTACGCGTGCGGCAGGCCGGTTAATTATTTTGCCGGGGGCGGGGATCTCGCCGGAAACGGTTGGCCCCCTCGTGCGGACTACGGGTGTGCAGGAAGTGCATGCCTCCTGCAAAGCCTTGGTGCAAGGGCAGGGCGGCATTGGCCCGGCGGGCCTTGATCGTGATTTTTGGCAAACCGATGCCAGCCGCGTGCAGGCGCTGCGGCTGGCACTGGATGCGGCCATCTGAACGGCAGCCGCCGCGTTGGGCGTGCATGATTCGGGCGCTTGCCTTAAAATGCACATTTCCAGCGCCGCGCTGCCGATATGACCTCCCCTGATTCTCAAACGCCCCTTCTCTTTGTGACCGGGGGCGTCGTGTCCTCGCTTGGCAAAGGTATTGCCGCCGCCTCGCTTGCCGCTGTGCTTGAAGCCCGTGGCCTAAAGGTCACGATGATGAAGCTCGACCCGTATTTGAACGTGGATCCGGGCACCATGAGCCCGTTCCAGCACGGCGAGGTGTATGTCACCGACGACGGCGCCGAAACCGATCTCGATCTTGGCCACTACGAGCGCTTCGTCAACACGCGCTTGTCTGGGTTGAACTCGATCACCACCGGCAAAATTTACGAAGCCGTAATCCGCAAAGAGCGCCGGGGCGACTACCTTGGCGGCACCGTGCAGGTTATTCCGCACGTCACCGACCAGATCAAAACCTGTATTGATGCGGCCACCCGTGGCTTTGATGTGGGCATCGTTGAAATTGGCGGCACCGTGGGCGATATCGAATCGCTGCCCTTCCTCGAAGCCATTCGTCAGTTGCGCAGCGAGCGCGGCGCGGCGCGTGCAATGTTTATGCACCTCACTCTGGTGCCGTATATCGCCGTGGCGGGTGAGCTCAAAACAAAGCCTACCCAGCATTCGGTGAAGGAGCTGCGCAGCATTGGTATCCAGCCGGATGTACTGCTCTGCCGCAGCGAGCAGCCGCTGCCAGAGGGCGAGCGCCGCAAAATTGCGCTGTTTACCAACGTCGCCGAAAAGTCGGTGATCTCGGTGATCGACCAAGACAATATCCACAAAATTCCGCGCTGGTTCCACACCCAAGGCTTAGACCAAATCGTGGTGGAACAGCTGCATTTGGAAGGCAAAGCAAAAGACGCCGATCTGTCCGAATGGGATGCGGTGGTGGATGCTTCAGCGCATCCGGAAGACGCCGTCACCATTGCTGTCGTGGGCAAGTATGTCGATCACAAAGACGCTTACAAATCGGTGGGTGAGGCGCTCAAACACGGCGGTATCCGTCAGCGCACTAAGGTGCTGTTGAAGTGGTTGGAAGCCGAAGACGTGGAGCGCGAGGGCGCGGCAAAGGTGCTGGCTGACGTGGACGGTGTGCTAGTGCCGGGTGGCTTTGGCGACCGTGGGTTTGAAGGCAAGGTGCAAACGTCCAAATATGCGCGCGAAACTGGGTTGCCTTATTTTGGCATTTGCTACGGTATGCAGGCGGCGGTGGTAGATGCCGCGCGTCATCTGGCGGGGTTGGAAGGCGCCAATAGCACCGAAAACGACAAAAATGCAGTGCATCCGGTGATCGGTTTGATTACCGAGTGGCGCACGCAAAGTGGCGATATTGAACACCGTAGCGAAGACTCCGACCTCGGCGGCACCATGCGCCTTGGTCTGCAAGAGCAGCGCGTGAAGCCGGGTACGCTGGCGCATCAGCTGTATGGCAAAGACGTGGTGGGCGAGCGTCACCGCCACCGTTACGAATTCAACAACCGCTACCGCGTGCAGCTGGAAGACGCGGGGCTGGTGATTTCGGCTAAGTCGATGGACGATCTACTGGTGGAAATGATCGAGCTTCCGCAGTCCGTGCATCCGTGGTTCTTGGCCTGCCAAGCACACCCAGAGTTTCTATCCACCCCGCGCAGCGGGCATCCGCTGTTCATTGGGTTTATCAAGGCGGCGCGCGCGCGCAAAGCCAGCAAGGGAGCAAACGCATGAATCTGTGTGGGTTTGAAGTTGGGCTAGACCAACCGCTGTTTTTGATTGCAGGCCCCTGTGTGGTGGAAAGTGAGCAACTGCAACTGGACGTAGCCGGACAGTTGAAAGAGATCACCCAGAAATTGGGGATCAATTTCATCTTCAAGTCCAGCTTCGACAAGGCCAACCGCACTTCTATCAATAGCTTCCGCGGCCCCGGCATGGAAGAAGGTCTGCGCGTGCTTGCGGAAGTGAAACGTCAGATCCAAGTGCCGGTGCTCACCGACGTGCACGAATACACCCCGATGGACGAAGTGGCTTCGGTGGTGGATGTGTTGCAGACCCCGGCCTTCCTCGTTCGCCAGACCGATTTCATCACCAAAGTCTGCGCTACCGGCAAGCCGGTCAATATCAAGAAAGGCCAGTTCCTATCGCCGTGGGACATGAAGCCGGTAGTGGAGAAGGCTAAATCCACCGGCAATCACAACATCATGGTGTGCGAGCGTGGTGCAAGCTTTGGCTACAACAACCTCGTCTCGGATATGCGTTCACTCAGCGTGATGCGCGAGACCGGTTGCCCGGTGGTGTTCGATGCCACCCATTCGGTGCAATTACCTGGCGGGCAGGGCAGCTCCAGCGGCGGCCAGCGCGAGTTCGTGCCGGTGCTGGCGCGTGCGGCGATTGCGGTGGGTGTGGCCGGTATCTTTATGGAAACACATCCCGACCCAAGCAAGGCCCTATCGGATGGCCCGAACGCGTGGCCACTAGGTAAGATGGAAGCACTTCTTTCTACCCTGATAGAACTGGATGCCGTTAGCAAACGCAGCGGTTTTCTGGAAAACTCTGTCTAATTCCCATTACTTCTCTTAAGTGACGACTTCACGATGACTACGATCAGCCACGTCCACGCACGCGAGATCCTCGATAGCCGCGGTAACCCCACGCTTGAAGCCGAAGTGACCTTGGCCGATGGCAGCTTTGGCCGCGCCGCTGTGCCCTCGGGCGCTTCGACCGGCAGTAAGGAGGCCGTGGAGCTGCGTGACGGCGACAAGACCCGCTACTTGGGCAAGGGCGTGCAAAAGGCCGTAGGCAATGTGAACGGCGCAATCGCGGCTGAGTTAAAAGGCTTCGACGCCGCCGACCAAGCTGGCCTCGATAAGCGTCTGATCGACCTCGATGGCACTGAAAACAAAGGCCGCCTTGGTGCCAATGCGCTGCTGGGTGTATCGCTGGCGGCCGCGCACGCAGTGGCGGCATCGAAGAAACAGGCGTTGTGGCAGTACCTCGCCAGCCTCACGGGCGCGACTCCGGCACTACCGGTGCCGATGATGAACATCATCAATGGCGGCGCACATGCCGATAACAACGTGGACCTGCAAGAGTTCATGGTGCTGCCGGTGGGCTTTGATTCGTTCTCAGAAGCATTGCGCAGTGGCACCGAAATTTTCCATGCGCTGAAGTCGGTGCTGAAAAGCCGTGGCCTATCCACGGCGGTGGGCGATGAGGGCGGTTTCGCCCCCGATCTGCGCAGCAATGAAGAAGCTCTAGAAACCATTTTAGAAGCCATCGGCAAAGCGGGTTACAAGGCCGGTGAAGACATCATGCTGGGGCTGGACTGCGCCTCGACCGAGTTCTATGAAAACGGCAAGTACAACCTCACCGGTGAGGGCAAGCGTCTAAGCTCGGAGCAGTTTGTGGACTTCCTCGCGCATTGGTGCGAGCAGTACCCGATTATCACCATTGAAGACGGCATGGCCGAAGACGATTGGGATGGCTGGAAGCAACTCACCGACCGCTTGGCCGGGAAAGTGCAGCTGGTGGGCGACGATCTGTTTGTCACCAATCCGAAGATCTTCAAGGATGGCATTAGCCGCGGCGTGGCCAACGCTATTTTGATCAAGGTGAACCAGATCGGTACGCTGAGCGAGACGCTGGAAGCGATCGCGATGGCCGATGCCGCCAAGTACGCGGCGATTGTTTCGCATCGCTCCGGTGAAACCGAAGACACCACGATTGCTGATATTGCCGTGGCCACCACCGCCACCCAAATCAAAACCGGTTCGCTGTGTCGCAGCGACCGCGTGGCCAAGTACAACCAGCTGCTGCGTATCGAGCAGGCACTGGGGAGTGCCGCGCGCTACGCAGGCCGCGACGCTTTCGTCTCGCTCAAGCGTTAATTGCGCACACAAAGATGAGAGGTGTGTTTGCCGTACTGTTGGTGCTGGCGCTGCTATTAGCAGCGCTTCAGTACAAGCTTTGGTACGGCAGTGGTGGGCAGCGCGACGTGCAGGCACTGCGCGATCGGGTGGCCGCACAAACGGCGGAAAACACCAAGCTGCAGGCGCGTAACGACGCGCTTGCGGCGGAAGTGGAAGATCTGAAATCCGGTGGCGAAGCCGTGGAAGAACGCGCGCGCAGCGAGCTGGGTATGGCCAAGCCAGGGGAAGTTTTTTACCGCGTCATTGATGACGCGAACAAGACGGTGGCACCGGCCACCACACCAGCAGACACCAGCGAATCTCCCTCCCAATGAGCTGGGCGCTGGTGCCTGCCGCCGGTAGCGGTCGCCGCTTTGGGGGTGAAACGCCCAAGCAATACCTGCACGCGGCCGGCAAACCGCTAATCGAACACGCGCTGTGTGCACTGCTGGCCCATCCTGAAGTGGAAGGTGCTGTGGTTGCGCTGGCGGCCGATGATCCACGCTGGCCGGGGTGGACGTCGCTGCACGGCAAGCCCGTACTAACCTGCGTGGGCGGTGGTGAACGCGCCGACTCTGTGCTCGCGGCCCTGCATGCGCTGCCGGAACGCGTGGATGAAGAGGCCTTACTCCTCGTGCACGATGCCGCGCGCCCGAACCTGCGCCGCGATGACATCGAAAAATTGATTACAGCGGCCAACGCGAGTGCTGACGGTGCAATTCTCGCCGCACCAGTACGTGACACCCTCAAACGTGCCGATACACATGCGCGTATTGCTTCCACCGAGCCACGCGCTGCGCTATGGCGTGCGCTTACCCCGCAGGCCTTTCGGCGTGGTTTGCTGCAGCGTGCATTAGAAGCTGCACAAGCAGCAGGCGTAATCGTTACCGATGAGGCGATGGCGGTAGAGCGCCTTGGCCTGCACCCGCAGTTGGTGGAAGGGCGCGAAGATAATTTGAAAGTAACAACGCCAGCCGATCTCGCGCTGGCCGAATTTTTATTGAGGCAACACGCATGACGATCCGCATTGGCCAAGGCTTTGATGTTCACGCATTTGGCGCGGGCGATCACATCATGCTTGGGGGCGTGCGCGTGCCGCATACACAGGGCGTAGTAGCGCATTCCGATGGCGATGTAGTGCTACATGCGCTGTGCGATGCCCTTTTAGGCGCGCTGGCGCTAGGCGATATCGGCCAGCATTTTCCGCCGTCGGATATGCGC
>NZ_JAHRWW010000034.1 GCF_019104945.1 Thermomonas sp. | reverse complement strand
CGGCAGATTGCGGAGCTGTATCAAGTCTCGGTGCCCACGGTGAACGAGCATCTGGCCAACGCCTATGCCGAGGGTGAGCTTGAACCTGAACGAACTATTCGGAAATTCCGAATGGTTCAAACCGAAGGCGCACGCGAGGTACGCCGGCTGGTGGATCACTACAGCCTGGCCGCCACCCAAGCATTGAAACCCATCGCCACCCAGCGCAAAGCGCCACGCAAACCCAAGGACCACCGCGCATGAGTTTGAAGGACTACCAGAGCGAAGTGCTGGATCGCTACGAGGCCTTCCTGCACGCATGGCGTGCGCAGTCCGAGGCCAACCCCGGCACCCGGCAGGCCAGCCGGTTGGCGTTCGAGCAATGCACGCAAGCCAATTTTGGTTTCCGTATTCCGTACCACGCGCCTGAAGCATTGGCTGCGGACGATGTGCCGGTGGTCTGCCTGCGCGTGCCCACCGGCGGCGGCAAAACGGTGATCGGCGGCCACGCCATCGCCCGCGCCAAGCGTGCGCTGCCGCTGGGCGAACACAGTCTGACCGTGTGGCTGGTGCCCACCGATGCCATCCGCACGCAAACCCTGCGCGTGCTGAAAACCCCCGGCGAGCTGCTTTACACCGAATTGCGCAACCTGTTTGGTGATGTGGCGGTGCTGGATATAGACGAGGCGCTGGCAGTGCCACCTTCGGTGCTGGACGGCCACGACACCATCATCGTGGCCACCATGCAGGCCTTCAAACAGGCCGATACCGAACGGCTGGCGGTGTATCGCGCCAATGGCGCACTGATGGAGCATTTCCGCGGCATCGACGGCAGCGGTTGGTCGCTGGTGGAAGCGCTGGCGCTGCGCCGGCCGTTCATCGTGGTGGACGAAGCGCACAACCAAGGTAGCGAACTGGCCTTCGATACGCTGGCTCGGCTGGCCCCCAGTGCGGTGCTGGAGCTGACCGCCACCCCGGATCGCCTGCATCAACCGTCGAATGTCCTGGTGTCGATTTCCGCCTCCACTCTTCAAAGCGAGGACATGATCAAGCTGCCGGTGGACATGGCGGTGCACCCGGATTGGCGCATTGCCCTGCGTGAAGCCATCGCACAACTGGATACCCTGCAACGCGAGGCCGATGCCGAATGCGCGGCTACCGGCGAGGTGCTGCGCCCGATCATGTTGTTGCAGGCAGAGCGCCAACAGAAGGACAACCCGGACGCGATGACCGTGGACCGCGTGCGGCAGGCCCTGATCGACGAGTTCAATGTGCCGACCGCGCAGATTGCACGTTCCGCCACCGGCGTGGATGAGCTGGTGGATGTGGATGCGGCTACGCTGCGCTTTGTCATCACCTCGGACAAGCTACGCGAAGGCTGGGACTGGCCGGCTGCCTATGTGCTGATGAGCTTCCGCGGCAGCAGCACGCAGATGGCGCTGGAGCAGGTGCTGGGCCGCGTGCTGCGCATGCCGCAGGTGACCCGCAAGCAGCACGAGGCGCTTAACCGCGCCTATGCGTTTGCGGTGTCCAGCAATATCGCCGAGGTCGCCGCCACCTTGCGCGACGGCTTGGTGCAGGCCGGGTTCGAGCGTCAGGACATCAATGATCTGGTGCGCACGATCACGCCAGAAAACAATGGCGCGGCGGATCTATTCCGCCAGAACGCCAGCGTGTCGCTGCCCCTGCCGATGCAGGGCGATGCCGTGGTGTTGCCGGATTTCAGCCAACTGCCGGAGGCCACCCGCAAGCGGATTGAGGGCAAGCTGGATATTTCGCCGGAAACCGGCAGCCTGACCCTGCGCGGGCCGTGGAAGCCTGCGGAACAAAAGGCGCTGAAAGATGCGTTTGCCGGCACCACGGCAGCGACGGGTTTGGAGCAGGCGTTCAGTCGGCTGGCATCGCCCGCCGAATCGCTTGTGCCAACGCCTTCCGAGCGGGGCGAGAAGTTTGCCCTTCCGCTATTGGCTTGGTCGCAGGGCGACTGGCTGTGTGACCTAGGCGATGCGCCCGCACTGGAAGGCACGCTGGCACTGGCTGAAGTGAGCGCGCAACTGGATGACGCCGCGTTTCCGCGCGAGGTGGAAACCTTGCAGCGGCGCCGGTTGCAAATGAATGAAGCTGGCCGGCTGAATCTTGACCCGCTGGAAAAGCTCGATGTGCAAATGGGGTTCTGGGGTGTGCGCGACTCCGCCAGCGTCGAGGATTTGCTATGGACCTTGGAGCGCGGCTTGAGTGCGCCGGACCTGGAGCCGGACGAGCTGGCAGCATGGTTGTCCGGCGCGCTGCGCCATCTACAGGAATCACGCGGATTTTCCATCGACGAATTGGCGTATCGCAGGCCGCGCCTGCGCGAGGCGCTGGGCGAAAGAATCGCGGCGGCGCGACGCATGGGGCACCGCCAACGCTTCCTTGATTTGCTGGGCGATGAGACGCAGATGAGTGCGGATGCGCGCCTGCAGTGCGTGTTCAAAAGCGGTCGCTATGCCTGGGATTCGCAGTACAACGGTTTTGTCACCTTGCCCAAGCACTTCTTTCCGCAGATCGGAAACCTGAAATCGCAGGGCGAAGAGTTCGAGTGTGCGGATTTTATTGCCAATCGTTTGGAGGGCGTGCGTGACTGGGTGCGCAATGTCGAGCGCAAACCGGGTGCATTCTCGCTGCCAACCTCGAAAATGCGCTTCTACCCCGATTTTCTACTGCGGATGGAAGACGGCCGCATGTTGGTGGTCGAGTACAAGGGCGCGCACCTGTACAACGATCCAGATCAGGTGGAAAAGCGCCGCATCGGTGAACTGTGGGCGCGGCGTGCAGGTAAGGGTTTCGGTTTCGTGATGCCCAAGCAAAAAGACTGGGGCGCGATTCAACAAGCCTTGGTTGAAGTACCGCAATAAATCCCGTGCAGCGTTTCAATAATGCGCTGCGCTGGGCCGTCGGCTAGGGCGTAGTAGATGGTCTGCGCTTCGCGCCGCGTGGTCACAAGCCCGTCGGTGCGCAGTACGGCCAAGTGCTGGGACAGCGCCGATTGGCTCAGTTCCACCTTGGCATTGAGCTCGCTCACCGAGCGTTCCCCTTCCACCAGAAGACATAAGAGCATCAGCCGCTTGTCGTTTGCTAAGGCGCGTAGGAGCTGTGCGGCTTCGCCTGCGTGCGTGCGCATGGCTTCGGGGTCCATGGTGGGGCGCTGTTTGTTCATGGCAATAAAATATCAGTTGACTCTAATATAAGCAAATGCTAATGTTCGAATATGCCGACGTGGCAGGACATGGGGGCGTTGCAATGGCGAAGTTTGTAGTGATGGGGGCAGGGCTTGGCGGCATGAGCGCGGCGTACGAGCTGCGCGAAGTGTTAGGCAAAGGGCATGACATCACGCTAGTGGGGCTTGGCGAAACCTTCGGCTTCACCCCGTCCAACCCTTGGCTGGCGGTGGGCTGGCGCAAGCACGATGACATTACCCTGCCGGTCGCCGAGCACGTGGGCAAACACGGTATTCGCTATGACGGCAGCGGCGTGGCGCAGATTGATGCGGCCAGCAATGCGGTGGTCACAGGGCACGGCGACCGCATTGATTACGACTACCTGCTCATTTGCACCGGCCCTAAACTTGCTTTTGAAGAAGTGCCAGGCACTGGCCCGCACGGCGGTTTCACCCAGTCGGTGTGTACCACGCCACATGCCGCACAGGCGTGGGAGGCGTATCAGGCCTTCTTGCAAAACCCCGGCCCCATTGTGATTGGCGCTGTGGCGGGTGCCAGCTGCTTCGGGCCTGCCTACGAGTTCGCCATGATCGTTGATGCCGACCTGCGCAAGCGTAAGTTACGCGATAAGGTGCCGATGACGTTTGTGACAAGCGAACCCTACATCGGGCATATGGGGCTTGGTGGCGTGGGGGATTCCAAAGGTTTGATGGAGTCGGAAATGCGCCAGCGCCATATTCATTGGGTCGTCAACAGCAAAGTGACAGAAGTGCGTGATGGTGAAATGACCGTAGTTGAACACGACGGCAAAGGCCAGCCCGCAGACACACGCACGTTACCGTTCAAGTTCTCCATGTTGTTGCCTGCCTTTAAGGGTGTGGATGCTGTGGCTGCGGTGGAAGGGTTATGCAACCCGCGCGGCTTTGTGATCGTGGATAAGCAGCAGCGCAGCCCGCGATACCCCAATATTTTTTCGGCGGGCGTGTGTGTGGCCATTCCACCGGTAGAAGCAACGCCGGTGCCTACCGGCGCGCCGAAAACCGGCTTCATGATTGAATCCATGGTCACCACGATCGTCAAAAACATCCAGGCCGAACTCAAGGGCGAGGCGGCCAATTTTGAAGGCACGTGGAACGCGGTATGCCTTGCGGATATGGGCGATACCGGCGCAGCTTTCGTGGCGCTGCCGCAAATACCGCCGCGCAATGTGACGTGGACCAAGATCGGCAAGTGGGTGCACTTGGCGAAGATTGGGTTTGAAAAATATTTCCTCTACAAGATGCGCAACGGCACCAGCGAGCCCATCTATGAAAAGCATATTCTCAGCCTGCTTGGGATCGAGCGGCTGAAAGATGTCAAGCGTTCTTCTTGATCCACCCTCATTGATTGGAGTAACACATCATGTCTCTTGACCGTGCAGTACAAGCGTTTGCAGGTGTAATGGTATTGATCAGCGTGCTGCTGACCAAGTTCGTGCATCCCAATTTCTTCTGGTTCACCGTGTTTATCGGCGCCAACCTGTTCCAGTCTGCGTTCACAGGTTTTTGCCCCGCTGCAAAAGTCATGAAGAAGTTGGGCATTGGCAAGGGTGAAGGCAGTTCCTGCAGCCGCTGCTAATTCGTAGCAACACACATCAACACGCCCCCTCCTTATTCCACTGAGAGCAACCATGCCGAAGACGCGATTCATCCTCTTGCCCACACTGCTGGCCTTGGCGGCCTGCAGCAGCGACAAGCCGGTGGCCACGCCTGCGCTGCCCAAAGACCTAGCCACTTTCACCGTGGAGGGCGGAAGCGCGCTGTCTGGGTACGGCTGGGACGGCGTGGTGCAGGCGGTGCAGCGCGCTGACCTTGCGGCACAAACAGCGGGTCGGGTGGCGGAGGTGTTGGTGGACGTCAATCAGTCGGTCAAGGCTGGTGATGTGCTGCTGCGCATTACGGCGGTAGAGCAAGACGCTGGCGTCAACGCCGCGCGCGCGCAGCTGCGCGCGGCGGACGCGTCGGCGGCGGAGGCAGAGCAAAATTACAAACGCTTTGCCGCGCTGGCCGATGCGCAATATGTGTCGAAAGCACAGATCGACCAAGCGCGCGCCGCGCGTGATTCAGCCGTTGCCGCGCGCAATGCGGCGGCGGCTGTATTGGCGCAGGCCAGCCAGCAAAGTGGCTATACGGTAGTGCGTGCGCCGTATGCTGGCGTGGTATCGGCGCGCAGCGTGGAGCCGGGTGAAACCGTGGCCCCCGGCATGCCGCTGGTGAGCCTGTATGCTCCAAATGCGCTGCGTATTGAAGTGGCCGTGCCACAAACCCGCGCTGACGCGATTCGCAAAAATAAGTCGGCGCAGGTGCTGCTTGCCGATGGAAGAAACATTACGCCCGCAGAGGTCATCGTCTTTCCTGCGGCAGATCCACAAACACATAGCGTCAATGTACGAATCAATCTACCCGCGTTGACGCCGCAAGTCGCGCCGGGGACAACTGCCAAAGTGCTGTTTACGGCAGATACGCAGGCGGCTGCTGCGGAAGAAGGGCGCGCGGCCGTGACGATTCCCGCAAGCAGCATTGCCCAGCGCGGCGAGCTGTCGGCGGTGTATGTGGTGCAAGACGGACGGCTGCTGCTGCGCCAGCTGCGCTTGGGGGCGCGCAACGGCGATCAGGTCGATGTGATCGCAGGCGTGAAGGCGGGCGAGATCGTTGCTGCCGACCCGGTGGCCGCGCTGCAGGCGGTGATGGCGCAGCGCAAGGCGGTGGAGGGCGGCCGTGACTGAGCGCATGGGGGTTTCCGGGCGGCTCGCTGCTGCGTTCCAGAACAATCCGCTGACGCCGATCCTCGCGATCATGGGTCTACTGCTGGGGATGTTGGCCGTGGCAATCACCCCGCGCGAGGAAGAGCCGCAAATCGATGTCACCATGGCCAATGTGATCGTGCCGTTTGATGGTGCAAATGCGCGTGATGTGGAGCAGTGGGTATCCACGCCGCTGGAGCAAAAGCTGTCAGAAATTGAGGGTGTCAAACACGTTTATTCCATCAGTCGCCCCGGCATGGCGGTGCTGACCGTCGAGTTTGAAGTGGGCGTAGCGCGGCAGCCTGCGCTGGTGCGGCTGTATAACCAAGTCTTTTCCAATGCCGATTTTCTGCCACAGGGTGTGGGTGTTGGTCAGCCCATCGTGAAGCCAAAGGGTATCGACGATGTGCCTGTAATGGCGCTGACGCTGTGGAGTGATGATGCGCATGCCGATGCCACCGCATTGGCGGAAGTGGCGCATTCACTGGAGGCCGAGCTCAAGCGCATCCCCGGCACCCGCGATGTGTACACCATTGGTGCGCCCACGCGCAGCGTGCTGGTGACGCTGGATGCGGCAAAACTTGCGGCCTATGGCATGAGCAGTCGTGATCTTGCGCAAGCGCTGCAGGCGGCCAATATCGTCCATCAAGCAGGTGAACGCATCGATGCCAAAGCGGGGGCGGTGCCGGTCACGGCGGGGCAGTATTTAGCCAATGCCGAAGACGTGGCGAATCTGGTGATTGGCAGCCAAGGCGGCAAGCCGCTGCTGCTGTCTGATGTGGCGAGCATAGAGGCGCGCGGTGATATCGCCACGCAATACGTCTGGCATGGCGCACCTACCGGGCGCGCAGGTCCGCAGGCTGGCGTCGCGCCCGCGGTCACAATTGCGATTGCGAAGAAGCCGGGCAGCAATGCCTCGGATATCACGCGCGCAGTCACCCAGCGTGTCACGCAGCTGCGTGGTGAGCTGATTCCGGACACAGTGCAAGTCACCGTAACGCGCGACTACGGCGCCACCGCCTCGGACAAGGCGCAGAAGCTGATCCAGAAGTTGGTGTTCGCCACGTTAAGTGTGGTGCTGTTGGTGCTGTTTGCACTCGGCTGGCGCGAAGCCATCGTGATTGGCGCGGCGGTAGTGCTCACCTTGGCCGTCACCCTGTTCGCTTCCAAGGCGATGGGGTTCACCTTGAACCGCGTTTCCTTGTTCGCGCTCATCTTTTCCATCGGCATTCTGGTGGACGATGCGATCGTGGTGGTGGAGAACATCCACCGGCATATGGCCAAGGGCGGCAAGACCCTGCGCGAAGCCATTCCGCCAGCGGTGGATGAAGTCGGCGGGCCGACGATCCTCGCCACCTTCACCGTGATCGCCGCGCTCATGCCGATGGCCTTCGTCTCCGGTCTGATGGGCCCGTATATGCGGCCGATCCCGATCAATGCCTCGGTCGGCATGCTGCTGTCGCTGGCCATCGCACTGGTGGTCACACCGTGGCTGTCGCTGAAACTGTTGGCGCGACATGGGCACGCGGCAGGTGATGGTCACGCGCAGGAAGACAGGCAGGCAAGCTGGCTGCACCGTCTTTTTGAGCGCGTAATGAGCCCGTTTCTACGCGGCACGCACGCGGGCAAAAAACGCGGCCTGCTGTTTGCTGGAATGCTGGGGCTGGTACTGCTGTCGGCCTCGCTGGCGGTGTTCAAGCTGGTCGTACTGAAGATGCTGCCTTTGGATAACAAGTCCGAAGTGCAAGTGGTTGTGGATATGCCGGAAGGCAGCACGCTCCAGCGCACCAATGCGCTACTCACCGAACTTGCAGCCAAGCTCGATACGGTGCCGGAAGTGCTGGATTACCAAGCCTATGCGGGCACCGCCGCGCCGATCAATTTCAATGGGTTGGTGCGGCAATATTTCCTGCGCAGCGGCAGCAATGTCGGTGATCTGCAGGTTAATTTGGTCGATAAACACCAGCGCACGCGCCAGAGTCACGCCATCGCACTGGCGATCCGGCCGATGCTGGCCGAGGTCGGCAAGCGCTATGGCGCGTCGGTGAAAGTGGTGGAAGTGCCGCCGGGGCCGCCAGTGCTCTCGCCGCTGGTGGCGGAAGTGTATGGGCCGGATTACGCAGGTCAGAGGCGCATCGCCAAGGCATTGGCCAGCGAGCGCTTTGCCACCACGGAAGGCATTGTCGATATCGACACCAGCGTCGAGGCCGACGCGCCGCGCGAGCAGGTCGTGGTGGATCGCGCGCGCGCCGCGCGTCTTGGCGTGTCGCAATCGGCCATCGCGGAGGCCATCGCACTGGGCGTAGGCGGGCTAGATGCCAGTTATCTGCACGATGGCGCTTCGAAATACCCGCGCCCGATTCGCCTGCGCCTGCCCGCGCAGGATCAGGCCACGTTGTCGGGGCTGCTGGCATTGCACGTGCGCAGCGCGCAGGGCGCCTTGGTGCCACTGTCGGAGTTGGTGCAGGTCAAGCGCCTGCCTTGGGACGGCGCGATCCACCACAAAGACGGGTTGTCGGTGGTGTACGTCACCGCTGACGAGGCCGGCAAGCTGGATAGCCCGCTGTACGGCATGTTCAACGTGGTGTCGCAGCTGCGTGACAACCCGGTGCAAGGGCAAGCACTGGCGCAAACCTTCATCACCCAGCCCGCCGATACCAGCCAATATGCGGTGAAGTGGGATGGTGAATGGCAAATCACCTATGAGACCTTCCGTGACATGGGCATTGCCTATGCCGCCGGAATGGTGCTGATCTACCTGCTGGTGGTGGCGCAGTTTCGTAGCTATCTGGTGCCGCTGGTGATCATGGCGCCAATCCCGCTCACCATCATCGGCGTGATGCCGGGGCACGCGCTGCTGGGCAAGCAGTTCACCGCCACCAGTATGATCGGGATGATCGCGCTGGCCGGGATCATCGTGCGCAACTCCATCCTGTTGGTGGATTTCATCAATCAGGAAACCGCGCGCGGCGTGCCTTTGGTGGATGCGGTGATCGACGCCTGCGCGGTGCGCGCCAAACCCATTGTGCTAACCGGCGTGGCGGCGATGCTGGGCGCGTTCTTCATTTTGGATGACCCAATTTTTAACGGGCTCGCCATTTCACTGATCTTTGGCATCTTAGTCAGTACGATACTGACCTTAGTCGTAATCCCTCTGCTGTATTTCGTTCTCAAACAACGTGAACAGCGCGCAATGGAGACCTCCGGATGAAACGCTTGGCAAGCGCACTTTTGATAGCGGTATTGGCCAGCGGCTGCGCGCATGCGCCCGCAACCACCGCGGCTGCACCTGCGGTGTCTTCTGCAGCCGCAGCTTCAACGCTCAAACTCTTTGAACCCTTGCCCGGCCTCTACACCGCCGGCCAACCGTCGGCGCAAGATTGGGCCGGCATGCGCGCGCGCGGTATCACCACAGTGATCAATCTGCGCACGCCAGAAGAACTGAAAGGGCGTGATGAAGCGGCGGAAGTAAAAGCCGCGGGGATGCG
The DNA here is from genome assembly GCF_019104945.1 of Thermomonas sp. Lineage (GTDB taxonomy): Bacteria > Pseudomonadota > Gammaproteobacteria > Xanthomonadales > Xanthomonadaceae > Thermomonas. Next base: position 22,003 of record NZ_JAHRWW010000034.1, on the reverse strand, counting down.
CTATCTCGAAATTCCGGTAGCGGGTGCAGATGGCATCAACGACGCCAATGCCAAATTGCTGCATGAGGCGCTCGCACCCGCGCACGGTGCCGTACTGGTGCACTGTGCTAGCAGTAATCGTGCGGGCGCGCTGTTGGCGCTCGAACAGGCGGATTTTGACGGCGTATCAAAAGACGCAGCGCTGGAGCTCGCGCGCAAGGCCGGTGTCACCAGTCTTGAAAATAAGACCAAGCAAGCGCTTGGTATTTCGCCCTAGGAGGGCATATCATGGCTGCGCACATTTCGGTGGTCGGTGCCGGGTTTGCTGGGCTCACAGCGCTGCGCACATTGCGCAAACACGCGCCAAACGCAGAGTTGACGCTGGTCGCACCGCGCGCTGAGTTGCACTACTTACCCGGCACCATCTGGCTGCCGTCTGGGAAGCGCAAGCGAGAAGACCTTGTAGTACCACTGGGTAACTTTTTTAAGCGCCAACGCATCCATTTTCATCAGGCACATGCCACAGGGCTGTCTGAAGATGGCCGCACGCTGCACACCGAGGCGGGCGATGTCACCAACGATGGCCTCATCATCGCCTGTGGCGCACGTTTTATCCGCAAACTACCTGGGATCGAGCACGCCATCATCCCCTGTGAGGGCGTGGAGGCGGGTGAGGCGATTCGTGATCGACTGACTGCGCTGTCGGGTGGCACGCTGTGCTTTGGCTTCGGTACTAACCCCAATGAGCCTATCGCCATGCGCGGCGGCCCCATGTTTGAATTCGTATTTGGCACCGACACACTGCTGCGCAAGCAAGGCCGACGTGACAAATTCAAACTAGTGTTCTTCAGCGGCTCTAAACGCCCGGGCCAGCGCTTGGGCGATAAGGCCGTTGAACTTATTTTGGCGGAAATGCACAAGCGCGGAATTGAAACTGTGCTGGGAGAAAAACCCAAGCAGTTTGAAGCAGGCGCCATCCAGCTCGAGCACACCCGCATTGAGTCGGATTTGACGCTCTTTATGCCGGGCATGACCGGGCAATCTTGGCTCGATAACACAGTACTGCCGCGTTCGCCGGGTGGGTTGGTGCAGGGCGATATGCAGTGCCGCGTGCCGGGTGTGGCCTGCACCTTTGTGGCAGGCGACGGTGGCAGCTTTCCTGGCCCGGAGTGGATGCCCAAGCAGGCCCATCAAGCCGACCTACAAGCAGAAGTGGCCGCGCGTAATCTGCTGCGCGCGCTGGCTGGGGCGCCGGTGGAAGAGGTCTTTAAGTCTGAACTGCTGTGCATCATCGACACGCTAGATCGTGGTATCACCGTCAAACGCAGCGAACGTGGGCCGCGTACAGTCCCACTGTCGCGTTTTGCGCATTGGGCCAAAGCCTTGTTCGAAAAACGCTATTTGCGCCAATACCGTTGAGCTACTGCCCGCTTTCGTCATAATGCAGGTATGACGACCGAAAAAATTCCTCTACTGATTGATACCGACCCCGGCGTGGATGATGCGCTGGCGCTGATGATGGCGTTTCACGATCATCGGCACGAGGTGGTGGGGCTTACGATTGCCGCAGGCAATGTAGGCCTTTCGCACACCGTGGCGAATGCGCTGAAGCTGTGCGAAGTCTGCGGCGTAGATGTTCCTGTGTATGCGGGCGCGCCAACACCGCTGGTGTACCCAGCACCCGATGCAGCCAATGTGCATGGTGAAGATGGCTTTGGTGATGTGAACTATGCGCCGGCCACGCGTCAGGCCGAAGCCGAGCATGCGGCCCACGCGATTTTGCGGCTATCACACCAATACGCGGACAAGCTTTTGCTCGTGGCGCTGGGGCCGCTCACCAACGTGGCGTTGGCGCTCAAGCTCGATCCCACGCTGCCGCAGCGCGTGGCACGCTGTGTGGTGATGGGGGGCGCAGTAAGTGCGCACGGCAATATCACCCCGGCGGCGGAGTTCAATATTCACTTTGACCCAGAAGCGGCCGATCTGGTGTTTTCCGCATTTCCACGCATCGACCTTGTGGATTGGGAAGCCACCATGGCGCACGGCTTTCTGCATAGCGACGCCGAGCGTTGGCTGGCGGCCGACAATGCGTGGGCGCAGTTCTACGCCAGCATCTCCGCACACACGCGGGCTTGGGTACAACAGGTGGGGCGCGGCGAGCGTTGGCACGCTGCCGATGCGCTGGCAATGGCGATGGCGCTGCAGCCAGAGGGCGCTGTGGAATGCCTCGAGCGGCCGATAGTGGTGGAAACCACCGGGCGGCATACCCGTGGCGCAACGGTAGTGGACTGGAACCGACAAACCGGCGCAGCGGATAACGCGCGTATCTTGATGCGCTATAATCAACAACAGTTCGAGCAGCAGTTGCACGCCACGCTCACGCAGCACTAAGCTGTTTTTTGCGTGATTCAGGCGATATTTTCCTTTGCTACTTGCAAAACCCCCGAGTAGGCCGCTAGAATACGCGGCTCACATTCCGTTTCATTCCTAGAGTTTGCATCATGAAAGCCGGCATCCATCCCGAATACCGTGACGTCGTCTTCCAGGACGTGACCTCGGACTTCAAAATCCTGACCCGTTCGACCATTTCCGCCAAGGAAACGACCAAGTGGGAAGATGGTAACGAGTATCCGCTGGTCAAGGTGGACGTTTCGTCTTCGACCCATCCGTTCTACACCGGACAAAACAAGCTGGTGGACACCACGGGTCGTGTGGACAAGTTCCGCAAGCGTTATCAGAAATAAGTTTTTGCCTATATGGCATACGAAACGGTCGCCTTGTGCGGCCGTTTTGCTTTGTGCGCAATACTGAACTGGCTTGATATTGGTCAGGCTTTGCGACTTTTGTCCAAAGCTGCAGCGCCGCGCTTGTGCGATAATTAACGTTTCCCATGCGCTAGCGCATGGCCTGAAGGGCCAACGGCTAGCACCCCCATTGGAGTTGCGTCATGTCCGAATTTGATCAGATCACCTTAAACGCGGGCGATAAATCGTTCGCGCTGCCTGTGTTGAAACCCACCTTGGGCCAGCCTTGCGTCGATATCGCCGCGCTGCCAAAGGAAACCGGCTGCTTTACTTTTGATCCGGGCTTTGGCGCAACGGCCAGCACCAAAAGCGCCATCACCTTCATTGACGGTGATAAGGGCGTGCTGTTGTATCGCGGCTACCCAATCGAACAGCTGGCGGAAAAATCCAGCTTCCTCGAAGTGGCCTATCTGCTGCTGAACGGCGAACTGCCCACCAAGGAAGAGTTCTCAGGCTTTGAGCACACCGTCTCGCATCACACGATGATGCACGAGTCGCTCAAGCACTTCTTCCGCGGCTTCCACCACGACGCGCACCCAATGGCGATGCTGGCGGCGTCGATCGCCTCGCTGTCGGCGTTCTATCACGATGATCTGAACGTAGATGATCCGGCCGACCGCAAGATGGCCGCGATTCGTTTGATCGCCAAAATGCCGACGATTGCTGCGGCCTGCTACCGCTACTCCATCGGCTGGCCGTTCACCTATCCGCGCAACAATCTGGAATACGTCGATCGCTTCTTGCACATGATGTTTGAAGTGCCGAGCGAGCCGCTGGCAATGAGCCCGGTGGCGGCCAAGGCGCTGGATCTGCTGTTTATCCTGCACGCCGACCACGAGCAAAACGCTTCGACCTCCACCGTGCGCTTGGTTGGCTCCACCGGCGCTAACCCGTATGCATCGGTGGCTGCAGGCATCACTGCACTGTGGGGCCCGGCGCACGGCGGCGCGAACGAAGCGGTGCTCAAGCAGCTGCAGGAAATCGGCTCGCCGAATAATGTTGAGTCGGCCATCCTGCGCGCCAAGGATAAAAACGACAGCTTCCGTCTGATGGGCTTCGGCCATCGCGTGTACAAGAACTTCGACCCGCGCGCGAAGATCATTCGCGAAATGTGCCACAAGGTGCTCAACGAACTGGGTGTCGATGATCCGCTGCTGGACGTGGCGATGAAGCTGGAGGAAGCGGCGCTGAAGGACGATTACTTCGTCGAGCGCAAGCTGTACCCGAACGTCGATTTCTACAGCGGCATCATCTACAAGGCGCTGGGCATCCCCACCGAGATGTTCACGGTGATGTTCGCCATCGCGCGTACTGCTGGTTGGATCTCGCATTGGATCGAGCAACACGAAACCCCCGGCGCGCGCATCGGTCGTCCGCGTCAGCTCTACACCGGCCACGACGTGCGTGATTATGTGGGGATGGATAAGCGCTAATTCGCGCTCCCATGTGGTTCAAACGATGCCCCGCTCTGCGGGGCATCGTTTTTCTAGCGGCCTAGCGTAAGCGCATCAGAAAATATCGAACGCTTCCTCGGCGGGCTGGTCATCGGGTACAGGCTCGGTCAGTAATTCGTCTTCCATGCGCTGTAGATCTTCTGCTTTGACCCACTCCATGATGCCGCCTTCGCCTGCCGGCATCAGTCGGCCGCTTGCGCTAACGCTTACTTGCACCATGCCTGCTGGCGGTGGCGGGTTACGCTCAGGCTGGCCTTTCAGCGCCACCTGCATGAAATTGATCCAAATGGGCAGCGCTGCTTTACCGCCGTACTCGCGGTAGCCCAGCGATTTGAAATCATCGCGGCCCACCCAAACAGTGGTGACATATGGCCCGCCAAAGCCCGAAAACCACGCGTCGCGGTGTTCATTGGTCGAGCCGGTTTTACCGCCCACATCCTCGCGGTTTAATACGCGTGCGGCGGTGGCGGTGCCGCGACGGACAACGTCTAGCATCATCGAACGCAATTGCCAGGCCACGCGCGGGTCGATCGCCAGCGGTGCAACGAGTCGGTTATCGGCGGTTGTGGGGGCGCTGGCTGTCGCTTGCGCGGGAGTTTGCGTGGAGGGTGCTGCGGCAGGCGCTGGTGTAGGTGCCGAGGCCGCCGTTGGGCCAAGATCAAAGCCATCTACTTTGGCCGCAGGCGCTGCAGTGCTAGCCGTTGTGCCGGGGGCATTGATACCGGCGCAGCCCGGGCAGGCGGTGGCCGGGTTTTCTTTGAAAATCTCAATGCCGTCGCGGTCGCGTACTGTGTCAATCAGCCAAGGCGTCGGCAGGAAGCCGCCGTTGGCAAACGCGGTATAGCCCCGCGCTACCGATAATGGGGTCAGCGAAGCCGTGCCTAGCGACATCGACAGGTTCGGCGGCAGGCTGGCTTCATCAAAACCAAAATGGCTGATATAGCGGCGCGCGTAATCAACGCCGATGGTGTCGAGCAGGCGCACTGAAACCAGATTGCGCGACTGCACCAAGGCCTCGCGCACGCGCATAGGGCCAGCGAAATTACCGGAGTCATTCTGCGGCCGCCACTCATGACCCACGCGGTCTTTGAACACCACCGGCGCATCCAGCACGATGGACGCCGGGTTGAAGCCGCGCTCGAACGCAGCGGCATACAGAAAGGGCTTGAAGCTGGAACCGGGTTGACGCTTGGCCTGCGTCGCACGGTTGAATTTATTGCCTGCAAAACTATAGCCACCAATCAGTGCGCGCAGCGCGCCGTTATCGGCATCTAGCGATACCAAGGCGACTTGCGCCCGCGGAACCTGATCAATCTGCCATTGCAGCGGGGCGTCGGGCTTTTCGGTCGGCAGCTGGCGCACACGCACCACGTCACCGGGCTGCGCAAGCGCGGATGCGGGTTTGCCGGTCCAGCTCAGCGCGGTTCCGGCCAACGTCAGCGCGGTGCCGTTACGCAGCACTACCTGTAGCTGGTTGCCGCTATTGCCGGTGACAAGCGCAGGCAACAAGCCGCCCTGTGCCGGGATGTTATGCAGTAGCTGGCCAAGGGCTTTGGCGTCGGCACCGATCGGCATTTCAATATGCTGCGTCGGTTTGCGCCAGCCGTGGCGGCGGTCATAGACCCGCAAGCCATCCACGATGGCTTGGTCGGCCGCTGCCTGCAGTACGGGGTCAATAGTCGTTGTGACGTGATAGCCCTTGTTCAACACGTCTTCACCGTAGCGCTCCACCATTTGCTGGCGCACCATTTCGGCAACGTAGGGGGCATACACCTCTACTTGGCGCTCATGCGGCGCGGCGTGCATCGGCACGGCCATGGCCGCAATCACTTCGCTGTGCGGCACGAAGCCCAACTCAGCCATGCGCGGCAAAATATAGTTGTCGCGGCGCTGGCGCGCGCGTTCCGGGTTGCTGATCGGGTTGCCGCTGGAGGGGAATTTAGGGATCCCAGCCAAGGTGGCGGCTTCATCTAAATCGAGCTGGTCAAGCGTTTTGCCGTAGTAATACTCGGCAGCAGCGGCCACGCCGTAAGCGCGGTTGCCAAAGAAGCTCTTATTGAGATACAGCTCAAGAATCTCATCTTTACTGAGTTCGCGCTCCATCTTCATCGCCAGCAGCATTTCCGAAAATTTGCGCTTAAAACTGTATTCGGAACTCAAGAAGAACTGCTTTGCCACCTGCTGAGTAATGGTGGAACCACCGGCCACGCGCTCCTGCCCGCCGGTTTTAGCCAACAACCAAACCGCGCGCGCCACGCCTTTGAAGTCGATACCGTGATGCTGATAAAAATTGGCGTCTTCGGCGGCGAGAAAGGCCTGCTTGACCTGATCTGGAACTTTTTCTATTTCAACAGGATAACGGCGCATCTCGCCAAACAAGCCGATCAGCTTGCCGTCCCGGGAATAGACATACATCGGCTCCTGCAGCTCGATGGTGCGCAGGCTGTCCACATCGGGCAGTTCCGAATTGATCTTCAGCACCACTAAACCAACTATAGCCGCACCGGCAAAACAAGTTATGATGGCGGCCAGCAGTGACCAGCCCAGCAGGCGTTTCAATCGAGGCATCGGCGTTGGGCAGTGATTGCGTAGTGGGAAGCTGTGAAGTATAGATGAGTGACAGCGGGCGACGGGGGGTGGCCGGTTGTTGCGGAAGTTTACGTCTATCTCTTTTGAGGCCGGATGAAGACAATTTGTGTCAACGTCTTGCCAAAACGGGTGGGTATAGCGTAAAAAGCTCGTTATTCATGTATTACTGTAACTGGCGCACCTAAGCGCCTGTTTGGAAGGGGAGAGATCGTGGGCCTGGGGACGAAGACGCAACCGCCACTGATTGGCGTTGATATCAGCTCGACTGCGGTCAAGCTGCTTCAGCTTGCGCGCACCGGTGACCGCTACCGCGTAGAGCACTACGCGGTTGAGCCGCTTCCGCCGAATGCCGTGGTTGAAAAGAACCTCGTCGAGGTTGAAGCCGTAGGCGAAGCCATTCGCCGCGCCGTCGCGCGCTGTGGAACGCGGGTCAAGCACGCCGCGGCCGCCGTATCGGGTTCGTCGGTCATCACGAAAGTGATCCCGATGCCCGCAACGCTGGACGAAGATGAACTGGAATCACAGATCGAACTGGAAGCGGTGAATTACATCCCGTATCCGGTGGAAGAAGTGAATCTGGATTTCGAAGTGCTGGGGCAGATGCCCGGCAACACCGAGATGATGCAAGTGCTGCTAGCGGCCTCGCGTTCTGAGAACGTCGAAGTGCGCGCCTCGGCGCTGGAACTAGGTGGGCTTACCGCCAAGGTCATCGACGTCGAGGCCTTCTGCATCGAAAATGCCTTCGCGCTGATGGCGCCTACCCTCAATGTCCCGCGCGACGGCTTGGTAGCGTTGGTGGATGTGGGCGCCACCATGACCACCCTCAATGTTTTGCGCGGCGGGCGCAGCATCTACACGCGTGAAAACGTGTTTGGCGGCAAGCAGCTCACCGACGAGGTGATGCGCCGTTACAACCTCAGCTATGAAGAAGCGGGTCTGGCCAAGCGTCAGGGTGGCTTGCCGGAAAGCTACGAAATCGAAGTGCTCGATCCATTCAAAGAAGCCATGGTGCAGCAGGTCAGCCGATTGCTGCAGTTCTTCTACGCGGGCAGCGAGTTCAACCGCGTCGATCAAATCGTTTTGGCGGGTGGCTGTGCCTCGATTGCAGGTATCGCTGGCATGGTGGAAGAGCAGCTAGGGATTCCTAGCGCAATCGCTAACCCCTTGGCGCAGATGACGCTGGGGCCGCGTGTTCAAGCGCATGCACTTGCGCAGGATGCCCCGGCCCTGATGATCGCTTGCGGCCTCGCACTGAGGAGTTTTGACTGATGGCAAAGATCAATCTCCTGCCGTGGCGTGAAGAACGCCGCAAAGCACGGCAAAAAGAGTTTACGGTGATGCTGGCACTGGCGGTATTGGCCGGTGTGTTGGCTTCCGTACTGGTCTTCACCTATTTCACTGGCCGAATTTCCAGCCAGAATGCGCGCAACGAGTACTTGCGTGGTGAAATTACCAAGGTCGATGGACAGATCAAGGAAATTGAAGCACTTGACCAGAAAAAGTCCAAGCTGCTGGCACGCAAGGAAGTGATCGAACAGCTGCAGTCCAACCGTTCGCAGATGGTGCACCTGTTTGATTCGCTGGTGCGCACCATTCCAGATGGCGTCGCACTGACCACGATCAAACAAGAAGGCGACATCCTGACCCTTAGCGGTCGTTCGCAGTCCAATGCGCGTGTTTCCACGTATATGCGCAACTTGGAAAGCTCGGGTTGGATGACCAACCCAGATCTGAACGTCATCGAGGCGAAGGAAGGCAACGCAGGCCTGCCGTATGAGTTTACATTGAAGGTCAAGCTGGCTAATCCGAGCGAAGCCAAGGCTGCAGGTGAGACGGCGGCAACGGAAGCCGCAGCACCTGCCGCGGCCGCACCAGCGGAGGCTCCGGCAGCAGCGCCTGCCACGCCAGCCGCTAGCCCGGCAGCTGCTCCGGCTCCAGCGGCAACGCCCGCCGCCGCTCCGGCTCCAGCTAAGAACGCAGCGCCCGCAGCGGGAGGGAGCGCATCGTGAATAAGAAAAAGATCAATATCAACGAGCTGGATTTCAGCAATATCGGCGGCTGGCCGCGCGAAGCACAGCTCGGTTTCTGTGGGCTGGTGGCGCTGCTGATCTTGATCGTGGCGTGGTTTGTCATGATCAGCGGCAAGCGTGATGAGTTGAAAGGGCTGGAATCGCAAGAATCTGATCTGCGCACCGAGTTTGAAAACAAACAAGGGCGTGCAGCCAATCTTGAGCCGCTGAAACAGCAGCTCGCGCAAATGGAGCAGCAGTTGCAGCAGATGCTGCGTCAGCTCCCCAGCAAAACCGAAATGCCAGACCTCATCGTGGATATTTCGCAAACTGCGTTGGCTACAGGTATTCAAAACGACCTGTTCCAACCGGGGCCCGAGACCAAGCAAGAGTTCTATGCCGAAAAGCCCATTGCATTGCGCATGGTGGGGACGTATCACCAGTTCGGTGCATTCGTCAGTGGTGTGGCTTCGCTGCCGCGGGTGGTCATCATGACCATGCACGATATTTCGCTGCAGCCAAAAAACGCGAAGAACAATCCCAATGCGCGGATCAGCGGCAATACACCGCTTGAACTGGCGGGTACCGTGAAAACCTACCGCTATCTGGATGAAGATGAAGCGGCACAGGCAGAAGCGGATGCGTCGCAAGCTGACAAAGCCAAGCAGGGAGGCAAGTGATCATGCGCATGCAAACCTTTGGGCGCGGAGCGGGAATCCTGCTGATGCTGCTGGCCTGCTTGACGCTCGCCGCCTGCGGCAGTGGCCGTAGTGATCTTGAAAAATGGGTGGCCGAAGTCAAAGCCAAACCGGCGCCGCCGCTGGAACCGCTGCCTGTGATGCAGCAGTTCGAGACGTTTGAATACACCGCGCAGAATATGCGCGATCCGTTCGATCAAACCTTCAGTGGAGAAGGGTCGAGCGGGCCACGGCCGGATCCCGGTCGGCGCAAGCAAACCCTCGAAATGTTTCCGCTGGACAGCTTGAAGATGGTGGGTACGCTGGGTAGTGGAAGCAGCTTGGTCGCACTGGTGATGGCACCCGATAAGGTGACTTACCGCGTGCAGCCGGGTGACTATATGGGGGAAAGCGACGGTCGCGTGACCGCCGTGCAGGAAGACCGGGTGGAACTGGTCGAACTGGTTCCGGATGGCGCTGGCGGATGGCTTGAACGCCCCGCCAAACTGGCGCTCGAATGACAATTGATTGGGGAATAGACCGATGACCGTCACCAACGCCAAGCACATGCAGCCAGTCCGGCGCTCGTTGCCTTTGGGAGCTCTTGCCGCAGGACTTGCGGTGGGCTTATACGCTACGGGCGCAGCTGCACAGCCCGTCACAGTTGCTACGCTCAGCATGGCGCAAAGCGCGACCGGCGCGATGGCCGATCCGGCCAAGCGTTCGCCGGATGCTGTAAGCGTGTCCAGCATCGATTTCAAACGCGGAGATGGCGGATCAGGAAAATTGATTCTGCATTTCTCAGGCGATACCGCGGCCCCGGATCTGCGCAATATGGGCGGCAATGTCGTGGTCGATATCGGCAATGCTCAGCTACCTGCGGCACTGCAGCGGCCAATGAATGTCACCGACTTCGCCACCCCGGTGCAGCGCATCGACGCGCGTACCACCAGTTCGGGTGCGCAGCTGGTGTTGGGCACCAAGGGTGATTTCGAATCACTGGCCTACCAGCGCGGCAACGAATATGTGGTTGAGATTGTGCCGCGTGCGCCTGCTGTAGCCCAAGCAAAGGCCGCACCGGCCCGCGCAATGGGTGCTGTGGCATCCGCCTCAGGTACGAGCGAAGCCACTGTGCGCTACAGCGGCAAGCCGGTTACGTTCAACTTCCAAGACGTACCGGTGCGCACTGTTCTGCAGCTCATCGCCGAGTATTCCGATCTGAATATCGTGGCGGCTGATACCGTACAAGGCAGCGTTACCTTGCGCCTAACCAATGTGCCGTGGGATCAGGCGCTAGATCTGGTGATGCAGTCCAAGTCGCTCGATAAGCGCCGCAGCGGCAATGTGATCTGGGTCGCGCCGCAGCAAGAAATTGCCGCGTTCGAACAGGCCAAGGAAGACGCGCGCATCAATTTGGAAGAGCGCGCCGAAAAGGTTACTGAATACATCCCGATCAATTACGCCAATGCGGAAGATATCGCCAAGCTGTTGACCGAAGAAAGTAAGAGCAACCAGCAGAATGGCGGCGGCGGCCAAATGGGCGGTGGGCAGAACTCGCAGGATCGCGGCTTCCTGTCGGGACGCGGTAGCCTTAGCTACGACAAGCGCACCAATACCCTGCTTGTGGTCGATATTGCACCGCGCGTGGCCAGCATCAAAAAGCTGGTACAAGAACTCGATAAGCCGGTCGATCAGGTGGTGATCGAGGCGCGGATCGTGATTGCCAACGAAAACGTGGCACGCGAACTGGGTGCTAAGTTCGGTATCAGCGGCAATAAAGACAATGTCTCCTACGGCGGCAATTTGGCGGATACGCTGGCCAACCGGCAGTCGGTCACCAATACGACCAATGCCAATAACCTGCTCTATACCAATGCACTCACGGCGTATTTGAATGCTAATCCGGGAAGTACCCCTGGGGACGCCAATGCACCACGTGCGCCGGGTCAGGGCTGGAACACCAATACGCCAAATTATGGTGCCAATACCATCACGCGCAGCATAATGAGCACCCTACCGGCGGCACTGACGGGTACAACCCCAGGCTCGCTCGCGCTGTCGGTGCTCAATGCTGGGTACTTGCTAGACGTTGAGCTCTCGGCGATCCAGCAGCAGGGGCGTGCGGAAGTGGTGTCCAATCCGCGTATTGTTACCAGTAATCAGAAAGAAGGCGTGATTCGCCAAGGCCGTGAGATTGGTTATTTGACGGTCACCGGCACCGGCGGGCAGCTGACGCCTACGGTGAACTTCAAAGACGCGCTGATGGAGCTGCAAGTTACCCCGACCATCACCAATGACGGCCGTGTATTCCTTGATATGAACGTCAAGAAAGACGAGCTCGACGGCTGGGTGGAAATGGGCACTTTCGGCCGCGTGCCGATGATCGCCAAGCGTGAAGTCAACACCGCAATCTTGGTAGAAGATGGGCAAACCGTGGTGGTGGGTGGTGTCTATGAATTCTCGGACGCCTCGCAGATCACCAAGGTGCCGTTCTTGGGCGACATCCCGATTCTAGGTAACCTGTTCCGCAATAAGAACCGTACCAAGAGCAAAGCAGAGCTGCTGATCTTCGTTACCCCGAAGGTGATGCGCGTAACGCAGCGCTGATTACGTGATTGTTGCTTAACAAAAACGGGAGCTTAGGCTCCCGTTTTTGTTTGAGCCAGCTGCAGGGCGAACCTTCATGGCGTTATATGGTCATAGCACGTATTGGTGACAGGCGAGTGGATATGGAAACGACGTCGCAAGAAAATTCGCGCTTGCAGAAGGTAGTGCAGACACTGCGGGCCGAGCTGGAGCAGGAGATACTGGGGCAGTCGACACTCGTCGAGCGCCTATTGATAGCTTTGCTGGCAGATGGGCATTTGCTGGTAGAAGGCGCACCAGGTTTGGCAAAAACGACGGCGATCCGAGCGCTGGCATCACGCATCGAAGCGGATTTTTCGCGCGTGCAATTTACCCCCGATCTACTGCCTGCAGATTTGACCGGCACTGAGGTATGGCGTCCCCAAGACGGTCGGTTTGAGTTTCAGCCAGGGCCAATTTTTCATTCGGTTCTGCTTGCCGATGAGATCAACCGCGCCCCGGCCAAAGTGCAGTCGGCATTGCTGGAGGCGATGGGCGAACGCCAAGTCACGGTGGGGCGGCAGACCTATCCGCTATCGCCATTATTTATGGTGATGGCAACGCAGAACCCTATCGAGCAGGAAGGCACGTTCCCACTTCCGGAGGCGCAGCTGGATCGGTTTCTGCTTTATGTGCAAATAGGCTACCCGAAGGCAGAAACCGAAGTAGATATTCTGCGGCTGGCGCGGGAGCGTGCGCTTGTTCAAGAACAGCCCGCGCACGCAGGCCACGTGTGTATTTCGCAACAGGATATTTTTGCCGCACGCCGCGCGGCTTTGGAGATCCATTTGGCACCGGCGCTGGAGCGCTATTTGGTAGAGCTGGTGTTGGCATCGCGTGAACCTGCGCGCTACGACGCGGCTTTGGCACGAAAGATTGCATGGGGGGCTAGCCCGCGTGGTTCGATTGCGCTGGATCGCTGTGCACGTGCGCGCGCATGGCTCAATGGGCGTGATTACGTGACCCCAGAAGACGTGCGTGCAGTCGCGCCCGATGTGCTGCGGCACCGGGTGTTGCCCAGCTACGAGGCGCAGGCCGAAGGTTGGGACGGCGGGCGTCTGGTTGAAGAGCTGCTGCGGTTGGTGCCGCTTCCTTAAAGCAAATGAGTGGAACCCTTGCCACCGAAGGCGTGCGGCCAAGCTTGGCTGAGCTGATTGAGCTGCGTGCACTCGTGCAGGGGCGTCGTCCTGCGCGGCAGGGGCGCTACGGGGTGCAGGGGCATGCGCTATCGAACCTGCGCGGCCGCGGAATGGAGTACGCCGAATCGCGCGAGTATGCGATGGGTGATGATGCGCGGCATATGGACTGGCGTTTGACCGCTCGCAGTGGAAAGGCGCATACCAAGTTATTCCAAGCCGAGCGCGAACGCTTGACCTTGATCGTGGCAGATACCGCGCCCGCACTTTATTTTGGAACGCGGGTGCGCTTCAAGTCGGTGCAGGCCGCGCGAGCGGGGGCGCTGATGGCGTGGCTGGCGCTACGCGATGGTGATCGGCTTGCAGCACTTTGCGGCAGTGAAAGCGGCATGAGTGTTGCGCCAGTGGCGGGAGTGCGTGGTGTCATGCACGTACTCGATGCGCTCACGCGTTGGTATTCGGTGCCGCCGCCTGCATCGGTGCCATTGACCAAGCTACTGGAACAGGCGCAGCGGCTGCTGCGTCCGGGGGCGCGCGTATTGGTGCTTGCAGATCCGCAGAGTGTGCTCGACGTTTCGCCTTTACGCTGGGCGGCGCTGGCCAAATTTGACAGCGGAATTTTACTGCTCACCGACCCATTAGAAAGTAAGCCACCCAAAGCGCAGTTGAGCTTTGTGGGTGAAGCAAATGAGCGCGTGACGCTGGCACTGGATGCAGCAGCGGTGCGGCAGCGTTGGTTGCAAGCATTTGAGGCACCGGTTGCATCAGCGCTGGCGTTATTACAGGCCAAGGGCATACGCGCGGCCGAGCTGTCGAGCCATGCACAGAGCGATACGTGGCTGGGGTTGATGGATCGCCCAAAGGGGGCGTGGCGATGATGCCCGGTCAGCCGTCCGTGCTGCCGTTGAAAGCCATGCACGCAGGTGTAGCGCCCGCGTGGTGGCCGCCTGCACCGGGCTGGTGGTTGCTGATGGCGGCAATCATTGCGCTTATTGCAGCTGTGTCCTATTGGCTGTTACGTCGACATCGGCGTCGGTTAGCGTTGGAGCGTTGGTTCGATGCCGAGCTTGCCGGCGCTGCATCGGCACAGGATCAGCTGGCGGCGCTCTCTGCACTTTTGCGCCGCGCCGCGCGCCGTATCGATCCGCAGGCCGATCGGTTAGAGGGGGCCGAATGGCTTCGGTTTCTTGATGTAGGAATGATGCCCCCTGTATTTGAACAAGAGTTGGGTGTTTTGCTTACAGAAGGGTTGTATCAACGCGAGGTGGATGACGCGCAGCTAGCTGCGCTGCGCGTGGCCGCGCGGCGGCGTTTTCTCAGTTGGATGGGGGCGTGATGATGCAGTGGTGGTCGGCCGCAACGAGCGTGGATTTTGCTTGGCCGTGGCTACTTATTGCGGCGGTATTGCCGTGGCTGTGGTATCACATTATCGCGGGGGCTACGCCGCAGCAGGCGGCGTTACATGTGCCTTGGCAGAAACGATTGCAGCAGGTGGCACAGGGGCGCAGCGGGTTTGTGCGGTCGCGCAAATTTCCGTGGCTGTTGTGGCTTGCTTGGTGCTTGTTATGCGTGGCAGCCGCGCGCCCGCAACAGTTGGGAGCGCCGATTGCACCGCCACGTGCAGGGCGTGAGCTGATGTTGGCGCTGGATCTTTCGGCGAGCATGGCCGAGGAAGATATGCAGCTGGGCGGGCAGCCGGTGGGTCGCCTCACCGCGGCCAAAGCCGTACTCGCTGATTTCCTGCAGCGCCGTACGGGAGACAAAATTGGTTTACTGGTCTTTGCCGATCGTGCGTTTGCGCTGACGCCACTGACGCTCGATCATCAAAGCGTCCGTCTGCAGTTACACGATGCGGTGCTTGGGCTAGTGGGGCGAGCAACGGCGCTGGGCGACGCCATTGCGCTGGCTACGAAGCGGCTTCAGGGGCAAGGCGCGAAACAAAAAGTTTTGATCGTGCTCACCGATGGCGTGAATACCGCCGGTGTGGTTGAGCCGGAGAAGGCGGCTCAGATTGCGAAAGATGCCGGTGTGCGTATCTATACCGTGGCTTTTGGTGGCGATGGAAGCGCGCTATCGGTATTTGGGTTTCGTCTGCCACTAGGGGGTGGTGATGATGTAGACGAAGCAGGGCTTAAGCGCATCGCCGAGATGACCGGAGGGCAGTCGTTCCGCGCGCGCGATACCGAATCACTTGCCAAAATTTACGAGGAAATCAATCGCCTAGAACCGGTCGCTCAGCAGGGGCAAATGATTCGCCCCAAAATCGAACGCTATCCAGTTCCGCTGGGTTTAGCGCTTGGGCTGATGCTGCTCGCGCTGCTCCTGCCGAGGCGAAACGTATGAGTGCGCTGTTCAATACGCTGTTGGCGGTGCACTTCTTGCGTCCGTGGTGGCTGCTTGGGCTGCTGTTATTGCCAGTACTCATGTGGGTGTTGCGGCGAAGGTCAGGGCCGCAAAATGTATGGCAAGAGATCGTGGATCCGCATTTGCTGCCGCATTTATTGGATCGTTCGACTGAAATTCAAACAAGCGGCATTTGGGCGAAGCGATTGGGCCTGCTGGGGGCCGTGCTCGCGATAGTGGCCATGGCTGGGCCGAGTTTTGGAAAGTCTGAGCAACTGCTGTGGCAGGCGCGTCAGCCATTGGTGATTGCGGTGGATCTTTCACGGGCAGCGTATGCGAATGATGTGCAGCCGTCACGGTTGGCACAAATGCGCGCCAAGCTTGCGATGCTGCTGCGTGAGCGGAACGGTGGGCAAGTTGGGCTGGTGGCGTTTGCTGATGATGCGTTTACCGTGGCACCACTCACTGATGATGCCAATAACGTAGCGCTGTTTTTAGATGCGCTTTCACCCGATGTGATGCCTGCGGACGGGCAGCGCGCAGACCGCGCCATTGCATGGTCGCAAAAACTATTGCAGCAGGCAGGGTTTCCGCAGGGCGACATAGTGTTACTCACCGATCATGCTGATGCGCGTGCTATCGCCGAAGCCAAGCGCGCCCATGCTGCAGGCTACCAAGTCTCCGTACTGGGTGTTGGTACGGCGCATGGAGGTGTATTTGAAGGCGTCTCGGGATTAGTCAGAACACAGTTTGATGCTGGTTCGCTGCAAGCATTGGCGGCAAGCGGCGGAGGCCGCTATGCGGCATTGACTGCGACGGATGCGGATGTGCGCGCACTGGGTGTGCTGGATCCGCGGCAGGCTGGCAGTGTCTCGAAACAGACAGAACAAACGACAGTTTGGCGCGATGATGGCTATTGGTTGCTGCCGTTGGTATTGCTGTGCTGGTTGCCGCTGTTCCGTCGCGGGCGCGGAGCGTTATTGGCGCTAAGCATGCTCTGTGTACTGCCCATTTTCCCAGTGGATGCGCAGACGGTGTCTGCTCCGCAAGGCGGGCTGTGGCAGCGTTCCGATCAGGCAGCGTATGCGCAGATGCAAGAGGCGATCCGGCGCTACGACAAGAAAGATTATGTGCAGGCATCGCAGCTATTACAGCAAGAGAAGAGTGCCGATGGGCTGTATAACCTCGGCAATGCGCTGGCGCAGCAGGGGCGCTATGACGAGGCGCTTGCGGCTTACGATCAGGCGTTAAAGCAGCAGCCGACAATGGCAGACGCGCTTTATAACCGTAAAGTCGTTGCGGCGGCGAAGAAACAGCAGCAACACAAGCAGCAACAAAATAAACAGCAAGGTCAGCAGAGCAAGGATCAGCAAGGTCAACAGCAGCAGGGGCAGCAGCAAGGTCAGAATCAAGCGCAAAACAAAAACCAAAATCAGGGGCAAAAACAGCAACAGCAAAATCAACCACAAGAGTCTTCTTCAGCAAACGCTCAAGATGAACAAAAACAGAGGCAAGCCGATGCCGCGCAGCGTGAGCAGATGCGGCAAGCGCTTAATAAAACGCAGCAGAAAGCAGAGTCTGCGCGCGCTGCTGCAAAGCAAAATACACCTGCAGTGCGCGACGAAACACCTGCGCAGCGTGAGCGCCGATTGGCCAATCAAGCTTGGCTGCAGCGCGTGCCGGATGATCCTGGAGCATTGCTGCGTGCGCGCTTTCAACTAGAAGCGCGGCGCCGGCAGGAGGGCGTGCCGTGAACAGGCTGTTCGCACGCCGCATCGGGCTGGTGCTGGTATGGATGCTGTTGGTGTGTGCGTTGCCTGCAGCAGCACAAACGCGCGCTTGGCTTGATCGCGCAAGTATTTATAGCGGTGAAACAGTTGCCCTCAATATCGAAACCGATCAGCCGCTATCGCAGGTTGATTTCTCCCCCCTACGCGCTGTTTTTGAAGTGGGCGGGCAGAGCGTTCGCCGCAGCTATTCTTTGGTCAATGGGCGGTCTTCATCGACATCGGTGTTTTCAGTAGGGCTACGCCCGCGTGGAGATGGGGTATTGATTGTTCCAGCGCTGCACGTTGGTACGGCGCGCACGCAGCCACTGCAGTTGACGGTGTTGCCAGCACCCGAGCCGAAAGCAGGTGCGAATGCGGATGTCTTTGTTGAAACCGAGGTGGACGCGACCCAGCCTTATGTGCAACAAACGGTGGGCGTGACGGTGCGGTTGAATTATGCGGTGCCGCTGGCGTCGGTGCAGTTGGAGCTAGAGCCGCCTGCCGATGCGAGCTTGCAACGGGTGGGTGATGACATCACCTATAGACGCAGTATCGACGGGCGTTCATTTCAGACGGTCGAGCGCCGGTTCATGCTGATCCCAGAGCGCAGCGGGGCGCTGCTACTGCCCGGTGCACGGTTTAACGGCACGCGTGCCGGTGGTTTTTTTGACCCGCTTTCAAGTGCTGCAGATGACACGTTGGCGGCAGCAGCGCCAGTGAAGCGGCTGCAGGTGCTGCCGATACCGTCAGGCGCACCGACACCTTGGTTGCCGCTGCATCGGCTGATGTTGCGCTATTTGCAGGTCCCGCAGCAGGCTTGGGTGGGGCAGGCGGCTGTGGTTGAAGTGGAAGCGGTTGCCGACGGTGCGACGGCGGCGCAGATGCAGACCATTGATTTTCCTGCACAAGACGGCGTGCAGATTTTTGCCGATCCGCCGCGCACGGAGGAACAGTTTGCGGATGGTCGCCCGCAGACGGTGGTGCGGAGAAGGTTTTCCATCGTTTCACAGCAGGCGGGGGCGCTGCGCGTGCAGGGGCCGCGTGTGGCGTGGTGGGATGCAGTGCAGCATCGCGCAAGCGTGGCTGCGTTGCCGCCGCTTATCCTAGATGTTGCGCCGGGTGTGGGAGCAAGCCATTCGGTAGAAAAAATCCAGCCATCACCTGAAGCAGCATCGCCGCGAGCCGCAGCTTCCGCGCAGCAAAAAGCCGCCGCGCCGAAGCAGTGGCGCGAGCTGTGGTGGGCGGCAGGCGTATTGGTGCTGCTTATCCTCGGCACTTTATATGCAGGGCGTCGTAAAGAAGGGCGCTCGCAGGCGCAGGCGGCCGCTCCGCATCAGCTCACGTTGGCGCAAGCGCTGCAACAGGACGATCTGGGTGCGATCAGCATGGCATTGGTGGCCGCATTAGGGCTGCCTGAGTGGAATTTAGAAGCTGCTGCTGCGCTGCTGGGGGATGCGGAGCAGCGCCGTGCGATAGCGCTTTTGCAGGCCGCGCGCTGGGGGGCGGCCGACCCTAAGCAGGTGCTGGCTCTGCTGCGTCAAGCGTTTTCGAAGGGAGTTAAGCTGCAGAAGACGAAGCAGCAGGCGTCATCCCTATTGCCGCCGCTGTATCCCAAATAAATCTTCGACCTGTGCTAAGTTTCGCGTCTGTTTTTTGAAATTGGGCCGCCCATGCACGCGATCGATAGCACCCCTAAGAAGCCTGAAAAGGGCATGCCGCTCCATTTCAAAGTGCTGATTGGGTTCACCTTAGGAACGGCGCTGGGTTTGCTGGCGCACGCTACGGCGACGGATGCTGCATGGATCCACGGCATTATTGATTACCTCACCAAGCCATTTGGGCAGATCTTCCTCAATCTGCTGTTTATGCTGGTGGTGCCGCTGATTTTTTCGGCACTGGTGCTGGGTGTCGCGGAGCTGGGTGACGTGGCCGCACTGGGGCGGTTGGGCTGGAAAACGCTGCTCTATACCGCCTCGGTAACCGGCGCTGCGGTACTGATTGGCTTGGTATGCGTACATATTTTCCAGCCCGGAATGCATATGGACGCGTCGCTGGCCGAAAAGGCACTGAGCGGCAATGTGCTTAAAGCCGGGGAAATTGTCAGTAAGGGCAATGAGCTGCGTTTTATGGACCTTCTGGTCAATATCGTGCCGCACAATATCGTGGGCGCGATGGCCGACGACAAGCAGAAGCTTGGCATTGTGTTTTTTGCGCTGATGGTGGGGATTGGGCTGGTGATGAAGCCCACGCCCGGCACGCAGGCGTTCAAGGGCGCAATGAACGGCCTGTTTGAAATCTGCATGCATCTTATCGGCATGTTTATTCTGCTGGCGCCTTACGCGGTGGCGGCGTTTATGTTCAATCTCACCTTCCAGCTAGGCTGGGATGTGATCCAAAGCCTGATTTGGTTTGTGGTGACGGTGCTGGCAGCGCTGGCCCTGCACGGTTTTGTGGTGATCCCGCTGTGGGTGCGGTTGATGGGAGGGATGTCGCCGCGCTTGTTCTTCCGTGAAACTCAAGAAGCCACGCTGACCGCATTTGCCACTGCTTCGTCCACCGCCACGCTGCCGGTGACGCTGCGGGTGGCGGAAGAAAATCTGAAGCTGCCGCGCAAGGTGAGCCGCTTCGTGCTGACTGTGGGCGCGTCGGCGAACCACCACGGCACCGCCCTGTTTGAAGGCATTACCGTACTGTTCTTGGCACAAGTCTATGGTGTGCAGTTGGGCATTCCGCAGCAGTTGATGGTGCTGGTGCTGTGTATCTTGGGCGGTATCGGCACTGCCGGTATTCCCTCTGGCTCGCTGCCGGTGATCGCGATGATTTGCGGCATCGTGGGTATCAATCCTGAAGGTATCGGCATCATTATTGGCGTCAATACCTTCTTGGATATGTGCCGGACCTCACTCAACGTAACGGGTGACCTTGCCACCGCCGTGGTGGTGGCCAAGCGTAGCGGTGAGCAGGATATGCCCGACGACGAGACGATGGCCAAACTCGATGAATTGGTGCACTGAGGCAAGGTAGGCAAAACTGAACCTTTCCGTGTGCTGGGTGTGTGTGGGCAGGCTGAACATGGGACAATAGGCGTTCCCTTCGTTTCGCCTGCCCAAGCTGACATGACTGCTCCTACCCGTCGCGATCTCGCCAACGCTGTTCGTTTTCTTGCCATTGATGCGGTGCAAGCCGCCAATTCCGGGCATCCCGGTATGCCAATGGGCATGGCGGATATCGCCGAAGTGCTGTGGAATGATTATCTGAAGTGCAACCCGGAAAACCCCGGTTGGGCCGATCGCGATCGCTTCGTGCTGTCCAATGGTCACGGGTCGATGCTGCAATATGCGCTGCTGCACCTAACGGGCTATGACGTTTCCATTGAAGATTTGAAGGCGTTTCGCCAATTGGGCAGCAAGACGGCGGGGCACCCGGAAAACCACGTTTGCCCCGGCGTTGAAACCACCACTGGCCCGCTGGGGCAGGGGATTGCCAATGCAGTTGGTTTTGCCCTTGCTGAAAAATTGTTAGCGCAGCACTTCAATCGTGAAGGTCATGCTGTTGTTGACCACCGCACGTGGGTGTTTTTGGGCGACGGCTGCTTGATGGAAGGCATTTCCCACGAAGCCGCGTCGCTGGCAGGCACGTGGGGCCTACATAAGCTTGTTGCGTTCTGGGACGACAATAAAATCAGTATCGACGGTGATACCGATGGCTGGTTTACCGACGACACGCCCAAGCGCTTTGAGGCTTACGGCTGGAACGTGATTCGCGGTGTGGATGGGCATGACGCCGCTGCAATCAAGGCTGCGATTGAATCGGCGCTGACCTGTGCCGATAAACCCACCTTGATCTGCTGCCGCACCACCATTGGGTTTGGCTCGCCTGCAAAGGCGGGTAAAGAGTCCAGCCACGGCGCGCCGCTGGGCAAGGACGAAGTGGCCGCCACGCGCGCTGCGCTGGGCTGGCAGTACGGTGCGTTCGAGATTCCAGATGCGGTTTACGCAGGCTGGCGCGGCGACCGACAGTCGGCCGAGGCGCAGTGGAATGCGCGCTTTGCCGCTTACAAGGCGGCGCACCCTGCCCTGGCCGCCGAGTTTGAACGTCGTATGCGTGGTGAACTGCCGCAAGGGTTTGACGCTGCTGCCGACGCTTTCATTGCCAAGATTCAGCAAGACGGCCCGAGCATTGCCAGCCGTAAGGCGTCGCAAAACGCCATTGAAGCATTCGCCCCGCTGCTGCCGGAATTGATCGGCGGTTCGGCGGATCTAGCACATTCCAACCTCACCCTGTGGAAGGGCAGCAAGTCGGTGACCAGCACCGATGCCGACGCCAATTACATTCACTCTGGTGTGCGCGAGTTCGGTATGACCGCGATCAGCAACGGTTTGGCGCTGCACGGTGGTTTCATTCCGTTTGATGCAACCTTCCTCGTGTTTTCCGACTACGCGCGCAATGCGGTGCGTATGAGCGCGCTGATGGATATTCGCGCGATTCACGTCTATACCCACGACTCGATCGGTCTCGGCGAAGACGGCCCCACCCACCAGCCGGTGGAGCATGTTTCGTCGCTGCGCTATATCCCCAATAACGACGTATGGCGCCCCTGCGATGCAGTGGAGTCGGC
>NZ_JAHRWW010000039.1 GCF_019104945.1 Thermomonas sp. | reverse complement strand
ACGCTCTATCCAGCTGAGCTACGGGGCCATGACCAATTATTATTGCAGCTATGCGCAGGTTTGAACAATTTGCCGGTGATAATGTCAAAACGTCGGATGTGTCTTTGCGCATTGCCGTAGAAAATCACCAATTTCGCAAGGTGTTTTCCAGTGTTGCTGCATCATTGGGCAGTGCTTCTGCGTGACTTGCGCGGGTGAGCATGGTGGCTAGTGCGGGCGGGGGGGGGACCTCTTGCCCCAGCAGTGGTTCGACGACTTCGGGGAACTTCGCCGGGTGTGCGGTGGACACCACGGCCCAGTTGCCCTGTTCGCCGCACGCGCGCAGGCGTTCGAGCACATCAACCGCGCAGGCGGTATGCGGGCAGATCACCTGCTGTCGGGTGTCGCGTGTACGGACGATGGTGGCGCGAATCTGGTCGTCGCTAACTGCTTCTGCACGCAGCACGCGGCGCAGTTCGGTGGCGTCTGGGTAAAGTGCTTGCAGGCGTTCGAAATTACTCGGTGCACCCACGTCCATTGCATTGGCAAGGGTGGCGAGGCTGGGCTGAGGCGTGTACTTGCCACCTGCAAAAAAATCGGGCAATACGGTATTTGCATTGCTGGCCAGCACCACTTCGCCCACCGGCAGGCCCATGCGCTTGGCGAGTAGGCAGGCCAGTGCGTTGCCGAGGTTGCCAGTAGGGATCACGAAATTGAGTGTGTGGCCGGTGCTACGGAAGTGGGTGAGTGCCGCATGGGCATAGTACGCGGCCTGCGGCAGTAAGCGCCCTAGGGAAATGCTGTTGGCCGAGCCCAGCGGAACTTCGCGACGAAATTCGGCGTCGGCCAGCAGGGTTTTGGCAAGGTGCTGACAGTCATCAAAACTGCCGTCCACGCGGAAGGCGCGCACGTTATCGCCAAAGCAGCCAAGCTGATGCGCTTGCCGTGGCGCGACGCGGCCATCTGGGTAAAGAATCGCCACGCGCACGCCGGGTTTGTTGTGGAAGGCGGCGCCAACGGCGGCCCCAGTGTCGCCAGAGGTGGCCACAACAATCGTGAGTGGCTTATCGCCGCGCGGCAGTGCGGAGAGGCAGCCTGCAAGAAAGGCTGCTCCGTAGTCTTTGAACGCGGCGGTGGGGCCGTGGAAGAGTTCAAGGATGTAGTCATTGGGCTTGCCAAATGGGGCAAGTGGCGGCGTGACGGCAAACGCATTGGCACAAATGGAAGGCAGTGCCGCTTGCAAGGCATCGCCCGCAAAGAAGGGCGTTAGAAAACGCGTGGCAATTTCGGTGAGCGATGCTGCGCCGTCAAAATCGTGGGTACTAAACTGGGGCCAGTGCTCCGGCAGGTAGAGCCCGCCGTCGGGGGCGAGGCCTGCAGCAATGGCATCGGCAATGGAAACGGAGGGCGCTTGCCCGCGGGTGCTATACGCGTTCATAACAGGACCTTGGCCGCTGGGCCAGCAATGGGGGTGATATGGATGTCGCTGCCAACGCCTGCATCTGCAAAGGCTTGGGCCATCGCGTTACCGGCATGCTGTGCATGTGCTTTAGATTCAAACCACGCAAACACACTGGGGCCGCCGCCGGAAATGCTGGCACCAAGCGCACCTGCATTAAGTGCGGCCTGTTTGACCTCGGCAAACCCTTGGATCAGTGGCGCGCGGCGTGGTTCTACCAAGACATCAGCCAGGCCAGCGCGCACCAGTTCGCTATCGCCGCGTTCGCAGCCCAGTAGTACTTGTGCAAGGTTGGCGCTTTGCTCCACAAATTCGTGCAGCGCGTAATGCCCGGCCAAGGCGGCGCGTGCGTGGCGGGTTTCTAACACGGCATGTGGGTGCACCACGGCGGCGTGCCAAGCGTGCGGAACCTGCACGCGGGTGAGGCGTGTAGCCGTGGCCAACACCACGCCGCCCAGCAGCATGGGGCCGATGTTATCGCCGTGCTTGCCGCCGCTGGCCACGGCTTCACCGGCAAGCGCAAAGTCGTACAGTGCGTGCGCTGAAAGTGGGTCGTCTAACAGAGCATTGGCGGCCACCAGCGCGGCGACGCAGGAGGCGGCCGAACCGCCGAGGCCGGAGCCCAGCGGGATGCCTTTTTCAATTTCAATGTCAAACCCAAACGGCAGCGCCAGCGCTTCGCGCAGCGCAATGAGCGCTTGGCCTGCGGTATTACGCTCGGCCTCTCGTGGCAATTCAACCACGGTGCCGCGAATAGCGGAAATGCGCACGGTGGGTTCGGCAATTTTGCGTGCAATCACGGTGTCGCCAATCCCGGCGATGCTATGGCCTAGGATGTCGAAGCCTACGCCGATATTGCCCACCGAGCCGGGCGCGAAGGCGCGCGCTTCTTGACGTGCAGCGCTCATAGCTTGGCCCCCAGTGCGGCGCAAAGGCGCAGCAGATCGGAGAACACGCCTGCGGCGGTAACTTCGGGGCCAGCGCCCGGGCCTTGCACGACCAGTGGGTTATCGCAGTAGCGGCGGGTCGTGAACGACACGCAGTTGTCGGTGAGACGCAGATGCGCGAACGCATGTGTGGTGGGAAGTTCTTTCAGCGTCACGCTGGCGTTGCCGTTGTGATCAAGTGAAGCGACATAGCGCAGCACACAGCCGTTCGCTTTGGCGGCATTTAGCGCCGCCTGCATCGGTGCGTCGAGTGCTTCAAGGCCCGCCATAAATGCATCGCGATCAGCACCGCGCAAGGCCTCGGGAACAAGGCTTTGTACCTGCACATCATCCAAAGAGATGGGCATGCCTGATTCGCGCGCCAAGATCACCAGCTTGCGTGCAACGTCGGTGCCGGAGAGGTCATCACGCGGATCGGGTTCGGTATAGCCCAGTGTGTGGGCTTCGCGCACGAGTGCAGAGAACGGTTTGCTGCCGTCAAATTTATTGAACAACCATGCAAGCGTGCCAGAGAAAATGCCTTCGATGCTGAGCAGCTCATCGCCGGTATCCAGTAGATCGCGCAGGGTGGAAATCACGGGTAAGCCAGCACCCACCGTGGCTTCATAACGGAAGCGCGCGCCGCTGGTTTTACAGGCGCTGCGAATGTCGGCGTAGCGCTGCAGCGGGCCTGCACCCGCTTGCTTGTTGGGGGTGATGACGTGGATGCCGGCGGCCAACCATTTGGGATAGTGCTCGGCCACGTTATTGCTACCGCTGCAGTCGATGATGACGGCGTGCGGAAGGTGGGTGTCGAGAAGGTGCTCTGCGAGATGGTCAAGATTGGCTTCGGCGGGCGGCGTTTGCATGCGCGCGTGCCAATCGGCGTCGTTGCCGTGTTCGTGCAGCCAGAGCTTGTTGCGGGTGGCCAGCGCGCGCAGACGCAGGTCGATGTTGTGTACGGCGCGCAGGCGTGGCAGTGCGGTTTGCAGTTGATCGAGCAGGGCGCTGCCCACTTTGCCTGGGCCAATGACGGCCAGTGCAATGGTCTGCGGTGATAGCCAGAACGAGGCGTGTACGGCGCGCAGTGCGCGGGTGGCGTCTTCGCTGCTGATGGCCACCGAGATATTGCGCTCGGAGGCACCTTGCGCAATGGCACGGATATTAACGCGTGCACGCGCCAATGCATCGAACATCTGTGCGGCCACACCGGGGGTGCCTGCCATGCCGTCGCCCACGGCGGCCAGCACACTGATGCCGGTACCCATGCGGACACCGTGTACTTGTTCGCTGGCGATCTCATTGGCAAAGGCTTCACGCAGCGCTTCACGCGCACGCGCAGCGTCTTGTTCGTGCACCACACAGCAAATGGAATGTTCGGAGGAGCCTTGCGAAATCATCACCACCGATACATGTGCAGCGCGTAACGCCGCAAATACGCGCTCGGCCGTGCCGGGCACGCCGATCAAACCGGTGCCTTCCAAGCACAGCAGCGCAAGATGATTGCCTAAGGTGAGGCCTTTGACCGGGCCGGTGCTGGCGCGATCGCCTTCGGCATCGATGCGCGTGCCGGGGAACTCGGGGCGGAAGGTATTACGCATCAAGATAGGCAGGCCGCGCGCGATGGCGGGTGTCATCGTCTGCGGGTGGATGACCTTGGCACCGAAATACGCCAGTTCGCAGGCTTCGCGATAGCTCATCGCGGTAAGTGGCACCGCTTCTGGCACCACGCGTGGGTCGGCCGAGAGCACACCGTCCACGTCGGACCAGATATGCAGTTCGTCGGCATCAAACAGACTGGCAAAAATAGCGGCGGAATAGTCGCTGCCGTTGCGGCCAAGCGTCGTGGGCATGCCGTTTGCGTCGCTGGCCACAAAGCCGGTGACGTTGACGCGTGGCTGCGGGTGTTGATTGCGCCATTCTGCGAGCTTCTTCGCACTGGCTTCCCAATCCACCACGGCACCAAGGTCGGTGTGCTTGACCACCAGCACGTCGCGCGCGTCGAGCAGCGCGTAGTCGTGGCCGCGTTCGCACAGATGCGCGTTGAGCAGGGTGGTAGAGAGTACTTCACCCATTCCCTGCACGCGCTCTAGTGCCGCGCGCCCGGGTTGGCGCAGCAGGGCGGTGGCGTGCAGCAGTTCGGTTAGTTCATCGCATAGTGCATTGACGCGTGCCTGCATGGCTTCAGGTTGCTGCAGTAGGGCATGCGCAGTATCGACGTGGCGCTGCCGCACATGTTCTAACGCGCTCTTCCAGTCGCCTCCCGCCGCTGCGGTTTCGCTGAGTGCAATCAGGGCATTGGTCGTGCCTTGCATGGCCGAGGTCACGGCAATTTGCTGGGCCGCGTCGTCGGCAATCAACAGGTCTGCAACATGACGAATACGCGCAGCATCGGCCAATGAACTGCCGCCGAACTTATGGGTTCGGCAGTGTGCGGTGCGTTTGGATGGGTCTGAATCGTCCTGCTGCAGTGCTGCGTTCATTGGGGCTCCTATGGGGCCCGCTCGCGGCAACCGGGATTTGCGCCCCGCTTGCTTCGCTGCGGGGCCGTTGTCTGGGAAGGTTTATCCAGGCATGACCGACCGCACCGAGGTAATGGTACCGGTGGTAATGGTCGTGGTGGTGGTCATGCGGCGGGACATAGTTTCGACTTTGCTGCACTGCAGCGGGAGTTGTCAAGAGGTTGTTGCGAGTGGAACGAGTTATTCCTGATCGGTATTGCGCGCGGCCACCACGGTGGTGACGGTCATGTCGCCCGTGGCGTTGCCCACGGTGGCGAGCACGTCGGGGATGGCATCGACCGCCATGAGTACCGGCAGCGGCGCAATCGGCAGGCCCATCGCGGTGGTGATAGGTAGGTTGGTGGCGAGGAAAATGGCTTGACCGGGCAGGCCCACCGAGCCCATGCTCACCAAAACGCTCAGCACCACGCCGGTGGCCAGCTGCGAGGGCGTAAGCGCCACCCCAAGCGCCCACGCGATGAAGCAGGCAGTGGCGAGGTATTGGATGGGGGATGTGATGCGAAACAGCGATACCGCCATCGGCAGTACCAAGCCCGAAACGCGGGCGGGAATGCCCAAGCGATTTTGCGCACTATCAAGCATGGCGGGCAGGGTAGCCAGCGACGATTGGGTGCTTGCGGCAACCGCCTGCACCGGCACGAGACCACTCATGAAATGCCCTAGCCGCTGCTTGCCAAAAGCCACCGCGACACCAATTAGCAGCACCACGCACAGCACATACAGCGCACATTCCAGCAGGATATAAATGCCCAGTGCCTGCAGCATGCCCAGCCCGGCGCGCGCAGTGAGCGCGAGCACTAGCGCGAAGATGCCCACCGGCGCGGCCCAGAGCACCCAGTGCACAATGATGATCATGGCGTCGCTGATGGCTTTGAGCAGCCCAACAACCTGCGCACGCGGCTCGGGTTCAAGCCGAGTGAGGGCAAAGCCAAAGAACAGCGCAAACGTCACCAACGGCAGCATGGCCGCGTTGGCGGCGGCGGAGATTGCGTTACTGGGCACCATTGCTACCAGCGCATCGGCCCAGCCGCCGCTAGGTGCAGAGATCGCTTCGGTATGTCCGCGCAGCGCTGCGGCAACGGCGGGGTCGGGCTGCAGCATGCCAAGGATTGCGGGGGCCAGCACGGCGGCAAGCGTTGCAGCGGCGGTGAGCAAAATGACAAAGCTAATGATGGCCTGCCGCGCCACGCGCCCGGAATGGGCGGCGTCAGAGGCTTGGTTGATTCCCACGACCACCAGTGCGAATACCAGCGGCACCACAGTCATTTGCAGCGCATTGAGCCAAAGCTTTCCAAACGGCTCCACGATGCTG
Source organism: Thermomonas sp. (assembly GCF_019104945.1). Classification (GTDB taxonomy): domain Bacteria; phylum Pseudomonadota; class Gammaproteobacteria; order Xanthomonadales; family Xanthomonadaceae; genus Thermomonas. The sequence continues at coordinate 48,295 of NZ_JAHRWW010000039.1, read as the reverse complement.
GCCACGGTAAGCCCCATTGCGGGCGATTGCCACGCCAGCAAAATGCCCAGCACGATGCCGCCAACAAGACCGCTCAATACGCGCGTGGTTTGGCTCATGGGGCGATCTCCGGAAGCGCCCAAGAGGCCTGTAGTGCGCTGTATTGTGGGGTGGGGAGCAAGACAAAAACAGGGTGGCGCTTTTCATCCAGCCACGCCAGTAGTGTGTCCATGCTCTCGGGTGCCATCGCCGTGCAGCCCGCGGTGGTTTCGCCGGGTGCTTTCCATAGGTGCGCGAAGATGCAGCTACCACCTTGGCGCGCTTTGCCGTCGACATTGTGTTGAATCACGAACCCTTCGCGATAACGTTGGTCGCCGTTTTCGTGCAGGTCGCGACGCATGGGCTCGCTGGACTGGTCGAGGTAGGGCGCTTTCACCACGCTACGGTCGATGATCTGGTTGTAATAATTGGATGCGGGAACATCGATGCACCAGTCGTTGGTGGTCATCGGCTGATAGTGCAGGCCAGTAGCGATACGCTCGGCGTAGCCAAATGCGCTGCCTAGTGCAAACACGCCAGCGGGGGATTTGCCGTCGCCTTCACGCTTCACTGGGCCATCGTTACGCGTGGCATTTAGCCCCATGCCCCAAGCGCTGCCGGTGCGGCCAAGCGTGACAGAAACCGCGCTGCCCACTTGCTGCCAGTGCTGATCGTGACGCTCAAAACGGCGCAACGTGGCACTGGTGGCCTCCCAGTTGGCGGGGGTCACCACGACCATTTGCGCGGCATTGGCCCAGTGCGAGGCTTCGCTTGAAGCAGAGGCAGGCATGTGGGCACAGGCGGTTAATGTGGACATGGCAAGGAGTGCAGCGGCAAAGCGATATGTCGGCATAAATAATCCAATGAGCAGGTCAGGACTCTAACCAGCGTTGGGTGAGCTCCAATGTCTGCTGCAGGCGCGTGCGGCGGCTGTCGTCGGCTTCGTAAAGGCGAATGAAGAGGCGATCTAAAAGGTGCTGCAGGGCCGAGTGGTAGAGCAACGGTTCGATCTGCGGGCGGTCGTCGTGCGCGGCAACAAGCAGCGGAATATCGGCGTGCGCGCGCAGAGCGTTGGCGCTGTGGCGGGTGATGGTCACCACTTTGCCCTGTTGGCTGCGCATGTGCCGCGCGAGTTGGCTTAGCGTGGGCTGTAATCCATGTTCAGAAAAAGCCAACAGCACATCATCGGGCTTGGCGGCCGAGAGGCTGGCGGTCATGTGTGCGGTGTCGAAATTGTGCACCGTCAAAATACCCAGCTGCGCTAGCCGCAGCGCAAGCGTGCGCGCGTGCAGGTCGTCTTCACCAAGGCCAATAATAAACACGGTATGCGCTTGGCCGATCATCGACGCCACTTGCGCAAGCGTGCCAACAGGGTTGATTAAACGCGTGGCCTCTTCCGCCTCAGATTTGCGCAGCCATAGGTCATAGCCCTGCACACTGGTGGGCGATGCACCTTTTGGCGGGCTGGGCGCTGCGCCTGTATCCGCGCGGATTACCGCTTCGCTGATCGCAAGCTTTAGATCGGGATAGCCCTTAAATCCCAGCTTTTGGCAAAACTTCACTACGCTGGATTGGCTGATGCCCAGTGCGTTGGCCAGTTGCTGGGAGGAGTAGTCGCGCAGCAGCTGAGCATTGTCGATGATGAAGTCGGCAATGCGGCGCTCGATGGCCGACATCTGGTCGCGTTCGGAGCGAATTTTAGTGAGCGCCGTTGTCACGCGGTTGCCTCAGGCGGCCAGTTCTTGGACAGGCGTCAACCCATCAATACTGCGAATGCCTAAGCCCGGTGCATTGGTCACGCTGATCTCCGATTCGTTGAAAATAACGCCACTGGCAACCGGATCGTATTGGCATAGTGAAGGCCCGTCCAAATCCACCTTGCTGATAACGTCCGATTTTGCCACGGCCAAGTGCACGGCAGCGGCCACCCCAATACTAGATTCCAACATACAGCCGATCATGCAATCAATCCCATAGAGGCTGCAGATGTCGGCGAGCTTCACTGCATTCGAGATGCCGCCGGTTTTCATCAGCTTGATATTGACGATATCGGCAGCGCGCATGCGGATCAATTCCACCACTTCGCGCGGGCCGAACACGCTTTCATCGGCCATTACTGGGGTGTGTACGCGCTCAGTGACATAGCGCATCCCGGCAAGGTCGTGCGCTTTTACCGGTTGTTCCACCAGCTCCAGTTTCACCCCCGCATCTTCCAACGTTTGCAGGGCATATACGGCCTGCTTAGCGGTCCAGCCTTGGTTGGCGTCAAGACGCAGCAGGGCGCGGCCTTCCACCGCGGCATGAATGGCCTTGGTACGTTCAATATCCAGGCCAATATCCTTACCTACTTTGATTTTGAGCGATTCAAAACCGCGATTAACGGCGTCTAATGCGTCGGCCACCATCTTGTCGATGTAGTCCACGCTAATGGTGATGTCGGTGGTAATGGCCGGTTCGCCGCCGCCCAGTAGCTGATAGACGGGGGCCTTATACAGCTGGCCCCAAAGGTCGTATAGCGCAATTTCTACAGCGGCTTTGGCGCTGGTGTTTTTCTCCATTGCACCTTGCACCAAGTAGGTGAGGTGGTTGAGGTTGGCGATCTCTTGCCCGATCAGGCGCGGTGCAATGTATAGGCGCACGGCTTCAACGATTGAGCCGTGGGTGTCGCCCGTAATCACGGCGGTGGCCGGGGCGCTGCCGTAGCCGGTGTTGCCGGTATCGGTATGGATGGTCACCACGACGTCTTCCACTTGGTTGACGGTGCGTAGCGCGGTTTTGAAGGGCGTTTTCAGCGGCACGCGCAGCATGCCAAAGCGGATATCAGTAATTTTCATTCTTGGGTTACTCGCACGATATTGGTGATGCGATCCACGTAATCGGTTGTTTTGTTGAAGCGCAAAGGAAGGAGCGGTGTGACGGAAACGCCGTTCAAATGCATGCTGTGCAGCTTGCCGTCTTGGCCGAGATAGCTGCCGCCGTTGGTGTCGTGAATGACCCAAGGCTGGCCGTCGATCGTGCCGATATACATCATGACGTGGCCGGGGATGTAGATGAGATCGCCCACATCGAGCGCAGCGACTGCGGCCATGCGTTCGGCGCGGCTGCTATTGGCCGTGAACGCAGTGCGCTTAAAAGCAGGGCTCACAGCCTGCGCACTGGTATTGCGCGGCATCTGCACGCCCATGCTGCGGTACACGTCGGAGACAAAACCGCTGCAATCACGCGCGTTGTACGAATGCCCCCAGCCGTAACGTTCGCCTAAAAATTTGAAGGCTTGACGCACGATAGTGCTGTGTGTCAGTGGCAGATAATCGGCGCTGCTGTCGGCAATGCGCGGTAGTAATGCAGGGGCAAATTGCAGTTTGCCATTGGTGCCGCGTAGCGGTAGGTCAACTATCCATGCGGTGTACGGGTGTTGCCCGTTAACGGGTTGATCAGGTGCTGCGCTAGCCAACGGTACACGCGTGCCCATATCAAGTTGCAGTTCGGACAGCTGCGGCTGCTCGCGAGTGAATACGGTGCTGGGTTTTGCGCCGGTAATGACGCGGTAGGGTAAGCGTGTGGCATAGCCTAAAACGGCGTCGCGTGTGCCTTCCGCAATCGTGCTGGTTTCAACCCATGCAGCGTAGCGTTCGCTTACAACAAACAGCCATTTGCCGTCGCGGCTGGTATGGGCAATCACCACTGCGTCACCGGGAAATAGGGCGCTTTCTTGAAAGCGGTCAATATCGGTTTCGCCCTGCGTTGAAAATACCCGGAATGAGGTTGGAAACGCGCGCTGATCGGTGCGGTGGATGGCCAGGCCGTAGCGCGTGGGCTGGGTTGCCGGAATTGCAGCAAGGGCGCGGTTGGCCATAACCGCATCCAGCGTGGTTTTGCTGATGGGTTTGCTGGCTTCATCCCAAAGCGGTTTGCTGGGCGGTGCGGCGAGGTTGGTGATCCATGCTTCCACCTTGGCCCGAGAGAGCGTGGCTGGAAATGCCGCGATGTTATGCATGGAAGGATCTTGTTGCAGCAGCCGCGTATTGCGCGCATTGATCGTGCTGCGCGGCAACAAAATGGCGTCTGGAGCCTGCTGGCGGTGGATCCAAAATTCGGGTGTTAGATAGGCGTCTTGCATGCCAATCACCCCACTTGCTGGAACTGGCAGCGGTGCGTTTTGCGCCGCAGCGGGCAGCACATGCAATGCCATGGCGAGCGCAGCAGCAAGCAGCGGTGCGGCATGGCGATAACGATGGTGTCGATACGGCGGATTCATGTCTTTACCACGGCAGTGGAATGGGATGTTGTCGTCATTTTAAGGGCTGGCTGCAGTGGTTGCGTAATAGGTGATTCTTCACATATATACGCTAAGAATAAATTATTGACCAGCCTTATTTGCCGTGGTACACATCTCTTTAACGAATGCCTGCCCGCTGTTGGCGGAGCGCGTCAAGGTGAGGACGGGCATCGGACAGTTCACATATTGAAGCCAACCATTTGGGGAGTCGTTATGCGTTGTAGCCGTTCTATGCGTAAGTCCATGCTCACTGCGGCGCTGGGCTTGTGCCTATCATCTTTGGTTGCCGCGCCAGCATTGGCACAAACCGCAACGGGTGGTGTCGCCGGACGCGCCAGCGCAGGCGATACCGTTGTGGTGGTCAACACCGCAACAGGGTTAAGCCGAACCGCCACCGTCAATAAAGACGGTACTTACCGTATTGGCCAGTTGCCGCCGGGTAACTACAAGCTCACCGCTGGCGCCGCTGCGCCGGTGGCCTTCACTGTGGATCTGGGCAGCACCACTACCGTCAATGTGCGCAGTGATGCAGGGCTCACCAATCTAGATGCTGTGCAGGTGATTGGGAGTGGTGTGGTCAATCATGTGGACGTGCATTCAACCGGCACAGCCACCGTCATTGATCGCCAAGAACTTGCGCGGCTCCCAGTGGCGCAAAGCATGGGGTCGGTTGCATTGCTAGCGCCGGGCGTCATCAAGGGTAATTCGTCGTTTGGCGGTATCTCGTTTGGTGGTTCTTCCGTTGCTGAAAATCAGATTTACATTAACGGACTGAACGTGACGGACTTCTACCGCCGTCAGGGCAACTCCAGTGCGCCGTTCGCGTTCTTCGATCAGTTCCAAGTCAAAACCGGCGGCTATTCGGTGGAATTTGGGCGCAGCACAGGCGGCGTCATCAACGCCTCGGTGCGCTCGGGCGGCAATGAGTTTCACGGTGGTGCCGAGCTGACGTTTGAGCCCGCTGCGTTCAATGCCAAGACCGACGATCATGTATTCACGCATCCCACAGCGCCCACTACTTATGTGCGTGGTAGCCATGACCGTTCGAGCCTGACAAAAACCAACGTCTGGGCATCGGGCCCTATTTTGAAAGATCGCCTGTTCTTCTTTGCGATGTTTGAAAATCAGGATTTCAGCTCCGGCAACACCGATAACACGGGTTCTGATTGGAGCGAAGTCGAGTCGAGTAATGGCTTCTGGGGCACGCGCCTAGATTGGAATCTCACCGATAACCACGCGCTGTCGTTTATGGCGTTCTCCGATAAGGGTGACTCAACTGCGTCTGCCTATGCCTATGACTGGGACAGTGCAGCGAAGGGCAGCTACGGCGGCGACACGCTCAACGATTTTGGCGGTAAGAACTGGACGCTAACCTATACCGGTCATTTTGGCGAAAACTTTGTAGCCAAGGCGATGTACGGTGAGAACGACCGTAATGCTTATACCCACTCGCTACTGGATGATGCGTGCAACTCGATTTCGGTGGACGCAAGTTATGCCGGTGCCGCCGCTCTAGTGGGTAAAACCGTTGGCTGCCACCCAACGGGCAGCTCGGTTACCAAGATGAATAACACGCGCAAGATTGGCCGCATGGATTTTGAATGGAGCCTTGGCAACCACTTGCTGCGCTTTGGTTTGGATCAAGAAAAGCTCACCACCGATCAAAGCTTGTTCTATCCGGGGCCGGGTGGCGATGCGTTGCTGGCGATGACACTCAACGCTGGCGTGGAAATTGTGGATGGTTCGGGCGTGTTTCTCAGCCAAAATACCGATGTGATCCGCAAGCGCCATAAGGTGTCTGGGGGTTCGTTTGAAACCGTCAACAACGCGTATTACCTCGAAGATAACTGGAACATCACCGATAGCTTCTTGCTGAACTTGGGTGTTCGTATTGATAGCTTTCAGAATAGAACCGCGAGTGGCGGTGCGTTTATCGATATTAAAAACCTTGTTGCACCGCGCGGCGGCTTCAGCTGGGATATGAAGGGCGATGGCACCACCAAGCTCTACGGTAACTTGGGGCGCTACTACCTGCCGGTGACCAATATCATCAGCACCTCGTTTGCAGGCGGCATGGTGGATGAGTACAGCTTCTACAACCTCTTAGGTTGGGAACAGGCCACCAATCCGGAAACGGGCGCCACCTATTTGACGCCGAAAGTTGGCACACAAATTGGCCCCACCGATACCAGTATGAATACCGGCGGCGATGATCTGCGCGGTATCTTCCCGAAAGATCTGAAGGCGGTGTTTCAGGATGAAGCCATCCTTGGCTATGAGCGTGCGATCGACGAGGCGTGGTCGTGGGGTGTCAATGCCACTTATCGCCGGATGACGCGTACGATTGAAGATACGCGCATCACCACGGCGGCCAACTGTCCTTCTGGTTTCAACTGGCCGATCATCAACCCGGGTGAGAAAAATACGCTGTGGTGTGACGATACGGGCAATGGTCAAGGCGGCTGGGTTGAGCTGGATACCAGCGTGGATGGTTATAAGAAAACCAATGGTGAAATTATTGGTTACAAGCGACCGAAGCGCGAATATAAGGCGGTTGAGTTCCAGATTGACCGTGCTTGGGATGGTAAGTGGGCATTCAATGCCAGCTATCTGTGGTCGAAGTCCACCGGTAACTTCGAAGGCCCGGTGAATTCGGATACCGGTTATAACGACACCGGCATGGTGCAGTACTACGACCACCCAGCGGTGAACGAGCGCTATGGTGTGCTGTTTAACGATCACCGTCATCAGGTCAAGCTGCGCGGTAGCTATAAGTTGAACGATATGTGGTCGTTTGGCTCAACGTTGACCGTGCTTTCTGGTGGGCCGATTACCGCATACGGCACCTACTGGCCGGGCGATAACCGGGCGGCAGGTTCTTCCGGCGAATTTAGCGGCGGCGGTTCGGGCTGGATTTGTGTGAGTAATTGCACAGCGCCTTATGCGCAGCGCACCTATCAATACAGCGAGCTAGGGGCATTTGGTCGTATGCCTTGGACATACGATCTAGGTGCAAGCGTCACATGGACGCTGCCGGTGCCGGACGTAGATCTGAAGGTGCGTTTCTCGGTGTTCAACCTGCTCAATCAGCAGACCGAAGTACGCGTTCGCACACGCTATGAGGTCACCCCTGGGGTGTATCGTGAAACCTTTGGTGAAGGCTCCAATTGGACGGCGCCGCGCTCGGCGCAGTTGGTGTTGACCTATAACTTCTAATCGTTGTTGTACGTTCCTCCCGTGCTGTTGTACCCCTTGACGGCGGCCTGAAATTTTAGGCCGCCTCTTTTTATTTGAGGCTCCCCCATGTTGAACGACGCAACCGCCGAACTATTTCCTGCATTGGATCTTCACAAGCTGGCAAGCCAAGAGGGAACACCGTTGTATGTGTATTCCGCGCCGGCCATCCTCAATAAACTGCGGTCGCTGCGCGAAGCGCTTAATGGCTTGGATGCGGGCATTCGCTATGCAGTCAAAGCCAATGGCAATGGCGCAATCTTGCAGTTGATCGCAAAAGAAGGTGCGGGGGCGGATATTGTTTCTGGAGGGGAATTGCAACGCGCCTTGCGTGCAGGTATCGCGGCAGAAAATATCGTGTTCTCAGGTGTTGGCAAAACCGATGCGGAAATTAGTCTCGCATTGGATGCAGGCATTGGCCGGTTTAATTTAGAGTCGCGCGCTGAGCTAGAGGCGATCCAACGCATTGCGGCGACGCGCGGCGAAATGGCGCGCGCTTCGGTACGGATCAACCCCGATGTGGATGCAAAAACGCACGCCAAAATTTCTACAGGGAAAGCTGAGAATAAATTTGGCGTGAGCATGGATGAAGCACGCACATGGTTTGAAGGCAAAGATCAGTGGCCGAATGTGCAGCTTGATGGGCTGCATATGCACATCGGTTCGCAGCTGCTTGATCTTGCGCCCGTGCGAGAAGCCTTGGCCCGCATGGCGGGTTTTTGGAAATCGTTAGAATCCGCTGGGCATACGATCGCCAGTATTGATGTGGGCGGCGGCTTGGGCGTTCGCTATCGCGATGGCGAGCAAGCCCCCGATGCGCACGACTATGCACAGGCAATTAGAGAAGCGCTGCACGGCTTTACTGGGCGCATTTTGGTGGAACCTGGGCGCTGGCTGGTGGCGGAATCTGGCGTGCTGCTGTCGCGGGTCATTTTAGAAAAACAGGGGCAGGCGCGACGCTTTTTGGTGCTGGATGCCGCCATGAATGATCTGCTGCGGCCTAGTTTGTATGAAGCATGGCACGACATTGTTCGCGTGGGCAGCAATGCCACGCGTGAGGCGCTGGCATACGACGTGGTTGGGCCTGTATGTGAAACCGGCGATACTTTTGCCGTGCAGCGCACGCTGCCGCGCTGTGAGGCTGGCGATCTTGTCGCGGTAATGAGCGCGGGCGCGTATGGCATGTCGATGGCCTCGACCTATAACTCGCGGCCGCTGCCTGCAGAAGTGCTTGTTGATGATGAGCGCTATGCGGTGATTCGCCGCCGCCAAACGCTAGACGCCATTCTTGCGGAAGAACAGCCAGCAAACCATTGGAACGCGCTATGAAAACGTCTCTACTTACCGCAGCGTTGTTCTGCGTGATCGGATCGGCTGCGGCACACACTCCGCCGCATCGGCCAGAGGTTGCAAGCATTGATGCGGCTGTCCAAGCAACGATTAAGCGCTATCAACTGCCCGGTATCGCCGTGGGGGTGATTGAAAACGGCCGCATTGTGTTTGCCAAAGGCTATGGTGAAACGGTGTATGGCAGTGGCGACCCCATTACCGAAAATACCTTGTTCAAAATTGCATCCAATAGCAAAGCCATGACCGCCTCTCTGTTGGCGCGGCTGGTGCAACAAGGAAAGCTGCGCTGGGATGATCCGGTCATCAAGCATCTTCCCGATTTTGCGATGCACGACCCTTGGGTCACCCAGCATATGACCGTCAGCGATCTGCTGGTGCACAACAGCGGCCTGCCGCAGGGCGGCGGGGACCTGATGTTCTGGCCGGAACCCAATCTCTTCACGCGCAGCGATATTCTGCATGGTTTGCGTTACTTTAAGCCCGCGTATGAGTTTCGCTCTGGCTACGCCTACGACAACCTACTGTATGTGGTGGCGGGCATGGTGGCGGAAGCGGTGGGTGGTGCTTCTTACGAAACGTTGATGCAGCGTGAGGTATTTACACCACTCGCGCTGCACGGCTGCAAGGTAGGCGCGTTCGCGCTGAAGGACGCAGGAAGCGTCGCTCAGCCGCACGGCATGGACGCGGGCAAGGTGGTGCCTACTCGCGCAGATGATGCCGAAGTCGCCGCGCTCGCCTCCGCTCCAGCAGGCGGGATCCGCTGCACCCTAAGCGACATGCTGGTATGGGCGAATAATTTTTTAGCGCCCACCGAAGCGCAAAAGGTTTGGCTAGAGGATCGCCAGCGCGCCGAGCTGTGGAAGGCGCGTACGATCATGCCCATCTCGCAGCAGAAAAAGCAGTGGGATAACACCCATTTCTACGCCTATGCCTACGGCTTTCGTCTGGCTGATGTAGATGGCCAATGGACGGTTTCACATACCGGTACGCTTGGCGGCATGTATTCCATGATGATGCTGCTCCCCGATCAGAAATCGGGCTTTGTTTTTATGATCAATGGAGAAGGCGACCGGGCGCGCACCGTGCTGGGCGAGGTGTTATTAAAACTGTTTACCGCACCGGAGCAATCGTTAGGTGTGAATGGCTATGCCGATGCGCTGGAGAAGCCGGCCTCGAAAGCCTCTGCGGCTCAGCAAAACATACCCGACATCGCCAAACGCAAGCCGGTGAAGCCCGCGCACATGCAGCAGTGGCTAGGCGTTTGGCGCGACCCGTGGTTTGGTGAGGTGCGCATTTGCCCGGTGGGGCAGCAGGTGGAATGGCGCTCGGCAAAATCGCCCAAAATGCACGGCCGCATTAGCACGCTCGATGGGCGTTATGTCCTCGTCTGGGATGATGAAGGCGTGGATGAAAACCCTTGGTTAAATTTCAGCGGCGAAGGCGCAACGCGCCAGCTGCATATGGCCAAGATCAACCCCGATGGGGATTGGAGCTCGGACTACGAAGACTTCGCCTTCACCCGCATTGGCGAGTGTGAAAATTAACCCGTATTAGCCTGGGAGCTGGCTCAGCACATGCTCGGCGGAGGATACGCGGAATTCACCGGGGGCTTCTACCCACAGCCCGCGCACCACGCCGTCTTCTGCATACAGCGCAAAGCGCTTGCAGCGCACCCCCATGCCATAGCCGCTGGCATCAAGCTCAAGGCCCAATGCGCGGGTGAAATCGGCATTGCCATCGGCCAGCATGCGCAGGCCTGCGGGGGTGTTCTGCGACTTGCCCCACGCTTGCATGACAAAGGCATCGTTGACCGCCATGCAGGCCACGCTGATCCCGCGCGCGCGGAAGGCGTCAAGGTGCTGGATAAAACCCGGCAGATGGCGCTCGGAGCAGGTAGGTGTAAATGCGCCGGGGACGGCAAACAGCACCATTTTGTTGCCGTGGAAGAGCGAATGCGTATCGACCCGGTGCACGCCGTTGTCGATGTACTGCAAAACGGCTTCCGGAAGGGTGTCGCCGACTTGAATCGTCATTTTGCAGCCTCATTAATGGGGATATACCAGTCTAACCAAGCTGCGGAAATAAAGGGCGATGCAGTACCCTGATACGCAGCTCTTTGTGTGGATCAATCATGGAATTTAAGGATTACTACGGCATTCTTGGGGTGGAACCCAGCGCAGGCGATGCCGAGATTAAAACCGCCTACCGGCGGTTGGCGCGTAAATACCACCCCGATGTAAGCAAGGAAAAGGGCGCGGAGGAGCAGTTTAAGGCGGTCAACGAAGCCTATGAAGCGCTGCGTGATCCGGCCAAGCGTAAGGCCTACGACCAGCTACGTGCGGGTGGCTATCGGCCGGGTGATGAAATTCACCCGCCACCGGGTGGGTTTGGTCACGGCGCAGGCGGGGCACAGGGGTTTGATTTTGACGAAATCTTTGCCGGCGGCGGTTCGGGCGGCGGGTTTTCGGATTTCTTCGAGAATATGTTTGGGCGCGGCCGCGCCGGTGCTGGGCCGAGGCGCGCGCAGCCTGCAGGCGATACGCGTGCCAAGCTCGCCGTATCACTTGCGGCGGTGTACAACGGCAGCAGCGTGCGCATCGCCGTGGCCGGACGCACGCTGGAGGTAAAGGTGCCGAAGGGCGTCAAGCCGGGGCAGGTGATCCGCCTTGGGAAACAAGGCAACGGCGGGCGCGATTTGCTCTTGGAAGTGGAATACGCCGCCGACCCGCAGTTTGAGGTCGATGGCCGCAACATTATTTACAGCCTGCCGGTGGCACCTTGGGAAGCGGCCTTAGGGGCGACAGTGAGCGTGCCCACGCTTGGTGGCGCGGTGGAGCTGAAGATTCCCGCCGATTCTGAATCGGGCCGCAAGTTGCGCCTGCGCGGGCGCGGCCTGCCCGGAAGCGGCAATACGGCGGGTGATCAGATTGTGGAGCTAGAAATTCTTGCACCCAAAGCGCATACCGAAACGCAGCGCAAGGCCTACGCAAAAATGCGCGATGCGTTTGGCAACGATTGGCGCAGGGATTAGGCCGCGCTGGGGCCGCTGCTCACATACTGGCTGATCAAGTTGGAGAGTTCGGTTTCACTAAACGGCTTGGTGATATATGCCTTGGCCCCTTGGCGCATGCCCCATACGCGGTCGGTGTCTTGGTCTTTCGTGGTCACCAAGATCACCGGAATGTGCTTGGTGGTGGGCTCGCGGCTAATCGAGCGTGTGGCCTGAAACCCATTCAGGTTCGGCATGACCACGTCCATCAAAATGAGGTCTGGAATCTCACGCTTGGCCGCTTCCACACCGGCGGCGCCGTCTTCGGCGGTCAGTGCGTCGTGGCCAAGCTTTTCGACAATTCGCCGAATGCTCATCAGCTGCGAAGGTGAATCGTCAACAATTAAGATGCGTGCCATGAAAATCCCCGAGTGTTCGGCTTGAATTGTAGCCTTCGCGGCGCAGGCTGCAAGTACGAAGTCATGCGCTTAATGGGAAGCTGTGATGCGCACCACGGTGCGGCCAAGTGACCCGCCTTCCAACATATGGGCGAATACACTCGGCAGGCCGTCAAGAGATGTCTCGTGGGTGCAGATGGCATCGAGATTGGCGGGTTTCCAATCGCTGGCCAAGCGCCGCCAGACTTCATTGCGAATATCGCGCGCGGTGCCCGCCGAGGCTACACCCAGTAGAGAAACACCGCGAATGATGAAGGGCATCACCGTGGCGTGTAACTCCGGCGAAGCGGCTAGGCCGCAGCTGGCCACGTTGCCGTAAGGGGCAGTGTGCGCCAATAGAGCCGCTAGCATCGGCCCGCCCACGTTATCCAGCCCGCCGCCGAAGCGCGCGCTGTCCATCGGCTTGGTGGTGGACAGTGCATCGCGGCCCAGTACGGTGTGGGCCCCCAGCGAGCGCAAATAATCGCTGTGCTCGGGTTTGCCGCTGATTGCCGCCACTTCGTAGCCCGCTTGGCTGTAGATCGCCACGGCCAAGGAGCCCACCCCGCCGGTGGCGCCGGTGACCGCCAGTGGGCCAAGCGCAGGCGTTTGCCGGTTATCGATCATGCGCAGCAGGCCTAGCGCCGCGGTAAAGCCCGCAGTGCCAAGGATCATGGCTTCGCGTAGGCTCAGCCCATCGGGGAGAGGGATCACCCATTGGGAATCGAGCCGGGCGTATTCGCTATAGCCGCCGTCGCGGGTTTCGGAGAGGCCGCTGCCGGTGACCAGCACAGCATCGCCTTCCTTGAAGCGGGCATCGGTCGAGGCCACCACATGCCCGGCAACGTCGATCCCGCCCACCAATGGGAACTGACGCAGAATTTTGCCCTTACCTGTGCCCGCCAATGCGTCTTTGTAGTTGACCGAAGAATAAGCGGTTTTAATCACCACTTCGCCGGGGTTAAGGTCTTCAAGTGTCAGCGTTTCAATGCCGCTGCGGTAGCCATTGGCATCGTTATGAATACGGAAGGCGCGGAACTGGGCGGGGAGAGTCATACGGGCTCCGAAGGGGTTTTCAGTTGGCTGCGGCGTTTTTCATCCAGCCATTTGTCGGCCTGTGCGGGCTGATAGCGCTGCATCCATGTCAGCATCGCGTCGATATCGCTGCCCTGCCACATATCGTCACGCTGCTCCGCATGCAAGAAGCACTCGCGCACCATGGTATCGAGCATTTGCATCAAGGGTTGCCAGAAGCCGTTGGAATCGAGGAAGGCGCAAGGCTTTTTACCAAGCCCCAGCTGGCGCCAAGTGAGCATTTCAAACATTTCATCCAGTGTGCCAAACCCACCGGGCAGGGCGATGAAGCCATCTGAAAGTTCAAACATGCGCATTTTGCGGGTGTGCATGGAGTCCACTACTTCCAGCCGGGTAACACCCTTATGCGCCACTTCCCAGTTCACCAGTTGCTCGGGGATCACGCCAATCACCTCACCGCCCGCCGCCAGCGCCGCGTCGGCAACGATGCCCATTAGGCCAACATTGCCGCCGCCATAGACAAGGGTGATGCCATCGTTGGCCAGCCGCGCGCCAAGCACACGTGCGAGTTCGGCGTAGGCGGGGTTGCTACCGGCGTTGGAGCCGCAGTACACGCATAGCGCGCGCAATGAAGAGGGGGCAGTCATCAGGGAACAAAACTCAAAAAGAGGTAGGAAGCAAAGAGCACTAAATGCACAAGGCCGGGCAGCACAGTGGTGCGGCCGGTGCGCAGTGAAATGGAAACCACAAACAACGAGAGTAGCAGCAAGATGGTGGACTTCATGCTGAGCCCAAGTTCCAGCGGCCAGCCGGTGACAACGGCGATCATCGCCACCGTGGGGACGGTGAGGCCGATACTGGCGATGGCCGAGCCAACGGCAAGGTTGAGGCTGGTTTGCAGGCGATTGCGCAAGGCCGCACGCACGGCGGCCACGCCTTCTGGAAGCAGCACAATCGCCGCAATCAAAATACCGAGGGCGGCCGGCGGCGCGCCGCTACTGGCGAGTAGCGCTTCGATCGACGGTGAAATGGCTTTTGCGCTAAGCACCACGGTGACGAGGGCGGCCAGCAAAAGGGCGAGGCTAGACAGTGCTTCGCGGTTGCTGGGCAATTCGGCGTGGGTGTCGGGCGTATCGCCATTGGGTTCGGGCAGAAAGTAATCGCGGTGCTTGACGGTTTGAAATAGGGTAAATGCACCAAACAGCACCAGCGTGGCCACGGCCACGAAAATGAGCTGGGCGGGCGTATAGACCGGGCCGGGCGCGCTGGTGGAGTAGTTCGGCACAACTAAAGTGAGCACCACGATCACCGTCAGAGTGCCAAGCGCGGCGTTAACGCCCTCTAGATTGAAGCCCTGCACGCCGTGACGGCGTCCTCCGGCGAGTAGGCTGGCGCCAATCAGTCCGTTCAAAATAATCATCACGGCTGCAAACACGGTGTCGCGCGCCAGCCCGGCAGTGGCTGCGCCGCCGCCCATCATCATCGATACAATCAGCGCGACTTCAATAATGGTAACTGCCAGAGCCAGCACCAAGGTGCCGAACGGCTCGCCAACGCGGTGGGCGATCACTTCGGCGTGGTGCACCGCGGCGATCACACCGCCGATCAAGGCGATAACGAGGACGAAAATAAGGCCGGGTAGGGCAGGAGCGGCTGCATTGACGCCCAAAATGGCAAGGCCAAGCAGCGGCAGTGCGACCGCCCAGAGCGGATTGTGTTTGACGAGATGAGGCATCGGTTTAGGAGGTCTCCTTGAATGAAAAAGGGGAGGCGCCAGCGGCACGCTCCCCCTTACGTGTAGCACAGGCTCATGGCGAGCCTGTGACAGGCGTGCAATGGGCTTAGTTCGCCTTATGAATTGCGCGCTTGGCTACTGCCATCGCGGCATCGTGCACCGCTTCCGACAGCGAGGGGTGGGCGTGGCAGATGCGCGCTAAGTCGTCGGCGCTGCCCTTGAACTCCATCGCCAGCACGCCTTCGTGCACCAGCTCGGAGACGTTGGCGCCGATCAAGTGCATGCCAAGGATGGTGTCGGTTTCGGCATGTGCCAGCACCTTCACAAAGCCTGCTGGCTCGGCCATCGCCACGGCGCGGCCTACGGCGGCAAACGGGAAGCTGCCCGCTTTGTACGGAATGCCTTCGGCCTTCAGCTGCTCTTCGGTCTTGCCAACCCAAGCCAGCTCCGGCTCGGTGTAGATCACATAAGGAATGGTGTCGAAGTTGACGTGGCCGGGTAGGCCCGCGATCAGTTCGGCCACCGCGATACCTTCCTCAAAACCCTTGTGCGCCAGCATCGGGCCGCGCACGCAGTCGCCAACGGCCCACACGCCGTCCACGCCGGTGTGGCAGTGCTCATCGACCATGATTTGCCCGCGTTCGTTGACCTGCACAGTGCAACCTTCGGCCAGAAGGCCCTTAGTGGCGGCGCGGCGACCCACGCAGACCAGCAGCTTGTCCACGACCAGCGTTTGGGCCTCGCCCTTGGCATCGGTGTAGGCCACATGCACGCCGTCTTTCTTCACTTCGGTGCCTGAAACCTTGCAGCCGAGGTTGATATTCAAGCCTTGTTTTTTGAACTCACGCGCGGCGAGCTTGCTCACTTCCTTATCGGCGGCGGCGAGGAAGTCCGGCAGGCCTTCCAGCACAGTGACCTCTGAACCCAGACGGTTCCACACGCTGCCCAGTTCCAAACCAATCACGCCCGCACCGATCACACCAAGGCGCTTCGGCACTTCGGTGAAATCCAGCGCGCCTTCGTTATCCACGATGTGCTCACCGAACTTGGCGAACGGCAGTTCGATGGAATTCGAGCCTGCGGCGATGATGACATTGGTGCCTTTGAGCGATACTTCGGAACCGTCGTGCTGCTTCACCGTTACCACGTTACCTGCGTGCAGTTGGCCGAAGCCGTAGAACGCGGTGACTTTATTGGCTTTGAACAGAGCGGCAATGCCGCCGGTGAACTGCTTCACGATGCCGTCTTTACGGCCCACCATTTTGCCGACGTCGATCGCAGGCTTATCGAAGCTGATGCCGTGCTGGTCGAAGATATGACCCATATTCCAGAACTGGCGGGAAGAATCCAGCAGCGCCTTGGACGGGATGCAGCCCACGCGCAGGCAGGTGCCGCCAAGGGCGGGCTTGCCGTCTTTGCCAAGGGCGGCGTCGATGCAGGCGGTTTTCAGGCCCAGCTGGGCGGCGCGAATCGCGGCGTGGTAGCCCGCAGGGCCGCCACCGATAACGACGACATCAAATTGCTGTTGTTCGCTCATTGCATTGGTTCCTTTATCTGCAAGCAGAAAGCCCCGCTGGGCGGGGCTTTCGCTGGATTACATGCCCAGCAGCATGCGGTGGGGGTTTTCCAGCTGGTTCTTGATGTCCACCAAGAACAGCACGGCTTCCTTCCCGTCGATGATGCGGTGATCGTAGCTGATCGCGATATACATCATCGGCGCAGCAATCACTTGGCCGTTTTCAACGATGGCGCGTTCCTTGATGGTGTGCATGCCAAGGATGGCGCTCTGCGGCGGGTTCACGATGGGGGTGGACATCAGCGAGCCGAAGGTGCCGCCGTTGGTAATCGTGAAGGTGCCGCCTTGTAGGTCGTCCAGCGACAGTTTGCCGTCGCGGGCCTTCTTGGCGTAGTCGGCAATGCCTTGTTCCACTTCGGCAAAGCTCATGCGCTCGACATTGCGCAGCACCGGGGTGACGAGGCCCTTGTCGGTGGACACGGCAACCGAGATGTCGGCGTAGCCGTGATAAATGATGTCGCTACCATCCACCGAGGCGTTGATCACCGGATATTTTTGCAGCGCGTTGGCGGCTGCCTTGGCGAAGAAGCTCATGAAGCCCAGCTTGATGCCATTGGCTTTTTGGAAGTCGTCCTGCAGCTCCTTGCGCATCTGCATGACCTTGGACAGGTTCACTTCGTTGAACGAGGTGAGCATGGCGATGGAGTTCTTCGACTGCATCAGGCGCTCGGCGATGCGGGTGCGCATGCGGGTCATCGGCACGCGTTCTTCCGGGCGGGCGCTGGCACCCAGCGGTGCTGTTTTGCCGGAGGCGTAGTTGACGATATCTTCCTTGGTGACCATGCCACGGCGGCCGGTACCGGCCACATCGGCAGGGTTCACGCCGCTGGTGGTGGCGGTAAAGCGCGCACCCGGCGGCAGTGCGTCGGCGGCGGCCGGTGCTGCCGGAGCGGCAGCCGCAGCTGCGGCGGCCTTCTGTGCTTCAGCAGCGGGAGCGGCCGGGGCCGCAGCGGCCACGGCACCTTCTTCGATCACCGCAATGACCTGCTGGCTGGTGACGGTGCTGCCTTCGGCAAACTTGATTTCCTTGAGCACGCCATCGACAGGGGAAGGCACTTCCAGCACCACCTTATCGGTTTCAAGATCAAGCAGGTTTTCATCGCGGCTTACCGCGTCGCCCGCTTTTTTGTGCCAAGTGGCGATGGTGGCGTCGGAGACGGATTCGGGAAGAACCGGGACTTTGACTTCGATGGTCATGAACTGTGTCCTATCGGAGAAACATGAAAGGGTTAGTCGGCGTGCTTATCGCCGGAAATCGGGTTGGTGAGCGCGTCGGCCAAGAACTCTTGCAGCTCGCGTAGGTGGTCGGCCATATGGCCCACCGCCGGCGACGGCGAACTGTGACGGCCAGCATAGCTGAGCGACTGCTTGGGCTGCAGGCAGGCGTGCAGATGGTGCTGAATTTGATACCAAGCGCCTTGGTTACGCGGTTCTTCCTGACACCAAATGACTTCAGTGGCGGAAGCGAAACGCTTGAGTTCGGCGATCAGTTCTGGGCGTGGGAACGGATAGAGTTGTTCCACGCGCACCAGCGCAACGTCCTTGATGTCTTGCTTCTGCACCGCTTCGAGTAGGTCGTAATAGACCTTGCCCGAACACACCACCACACGCTTGACCTTCTTCGCGGTGGCTGTGGTGTCGGGGATCAGGCGCTGGAATTCGCCGTTGGCGAGTTCGTCGAGTGAGGACACCGCCAGCTTGTGGCGCAGCAGCGATTTCGGGCTCATCACCACCAGCGGCTTGCGGGTGTGCATGCGCATTTGACGGCGCAGCATGTGATAGGCCTGGGCCGGGGTGGAGGGCATGCAGACCAGCATATTGTCCATCGCGCACAGCTGCAGGAAGCGCTCAAGACGCGCCGAGCTGTGCTCTGGACCTTGGCCTTCATAGCCGTGCGGCAGCAGCAGTACAAGGCCAGTCAGTCGGCCCCACTTGGCTTCACCGGCTGCAATGAACTGGTCGATCACCACCTGCGCGCCGTTGGCGAAGTCGCCGAACTGGCCTTCCCAAATGCATAGCGTGTTCGGGTCGGTGGTGGAGAAGCCATATTCGTAAGCCATCACTGCTTCTTCGCTGAGCAGCGAATCGATAATGGCGACGTTTTCGGGCTTGTCGGTCAGCTGACGCAGGGGCAAGTAGTAGCTGTCGGTCTTCTGGTCGTGCAAGATCGCGTGACGGTGGGTGAAGGTGCCGCGGCCCACGTCTTGGCCAACCAAGCGCAGGTTATAGCCTTCCTTCACCAGCGTGGCGTAGGCGAGGTTTTCGGCAAAGCCCCAGTCGCCCGCGTGCTCACCGGCGGCCATTTTTAGGCGTTCTTCGTACACCTTGGCCACGCGCGAGTGCAGCTGCACATCGCTGGGGACGGTGTTGATCTCGGTGGCCAGCGCTTTGAGCTGATCCATCGCAAGGCCGGTGCTTACAGTGTCGGACAGTTTGCCGGAGAGATACTTCGGCCAATCGACGTAGAGCGCATCGCCTGGTGCCAGGCTGGCTTCTTCGGCAAGATCCGTGGTGACTTCACCAGAATCCAGCTTATTGCGGTAGGCATCGGCCATGCTGTTGCCAGAACCAGCAGGCAGCACGCCCGCACCTTCCAGCTGCGCCGCGTATAGCTCGCGGGTGGTCTTATGCTTGCGGATCACCTGATACATCAGCGGCTGGGTGATCGCCGGTTCGTCGGCTTCATTATGGCCGTGACGGCGGTAGCAGATGAGGTCGATCACCACATCTTTAGCAAACTGCTGACGGAATTCGAACGCCAGCTTGGCGGCATACACCACCGCTTCCGGATCATCGCCGTTAACGTGCAACACCGGCGCACCGACCATCTTGGCGATGTCGGTGCAGTAACGGGTAGAGCGGGTGTCTTCCGGGTTCGAGGTGGTGAAGCCCACTTGGTTGTTCACCACCACGTGCACAGTGCCGCCCACGGTAAACCCGCGTGCCTGCGACATTTGGAACAGCTCCATCACCACGCCCTGACCGGCAAACGCCGAGTCGCCGTGGATCAGGATTGGCATCACTTGCTTGCGTGCGGCATCGCCACGACGTTCTTGACGCGAACGCACCGAACCTGCAACCACCGGGTCGACGATTTCCAAGTGCGAAGGGTTGAACGCCAGTGCCAGATGCACCGGGCCGCCGGGGGTGGCCACGTCGGCGGAGAAGCCCATGTGGTATTTCACGTCACCGGCAACGGCGTGTTCGTCATGGTCGAACTTACCTTCAAATTCGTCGAACAGCTTGCGCGGGTTCTTGCCCAAGGTGTTGACCAGCACGTTCAAGCGGCCACGGTGGGCCATGCCGATGATGATGTCCTTCACGCCCACGCTGCCGGCGCTTTGGATCACCGTATCCATGAGCGGGATCATGGAGTCGCCGCCTTCCAGCGAGAACCGCTTCTGGCCCACGTACTTGGTGTGCAGATAGCGTTCCAAGCCTTCGGCCGCCGTGAGGCGCTCTAAAGTGCGCTTGCGTGCATCAAGGCTGAGGTTGTACTGGCCGCCGGTAGCCTCTAGGCGTTCGTAGATCCAGCGGCGCTGCTGCACATCGGAGATATGCATGAACTCTGCGCCGATGCTACCGGTATAAGTGGCTTGCAGGCGCGCGAGCAAGTCTTTCAGCTTCATGCGCGGCTGGCCAGCGACGCCGCCGGTGCTGAACTCATCGCCCAAGTCAGCGTTACCAAGGTGGTGGAAGCCAAGTTCCAGATCCGGCGGGTTTAGCGGCGGGGTTAGGCCCAGCGGATCGAGCTTGGCACCCAAATGGCCGCGCGAACGGTAGGCGGTAATCAAACGGCCAACGTGGCGCTCGCGTTCATCGCCACTGCCTTCGCCGCCACCAAGCAGGCCACGCGCGGCCAGTTTGGCGGCTTCCGTGATGTGTTCGATCACGGCAGAGTGAGGGATATCGCCCGCTTCGCGGCCTTTTAGGCCATCGAAATACTGCTTCCATTTGGCATCGACACTGTCAGGGGCAACGAGATATTGCTCGTACAGGTCTTCAATGAAGGCACCGTTGGCGCCGAGCTGGGAGGTTTGTGCAAACTGCTTGAGGAGACTGTCCACGGTGTGGCAAGCAACCTTTGTTTTGGGGAGGAAGGAGGCTGCCCCGCGTCGTCTTAGGCGCGTGGCAGGAAAAACTGAATGCGCACTTGCAAAGAATGTGAATTATAGCCTCACGAAGTGCTAAACCGCACCCGATTCAGGTCAAGAAATGGACTTCCATCAGATTCCGAGGGCTCTATATTCAGTAATGAGTCGGGAACGCTCCCAAATTTCGCCGAATTTCCCCTGTAATTGGCGCACACGGGCGCGGGCGTCGATGCTGGCGGTGCCCACGGCGGTATCGCCTTGAGGACGGTAGTAATAGCCGCCGACATCGTTAGACACCAGCGCGGCGCGGTCTTCGCGGTAGGCCGGGTCGTCCACTTCGCGGAACTCAAACACACTGGGCAGGCGCTGGGCCAGTTCTAATAGCTTGGAATGCGCGGCCTGTGGCGCGGCCGCGTCGTGCAGGAGCACCAAGACCCGCGCATCGCGCTTGGAGGTGGCCACCCAGCGCAGCGCGTCCATCACGTCGGCGTGGTCGAACAGCCAAGATTCCAGATTCAAGCTACGGATCAGTACGCGCTGGCGTGTATCGCTAATGATGCGTGTGGTGATCTCAATCGCGGCCGGATGATCCAAAATGCGGATGGGGTCGTTGGAGGCAGGGGCATCACTCATGGCAGATCCTCGCTGTCGAGTTGATAGTGACCTGTTGCAAGTAGCTCAACAACGGCGCTGCGGCCGCGCGCGGTAAGGCTTGTATATTGCGCACTGCCGATACCCTCTGCGGCCGCGAGGTGACGGGCGTCGGCAATGTCCATACTGTGACTTTGCCCGCCCACGTAGAGGCGTGCACCACCGTGGCTGTCGCGCCGCCACGCCATGCGTGACCACGGATGGCGCAGCAGCAGGGCGCCAGTCTTTAACGCTTGCTCCAACTGGGCTTGGTTGGGCGCCGTTTCGCTGGCGGCGGGCATCACCGCGCAGCGGTAGGTGGTAATAAAGCTGCCGAACCAGTCGCCGAAGCGGTCGGGGTCGTCCATATGCAGCTGGCGCAGTGCGGCTTCGGCGCGGGCCAGTGCGCTGGCGTCTATTTCGCACGGGTCAGCGGGTAGGCTGAGATCGGGATCAACGTAGCGCAGCGTATCCGGCGCGTCGGCGGTTAAGGTGTCGGCATAGTCGCTTAATAGCTCGCCCGCGCTGGGCGCGCGTAGCCCCACCGAAATGGTGAGGCAGGGATCCACCGCCACGCCGTGATGCGGTACGCCGGGCGGTAGGTAGAGCATGTCACCGGGGTGCAGCACCCAGTCGTGAGTGGGGGTGAATGTGCTCAGCAGGCGAATATCTACATCATTGCGGTAGTCGCTGGCCGGGTTGGGATCGGTGTCGATCATCCAGCGCCGCTGGCCTTGCGCCTGCAGCAGGAAGACGTCGTATTGGTCGATATGCGCGCCCACCGATCCACCGGTGGCGGCAAAACTAATCATGATGTCGTCCATCCGCCAGCGCGGTAGGAATTGGAAATGCTCCAGCAGGGCGCGCACGTCGGCGTCCCATTTATCGACATCCTGTACCAGCACCGTCCAGTCGAGATCGGGCAGCGCCGGGAACACTTCTTCGGCGAACGGGCCGTGGCGCAGGCTCCAGCGATCATTGGCGCGGTCGTATTCGACTAAGCGCGCCAGTGTGCCTTCTTCGCAGGCAAGCCCAGCAAGGTCTTCCGGTTCTAACGGAGAAATAAAATTAGGGAAGGCATTGCGGATCAGCAGCGGTTTTTTCTGCCAGTAGTCGCGCAGAAAAACCTCCGGCGACATGCCGAGCGGGAAGGGTCCGCGCGCGGCATCGATTTCAAACGGGATGGCGCGCGCGCTGACCATATTAGATGCTCCGTGCCAGCGACTCGGCCAAGCCGATATAGCTGCCGGGTGTCAGCACCCGCAGGCGCTGCTTGGCGTCTTCCGGCAATTCCAGCGCCTCAATGAAGGCGTGCATGGAATCGGCGGTAATACCGTGGCCGCGGGTCAGCGCCTTGAGCTGCTCATACGGGTTGGGCAGGCCGTAGCGGCGCATCACGGTTTGCACGGCTTCGGCCAGCACTTCCCACGCGGCGTCCAAATCATCGTTCAAACGCTGCGGGTTCACTTCCAGCTTGCCAATACCCTTGGCCAGCGATTCCAGTGCCACTTGGCTGTGGCCAAACGCGGTGCCGAGCGCACGCAGCACGGTGGAGTCGGTGAGGTCGCGCTGCCAGCGCGAAATAGGCAGTTTGGCGGAGAAATGTTCAAACAGCGCATTGGCGAGGCCGAAATTGCCTTCGGCGTTTTCAAAGTCGATCGGGTTGACCTTATGCGGCATGGTGGACGAGCCCACTTCGCCTTCTTTGAGCTTCTGCTTGAAGTACCCCAGCGAGATATAGCCCCACACATCGCGTGAAAAATCGACCAGCACCGTATTGGCGCGGCGCGCAGCGTCGCCGATTTCGGCCACGTTGTCGTGCGGTTCAATTTGCGTGGTGAAGGGGTTGAAGATCAGGCCCAAGCTTTCGACAAACTTTTGCGCAAAGGCGGGCCAATTTACGTTGGGGTAGCTGATGATATGGGCATTGTAATTGCCCACCGCGCCGTTGATCTTGCCGGTGATTTCCACCGCCGCAATCTGGCGGATCTGGCGTTCTAAGCGCGCCACCACGTTGGCGATTTCTTTGCCCAGCGTGGTGGGCGAAGCAGTCTGGCCGTGGGTGCGCGAAAGCATCGGCTGCGCGGCCTGTGCATGGGCCAGTTGGCGCAGGCTGTTGGCGATGCTTTGGTACGCGGGCAACACCACATCGCGGCGCGCAGCACTGAGCATCAGCCCATACGAGAGGTTATTGATGTCTTCGCTGGTGCAGGCAAAATGGACGAATTCCAAGGCGGGGCGCAGTTCATCATCCGCTTTCAGACGCTCTTTGATGAAGTATTCCACGGCTTTGACATCGTGGTTGGTGCCTTTAGGGCCCGATTCAATCTCCTTGACGCGCGCGGCATCTTCCACCGAAAACCCGTCGGCCAATTGGCGCAAGCGTGCGCTGGCAGCTGCGGAAAATGGTGCCAGTTCAGTGATGCCCGGTTCGCTTGCCAGCGCCAGCAGCCATTCCACTTCCACTTTAACGCGGGCTTTGATCAGGCCGTATTCGGAAAAGATGGGGCGCAGCGCGTTCACTTTGCCTGCATAGCGGCCATCGAGCGGGGATA
The DNA here is from genome assembly GCF_019104945.1 of Thermomonas sp. Classification (GTDB taxonomy): domain Bacteria; phylum Pseudomonadota; class Gammaproteobacteria; order Xanthomonadales; family Xanthomonadaceae; genus Thermomonas. The sequence continues at coordinate 24,363 of NZ_JAHRWW010000039.1, read as the reverse complement.
GGGCGGTAAGAGCGTCAGACATGGGCGTAGGGTCAGCCGTAAGGATAGCCGCCTATTTTAGCCTTTCTTTATTTATCTCCGCGCATAACAGCCGCGGGCTGGACTTGCGCGCCTGTAGCCGTTACGGTTTCACGCTTGCCTTTCCCAAACAATAAAAGGACGTCCGATGGCGAATCCGGGTGCAGCGGCGCCGCAGTTAACCCTGCGCGCAGTGATTTTGGCGGTGGTTCTAGCGGTGATTCTCTCCGCGGCGAATGCGTATCTCGGGCTGTTTGCCGGGCTGACCATCGCCACTGCCATTCCCGCAGCAGTGGTGTCGATGGGCGTGCTGCGGCTGCTCGGCGGCGGCACAATTTTAGAAAACAACATCGTGCAGACCGGCGCGTCGGCGGGTTCTTCAATCGCGGCGGGGGTGATCTTCACCATTCCCGCACTGATTATTTTGGGCTATTGGGACGATTTCAAATACTCGTGGGTGCTGGCCATTGCTGGCCTTGGCGGGCTGTTGGGTGTGCTGTTTTCGGTGCCACTGCGGCGTTCGATGATCGTAGAAGAACCGCTGCCGTTTCCAGAAGGAAAGGCGGCTGCCGAAGTGCTGAAAGCGGGTGAAAACCCAGGGCCGGGGCTGAAAATTCTGGCCGTGTCCGCCACCTTGGGCGGGCTGATTAAAGCAGCGGCGGCCAGCGGTATGCGCCTGATTCCGGATACGGCGGCGGGTGCAACGTTCTTTGGTAAATACCTTGGCTATATCGGCACCAACCTCTCGCCTGCGCTATTGGGTGTGGGCTATATCGTGGGGCTGAATATCGGCATTGTGGTGGTTTCCGGGTCGATTCTGTCTTGGCATTTCGCCATTCCGATCTATCACCAATTCTTTATGGGCACCGATCCAGCATTGGCGCAAAGCATTGTTGGCGCGGGTGCGGCAGATATTGCCGGAGCGATTTGGTCGGCCAAGATTCGCTACCTCGGCGTGGGGGCGATGCTGATTGGCGGCGTGTGGACATTGTTCAGCCTGCGTAAGTCACTGCTGTCGGGCGTGAAGAGCGGCATTGCCGCAGCGCGTAAAGGCGGCAATGAAGAAGTCGCTGAAACCGAACGCGACCTGCCGATGAAGTGGATGCTGGTGGCGCTGATCGCCTTCGTGGTGCCGCTGCTGCTGCTGTATCAGGCCATCGTAGGGATGTGGAGTGTGAGCATCCCGATGGCGATCATTATGATCGTGGCGGGTTTCCTGTTTGTGTCGGTATCGGCCTATCTCGCGGGTCTTGTCGGCTCGTCGAATAACCCGGTGTCTGGTATCACCATTGCCACCATCTTGTTTGCAGCGGCTGTGCTCTTGGTGCTGCTTGGCGAAGGCGGCAAGCAGGCGGTAGGCATTGCCGGTGCGCCGCTGGGTGCGGTGGCCGCGATCATGATCGGTGCCGTAGTGTGCTGCGCGGCGGCAGTGGGCGGCGACAACTTACAAGACTTGAAAGCGGGCTATATCGTGGGTGCAACGCCGTGGAAACAGCAGCTGATGCTGGGCATTGGCGCGTTTTCCTGTGCGCTGATCATGGCCCCAGTGCTGAACCTGCTGGCACAGGCCTACGGCATTGGCGCACCCACTGCAGAGCATCCAAACGCGCTCTCTGCACCGCAGGCCACACTGATGGCTTCGGTTGCCAAGGGCATGTTCGGTGGTGAGCTGCCGTGGACCATTATTGGTATTGGTGCTGTGATCGGCGCGGCGATTATTGCGCTGGATGAAGTGTTGAAGGCGAAAAAATCCAGCTTCCGCGTGCCGGTGCTCGCCGCCGCCATTGGTATCTATCTGCCGTTAGAACTCATGGTGCCGATTTTCCTCGGTGGCCTCTTGGCTTACTTGGTGGAAAAACGCCACGGCATGGTGGGTACGCACGACGAAGCCGCGCGCGACCGCCTGCATCGCCCCGGCACACTGTTTGCGGCGGGCCTAATTACCGGCGAAGCCTTGATGGGTATTTTGATCGCAATCCCAATTGTAGTTTCGGGCCGCGCCGACGTGATCGCCTTGCCGGAAAGCTTCCAGCAAGGGCAGCTGGTGGGCCTTGCGGTATTGGCGGTGATCGGCTGGCTGCTGTACCGCACCGGCGCGAAGGCCAACCCGAACGCCTGATATACGTTTTCCATTCAAGAAGAGAACAACGCCATGAACCTTCGTTACGCACTGCTTCCACTTGCCCTTGCGCTGTCGCTGTCTGCCGTTGCTGCACCGGTCAAGCACGGCTTGACGCCGCAGGAAATGGTCTATTTAGACCGCTATTCATCGCCCACACTGTCGCCGGATGGCCGTGTGTTGGTGTTTGCCAAACGTGTGATTGATAAGGAAACCAATAAAGCGGCCACATCATTGTGGATGCGCAACCTTGTCACGCGCGATATGCGTCCGCCGCACCAGATCAGCCCGGAAGGCTGGAACGTGAATTCACCCGCCTTCTCGCCCGATGGCCAAACGCTGTACTTCCTCAGCGCGAAGTCCGGCTCTATGCAGCTGTACGCCATGCCGAGCCAAGGCGGGGAAGCCAAGCGGCTCACCGATTTTGCGTTGGATGTTGATGGTTACAAGCTCTCGCCCGACGGCAAGCAGGTGGCGCTGGCGTTTTCGGTCTATCCCGAGTGCAAAGCCGATTTAACCTGCACGAAGAAAAAATCCGATGACGTGGCGGCACAAAAAAACACCGGAATGTTGTTTGATCATATGTTTATTCGCCATTGGGACACTTGGGCCGATGGTCGCCTGAACCGCGTGTTTGCGGCCAAGTTGGGCGGCGCGGACATGCTGACCGCGGCCACGCTGCTGAGCGGCGATATTCACGGCGACATTCCTTCCAAACCCTTTGGTGATTTAGGCGATTTCGCTTGGTCACCCGATGGCAAGCAGGTAGCGATGAGTGTGCGCCAGTCCAACCGCGAAGAGCCGTGGAGCACCAATTTCGATATTTGGTTGGTCAAGGCCGACGGCAAGGGCGCGCGCAATCTCACCGCCGCCAACAAAGCATGGGACGCAGGTCCGGTGTTTTCGAAGGACGGTAAAACGCTGTATTACCGCGCGATGACACGCCCGGGTTTTGAGGCCGATCGTTTCGGCTTGATGGCGTTGAACTTGGCAACAGGTAAGACCAAGGAAATTGCTCCGAAGTGGGACGCCTCCGCCGACGGCATCACGCTGTCGGGCGATGGTCATATGATTTACACCACCGCCCAAGACATGGGGCAGCATCCTTTGTTTGCGGTGGAGATCGCCACCGGCAAGGTGAAGAAAATCGTAGGCGATGGCAGCATCTCGGCATTCGATATCGCGGGTTCTACGCTCGCCTTCTCGCGTAATTCGCTAAAAACCGGCGACGTGATTACCGTGACCAGTACAGATGGTTTGGCATCGCTGCGCCCGATCACGCCCAGCGCTGGCGAAATGCTGCCAAACGTCGAGTGGGGCGACTACGAACAGTTCAGCTTTGCCGGCTGGAACGACGAAACCGTTCACGGCTATGTGGTGAAACCGTGGAATTACAAGCCGGGTAAAAAATACCCGGTGGCCTTCCTGATTCACGGCGGCCCGCAGGGCAGCTTTGGTGATGGTTGGAGCTATCGTTGGAACCCGCAAACCTACGCAGGGCAAGGCTATGCGGTGGTGATGATCGACTTCCACGGCAGCACGGGCTATGGCCAAAAGTTCACCGATGCGATTAGCCAGCACTGGGGTGATCGCCCGCTGGAAGACTTGCAAAAGGGCTGGGCGGCGGCGCAGCAGAAGTACGCATTCCTCAATGGCGATAAAGCCTGCGCACTGGGCGCCAGCTACGGCGGCTTCATGGTGAACTGGATTGCAGGGAATTGGAATTCACCGTGGAAGTGCTTGGTAAGCCACGACGGTGTGTTTGAAAACCACGCAATGGGTTATGCCACCGAAGAACTGTGGTTCTCAGAATGGGAAAACGGCGGCACACCGTATGACAACCCGGAGGGCTACCAGAAATACAACCCGGCCAACCATGTGAAGAATTTCAAGGTGCCGATGTTGGTGATCCACGGTCAGCAGGATTTCCGCATCCCGGCCGAGCAGGGCATCGCACTGTTCAGCGCGCTCCAGCGCAAGGGTGTGGAATCTCAGTTCCTGTATTTCCCCGATGAAAACCACTGGGTGCTGAAGCCGCAGAACAGCGTGCAGTGGCATGAAACCGTGAATGCTTGGTTGAAGAAGTACATTGGCCAGTAAGCAATACGTAAGCGGCCCCGGCTTTCCGGGGCCGTTTGCTGTGGGGCTATAGCCAACTAATTTTGCGTAAATAGCGATACAGGCCGATGCAGGCCAGTGCCACCACACCGATCAAAACGAGATAACTGTAACGCCCACCGAGCTCTGGCATATGCTCGAAGTTCATCCCGTACCAGCTGGTAATGAGTGTTGGGGCTGCCAAGAGGCCCGCCCAGCCAGCTAGTTTTTTGACGATCTCGCCTTGCGCGACCGTCACCAATGACAGGTTGACGTTCATCGCCGCCGCTACCATTTCACGCAGCGTATCGATGGTGTCGTCCACGCGCGCGGCGTGGTCGAGTACGTCGCGGAAATAAGGTTTGACTTCGTCAGAAATCGCGAATGACGGCGTGCGCATCAGCTGCGACAAAATATCCTGCATTGGTGCTACCGCCATGCGCATCTGTGTGAGCTCTTTGCGTAAGTCATACAGATGGCGAATGGTGTGGCGGCGGTAGCTTTCAGAAAAAATATCCTGTTCCAGTGCATCGAGCTCTAGCTGGAAATCAGCGGCGATGGGCTGGTAGTTATCCACGATAAAGTCGAGCACGGCGTGCAGCGCCACGCTGGGGCCTTGGGTGAGCATGTCCGGCTCGCGTTCAAGGCGGTTACGCACACTGGCAAAACCTAATGAGGCGCCGTGGCGCACGGTGATGAGAAAACGTGCGCCCATGAAGATATGGGTTTCACCAAAGCGCACATGGCCTTCGACCCGCTGGGCGGTGTGCACGGCGATAAACAGCGCGTTCTCGTAGCTTTCTAGCTTAGGACGCTGGTGGGCGTGACGCGCGTCTTCAATGGCAAGATCGTGCAGGGAAAACTCTTCCTGCATTTTGTCCAGCAGTGCGTCATCAGGCTCGTATAGGCCGATCCACACAAAACTGCCGTCGTCTTGTGCAAGCACATCGCTGATGTCGTCAAAACCAATGTCGCGACGCTGGCCACTGCGGCTGTAGCTGGCGCAGTTAACAATGCTGGTAGGTGCTGGAAGAGGTGTTGTCATGTCAGCATCCTGCCGCCGTTTGTGTGCGGCTTCAAGCGTTTGTGCGTTGGCTAAAGCGCCAAGCCAGCGCTGCGTGCAACGGCAGCAGCAGGGCGATCCAGTGGCCGTTGCGCTGTGGGTTCACTTGCAGCCACAGCGGTAGGCAGGCCAGTACGGCCAGTGCGGCAACGATGACCAATACGATGCGAAAGCGTGTCGAAGGCGTGCGCCCACGCAGCAGCACCCATGCGCCAGGGAGCAACAGCAGGCTGAGTGGGCTTAGCAGCAGTAGATTGCGGTTAGCCCACATCGCGTGGTGTTCGGTGAAGGCCCAGCCCAGCAGGAGTACGCTGCCTAACAGGCCGCCGATGAACCAGAACACGCCAGCAGCCGCAGCAAGAACGCGTTCTTGGCGCTGGCCAGCAGCAAGTACACACGCGGCCAGCACGCTGCCGAGGATGAGCCAGCGCCAGAATGGATCGCGATAGTCCATCGGTTCTGCCGCTTGGCGCTGCGGTAGAAGCTCTACTTCGTCTTCCACCAATGCTTGGCCGTTAGCAAGCTTCACGCGACGCAGATCGTCGGCGAGGCGGCGTGGTAGAAAACCTTGCTGCCAGCGAGTGAGTGCGCGGTCGGCGAAGGGGCCAAGGGCAAGATCAAACCCAACCCACATCCACGGTTCGGGCGATGCGAGCCGCAGTGCTTCACTGCGGTAGGTGTCGCCGCTGGAGCGGCCTTCGGTTTGTTTTTTCAGCAGCCCGCCCAAGGCGCGGTCGAGTGCATCGCGTACGCGGGTGGCGCAGTTATCGGTGAAGTAGTCGTAGTGGTAGCGCGCGTTTTCGGGTTTGGCATTTTCACGCAACGCGGCCGCAAGTGTGCGCGCTTGTTCGGGTGAAAGATTGAGCCATTGCAGGTGCGCGCCGCGCCCCACTTCGCGATAGTAGTCAAGGTCTTCGTCGAGTGGTAGCGCCATTAGCCGATAGCGCATGCTGCCTTTCAGAAAGCGAGTGACGAAATCGCTTTCTTCTAAATCAAAGTAGCCAAAGTTATAGCTTATGGGCGAAGGTAACGTGGGGTCGGCCACCACGATGGCGTCGTGGCCGAAGCGTTCCCAAAAAATATCGCCTGGCCCCATGGTGATGACACCAATACGCGGCGGTGCTGCTACGGCTTTGGCTGGTTGGGCTTGAACTTGTGCGCGAGCTTGCCACGGCAGGCAAGCCCATAAGACGGCTAGAACAAGCGCGAAGAAAAATGGGCTATCACTCTTCCGCATGAACGCTCACATGCAGGGCCAGCAGGCGGCGCGCGTCAGCGCTGGTGACGCGGAACACGAAGCGATTAAGCGTGAGCTCTTCGCCCGCTTCTGGGAGGTGGCCAATGGCTGCGGTAATCAAACCGCCAATCGTGTCGTATTCATCGTCTGGGAAGTCGGCACTGAAGCGTTCGTTGAAATCTTCAATGGGCGTCAGTGCGTCCACCACGAACTGGCCGTCGGCCTGTACGGCGATGAGCTTGGATTCATCATTAGCGTCATCGTGCTCGTCATCGATGTCACCAACGATCTGCTCCAATACGTCTTCAATGGTGACAAGCCCCGCAACACCACCGTATTCGTCGATCACAATCGCCATATGGTTGCGCGATAGGCGGAACTCACGCAGCAGCACATTGAGATTTTTCGATTCTGGGATGAGCACCGCAGGGCGCAGCAGGGCGTGAATGCTGGCTGGGCCATTGTCGGCAACAACGCCGCGTAGCAAATCCTTGGCCAGTAAGATGCCGAGGATCTCGTCTTTGTCTTCACCGTGTACAGGGAAGCGCGAGTGGCCCGACTCTACCACCTGTTTCATCAGGTCAAGTAGCTTGCCGTCGGCAGGCAGTACCACCATTTGCGCGCGCGCCACCATCACATCGCCTACGGTCATCTCGGCAATGCCAATGGCGCCTTCGATCATGCGCAGGGTGTCTGGGCCAATAACGCCGTCGGCCTGCACATCGCGCAGAAGTTCGATCAAGTCTTCACGGCTGGAAGGCTCGCCCGATAGTGCAGCACTGATGCGGTCTAACCACGATCGGTGGGGCTTATCGGCAGATTTTTCGTCGGAGTCGGCGGATTGCCGACTGTCGTCCTCGGACATGGGGTGTGGGGTCTTGTGGCTTGTAACAGGGGTAAAGTCTAGCGAATCTTGCGGCTTATGGCAGGATGTTGGGTAAATGTCCGTTTTTTGCGAAGGCATGCGTTTTCGTGATAGACGTGAATTTTAACGGCAGGGGGCTTTTCGGATGGGCGCTGTGCGTCGCGTAATTGCAGCCGTGTTGATCGCATCCATTGGGCTGTTTGTCGCCTGTTCGAAGCCTGCTCCACCTGCACCTAGCGCCCCTCTTCCTGCGCCCGTTGCGCCGACGCTGCGCGCGGTGGTGGCCGTGTTGCCGCTGGCCGCAGAAGATACGTTGGCCGATGGGATGGCCCGCCATTTTGCGCGCGTACTCGGCCAGCAACAGGCGTTGGCGGTGATTAGCCCAGAGTCAGCATTTCGTTTTCGCGATAGCAGCGAACTCAATAGTGTGATCGGTGAAAAATTAGGGGCTACGCACCTACTGCGCGGCACGCTGCAACGTAGCGATGGCACGCTCACGCTGGCGGTAGAACTGATTCAAACAGCCGACGGCAGCACGCTTTGGCAGCAGCACTATCAGCGCACCGAGAAAGAAGTCTTTGCCCTGCAAGATGAAGTGCTGCAGTCGGTTGCGCAAGCGCTTCAGCTCGAGCCACTGGATCTATCGGCGCCCGATGATCGCCCCCCAAGTAAACGCCTTGCGGCCTATCAGCAGGTGCTTGAGGGCGAGCAGCAGTTGCAAGGAATCGACGTTTTTTCCATCCAGTCGGCGGTAAAGGCTTTTCAAGCCGCATTGCAAAGTGACCCTCAGTACGCCTATGCAAGCGCACGCTTGAGCATGGCGCGCGTGCGGCAGTTGCAGCAGTTTCCAGCGCTGTACAGCGGGCAAATGGAGCGTGAGCGCGCGCAGGCCAAGCAAGAAGCCGAAGCAGCGCTGCAGCGTGCGCCAAATCTGCCGGAAGCCCATTGGGCCATGTCGGTTTGGCTGGCTGATCTTGGCAGCAGCCCCGCGCTAGGGTTACAAGAAATGCAGAAAGCCGTTGCGCTGCGCCCGAGCGATGCGGCGCTGCAAAGCGCGTTGGCGGTGCGCCAGATTGGTTTTGGAAAGCTCGATGCTGCGCTGGAAACGCTACGTGTGGCGATCAAGTACAACCCGCTATCGCCTGGGCCGTACTACACATTGGGAAGCGTGTATCTGGGGTTGGCCAATTACGAGCAGGCCGAGCACGAGTTTGAACAGGCGCTTGCGCTGGAGCCTAAACTGCCTTTGGCGCACGCATTTCTGGCAATGGCGGTATTTCAGCAAGGGCGCAGTGCTGAGGCCATTAAAATGGCTCAGCAGGAGCCGGAGGCGCTGTGGCGGCATTACGCGTTAGCGATGGCGTATTGGGTCAATGGCGAGCGCGCAGCCTCTGATCGTGAGCTGCAGGTGTTGATTGACGAGCACGCGAGCGAAGCCGCAACCCAGATCGCCGGGGTCTATGCCCAGCGTGATGACGAAGAATCCATGTTTCGTTGGTTAGACGTGGCGCGTCAAGCGCGCGATCCTGGTCTCATGGAAATCCGTTACATGCCTTATATTTCGCGCTATTCCAGCGACGCACGGTTTACCGCGATTTTGCGCGAGCTGGGGTTTGCGCCTTAGGCGTCTTGGTAGGGGTCGGCAATACCCAGCCCTGCCAAAATCTCGCGCTCGAGCTGTTCCATGGCTTCAGCTTCTTGCGGGTCTTCATGATCTAAACCCAAAAGGTGCAGGCAGCCGTGAACGGTCAGGTGGGCGTAGTGGGCGTGCAGGGGCTTGCCCTGTTCTTTGGCCTCGCGCGCCACCACTGGGGCGCATATCACAAGGTCTCCCAGTAGTGGAAGTTTGACGCCCTTCGGCAGCCCCGGCGGAATGTCCGCGGGGAAGCTCAGTACATTGGTGGCGTAGTCTTTGCCGCGATAGTGCTGGTTCAGCGCGCGGCCTTCAGAGGTATCCACCAAGCGCAGCGCTAAATCAGCTTCACGAATGCGCCCCTTTAACGCGGCGGCGACCCATTTGCGAAAACTCACTGCCGCAGGAACGCCCGCGCGTGATACCGCGTACCCCACAGCCACATCAAGACGAACAGGACCTTTGGTCATAGCCACATCTTACCCCTGTTTTGTAACGGCATCGCGCGCCTCATAAGCGTTCACGATACGTGCGACCAGCGGGTGACGCACAACATCGCGCGCTTCAAAGAACGTAAAGCTCACGCCCTCCACGCCGCGCAGCACTTCGGTGGCGTCTTTCAGGCCAGACTTCTGGTGCTTGGGAAGGTCGATCTGGGTGAGGTCTCCGGTGATCACTGCGGTGCTGCCAAAACCAAGCCGAGTGAGAAACATCTTCATCTGTTCGATGCTGGTGTTCTGCGCTTCGTCCAGAATTACGAAAGCATCGTTCAGCGTGCGGCCGCGCATATAGGCCAGTGGCGCGATTTCAATTACGTTACGCTCAAGCAGGCGTGCCACCTTATCCACACCCAGCATTTCATACAGTGCGTCATACAGCGGGCGCAGATAGGGGTCAACTTTTTGGGTGAGATCGCCAGGGAGAAAGCCCAGCTTTTCACCTGCTTCAACCGCAGGACGCACCAAGATAACGCGCTGCACGCGCGACTGGTTCAGTGCATCCACCGCCATTGCCACTGCGAGGAAGGTTTTGCCGGTACCGGCAGGGCCAATACCAAAATTGATGTCGTGGGTGGCGATAGCGTGTAGGTATTTGCGTTGGTTGCCGCCGCGTCCGCGCAGGGTGCCGCGCTTGACCCGCACTTCCACATCCTGCGGTACATGCTCTGCATGGCGCACAGGGGCGGGCGCGTCGTCGGCATAAGCGCCCAGCCGGGTGTGGATACTGTGTTCGTCCAACACTTCGCTGGCGGCATCGGCATACAGCTCGCGCAGCAGGCGCTCGGCTTGGTTCACCGTGGCCTCGCTATCGCCCTGAACGCGAAACACCGCGCCACGGTTGGCAATTTCCACGCCAAGGCGCAGTTCGATCAGGCGTAAATGGGCATCGAACGGGCCTGTTAAATTGGCCAAGCGCTCGGTGTCTTCGGGTTCAAGTGTGAAATCGTGCTGTTGCATAGGCCGGGAAGGGTAGCGCGATGCGGCGCTGTCCGCTACGTCACTTGTCTGAACGATGCGCTTGTTGCAAGGTGCAAGGGGTATCCATTGCGGAGTTGCTCCATGCAAAAGTTGGTTGGTGCTTTGTTATTGAGTTTCGCCTCGGCTCCGCTGCTGGCGGGGTCTGTGACCGTGCTAAGCGCGCACCGGATCCATACGATGGACCGCGCTCAACCGCAGGTAACGGCGCTTGCCTATGATGACACCGGTAAGCTACTGGCACTGGGTGATATCAAAACACTGCAGGCGCGTTACCCGAAGGCGGAGCGTCTTGACGTGGGGCCAGCCACGGTGATCCCGGGCCTGATCGACGCACACGGCCACGTGCTGGGGCTGGGGATGACCTTTATGCAGGTCAATCTCGACGGAAGCACCAGCAAACAAGAAATTCTGGGAAAACTCAAAGTGTTTGAAAAAACGCTACCAGAAGGGGAATGGCTGATTGGCCGCGGTTGGGATCAAAACCGCTGGCCGGAAAAAGTGTTCCCAACGGCAGCAGATCTGGATGCCGCGTTTCCTAATCGCCCGGTATGGCTGCGCCGCGTGGATGGTCACGCAGGCTGGGCCAATAGCAGTGCAATGAAGCGCGTGCAGCGTGACCTGAACGGAACGTGGCAGCCTGAAGGTGGGGTGGTGCGACGCGATGCTAAGGGTAATCCGAATGGAGTGTTTATTGATAACGCGATGGACATCATGGAAGCCGTCTTGCCGCCCATGGACGATGCGATGCGCGAGAAAGCACTCACACTGGGCATGCAGGCGGCGGTTGCCAATGGCTTGACGGGTGCGCACGACGCCAGCATTCCGCTGGAAGAGCTGCGGGCGTACCAGCGGCTGGCCGATCGTGGGCAAATGCCTATGCGTATCTATGCCATGGCCAATGGCGACGGCGAAGCGCTGGAGTGGCTGTGCCAAAACGGGCTGTATCACCACCCGTCTGGGCGTTTGCAGATGCGCGCGGTGAAGCTGTTTGCCGATGGCGCATTGGGCAGCCGTGGCGCGGCGATGCTAGAAGATTACAGCGACGACCACGGCAATCGCGGCTTACTGGTAACAACCCCAGAGGCGATGGCCGCGGCCACCGAAAAAGCGCACCGCTGCGGCGTGCAGGCGGCCACGCACGCCATTGGCGACCGTGGTAACCGCATGACGCTGGATGCTTACGCCAAAGCCTTGGGGCCGGATGTGCAGGGCGATCACCGCTGGCGTATTGAGCACGCGCAGATTTTGTCGCCAGAAGACCTGCCAAGGCTTGCGCAAATGCACGTCATTGCTTCGATGCAACCCACCCATGCCACCAGCGATATGGGCTGGGCGGAAGACCGCGTTGGCGCCAAGCGCATCGTGGGTGCGTATGCGTGGCGGCAGTTGCGTGACAGTGGCGCGCATCTTGCGTTTGGCTCAGATTTCCCGGTGGAGTCGGTGAACCCAAGGCTAGGTCTGTATTCGGCGGTCACCCGCAGCGATGCGCAGGGGCTTCCGGCGGGAGGCTGGTACCCAGACGAAAAGCTCACCGCCTTTGAAGCATTGCGCGGCTTCACGCTGGAGGCGGCCTACGCGGGGTTTGCTGAAAATGAAATCGGTAGCCTCAGCCCCGGCAAACGCGCTGATTTCGTAGTGCTGGCAGAAGATCCGTTGGCCGAGCCAGCAAAAACGCTGCGTTCGTTAACGATTAAAGCCACCTATGTGGACGGCAAGCCCGTATTCAAAGCACAGCCGTAAAAAGAAAACTAAAAACCCCACGCGTTTGCATGGGGTTTTTAGTATTTGGCGCTCCCTACGGGATTCGAACCCGTGTTTTAGCCTTGAGAGGGCCACGTCCTAGGCCTCTAGACGAAGGGAGCATAAGTTTTGGCGGCGGTGCTGAAGGGACGATCAGCCCGTTTTTTTACGGAAACCGCAGCGAGCTTGCTAGTATAGAGGGCTGCGTCTGCCGCTGGCAACGCCCTTTTGTCTCCTTTGTTGCCTATAGCAGCGCATGACCGATTCCAGCTCACAACCGTTGTCGCCTTCTGAATTACACGTCATCCCAAGGGATGTGCACGGCCTGTCGCGCAAGCACATGAGCGCGAATGCGCTGCGCGTGCTGTACCGCCTGCGCGAAGCTGGATTTGAAGGTTATTTAGTCGGTGGCGCCGTGCGCGACCTATTGGTGGGCGGCGCACCGAAAGACTTTGATGTAGCCACCAATGCCACGCCGGAAGAGGTGAGGGCGCTGTTTCGCAACTGCCGCTTGATTGGCCGCCGGTTCCGTTTGGCGCATGTGGTCTATGGCCGAGAGATTATCGAAGTGGCCACGTTTCGCGCCAATGGCGGCGATGACGAAGGTGACCGTTTAACCGACGACGGTGGCCGCCTACTGCGCGACAACGTGTACGGCACCATCGAAGAAGACGCGGTGCGCCGTGACTTCACCGCCAATGCCCTGTACTACACGATCGAAGATTTCTCCGTTCGTGATTATGTGGGGGGCTTTGAAGACGTACAGGCGCGTCGCTTGCGCCTGATTGGCGAGCCCGAAGCGCGTTACCGTGAAGACCCGGTACGCATGCTGCGCGCGGCGCGGCTGGCGGCCAAACTGGGCTTCACCATTGACCCTGCTACTGCCGAGCCCATTGCCAAGCTGGCTCCGCTGCTGGCCGAGGCCGCTCCGGCGCGGTTGTTTGAAGAAACCTTAAAAATGTTTCTGGCCGGGCATGCAGAAGCCTGTTTCAAGCTATTAGAAGTGCATGGTTTGCTGCCAGTGCTGCTGCCGGGGACGGCGCAGGCGCTGACATCGAACAAGTCGGGTGCACTGCGCAATATGCTGCTGCAGGGGCTACGCAATACCGATGCGCGCGTGACAGCGGGGCAGGCGGTGTCTCCTGCCTTCCTGTATGCCGTCTTGTTGTGGCCCGCCTATTGCCGCACGCTGGCTCAGTTGCAAGCGCAAGGTGTGCATTTGACGGAAGCCCAGCAGCGCGCGGCTGACCGCGTCACCGTGCAGCAAGTGGCACGGGTGGCACTACCGCGCCGCTTCTCGATGCCCATGCAGGAAATTTGGTTGCTGCAACCGCGCTTTACCCTGCGCCAGCGTAAGCGCGTGTTCCGTCTGCTATCGCACCCGCGCTTCCGCGCCGCGTTTGATTTTCTCGAACTGCGCCTCGTGGCCTCGCCGCTGCATGCCGACGACGTGGCCTTCTGGCGCGACGCGCAGTTACAGCCGGAGGCGGCCGTAGTGCGCAGCGAAGCGCAGGCACTGGACGAAGACATGGCGAGCGGCGAGGATGCGGGGGCACCGCGCCGCCGTCGGCGCAGGCGGCCACGTTCGGGAGATGGGCAATGACGCAACTAATCGATGTTTGTATCGGCTTAGGTGCCAATATCGGTCAACCGATTGCGGCCATCCAACAGGCCTTTGACGATTTACGTGCGCTGCCGCTAACCACGCTTGTAGCCGCTTCGCGGCTATATCGCACGCCCGCATGGGGGCGTGTGGATCAGCCTGACTTCATCAATGCCGCCGCGCTGCTGCGTACGCAGCTTCGGCCAATGGAGCTATTGCATCACCTTCTGGATATTGAACGCAAAGCAGGCCGCACCCGTGATAGCGAAATTGCGTCGATGCGCTGGGGGCCGCGCGTGCTGGATCTTGATCTGTTGCTCTATGGCGATCGCAAACTCAATGAGCCAGGGCTACGCGTGCCGCATCCCCACTTGCACGAACGCGCTTTTGCGCTGGTGCCGTTGGCGGAAATTGCGCCCAATGCTGCGTTTCCCGGCTATGGCAGCGTAGCGGAAGCGTTGCGTCTGATCGATGCCAGCGGCGTTGAAGCTGTTCATTTGGAACGCTGATTCTCTGTAGTGCGCGCGGTGCTTCGTGAAATCGGGCGATAATGCACGCCCGCCGTGTCGGAATTTGCAATGAGCGTTCATGCCGAACAAAAAGCCGCTTGGAGCGTGCCGCAGCTGCAGCAGGCGCGTGCTGCTGGCCAAAAATTAGTGATGCTGACCTGTTACGACGCGAGCTTTGCGCGTGTTTTAGATCGGGCGAATATCGACTTAATTTTGATTGGTGACTCGCTGGGCATGGTGGTGCAGGGGCGCGATTCCACCTTGCCGGTGCAGGTGGAGGACATCGTCTATCACACCGAGGCGGTGGCGCGCGGGGCAACACGGGCGCTGAAAATTTCCGACTTCCCGTTTGGCGCCGATGCCAGCCCCGAACAGGCGCATGCGGCGGCCGTACGCTTTATTCAAGCGGGCGCGGCCATGGTGAAATTGGAAGGCGCGGGTCATAAGCTGGCCACAATCCGCTATTTGGTTGAGCGTGAAATTCCCGTCTGCGCGCATCTTGGGCTTACCCCGCAGTCAGTGCTAACGATGGGCGGTTTCAAGGTGCAGGGGCGTGAACAGTCGGCCGCAGAACGCCTGCGCGGTGAAGCGCTGGCGGTGGCCGAGGCCGGTGCTGCGCTATTGGTGTTAGAGGGCGTGCCCGCCAAACTTGCGGCAGAAATTACCAAGGCCAGCCCCATTCCCACGATTGGTATTGGCGCGGGTGCCGAGTGCGATGGCCAAGTGCTGGTGCTGCACGACATGCTGGGCATCAATACCGGGCATCGCAAACCTAAATTTGTCAAAGATTTTCTTGCCGAAGGTGGCTCGATCCAAGGTGCCGTGGAGGCTTATGCCGATGCGGTGCGCAGCGGCCGCTTCCCCGATTCCGAACACGCGTACAGCTGAGAACACCATGATTGAAACCATCACCCAACTCGCTGTGCTGCGTGAGCGCGTCGCTGGCTGGCGCCGTGAAGGGCTACGCGTAGGCTTCGTACCCACGATGGGCAACTTGCACGCAGGCCATTTTTCCCTAGTGGAGCTGGTACGCCAACACGCCGACCGGGTGGTTTCGAGCGTCTTTGTGAACCCCACCCAGTTTGGCCCAAGTGAAGATTTCACCCGCTACCCGCGCACGCCGGAAGCCGATACCACTGGGCTGGCGGAAGCCGGTTGCGATGTGCTGTGGCTGCCCGAAGTGGAGGCGATGTATCCGTTTGGCGTTGAGCTGGCGTCGAAGGTGCATGTGCCCGGTGTGAGCGCTGTGCTCGAAGGGGCGTGTCGTCCGGGTCATTTTGACGGCGTGTGTACCGTGGTCACGCGCCTGTTCAACCAAGTGCTGCCCGACGTAGCCGCGTTTGGCAAAAAAGATTATCAGCAGCTGGCGGTCATTCGGCAGCTGGTGGTAGATTTGCATATGCCGATGTGGATTTTGGCCGGGGACATCGTGCGTGAGGCCGATGGCTTGGCCATGAGCTCGCGCAATCAATACCTCAGCGCGCAGGAACGCCAGTTGGCCCCCGTGATCCATCGCACACTACAAGCCATGTGTACGTCTGCAAAGGCTGGACAGACGCGGGCACAGGTGGAAGCCGAAGCCGAGGCGACACTGCGCAGTGCAGGTTTCGTCCCCGATTACGCGGTGCTGCGCAAGCCCGATTTTAGCGCGCCCAACGAAGGCGAAAGCGGTGCGCGCGTGGCACTCATTGCAGCTCGTCTGGGGCGGACACGGTTAATTGATAACCTTGAATTTATTTTGCCCGGATAGTTTCTAGTGGCTCAATTGTTGCAGTGCGCAAAAAATGCGTTTTATACTGCGAACACCCACGTTTCAGCATTTTTACCGTTTCACCGGAGCTCACCATGCAACTCACCCTGCTCAAGGGCAAAATTCACCGCGCCACCGTCACCCATGCCGAGCTGCACTACGAAGGCTCCTGTGCCATCGACGGTCGCCTGTTGGACATCTCCGGAATCCGCGAATACGAGCAGATCCATATCTACGACGTCACCAGCGGTGAGCGTTATTCCACCTACGCCATTCGTGGCGAAGAAGGCAGTGGCGTAATTTCGGTCAACGGCGCAGCTGCGCATAAGTCCAAGGTGGGCGATCTCGTCATCATCTGCGCCTACGTGCAGTGCGAGGCCGAAGAGGCCAAAGCGCACAAGCCTACCTGTGTGTATGTGGACAAAGACAATCGCATGACCCACACCAACCACTCAATGCCCAAGCAGGCCGCATAACGATGACGAATTTGCTGGATGGTCTTTCTGCTCATGCACAACGGCTGTCCAGCACGACATTGTCGGCGCTAATAGCCGCTGACGCCGCCCGTGCGCAGGATTTTTCCGTGCGCTGCGGCGCCCTCTACGCTAACTTTGCGCGCCAACGCTACGACCGCAGTGCGCTGGACGCCTTGTTCGATATCGCCCAGCGTGCCGATCTTGCGGGCGCTATGTGCCAGTTATTGGGCGGTGAAGCCGTCAATAGCACCGAAGACCGTGCGGCCCTGCATAGTGCGCTACGCGGCAACAATGGTAATGGTTCTGCGTTTGCGCTGGCGGCGCGTGCGCAGGCGGTGTCCACCCAGCTGCGCATGCGTGAATTGATCGACGCGCTGGCGGGCACCAATGTCACCGATATCGTCAGCATTGGGATTGGTGGGTCCGATCTTGGGCCGCGCTTGGTGGTGGATGCGCTGGCACTTCCCGGTGCGCGTTTCCGCGTGCATTTTCTTTCCAATGTGGACGGCAATGCGGCGCGCCGCGTGCTGGCCAAACTTGATCCGGCGAAAACAGCCGCGATCATGATCTCGAAAACGTTTGGCACCCAAGAAACCCTGCTCAACGGCAGCATCGTGCGGCAGTGGTTAGGTAACGATGAGCGCCTCTATGCGGTGAGTACCAATGCGCAGCGCGTGGCCGATTTCGGCATTCCACCCGAGCGTACCCTGCCGATGTGGGACTGGGTGGGGGGACGCTATTCGCTGTGGTCGGCGGTGGGCTTCCCGATTGCGCTGGCGCTGGGGATGGACCGCTTCGAAGACTTGTTAGAAGGCGCTGCGGCCATGGATACGCACGCGCAGAAGGCTCCACTGCGCGAAAACATGCCGGTGTGGCACGCACTTGCTGCGATTTGGAACCGTAATGGTCTGCACGCCGCCACGCAGGCGGTGCTGCCCTATGACGACCGTCTGCAGCTGTTGCCAAAATATCTGCAGCAGTTGGTGATGGAAAGCCTAGGTAAGCGTGTGCGCCTCGACGGCAGCGCGGTGCCGACCGATACCGTGCCGGTGTGGTGGGGCGGCGCGGGAACGGATACCCAGCACAGCTTCTTCCAAGCGCTGCACCAAGGCACGCAAATAGTGCCCGCCGATTTTATCGGTGTGGCGCATGCCGACCACCCATTTAAGGCAAACCATGACGCACTGCTGGCCAATTTGCTGGCGCAGACCGAAGCGCTGGCGAATGGGCAAGACAGCGAAGACCCGCACCGTCGCTATCCGGGTAACCGCCCCAGCACGTTGCTGCTGCTCGATACACTCACACCGCATAGCCTTGGCATGTTGATTGCCCTGTACGAACACAGCGTCTATCTGCAGGCGGTGCTATGGGGCATCAATGCGTTCGACCAGTTTGGTGTGGAGCTTGGCAAGCAGGTGGCCAATTCGCTGCTGCCAGCGCTGCGTGGTGAAACGGTAGCGAAAGACCCAGTCACCCGGCAGTTGCTAGAGGTCATCAACGCGGAGCGCTGATTGGCATTCGTGTTCGAAATTTTGCAGTGCATGGGCGCTTAGAGGGGAGGCCTGCAGCTGGCGTACGGTATTGAGTAGGCGCGCAGCACCCACGAAGCCGCAGGCAGCGGCGAGGCGATGCAGTTCGGCACGAATGCTGGCTTCATCCGAGTTTTGAGCTGCACTGATAATGCGCTGCTGCTGGCCACTAAGCTCCTGCAAAAACAGCGCCCGCAGCGTGCTGACGTGCTCCGGCTTGCCCCCCATAGCGGCGAGGGCCGCGGCGTTGTCCCATATGGGAAACGCCTGCGCTGGTAAGTGCAGCTGCAGCGCGTGCAGCAGCGTTGGTACGGGTATCGGCTTGTGTAATACCTGCACAAATCCTGCTTCTACTAGCTGCGCATGAACTTGTGGATCGCAGTCGGCCGTATGCGCTAATGCGGTGGCGGTGATCCCTTGGTGGCGTAGTGTGTGCAGCAGCTGAATGCCACTGCCGTCGGGAAGGTTGGCATCGAGTAGCAGCAGATCGAAAGACGCTGTACTGGCCACCGTACGTGCTTCTGCACGTGTTGTCGCCAATACGGCTTGTGCGGGCAGGCGGCTGATAGATTCAAGTAGAAATGCGGCGCTGACGGGGTCATCTTCAGCCAAAAGGATGCGCGGCATATTGGGTGTGGGGAGGTTCATTGTGTTGGCGTCCTTCCTGAGTATGCTTAGTCCATGCTGCGAATGATCGTACCCTTTTGTCTGGGCCTTGTAACAGTGCTGGCGGCGACGCCCGTGGCGGCACGCAGTGCGCAGCTAAAAGCGGCCAAGATCACCACGCCGGTTGGCACGTTGGAGCACGTGCAGCTGCGCCTAGACTGGCCAAGCACGCAGGCCTTTGGAACACTGCAGCTGTTGGCAAAAAGGGTCGATGCACCGAGTTTGGGTTACCACTTTCGCAATGTGCAATGGCAGTGCCCTTTGCAACATAGTGAAGCCGCGGGCTGGCAGTGTGCGGGGCCATTACGCAGCGGCACAGCGCCGCCGATGCAGCTTGCGGTGCAGCTAGCGCCCGATATGACGCGGGTGGATTTGGCGCAGGGGCGCGCACGCATCACACTTGCGCAGCGCGCAAAGACGCCGGATCTCACCACGCTTGATTTGACCCAAGTGCCGCTAGCCTGGGCGCAAGCACTGGCGACCCAAGCTTGGGCGGATAGCCATTTGAAAGCCGGTTTATTGAGCGGGCGCTTAGCAGTAACCGCACCGAGTCGCGACGCGTTACAGATAGTCGGAACGCTGGATGTGCAGGGTGTTGGTTTAGAAAACAGCGATAGCAGTATCGTTGCTGAAGGGCTTGGAGCCGCGCTTCAACTCAACTACCTCAGCCGCCCCGCGCAGGCGCAGCTACAACTTGAGGGCGAGCTGCTGCGCGGTGAGTTTTTGGCCGGAAACACCTACGTGGCGCTGCCGCAAGCGCCAGTGAAGTTTCAATTAGACGCAACCCAGCATGGGCAGGAAGGCTGGGTATTGCCGAAGATCACCTGGCAGGATGGGCAAACACTAAACGCGCAAGCATCGGCCCAGCTCAGTGCGGATGGTGCTTTGCAAACGCTGGCTGTGCGCGCGCAAAGCCAAGATATGACGCCACTCAAGGCGCACTACCTATCGGGTTGGATGGGGCTGGTGGGGCTGTCTGGTGTTGAGCTGCGTGGCAAGGCAAGTGTGCGTGCGGAGGTGAACCAACAAGGGTTAGAAAGTGTGCAGGCGGAGCTGGAGGGGGTTACGGTTGATGACCCGGCTGGGCGCTTTGTATTTGATGGCCTGCAGGGAAGCGTCGTCTATTCTGCTAAGCAGCAGGTAGAGAGCGCACTGCGTTGGAACGGCGGGCAGCTCTATGGCTTGGCGTTTGGCGCGACGGTGATGCCGTTTACTAGTGCACATGGTCAATTGCGTGTGCGCGAAGAAGTGCCAATACCATTCTTGGATGGGACGCTTACCTTGCGCGACGTAGTCATTCGCCCTCCGCAAGCCAACGAGGGCATGGATATTCGTTTTGGTATGCGTCTGGCCGACCTAGATTTTGGCAAGCTGTCGCAGGCCTTGGAACTTCCGGCATTTCAGGGGCGGCTTGGCGGCGATATTCCCAGTGCACATTATGCTAATGATCGCATCGATTTTGATGGCGGTCTTTCCATGCAAATTTTTGATGGCCGCGTGGCGTTTTCATCACTTTCCCTAGAACGCCCTTTTGGCACCGCGCCCAGCCTGAGTGCGGATATTGAGATGGACGACTTAGACCTAACACGGCTCACCGAAGTGCTGGGTTTTGGCAGTATCAGCGGTAAGCTCGATGGGCGCATGACAGGGTTTCGCTTGGTGAACTGGGAGCCGGTAGCGTTTGATGCGCGTTTTATCACCGACGCTAAAAAAGGCGTGAAGCAGCGCATCAGCCAGCGCGCCGTGCAAGACATCAGCAGCGTGGGCGATGCGTCTTTCTTTAGCAGCCTGCAGGGGCGCTTGATTGGCCTGTTTTCCGATTTTGGCTACCGCCAGATTGGTATTGGCTGCCGCTTGGAAAATCAGATTTGTGCGATGTCTGGCCTACATTCAGCTGGCAATGCCTTTACTATCGTAAAAGGAAAGGGCGTGCCGCAGTTGGACGTGATTGGATACAACCGAGCCGTGGCTTGGCCAACATTGTTGGAACGCCTGATGGCCGCGGGTAGGGGGGATGTGGCCCCCGTGATCGAATAAACCATTGACGAAGTTAGGGAGCAAGATGATGAAACAGTGGATGGGTGTACCGGTTGCAGGCGCGTTGCTGCTCAGCGCATGCGTCACCATTAATGTGTATTTCCCAGCGGCGGAAGCCAAGGAAGCGGCGAAGGAATTTGTTGAAAAAGTCATCAATGACGCCGATAAAGTGCAGATCAAACAAGAGCCTGCGAGCGGTGGCGGCATGGCCGTGCTGGATCGTCGCATCGAACTGGACTTGTCGCGCTTCGATCCGTGGGTGCTGGTGGGTGTGGGCAGCGCACGCGCGCAGTCTGCGCCGGATATCAGCATCAAAACTCCTGCCATTCAAGCGATCCAGTCGCGCATGGAATCACGTTTTAGCAGTAGCCTGCGCGCGGGGTTTGATAGCGGTGCGCTGGGCTTTACCGCTGATGGCCTTATCAGCGTGCGTGATGCGTCGAAGGTGGAGCTAAAAGACCGCGTGGCGCTGAACTCGGCCGTGGCCGACGATAACCGCGACCGCAATGCGGTGTATCGCGAAGTCGCGGTGGCCAACGGCCATCCGGAATGGGAAACGCAAATTCGCGGTGTATTTGCCAAGCAGTGGGTGTCTAGCGCGAAATCTGGCTGGTGGTATCAAACTGGCGGCGCGTGGAAGCAAAAATAAGCGCTTCATCGGCTTCTTCACAACGCTACTTCGCCGGGGCGAGTAGCGTTGCTGTATCGCAACAATTAGCCGAGCGCTTATGCCCCGCACCCGTCAAGCGGCTTCAAAACAGGCCGACGGCTTTACCTCCTTAAATGCGCTCGTGTTACAGGGCGGCGGCGCGTTAGGGGCCTACCAAGGCGGCGCGTATGAAGCGCTGGCAGCGCGGCCCGATGATATTGATTGGGTCGCAGGGATCTCCATTGGCGCGATCAATGCGGCGATTATTGCCGGCAACCCCAAACCCCTTCGCGTTGAGCGCCTGCGTGCATTTTGGGATCGCGTAGGGCTGCGCCTTTTGCCATTGGCAGAGGCGGTGCAAATACCGGAACAGCTGCGCGAATGGTGGGATGCGTTTGCCGCGCAATGGGGGGCGGTGCATGGTGTCCCCGGATTTTTTAGCCCGCGTCCGTGGTGGGAATGGTGGCCGCGCATGCCGGTAAGCGTGTACGACACCGCGCCACTGCGTGAAACGCTGCTACAACTGGTGGATTTTGAGCTGCTGAACCACGGCCCCTTGCGCTACTCGGTGGGTGCGGTGGATGTGGAAACAGGGAATTTTGTCACCTTCGATAGTACGCACGAACACATTACCGTGGATCACGTACTAGCCAGCGGCGCGCTGCCGCCAGGGTTTGCGCCGGTCAAAATACATGGGCGGCACTATTGGGATGGCGGGCTAGTATCCAATACACCGTTGTCGTGGCTCATGCGCGATTTAGAAGAGCACTCGGGCGAACACGCAACGGTGTTCCAAGTGGATTTATTCAGCGCACGCGGCCAAGTCCCGCAAACGCTTCTGGATGTGGCCGAGCGCAGTAAAGACATCCAGTTCTCCAGCCGGACGCGCATGATCAGTAACCTAGTGCGCGAGCGGCATGAGCTTCGGCATTTATTGCGTGAGCTTGCCGAGCAGCTTTCACCAGCCCAGCGCAAAAGCCCGCAGGTGCAGGCTTTGTTGGCGCGCAGCCGCTTGCCTGCGGTCACCTTGGTGCACGTAATCCACCATCCCAAGCCTTATGAAACGCACAACAAAGACTACGAGTTTTCGCGCCTGTCGATTCATGAGCATTGGCAGGCCGGACAGGTGGACATGGCAGCGTCGCTTGGGCTGCTTGGCCAGCAACGTGCGCCGTGTGCAGGTGGGTTCTGCGTGATCGATTATCAGAGCGATGGCGCAACGGTGCGCAGCAGTCGCTAAAACATTTGGCTAGATGGTTTTGCTAGAAATCAAGGAGCATCAAGATGAGCGATGTAACGAATCAAACGGTCAGTGCAACAACGCAGTTGAGCCTAAAGGGAAAAACAGCATTGGTAACAGGGGCCGCCAGCGGCATTGGCAAGCGGATTGCCGAAGTGTTTGCCGATGCAGGCGCGAATGTGGTGATCGCCGACCTAAAGCTGGAGCAGGCACAGGCAACAGCCGATGCGATCGCAAGCAAGGGCGTGCGCACGCTGGCTGTTGCCATGGATGTGACCGATGAAGCAGCGGTAGATGCTGGGTTTGAGCTGGTCAACAAGCAGCTGGGCGCGATTGACGTGTTAGTCAGTAATGCCGGTATTCAAATTGTGGCGCCGCTGCAAGAGTTTCGTTTTTCCGATTGGAAAAAGCTCATTGCGGTGCATTTAGATGGCGGATTTTTAACCGCGCGTGCGGCGATGCGGCAGATGATCGCGTCTAAGCGTGGCGGCAGCATCGTGTTTATGGGGTCGGTGCATTCTAAAGAGGCATCGAAGCTAAAGAGCCCATACGTGGCGGCCAAGCACGGTTTGGAGGGGCTAGCCAAGGTGATCGCCAAAGAGGGCGCGGCTTATAACATTCGCAGCAATGTAATTTGCCCTGGCTTTGTACGCACGCCGCTGGTGGAAAAACAAATTCCAGAACAGGCACAGGAGCTTGGCATTAGCGAAGCCGATGTGGTGAAGACGGTGATGCTCAAAGATACCGTGGATGGTGAGTTCACCACGGTAGATGATGTGGCCCAAGCCGCGCTGACTTTTGCCGCGTGGCCTAGTAATGCGCTTACTGGGCAGTCGCTAGTGGTTAGCCACGGCTGGTTTATGCAGTGACCGAGCTTTCACCTAAGAACTGCAACTTGGCGAGCTCGGCATAGAGCCCGCCCTGCGCCAGCAGTTCGGCGTGGGTGCCTTCGGCCACGATACGGCCGTGTTCCATCACCACGATGCGGTCGGCTTTGAGTACGGTGGCAAGACGATGCGCCACCACCAGCGTGGTGCGTCCGGCCATCAGGTTTTCCAGTGCCTGCTGCACGTCGCGCTCGCTCTGTGCATCGAGTGCGGAGGTGGCTTCGTCCAAGAGCAGGATCGGCGCGTCTTTGAGCAGTGCACGCGCAATCGCGATGCGCTGCTGTTGGCCGCCCGAGAGGCGCGCGCCGCGTTCGCCCAGTTCGCTGGCAAAGCCATCGGGAAGGGCGTCAAGAAACTCGCTCGCTTTGGCCGAATCGGCCGCACGGCGCACTTCGGCATCGGTCGCCTCCAGCTTGCCATAGCGGATGTTGTCGGCTGCGCTGCTGGCAAAAATGACGGGCGCTTGCGGCACAATGGCAATGGCGCTGCGCAGATCAGAGGGGTCCAAGGCAGTAATTGTTTCGCCATCTAGCACAATGCGGCCTGCGTCCGGGTCGTGGAAGCGCAGCAACATCGAAATGACGGTGCTTTTCCCAGCCCCCGATGGCCCTACCAGTGCAACGGTTTCACCGGGTTTCACGTGTAGCGAAAAACCTTCCAACGCCGGTGCGTCCGGGCGCTGTGGGTAGTGAAAGGTTACGTTATCGAAATGGATTTCGCCGTGTACGGGGGCAGGTAGTTGGCGCGGGTGCGTCGGTGCGGTAATG